>NZ_JBHLUA010000030.1:0-676 GCF_042433895.1 Mesonia maritima | reverse complement strand
CCTTTGCATCCTTACCGTGATTTTGCGATCCGTTTTGGTTTGGTCTGGAATTTCTTTTTATAAAAAATAAGGGTTTAGGAGTTTGTTTTCCAGAAGGTTGTTTCGTGAGCGTTAATAAAAGATTAAAAAAACTAAAATAAGTACTTGGTAAAGTAAAAACAAGTTGTATATTTGCACCCGCAATTGCGCTGAGCGGTTGTTGTAGAAGTTCATAGAAGGGGTGATTTTTTTGTTTTAAGAGGGGTTAAAAAAAACTTTTAAAAAAAATAAAACAAAAAGCTTGTTGAAATAAAAATAAGTATTACATTTGCACCCGCAATCGCAGAGAGGCGGTTGGAGTTCTAGAGAAGTATTGAAGTAAAGCGCCTGGCGGCGGACGATTTGAGAGGATTGTTTAAGAGGTTCGACTCCTTTTGTTTTAACGAAAAGACAGGTTTTCTGGATTGAAAATTTGGATTAGATAAGTTCATTGAGATATTGAATTGACAGAATTAGATTAAGGCTAAATAGTAAAATTTTGAGTCGTGCTTATTTTTCGAAATAGGTATGAAAATTCCAAAGTTGTTGTAGTAAGTATTGTAAAATTATAATGAAACAACGATGAAGAGTTTGATCCTGGCTCAGGATGAACGCTAGCGGCAGGCCTAACACATGCAAGTCGAACGGTAACAGCAGA
>NZ_JBHLUA010000029.1:0-1235 GCF_042433895.1 Mesonia maritima | reverse complement strand
AACGTGTTTGTATATCTTAAGTTTGATTTTCATTAAATTTATTACTTAATCAGAAAGAACAAAAGAGCGGAATAAGGTTATTTTGTGTATTGAGATTTAAATCTCGTTTGTCATGACAATCCCCGCTCTTTTCTACTTTTATTTCGTACAGTTCTCTGAGACTGGGATCTCGCTTTTAAGATGTTGAAAATCGAGTAGACTTATTCTTTCTTTAAATAATGCTTATGAATAAAAATACAAATTATTTTGGAATCGATATCAGTAAAGATGTCTTTGATGTAATGGATATGGATGGGGTTTTCTACCAATTTCCCAATAGTCCTTCGGGCTTTAAAAAGCTGTTGTCCCTTACCGATGCCTTCTCCCATTGCGTTATGGAATCCACAGGAGTGTATCATTTGCGTTTGGCTTACTACCTACTTGAAAACGGTATAGCTGTAAGTGTAGAGAACCCTTTATCTATCAAGCGTTTTATCCAGATGAAACTAAGTAAGGTAAAGACAGATAAGAGCGATGCGAAAATGATTTCACTCTATGCGAAAAGTCAATCAGGAGAGTTAAAGCTATGGAAAGGCCAAGGCAAGTATGAGCGGGAGTGTTCTCATTTAATGAGTTTGAGTAACTATTATACCAAGCAGATGTCTTCGCTAAAGAATAAGTTTAATACAGAAGAAGCAATGGGATCACCTTGCTCCCGTGTTATGCGTTCCATAAAACGGAGTATGAAGCACCTGCAAGCAGAAATAGATAAATTGGAAGAAGAACTTCTTGTATTAGTAAAAAAGGAGCACCAAGCTTTACTGACCCGAGTGGAAAGTATTCCAGGGATAGGAAGAAAGTCCAGCGTATTACTGATTGTTTTGACTGGTGGATTTGACCGTTTTGAAACAGCCTCTCAATTATGTTCCTATTCAGGTTTAACCCCTATGATCAGGCAATCGGGGAGCAGTATTCGTTCCCGTCCTCGGATCAGTAAAATGGGTAACCCTAGGCTACGAAAGATTATATTTATGTGCAGTTTATCGGCAAAGAAATATAACAAGGGATGTAAAGCTATCTATGATCGGATATTAGCTAAAGGAAAAAGCAAAAAAACAGCATTGATAGCTGTGTGTAACAAGCTTTTAAAACAGGCCTTTGCAATTGCCAAATCAGGTTTGAAATACGATGAAAATCATAGAAGCGTATTAGCGAAATAAATATTCGAATTTATTTGTTTTTTAACACAGTTCTTG
>NZ_JBHLUA010000028.1:0-531 GCF_042433895.1 Mesonia maritima | reverse complement strand
ACTGCGATCAAAGCCAGCTTTTTGCTCTTACCCTTAGCTACAATACGCTGGTAAATCTCTCTACAGCCTTTGTTGTATTTACACGCATTGAACGCACATACAAACAACAGATTCCGGAGCTTTTTGTTTCCCACTTTACTGATCCTGCTTCTACCTCTTACACTACTTCCTGATTCCCGTATCCTTGGGGTCATCCCTACGTAACTACACAACTGGGAAGCTTTCTCAAACTTAGTAAAACCATCGGTTATCACCACTAAAAACAAGGCCGTTTTGATCCCTATGCCAGGTATACTGGTTAGCAAAGTTAATTGCTGCTGCTGATCTTGTTTTACAAGTTCCAGTAAGCGATCTTCAATCCTTTTAACCTCTTTGTTCAAGTGGTTGATATCTCGCTTTAAAGACCCATAAACATACTTGGACGGAATGCCAAGAACTTCTTCTGCGTGAAGTTTATTCTTGGTCGCCGTACGTTTCTTCAGGTAACTATCCATAAGGCGAAAGAGCTGCAGGCATTCTGCCTGTACATCA
>NZ_JBHLUA010000027.1:0-244685 GCF_042433895.1 Mesonia maritima | reverse complement strand
TTTTGGTACTCTTTTTTTGGGCATGGAGGTTTGTTGTCTTTCATCTTGATCCTGAATTAAATGATTGATTTTTGGTCAACCTATTTCAGGAAATGACGTTTTTTCAGCTTGCAGCTAACGGGTTTGGTTATGATTTCGTTGCGGAAAAATCCGCAGGATTCTTTCTGTTTGCAAAACTAATTTAGCAAAAAAGAGTGAATTTCCGCTAGGAAATTCCGCAGCAATGAATTATAACCGTTGTTACCTAAAGTGCCGAGGCGTTCTGCTTTTCTTCCCGTTGTGATTTTTTTCTCTGCGTATTGATATTATTTTTAAAATGAAATACCGATTCTTGTAAAAATCAATTTTGAATATTACTTTAATTTTACTCGACAACTATCTTTATTTCATTTTGCTTTTTGGTCGCGTTGTGCTTTTAAATTTTTTAGGGAGATATTTTATTTTCTCAGCGTTCTGCTTTTTTTCTGAGTATTGATTTTAATTTTAAAATGAAATACTGGTACTTTTAAAAATCAACTTAGAATATTTTTACTTTGATCTTCCTTCACAAACTAACTTTTTTCGTTCTGCTTTTTCGAAAATTTTGATCTTTCTAAAACTTCATTTTTATTCCTACTGATTTTTATTTCGAGGTATTTTTGGTAACGGTTTTGAGTATGGTCAGTTGCGGGTTGATTAGCCGGGTTTTATCCGCTGACAATAAATTTAGCTAAAAATATCGAATATCGATTAAGTATTTAGTCGCAATTGGCTATACGCATTGTTGTGCACTGTTATTTTTCATTAGCACTTTTAATCAGTTCAATTATTCTGTGAAATTCAATATCTTTTATTTTTTCGTCAGTTAAAACTGTTCCTGTCTCATCTAATATCTTTTTAAATTGTTTTTTCGTAAAATAATTTCCGTGAGCGCTTTCATTTCGACTCATCATTTTATTATGGATATCTTCTGTGTCGATAAATAAAATTCTCTTTTTATTACCTTCTTCATCTTCCCAATTTTTTCCCCATTTTAGTGATTCAGCGATTAAACTGCCTGTAAGTCCTCCACCATAAGTTTGGCTCGTTGTTTTGAGAATATACGGTGAATTATCGTCAATTATTATAGCACAATACTTTCCTTCAATGTCAAATTTGGCATAAGAACCCCAATGATTTACATCGGTTGAATATCCCAAGTTGAAATAATTATTGTTATTGTACTCAATCGCCCAAGCTGAAATTCCACTTTTATTTTTTTCACCGGTTTTTAAGTCAAATATTCCTTTTATAGTTATGTGTTGGTCGCTTTTGTCTTTTACCAGAATTCCTAATTCATTTTCCGTTGGTTTTTTGTTTAGGAAATCATTTGAAGTTTCGTAAAGTTTTACTGGCTCCAAAGTATGTAATTCATTTAGTGGAATTTTCTGAACTCCGCAGGATGTTAGAATTAATAATGCAAAAAATAAAATCGTTTGTTTCATAAATGATTTAGGGTTTGGTTTTTTTGTAATAGTGCACAACGAGTTTGTATATGGCTTGTAGCTTGCAAATTAGAAAATTATTTTCGGATTAAGCACAAACCAGATTTTTAAATTTTACTATTTATCTTTTTTATTAGAAATCGTCAAATTTAAAAATTTGGCGACTTTCAAATACGCCTTAACTTCGTTTAAGCAACTAATTAGCTATGAGTTATATACGTTGTTGTGGTGCGTTTTTTATTCTATCGGTTAATGCTTTATTATGCCAAATTATTTTTTCAAATGAATTTGTATATTTCAAACATTCCAAGTAATTATAGAGAGGAATTAATGAAGATTTCCAAAAAACTATTTTTATTTCTTTCTATTTTCTTTTATTTCATTTAGGGCAGAAATTGCTTCAGGAACTAAATCTTGTTGCAATTTATTTTCAATTTCCTTGTCGTTGAGTTCATTAAACTTCATCTTGAATTTATTTTTAGTCTTTAACTTTGTTTCTTCTTTTTCCTCCATTGTTTCTCTAAATGTATCCTGATAAAGTTGTTCTAATTTATTTCGTTTTTTAATTACTAAGATAGTTAGTAATATAAGTGAATTAAATTGTATTCCAGGAGTTATTAAAACTGAGAATCCAAATACTAAAACTATATTAAAAAAGTATGCAAAAGACAGCAAGTTAAATAGTCCAAATATTAATAGAATAAATATACTTATAAATAATTTTTGAGGTCTGATAAAAGCAATAACAGTTACTATTATTAAACCTACCAATCCGAGATAGTCGGAATTGAAAAGAGCATAATTATTCAATAGTGCAATTGAATATGTGGTTATAGAAATTGTCCAAAGGATGCCTAAAATAATTATTTCTATTTTTTTAACTTTCTTCATATTTTTTAATGCACCACAACGTGATTGTGTATGGTTAGTTGCGTGGTTAAGCACCTAATTTAGCAAATAAATCACAGATAGAATATTCCGCAGGAATGTTCGTAAGTCGGCAGTGAACCAAGCAATTAATTATACACGGTGTTGTAACCAGTTTTTTAATTCGTTTTCTCGTTCAGTTACAGAATCCAAAATATCTTCGCTAAATTTCTTTTCAGGATTTTTCTGAAAATTCCTAAACCACTTTAAAAGTTCATTTGCCTTTTCTCTTTTGTCATACATTTTGCAAATATCAAATAAAGTTGGTGTCAGATAATAATATGAATTCAGACTCATAATGTAATCGACAATTCCAGTTTCAGATTCAGAGTGCTTAAAAAATTCCATTCCGCAATTCAGTAAATTTTTTTTTAATAATTCTATAACTTTATTATTGTCATAATTTACTAAATCATACCAACTGTTTTCATAAAGTTCGTGATTCCAACATTCCAAATATTCTGCTTGTCTATTATGAATTAATGGGTTTTCAGAGATTTTAGTTCCATTTTTAGAGTAATACTTTTTTAGCGCATTTGAGTAAATTCCAAAATGAGGTTTAAATTGGCAAACTTCATTTCCGCTATTCCATTTTGTTTTTTGGAAGTGAATAGTATGCTGAAAATCTCCAATATCACGTTTAAAAGTCAATTCAGATTTGAGTAGTTTAAATCCTAAAGGTTCTAATTCGGGAAGAACAAATTCAGTCAATATTTTCCTAATTCGGTCATTTGGTTTTAAATCCGAGTATAAAAAATCAATTGTCTTTTTCTTCTTAAATATTCCGAACATTCTCGTTTCAAATTGGTTACAACGTGTTGCGTATAACCGTCAGTTACGGGATTAAAGTTAATTATTTTCGGTTTAGCACAGACGTTAGTAATTCCGAGTGGATTTGGACTTAGTCGAATCCGCCGTAATTGAGGTTATACTTTGTTGTGCAACGTTTTTATTCACAGGTTGATTTTATGGTTGATTTACCATTTTCTTCGACTATTTTAAATCCATTATCGAGCATTGGTTGAAAACTTTTACGTCCAGTAAATTGCCAAAGTGCATATCCGTATTGACATTTATTAATTCTTCCATTCTGATATTCGTTTAACATTAATTCTTTTAATTCTTTCCAATATTTTTTTGGCGAGTGAATAAAAATTATTAACGGGTCAAATTCTGGGTCAGTGAATTTTTTATTGTAGTGTTTTTTTATTCGTTCAATACTGGGGAATCCATATTTTTTTGTTATTTCAATCATCCTTTCAGTGTGTTCAGCATCTTTAGGATTAATGTAATTTTTCCAAATAAATTTTCTTAAACTATCGGACTTGAATTGTCTTCTAGCAATTTCATTTATTCTAATACTATCGCTTAAATTTTCAATTCTATCAGTTTCTGATTTATCAAAAGTCTTATATATTGTATATTCTCGTAGAGTTTGATCATACCCATACATAAATTCCATTTCTTCCACTAGTTTAATAATATCATTTTCAAATGCAATTTCTTTTTCAGATTGACTATAAGCAACGCTATTTATTATTAAGACTACAATTAAAAGTTTAATTTTCATATTTTTTACTTATTAATATTTTTTTAAATGTTGCACAACGGCTACGGCTATGAAAAGTAGCGGAAAACAGGCGCAAACCTGTCCGCCGCAGCTTTGATTTTTTAAAATGTACAAAAACTTTCGATTAAGTACAGCAGCAGCAGCTATTTTTTATAGCCATTGTTGGGCATAGTTTTTTATTCTATAAATAAGATTTCCTTTCTGTCAAATGAAATAATTAGTTTTTGTTGAGAAAGTATGGGATATCCAATTAAACCGTCAATTAATTTCGTTTTGTCTTTGTTTAAATGTTCTATATTCGTGAAGACGGTATATACATTTTGATAAACTCTGTTATTAATTGTCATTGCTTCTAATAATCCACTATGAACTTGGCTGGAATTTACATCACCTCCTACTAAATTGTCTTTTTGAAAGTCATTAATATTTTTTTGTAATTCATCAAATAATTTTTGGTCAATGAGATTTGCTTCAGCTCCAGTATCTATACCAAGATTTAAATTTTGGTTGTCAATTCGTACTTCTATAACAGGAATATGTCCTCTCATTTCAAAGGGAGTTCTCGTTATTTGGTGGTTATTTAAATTTTTACTTTTAAAATTTTCAAAGGTGTTGGGATTAATTAAAATCATATTTTGATTTTCATAATCTAATAGAACATCGTAATCTTTTATCATTTCATAGCCAATTAAACCATAAATTTCTGCTTCGAGACTTTTTTCTAAATGGGACAGGTCTGTTGTTACTACTTTTTGCTCATTTATCTCGATACCTCCAAAACTTAATTGTTGGACGGAAGTTATATCCATTCCAGAAATATTGTTATTGTTAACATCTTTTGTAGAGGATATTGATTTCTGCTCTTTTTGACCGTCAATGTATTTAGAGTTTAAAACTACTTTTGGCGACCCCGTGTCCAAGATAAATACTCTTTTCTTTCCATTTAAGAGTACTTCGAAAGCAATTAAGTTCCTAACTTTTTGAAAAGGAATTTCAATTATTTCCTGATTAGGTTTCTTTATTTTGGTAGCTCCCTCTTCTAAAACTTTTACCTCCATTTGGAAAAGTTCAAGTTCTTCTAACTCACAATTTTCATTAAAAGTAAAAACTGATTTTTTATTACCCATTTTTTCATAATCAACTGAAAAAACTATTTCCAAGCTGTTGTTCCCTTTCTTTGTCCTACTTTTCTCTTTGTAACTATTTACAGTTTCTCCTAATTGAGAAAACAGCTGTCCCAGTATTTTTTTTGCTATTTCACCCGTTTGTCCGGCAATTTTAAAATCCTCGGATAAATATTGGATTAAATGGTCAGATGATTTGTTATCAATTGCTTCAAAAGTTTGCTCTACTATATTTTCACATTTATTTTCATTTTGTGAAAATATCGGCTGCACGACTAATACCAAAAGTGATAAAATTAAGATGATGTTGCGGTTCATTCAGTTTCTTTTTGATTGATGAAATTAGATTTAATTATTATTTGTTTTTTTAAATTATGCCCAACGGTTTGCGTATATGAAAAGTAGCGGTTTTGTTAGTTCGGACTTTTCAGATAGCGTTAATGTATTTTAAAAGTAGAAATTTCAATTTGTTTAACCATCAGCCGCTATTTTTTATATACGCTGTTAGGGTGCGTTTTTATATTTAGTTTATTTATTCCAGTTCGATATTTTTTTGATAAATATATTTCGGTTGTGTCATTTCCATTGCTCGAACTACTTCCCGAAATATTGATATGATTTTCTTTCAAAATAGATTTCAAGCTGTCTGAATTTGTGGTCTTTATTAAAATATCTCTTTTCGGGTCAAATTCTAAAGTTCCATTACCTTGATAAAATTCAAACTCATTTCTGAATGTTTCGAGATATTCTTTATTGCTTGCAGTGAGCCAAGGCATATTTAAAGTTTTATTCAGTCGGTTTACTGCTTGCTCTTTATTTCCAGCCAATGTTTCGAGCATAGCGTAGTTAATTAAAGGACCTAAATCCATTTCATCTTTAACATTTGGTTTGTCCGTTAATTCAAGAGCTTGTTTATAATTTTCAATCGCTTGTTCCATTTGTCCGCTGTATTCAAAAAGTCCGCCTTTCACTTGGTAATAGTATTCGGTTTCTTTTTGTTCAGAAGGTACTTTTTCCAAAATCTCAAAGGCTTTATCCAAACTATCTTGCTCAATATAAATTCCCATTAGTTCATAACGGATAAAAGCATCCGATTGGTCAATTTCGATAGCTTTTAAATAATTACTTTTAGCATTTTCTAAATCGCCATTCATCCGGTAGTTAACTGCTTTTTCATTCAATTCAGTCACACGTTTTTTATCCGCTTCCGAAATTGAATTTTTGCAACTAATTGCAATAAAAACTAATAATATGATGTAAGTAATTTTTTTCATTCAAATGCACCCTAACGGTTTTGAGTATGGACAGTTGCGGATTGGTTTACCAGGTTTTGTCCGCTTAAAATAAATTTTGCTAAAAAACAGGGAATTTCGAATAAGTATTTAGCCGGAATTGGCTATACGCATTGTTGGCAACTGGCTTTTTTCCATTATTAATATGTTCCTCCCATTGCCTTATATAAATCTAAACTTCTTTTTATATCTCTAATTTGATTATTTGTAATTGTTTTTACTTTATAATATTGACGACCAATTAACTTCATTTTAGCTGATTTTGCATTAGCAAGTGCATTTAATAATTCCGTATTAGATTTACCCATTCCTTCGTCAAACCATTCCCAAATTCGTCCACCATTTCCAGAGTCAGTTTCTGTATCTCTCGGAATAAATTCATAAGCTTTTCCGTCTATTGAAAACTGAACTTTTTGAATAAATAACCAGTCGTCAGCGTGATATTGCATTCGCAATCTTAAATTACTTGGCATTCCATCATTTGATTGGAAATAACAATATATTCCATTTCGATTAGTGTATTTTGGTGCAGATTTAGGCTTATGCCAAACTAAAGCATTTGGGTCAAATTCATCTGTTTCGCTGGTAAAATACTTGTCTAACTCTTTTATTTTAGCACTATCTATTTGAACCGTGTTCTTAAAATCTTTTATTTTTTCTCGTTTATTGTTTTCAACTGTTTCTTTTAAAGAATTTTTCATTTTGAAAATTCTGTTTCTAACCTCATTTTTTAGAGAATCAATTCCATCAAAATTTGCCAATAGAGCAACATTATTTCCCTCTTCGTCAATTAATTTAAAATCTGTTGGGACAGAAGATGAAGAGCCAAGTGTTTCTTTCATATCCTGGGATACTTTCTCTGAAATACAAAATTTTTGATAAGCCTCTAAATAAGCGATTGAGTCATTTTTTGCTCGAATTGTTACGGCTTCTTTTTCGTCTCTTTCTGTTCCTCCAAAAAGTGATTCTTTTAGCCCAATTTCTACATACTCATACTTTTTAGATTGTTCGCACGATGTAACCACTGTTATTAGTAAGACTAATTGTAAAATTTTTTTCATTGCTTTTTGGTTTGGGTTTAGCTTGTTGCCAACGTGTTTGGCTATGGTTTCGTTGCGTGAAAATCCGCGAGGATTTTCCGCCGTAAACCGAAGATAGCAAATTTGCGAGGACTTTCCGAAGGGAAAGTCAGAAGCAATGAACTATAGCCGGTGTTGTGTACAGTACTTTTTTTATGTCATCCACATTCCATATTCAACTATTACTGTCCAAACTCCGTAGACTTTTTTCAGAAAATATTTATGCCCATAAGCACTTCCTGTAAATTTCCAGTAAGTTACGGAAACAACACAATTTTCATAATTATTGTCAAAAATCGGTTCGCTTATGGAAACGATAGTTTGTCTTTTTTTCGTTTTTTCAAATATTAGTTCAGCGTCTTTTTTGGTCAAACACTTTTTGCTTTTGATAAAGTCTGAGCCATAACTCAATTCGCTTATTAATTCCGAATTCCAAATTCCGTCACTGCTTTTTGTTCCGTTTATTTCAATTTCTTTTAATATGTTTTCAGGCACTTCAAGTCCAGTTTGCTCTTTAAAATCCTTTTGGTCAAAAAAAGTTTTAGGTTTTTCACATTGGATATAAATTCCTAATATTCCTTTTCCAATTTCGTGGTCAATAATTTTTTTAAAAACTTCAAATTCCGAGTTGTTTTGAGAAAAACTCAAAGTTGAAATTAGTATCAGAAATATGTTTAAATTTCGTTTCATCGTATTGTACACAACGTTTTCGTGTATGCGCAGTAGTGCGCAAGAATTCGTTATCTTTTCATTTCAATTTCAAAGTTAGCAAAATATCCCAAACTTTGGTTTCAGTCACAAACCCAGCTATTGCGTATACACAATGTTGTACAGCGTTTTTATTCTGATACTATGATATTTTTTTCAAAAAAAGAGGTTATTTTTATTTTGTATCCATTTCCATCTTTATCTGTCGCCAATAATAATTCTGAAATCTCTCCTTTTATTGATTTAGGTCCTATTTTGTCTCCAAAAACACCAAACTTTAAGTTTTTATAATTATCATAAAACGTATCTTTTACTAGTGTGCCGTCAGGATAGATATTATCAATTATAATAGAAGAAGCCCTACTTTCAAAAGGCTTATTGAAAGTGTAAAGTTCGGCAATTCCATAATTTATACCTAATTTTAAAGTATCTGGTAACTTTATTTTAAAAAACTTACTTTTTGCGTAATCAATTTGTCCTTTACTATCGAAAATAATTTTTTGGTTTATGAATGTAGTGTCCTCGATTTTCAATGCTTCAATTTGTAAACGTTTTCCATCTCGATTGTATTCTGTCCAACCTTCTTCAATATCATCTATTTCATTAATTATATCGACTTTTTTACTTTCTTCTTTTTTTATTTTGTTACAACTTAATGATATTAAAAGTAAAATTAGAATCGAAAAAATCAGTTTGAGATGAAATCTTTTGCTTAAAAATCTATAAGTCAAATCGTTTAAATTTATTTTAATATTTGAAGTTTGTTTATTTAATGTTGTACAACTAGTTATATCCTAACAAATATATCTGTTTATAATATATTATTCCGGGATAACAGAACTTTTTTGTTATGGTTATAAGAATTTGATAATCTTCCTAAAGCAGTATCTAACGGACTTTTGATTTCCAATAAATCTTGTCTACTCACGTGCGTGTAAATCATAGTTGTTTCCGGTCGGCTATGACCTAAAAGTTCCTGAATGTAGCGTATATCAATTCCATCTTCCATCATATGAGTTGCAAAACTATGGCGTAACGTATGAGGAGTAACGTGTTTTTGAATATTAGCTCGTTTACAAGCAGTTTTTAAAAAAGCACGAATACTTTCAGGGCTATATTTACTTCCGTTCTTTCCTTCAATCAGGTAATTAGTAGGTTCAAAACTTACTAAATAATTTTTAAGAAGCGGTAAAATTCCTTCCGATAAAATTGCAATTCTATCTTTTCTTCCTTTTGCAGAGTTTATAAAAAGTTGTTTTCTGTCTATATTAAAATCCTTCACTTTTAAATTTAATAATTCGCCAATTCTTAATCCCGACGAATAAAGTAAACCTAAAGCTAATCGATGTTTAATGTTTTTTGTACAACGTAAAATATCGATAACTTCCGCTTGTGAAAGTACATTGGGTAGCTTTTTACTTTTCTTAGGTCGCAATACTTCAAAATTAATTTCCTCTTTTGGTTCAAACAATACCGAAAAATGTTTTAATGCGCTAACACATTGGCGGTGAGAACTTATGGAATAATTATGAGCCGCAATAAGCTCTAAAAATTTTTCGTAATCTCGTTTTATAAGATCTCGTGGCGGTTTTTGTTTAAACCGAACAAAATTCAGAATAAAAAAATAATACGTTTTTACAGTACTTTCACTATAACGCTTTCCTCGTAAATAGCGAACATATTTCCATAAACAACCTTTCTCAAAAGTGTTCAACTCTTTTTTAAGCGAGAGTTTTTTTAATTTCGGTTTAGCAAACTCAGGTTTTACTTTTTTTTTCTGAAGTTTTAATAAATCAGAATAATCTACATAATAACCAAACTTTCTAAAATGTGAATAAACCCTATATTTTTCTTTTTCTGAATACGGTAAATAATAGCAATGCAAACTTCCAGACCATTCAACATTTCCCAAGTTCCTTGCAATTCGGTTTGTTGCTAAATTATATTCGAAGAATATTCCTAATTGGAGAATTTCATTTTTCTTAAAGAAAGATAATTTGACTTTTTTCATGTCAGGGTATTTTCGAAATATAAGAAAAATATTACGCTTTAGTATAAAAAATATATCATAATTTCCAAGCATTTTAATTTAACAAGCTTTTTAGAAAATATACTTTCAATACATTCAATTTTTAGCGATATTAAGAACTTAAAGCTAACCATTACCAAACATAATTCTATGAATATTCAAAAAGTACTTGTCGCCAATCGAGGAGAAATCGCTATCCGTATTTTTAGAGCTTGTACCGAAATTGGCCTGCGAACCGTTGGTATTTACACCTTCGAAGATCGTTACTCACTTCACCGCTACAAAGCAGATGAAGCCTACCAAATCGGAGACGATAACGAACCCATAAAACCCTATCTTGATATTGAAAAAATTATCGCGGTAGCCAAAGAAAACGGGATCGATGCTATTCATCCCGGATATGGTTTTTTATCTGAAAATGCCAAATTTGCAAAAGCTTGTGAAGAAAACGGAATTACTTTTATCGGTCCAAAAGTTTCTGTTTTAAAATCTTTAGGAGATAAAGTTACCGCTAAAGAAGTCGCTATTCAAAACAACGTGCCCGTAATTCAAAGTAATAAAAATGAATTAACTGATGTTGAAATTGCGTTAACTGAAGCCGATAAAATTGGATATCCTATAATGCTGAAAGCTGCTTCTGGTGGTGGCGGACGCGGAATGCGCGTTTTGCGAAATCAGGAAGAATTAAAAAAAGCATTTCCGGAATCTAAACGAGAAGCCGCTAACGCGTTTGGAGACGACACGCTTTTTATTGAAAAATTTGTAGAAAATCCAAAACATATAGAAGTTCAAATTCTTGCCGATAATCACGGAAATATTGTACATCTTTTTGAGCGGGATTGTTCCGTACAGCGACGTTATCAAAAAGTAATTGAAATTGCGCCTTCCATTGGTTTAAATGAAAACGTCAAACAAAAACTTTACGAATACGCTTTAAATATTTGTAAAGCGGTAAATTATAACAACGCTGGAACTGTAGAGTTTTTAGTAGATGAAGACGATAGTATTTATTTTATTGAAGTAAATCCGCGTGTTCAAGTAGAACATACCGTAACCGAAGTTGTCACCGGAATCGATATTGTAAAAGCACAAATTTTTATCGCTGGCGGTTATAAACTTTCTGATGAACAAATTAAAATCGGAAATCAAGAAAATCTTTCAACCAACGGTTACGCGGTTCAATGTAGAATAACTACCGAGGATCCTAAAAACGATTTTAAACCCGATTACGGAACAATTACAACCTATAGAAGTGCCAGTGGTTTCGGAATTCGGCTAGATGCAGGAAGTGTTTATCAAGGCGTTACGATTTCTCCTTTTTTCGATTCCATGCTTACAAAAGTCACTGCCAACAGCAGAACCTTAGATGGCGCGTGTAGAAAAATGCGTCGCGCGTTAGCAGAATTTAGAGTACGTGGCGTAAAAACCAATATGGCATTTCTTGATAATATTTTAAAAGATCCAACTTTTAGAAGGGGAGAAGTCACCGTAAATTATATTAAAAATACGCCGGAACTTTTTAAAATTACCGAACCGCGTAATCGCGCGACTAAAATGGTAAATTTTTTAGGTGATATCATTGTAAACGGAAATCAAGACGTAAAATTTACCGATCCTTCTAAAAAATTAGTCTCGCCAAAAATTCCGAAGTTTCCTAAAAATGAAGAATATCCTAACGGAACAAAAAATAAACTCACCGAATTAGGTCCCGAAGGTTTTGCTGAATGGTTAAAAAAGGAGCAAAAAATTCATTTTACAGATACTACAATGCGTGATGCGCATCAAAGTTTATTGGCAACCCGAATGCGAACTACAGATATGCTGAAAGTAGCCGAAGGTTTTGCGAAAAATCATCCTGAAATCTTCAGCTTAGAAGTTTGGGGCGGCGCCACTTTTGATGTTTGTATGCGATTTTTAAAGGAAAATCCGTGGGAACGTTTGCAATTACTAAGAAAAGCAATGCCAAATGTATTGTTACAAATGCTAATTCGTGGTTCCAACGGAGTTGGTTATACGGCGTATCCCGATAACTTAATTGAAAAATTTGTTCAGGAATCTTGGGAAAACGGAATCGATATTTTTAGAATTTTCGATTCGCAAAATTGGATGAAATCGATCGCTCCGTGTATCGAACACGTTCGCAAAAAAACCGATGGATTAGCGGAAGGCGCGATGTGTTATACCGGTGATATTTTAGATCCTAACCGAACAAAATATACGCTCGATTATTATATTCAATTAGCAAAAGATATTGAAAATGCCGGCGCGCATATTTTAGCCATTAAAGATATGGCGGGATTATTAAAACCTTATGCCGCTTCAGAATTGGTTTCCGCGTTAAAAACCGAAGTAAATATTCCTATTCATTTACATACGCACGACACTTCATCAATTCAATCGGCAACTTATATTAAAGCAATTGAAGCCGGCGTAGATGTAATTGATGTCGCTTTAGCTGGTTTGTCGGGCTTAACTTCACAGCCTAATTTTAATTCTATGGTAGAAGCTTTGCGTTATCATGAGCGCGAAAATAAAATGAATGTTGAAAAACTGAATGAATATTCTAATTATTGGACCAACGTTCGTGAATATTATTATCCGTTTGAATCTGGTCTAAAAGCGGGAACGGGCGAAGTTTATCGTCACGAAATTCCGGGAGGGCAATATTCAAATTTAGTTCCGCAAGCTGAGGCGTTAGGTTTAAAAGATCGATTTACTGAAATTACAGAAATGTACGCAAAAGTCAATCAATTGTTTGGCGATGTTATAAAAGTGACGCCAAGTAGTAAAGTGGTGGGCGATATGGCGCAATATTTAGTCAGCAATAATTTATCGATTGAAGATTTTCTAGAAAAAGGCGCATCGCTTTCTTTCCCAGAATCGGTTAAAAGTTTCTTTAAAGGTGATTTAGGTCAGCCGGTTGGTGGGTTTCCTACTGAAATTCAAAAAATAATTTTACGGGATGAAAAACCGTATACCGATAGACCAAACGCGCATTTAGAACCCGTAGATTTTGATAAAGAATTTAAAGCGTTTAAAGAAAAATTTGGCGATGG
Organism: Mesonia maritima; assembly: GCF_042433895.1. Classification (NCBI taxonomy): domain Bacteria; kingdom Pseudomonadati; phylum Bacteroidota; class Flavobacteriia; order Flavobacteriales; family Flavobacteriaceae; genus Mesonia; species Mesonia maritima. The sequence goes on along the minus strand of NZ_JBHLUA010000027.1, from coordinate 231,437 downwards.
AATGGATCGTGAATTGTTAGAAAGCGATTTTCTTTCCTATAAATTATACCCGAAAGTATTTGAAGATTTATACGAACACTACGTAAAATACGGAAAGGTAATGAATATTCCGAGCAAGAATTTTTTCTACGGAATGGAACCCGGCGAAGAAATTATTGTCGAGCTTGATCGCGGAAAAACCTTGTTAATTACATTGGTTTCTGTAGGTGATGCAGATGATGAAGGAATGGTGACTGTATTTTTTAAAGTAAACGGACAAACTAGAAATGTCGAGATTCAAGATAAATCGATAAAAGTTGAAAAAGTAGTTCATCAGAAAGTAGATAAAAATAATTCAAAACATATTGGCGCGCCGTTGCAAGGTTCACTTTCTTCAATTTTGGTAAAAGAAGGTGATCAAGTAAAAAACAACCAGCCACTTTTTGTCATTGAAGCGATGAAAATGGGAACCACAATTACCGCTAACGAAAATGGAACGGTGAAAAAAGTTTATCTTACTGAAGGAACTATGGTTAAAAGTGACGATTTAGTAGTAGAATTAGAATAAAACTCGACAATCTAGATTTAAATATAACTGTTTATAAGAATTCTCTTCAACTTAAAATTGATGATTTTCTTGTAAGCAGTTTTTAAATTTCAAAAAAATGTTTAAACACACACATCCATATCCGCCATTTATTCCTGAAAATGCTACAAAATTAATTGTGGGTACGCTTCCGCCGCCACGATTTACGGTAAGAGAATTAAAATCCGACGATGTAGATTTTTGTTACGGAAGTAGAGACGGACAGTTATGGAAAATTCTAGATCAAATTTTTGAACTTGATTTAAATTTTGAAAATACTGCTGAAGCGGTAAAAGAGCGAAAAGATTTTCTCCGAGAAAATGGAATTGGAATTTGCGATATAGTAGAATTTGCTTGGCGCGAAAAAATTGATGCTTCAGATTTAGGAATGAAAGAAGTAGAATTACGGAATATGCTTCAGATTTTAGAAGAAAATCCTAGGATTGATACTTTACTTTTTACCGGTGGAAATAGTAAAAACGGTCCGGAATATTTTTTCAGAAAACATATTCAACCTACGGATATTAAATTAAAAAGAATTAGTAACGATGTTCCGCGCGAACATCAATTTGTTTTAAACGGAAGAACAATTACCACCATTTCATTAACCGCTCCTTCTGGCGCGGCGAATAGAGCTGTAGGAAGTATGCAACTTTATAAAGAATTGAAAAAGAAAAACCCGAAAATGAATACCTTAGATTTTCGGGTTTTGCAATATCAAGAATTCTTTAAAAAATAAAAGCCTCAAAAATAAATCTGAGGCTTTTATTCAATACATAACTAAGCTTTTTATTTACTGTTTTCAGTAGCTTTTTTCATTCCGTCTTCAATCATACTGTAAAATTGATCCAGTTTAGGAAGAACTACAATTCTCGTTCTTCTGTTAGCTGCTTTTCCATCTGCGGTATCATTAGAAGCAACAGGGATGTATTGGCTTCTTCCGGCAGCAGTCATTCTAGCAGGATCTACGTTAAAGTCGTCTTGAAGAATTCTAACAATTGCCGTTGCTCTTTTTACGCTTAAATCCCAGTTATCTTGAATACAAGAATTGCTAATTGGGTCGGTATCGGTATGACCTTCAACCATAAATTCGAAATCTTTTTTGTCCTTTACTACTTTCGCAACTTTTCCTAAGACTTCTTTCGCGCGGTTAGAAACTTGGTAGCTTCCGCTTCTAAATAAAAGTTTATCTGAAATTGAAACGAATACAACACCTTTTTCAACATTAATTTGAATATCTTCATCATTAATATTTCCTAAAGCGCCTTTTAAACTGGTAACTAAAGCCAAGGTAACCGAATCTTTTTTATTGATCGCGTCACGCATGGTTTTAATTTGTAAGTCTTTTTCTTTCATACTTTCTAACGAACGCTCTAAGTTTTCAGCTCCTTTTTTAGATAAAGTAGCTAAATCTCCTTGATTATTAAGCAATGCCGAATTTGTATTTTTTAAAGTACTTACTTGATCTTCTAAACTTTCTAACTTGGTAGTAGTAACTCTTTTATCTTCTAAACAAGCGTTTAATTTAACGGTAGCCGAATTTAAACGGTCTTGCGTTTCTTGTTGTTGTGCTTCAAGTTCTGCATATTTCTTTTTAGATACACAAGATGATAGAGTAATTGTTGCCATTATGGCTAATAAAAATATTCTCTTCATGATAGATTCAATTTAATTATAAATTAATGTTCAAAGCTAATAAATATGGTGTTTTAAGGAAGCTTATTAACATTTATTTAGCTAAAGAAATTTATAGCTTTTTAAAGTGTTTTTGCTTGAGAATATAATATTTCCACACAATAGATTTTACCTGAAAATAATTTTTTCGATGGTTTTTGGGACGTTTTTTAATCATTTTTGAAAAGTTGCGATAAAAACTTCCGTGGGCTTTTAAAATTGCTGAAAAATGAGCGGGTTTTCCTTCTAATAAAAATTTAAAACCTGCAATTCCATCTAAGATCATTCTAAGGAAGATTAAAAAATAAAATTGCGGATAAGGAACATTCTTCAGTAAATTATAGAGTGAATTTCTAAAATTATAAAATGTTTTTTTGGGATTCATTACTTGAAGCGTAGCGCCACCGACGTGGTAAATTTTGCTATCGGGAATGTAAAAAGCTTCATAACCCGCGTTAAATGCGCGCCAACATAAATCTATTTCTTCTTGATGCGCAAAATAATCTTCATCTAATTTTCCGATTTCAAAAAAAACTTCTTTGCGGATTGCTAAACAAGCGCCGCTTGCCCAAAAAATGGGAGTTTCAGAATTATATTGGTTGGTATCTTTTTCAAGCGTTTCAAAAATTCTTCCTCTACAAAATGGGTAGCCTAATTTATCGATAAAACCTCCCGCAGCTCCCGCATATTCAAAATAATCTTTTCGTTTAAAATCTAAAATCTTAGGTTGTAGAATTGCGGTGTTTCTATTTTTTTCAAAATGCTGAATAAAAGGTCGCAACCAATTTTTGGTAACTTCAACATCGCTGTTTAGGAGAATAAAAATATCTTCGGAAATGTGTGCTAAGGCATCGTTGTAACCTTTCGCATAGCCGCCATTTACTGAATTTTGAATGATTTTTACTTCAGGGAAATTAGCTTTCACAAAATCGACTGAATTATCGGTAGAAGCATTATCGGCGACATAAATAGTGGCTTCCGAAGAATTATTAATCACCGAAGGCAAAAAGCGCTCGAGTAAGGCTTTTCCGTTCCAATTTAAAATGACAACAGCAATTTCCACGCTACAAATTAAAGAGAATATGATGGAATATCAGCTAAAAAAATATATTTTTCTTCCGTATAATTTAATTGACAATAATAATGCTGTATTCCGTTAGAAACCATTAAATAATCGGCTTTTAAGGCTAAATTATACCGCGCAATCTGATCGAAAGTTTCTTGAGTGATCTTTACCGAAGGTGCTTTGCATTCTACAATGAGATGAATTTTTCCATCCGGTTTATACGCTAAAATATCATAACGTTTTGTAAGTCCGTTTACTTTTACTTGTTTTTCAGCATTTAAAAGTTGCCGCGGAATATTTTTTTCTTCTAATAAATAATGAATAATATGCTGTCGAACCCATTCTTCGGGTGTGAGGAAAATAAATTTTTTCCGAAGTACATCAAAAATAGCCGTTTTATTTTCGCTATTTTTGAACCGAAATTTATACGATGGCAAATTAAGTTCGATCACTAGAAAATTGACTAAAATTAGTAAATACCAAAAATAGGAATTCACTTTTTAGAAAGTATGGATGAAGTAAAAAAAATTATTGGAGATATAAAAAAGCGAGAGTTTAAACCTATTTATTTTTTAATGGGTGACGAGCCTTATTATATTGATAATATTGCTTCTTATATTGAAAATAATGTACTTTCAGAAGAAGAAAAAGGCTTCAATCAAACCATTTTATACGGAAGAGATGTAAGTATCGATGATATTGCTTCGAGTGCAAAACGCTTCCCGATGATGGCAGATTACCAAGTAATTATTGTAAAGGAAGCGCAAGATTTATCACGTTCTATTGAAAAATTGGTAAGTTATGCTGAAAATCCGCAACCAACTACCATTTTGGTTTTTTGCTATAAATATAAAAAGATTGATAAGCGGAAAAAACTTTATAAAGCTTTAAAGAAAACCGGAATTTTATTTGAAAGTAAACCTTTATATGAAAATCAAGTACCGGATTGGATTAAAAAAAATCTGCACAGCAAAGGGTATACAATTTCTCCTAAAGCAGCACATTTATTAGTAGAATTTTTAGGAACAGATTTAGGAAAAATAAATAATGAGCTTGAAAAGTTGGCGCTAATTCTGCCAAAAAACACACAAATTACGCCGAATATTATAGAAGAAAATATAGGAATAAGTAAAGACTTCAATAATTTTGAACTTCAAAAAGCCTTAGGCGCAAAAGATTTTCAAAAAGCTTACCGAATAACAAATTATTTTGCTCAAAACCCAAAAGATAATTCCATTTTAGTGACGATTCCTATTTTATTTCGGTATTTCTCACTGGTTTTACAATATCACGGCTTAAGAGATCATAATCCAAAATCGGTTGCTTCTGCGTTGGGTGTAAATCCTTTTTTTGTGAATGATTATTCCACCGCTGCTAAAAATTACCCGATGAAAAAAGTAAGCAAAATAATTGAAGTTTTACGCGATATTGATGCAAAAAGTAAAGGAGTAGGAGCAAATTTGCCACAAGCTGAATTACTAAAAGAATTATTAATTAAAGTTTCAGCTTAGAATTATGAGCGTAAAATTAAAAACGTGGATTTCTGCAGCGCGGTTAAGAACTTTACCACTTTCAATTTCCGGAATATTGGTCGGTACAGCGTTAGCGATCGAGAAAAATAATTTTGACTGGGTAATTTTTCTTTTGGCTTTAGGAACGACGCTAGGATTACAAATTCTATCAAATTTTGCCAATGATTATGGCGATGGCGTAAAAGGAACCGATAATGAAAATAGGGTAGGACCAATGCGCGCTTTACAAAGTGGAATTATTTCTGATAAGGAAATGAAAAAAGCGATGATAATCACCTCTGCAATTAGTTTTCTTTTAGCTTTATTATTAATCTATCGTGCTTTTGGAAGTGATAACTTTTTATATAGTATATTTTTCTTAATCGCCGGAATAGCTTCTATTGCTGCAGCTATAAAATATACTGTAGGGAAATCAGCTTATGGTTATCGGGGGTTAGGTGATATTTTTGTTTTTGTTTTTTTTGGACTTTTAAGCGTTTGCGGTACTTATTTTCTTTACACCCAAAAATTAAATTTTTTAATTTTTTTTCCGGCAATCAGTATAGGTTTGTTAAGTACCGCGGTATTAAATTTAAATAATATGCGTGATAGAATTAGTGATAAACAAGCAGGAAAAATTACACTAGTTGTAAATTTAGGAGAGAAAAACGCAAAACTATATCACGCTAGTTTAATAATTATTGCGTTCTTAAGTGTTTCGAGTTATATCATTTTAAATGAAAAATTAATTTTATTTTTTACTTTACTAGCGTTTGTTCCATTACTTCTTCATCTTACAACCGTATTTAAAACAAAAATTCCGGACCATTTAGATCCGGAATTAAAAAAAGTAGCCTTGAGCACTTTTTTATTTTCTGTATTGTTTTTAGGACTTGTTTTAGTCTAAAAACTATTCATCAAAATCAACGTTTTCCCCAGCTTTCACTGATTGTGCATTAATGGCTGTATTGTTTTCATCAACTAAAAAAACAGCAACACCAAAACGTTTTGGATCGAATGTGTTTCCGTTCGCAGTATCCGCGTATGATGAAAGATCTACCGTTGGTAAAGTTCTATTCCACGTTTGGTATGCACTTATACTTTCAATGTTATCTCCTAATAAGTTTTCAGTTAAGCTCGCTTCTAGCACATGATTATGGGTGAAGTTTTCAATTGGATCACCTTCTCCAAACCATCTGCTTCCTTCAACTGTATTATAATAATTGTGCTGGTCATAAATTAAACCATCTTGATATAGATAAATGGCTAATTTATGAGAACTATTTAGACCTTCTTCAGAAAGAAGTTTTACGTTAACTTTTAATTTATCTCTCGATAATTTTGTGTCAATTGCAATAGTATTATTGGTTTCAGAACCGGCCATTGAAGTAATATAATCTACCGCTGATGGAATTTGACTATCTTGAATAACACTTATATTATCTGTACGGTTTGCACGAAGTTTGGGAAGGCTAATCCCTATCTCGAATGCTTCTCGCCAATTTACTTCCTGTTCTGTTGAAAAGACCATTTTATCTTCATTGTGAATAGCTATGGGAACTATATTTTCAGTAACATCTTCAACTTCTTCTATTAGTAATAATACGCGAGGACACCAGCCACACCATGTACCTGTGTAATCTTCTAAAGCAACTTTTCTTTTTGGAGTAAATATTTCAAAATCGGTAGGAGTAGAGGTATTTCCTTGATAGGTAGCTTTTACGGAATAAATTCCTGACTCTTCATTGGAGAATTCGTTTCCTGAGATAGGATTATTATTTACCATAAAAGTGCTTTCTTGAGTTGTTTCATTTCCATTAACATCAAAAGACTGAAAAGTTACAGTTTGACCTCGTACAGCTTTTTGAGTGCTTACAGAAACATAATTTCCATCAACAACTTTTAGAGTTAGTTTATTACTTTCAATTTGATTTATAGTAGCATAAATTTCATAAGAGCCTTCTTCTGTGAATGTATACTCGTTACTATCAATTTCTTCTTCATTTATGTAGAATGTAGCAGCTTCGCTTAATTCTTCATCATTTGCATCATTTTTTAATTGAAACTCTACTACTTCAGCTGTGCCAACTACAGTTCTGCCTTCAAGATTAGTTTGAAGTGTAGTGAAAGTAAGATCTTTCGTATTAACATCTGGACTATAATCATAATCTGAACTACAATTAAGAATGGTTAGAGAAAGAAATAATAATAGTGCAATTTTAAATATTTTAACCATAAAATTAAGTGTTAATTAAAGAACTAAAAGCGAAATCAGGAGATTCCGCTTTTAGATAACATTATTTAAAAAGATTTATTTTATTTACTTTTTAATAATTTTTGCAGTAGCAGAACGACCATGATTTTCAGATTCAAATCGAACTAGGTAAATCCCTGAATTCAGCATAGAAATGTTTACAGATTGAAAACCTCTTTCTAAAGATTTCTTAAATAGCTGTTTACCATTTAAATCATAAAATGTCGCATTTACGTTTTCAGCAAGTTGAAGATTAACTTCATTTGAAGATATAGTATTAGAAATATCTACTCCTAATTTATTTAACTCCTTTTTAGAAGTGTTTAAACTGGAATCGTAGACGTAATTAATAGTAATAGCATCTCCAACTTGATTATCCGAATTATCTATTTCATAAATTTTAAACTTATACTCAATATAATTATTTGCGTCATCAAGATTCCAGAAATAGGTGCCATTACCGTCTGTGGTTTCATTAGCAAATATAGTAAAACCTCCGTTTTCAGGTACAACAGTTCCTACATTAATACGTTTAAGACATTCTCCTAAACAAAATTGAACATTATCTCCATTTGTACCGGTAAAAGAGATAACTTCCCCTTTAACTCTTATATTTTGAGAGGAATTGTTTTGAATATGTAAACTTAACTTTGCAGTGCCAATATCAGTAGTACCGAAAGCAAACGTTTGATTATCTTGAATAATATTATCATCTTTATCTAGTATCACTAATTGTGCACTTAAACTGATAGTAATAAATAAAGCGACTATACTTGATATTATCTTTTTCATGAATTTCCTTAATTAATAATTAATTTTTGAGTTGAAGTTTTACCATTAGAATTAACTTTAATAATATACACACCATTAGATAATTTATTGATATTTAATTTATTATTACCAACTTCTAAATTAACGGGATTAATTACTAACCTCCCGGTTAAATCATATACTTCAATAGTTCCTACTTGTTTTAATTTTATATTAACAAATCCATTATTAGTAGGATTGGGATAAATGCTAATTTCTCTATTAGATGTAAAATCATCAGTTCCTAGTGTAGTATTAGCATTTGCTGCTTGCATAATTGTTTTAGAAGGTAGATGTTGTATAAATACCACTACATTTAAATCACCATAATCTTCAATAAAAGTATCAGATAAATCAGCTGTCAAAGTCGTTTGATAAGAAGTTCCTGATGTGAAATTTACAGTTGTTCCTTTTTCATTTGGTATCATTTTCATCATAACATCTATAAATTCACTCTCTCCATTTCCTCCAACCTGAGGTGAAAGAACGTTACCGGTAGTTTCATTTTCTTTTACCGCTGCAAAAATAGTAAATTCACCATTTAAATATGGAAGTATGTCTAAATCTAAAGAAACCTCTTTGTTTTCTATCTTAGCATTTGCAGAAGTAATTTCAAAATAAGCATTTTTATTTAAAGATTCATCTAGTGTGTTCCGAAGAGTTGCACTTGGATTAGGGGCATAAATATCAACAATATCACCTCCTTCTACTAAACTAGGAACTGAACCCAAACCATAATAGTCAAATCTTGTACCTGATTCAACTGTATAATATGGGTCACCTGCTGCCCCGCCTTGATTTGAATAATCTGGAAAATCCATATGATAAGCAAGATAAACATAATCTCCATTTCGTTGTTGATGAAAATTATTAAAAACTTGATTGTTAAATGATGCACAAGGACCACACGTTGCACTTGTGAAACGTTCTAATAAAGGTGTGTTTTGGACAGAAGTATTAGAGACATTAATAGGTTGAGAAGCAATCTTAGAGTAATTTAAAGTCACTCCATTAACTTTAGAAACCCAAACTTTAATATCATGTTCTCCAATTTGAGCAGTCCAGAGATCAGGATGTAAGAAATTGTAACTGTCTCTAGGTTGCATATTTAAACTATTAATAGTTGTAGTCTGTGTATTTCCATTATCAACTTGCCAATTAAGTTCAATAGAAGAAATATTATTTTCTCCAATATTTTCTATCGAACCTTTGATTTCTATATTATCATTTGTTTTAGCAAAGTTTTTTGAAGTGATTGTTTGAACTAAAGCTTGATTATTAATAGATTCTAAAAGAAATACTTCTCCTAAAACTATTACATAACCATTTTTATTTACTCCTCTAAATCTTATTTTAGCATTAGAACTTAAATTTTGAGTTAAAGATAATTTAATATCGGTTAATTCAGCTGTTCCGTTTACTGTTATAGGATTAGTGTATGATTGAACATTATTCCATGTAGAACCATCATCAGAAGATATCTCAACATGTAATTCATTAGTATTCCCACTATTATCATTCATTAATGCTGAAAAGTAAAGAATATATTCATTTGCTTGAGAAAGATCCAACGTTGGAGTAATTAAAGCTGTCTCACTACCATTTCCGTTTTTCGGATCTCCGAATACCACAACTTTACCATTTTTAGCTTCTGAGAAATTAAAATTTTGCCAATGCAAAGTACCATTAATTTGGTCTTCCGTAAAATTTCCTAATGTAGAAGTAGAAAAATCTTCAAAGAAAACCTGTCCGTTTACATTCATACACAATGCTACTACAGCAAGCGATGAAAGTAGTAATTTTTTTATCATTTTAAATTAATTTGGGTTAATAAAAACAAATATAGGGAATTTTTTAAAAAATTGTTAAATAGAATTTTTTTAACATATAATATAATGCATTTATATATAAGCCTAATATAGTTTTTGTTCATTTTAAGTAATATTTTAAACTAAATGTTATAATATTGCTAAAATTATTTGCACCAAAAATTAAATTTATGAGAAAATTACTCCCGATTTTTACCTTTTTATGTATAGCTTTTTCAATTACAGCTCAAGAAAATATTCCAAATGTTGATTTAAAAAATTTGAATGGAAATGAAATTAATGCCAAAGAACTTTCTGAAGACAAACTTGTGGTAATTTCCCTTTGGGCAACTTGGTGTGTACCTTGTTTAAAAGAACTAGATGCTATAAGCTACGTTTATGAAGATTGGCAAGAAGAAACAGGAGTAGAATTATATGCTGTTTCTGTAGATGATGCGCGTACTGTGAAAAGAGTTCGTCCATTAATTAGTGGGAAAGGATGGAATTACCATATTTTACTAGACACTAATAACGATTTTAAAAGAGCATTAGGAGCTTCTTCGGTACCTTTAACACTGCTGGTAAAAAATAATAAAGTTGTTTACAGACATTCCGGTTATTCGCCAGGAGCGGAAGATGAACTGTATGAAAAAATTAAAGAATACGCTAAATAATTTTTTAAGAACAACAACTAACTAGTAGATGAAACTTAATAATTTTTTATATGTACTTATATTTTTTAGTATAAGTGCAAATGCTCAAGAATTAGGAAATTTTAGCGGAGGATTCGAATCTAATTCCCAATGGTTACAAGATGATGAAGATCTAGGTTTTCAAGCGCCAGACGATCAATTTAGATCAAATAATTATTTCCTCTTGAATTATGAATTGGGAAAATTTAAAGCAGGAATTCAGTATGAATCATACTTACCCGCACCACTTTTAGGATATGACCCTAACTTAGAAGGGAACGGAGTTGCAAATTATTATCTAAACTTTAAACACGAATCCTTAGATATAACCGCCGGTTATTTTTACGAGCAATTTGGTAGCGGATTAATTCTTCGGGCTTGGGAAGAACGTCAATTAGGAATTAATACCGCATTAAAAGGAGTTCGTGTAAAATACGCTTTTACTGATTATTTTGATGTTACCGGAGTCTATGGTCAGCAACGTTTCGGTTTTGAAACTTCAGAAGGAACAGTTCAAGGAGTTGATGCACGTTTAGATGCAGGTCAACTTTTAAATATAGATCAATTATTTTTAGATCTAGGAGGAAGTTACGTCGGTCGTTACCAAGATAATATGGGAAATGCTAAAGTACCTACAACTGTAAACGCGTATGCCGGAAGAATAGATTTATTTTATAAAACTTTTTATGCCAATTTCGAAGCTGTTCACAAAGAACCCGATGTGTTGGTAAATGAAGGACAAATTACAAATGATGCTAATCTCTATAAAGGAAATGCACTTCTGCTAACTTTAGGATATGCAAAAAGTGGTTTAGGAATGAACGCTACGCTTAGAAGAGTAGAAAACTTTAGCTTTTATTCCGATAGACTTGCTGAAGGGAATCAATTCAATCAACAGCGTATTAATTATGTTCCCGCGTTAACCAAGCAACACGATTATTTGCTCTCTAATATTTATGTTTATAATCCTCAATCTAGGTTATTAATGTTAGATCAAGAACAAGCTGGAGAAATGGGCGGCCAGTTCGATATTTATTATACGTTGAAAAAAGATTCTTTTTTAGGAGGAAAATATGGGACAAAACTTTCAGCTAACTTCGCTTATTGGGGAGGTTTAGATGCAGAATTCGATGTTCCAACTAACAGTTATTCATCCAAATTTATTGGTTCGGGAGGCGATCGTTATTTTAGAGAAGCAACTATAGAAATAAAGAAAAAGTGGACAAAGAATCTAAATGCAATCTATTACTATACCAATTCCATAATCGATAAAGGTATTACCGATGGAAGTCTTTTGGGCATAAAAGATATTAAATCTAATGTAGCCGTGGCTGAACACACCTATCGTCTTGGTGGAGGAAAATCTGCACGCTTAGAAGTACAACATTTATGGACAGATCAAGATCGCCACAATTGGGCGGCAGCCGTAGCAGAATATAATTTTTCTTCTAGTGTCGGACTGTATGTTGCAGATTCTTGGAATTACGGTGGAGAAGGAGAAATACACTATTACAATGTTGGTGGAAGTTATACCGAAGGTAGAACACGAGTTGCTCTAAATTACGGAAGACAACGTGGAGGTTTAATTTGTGTTGGTGGAGTTTGCCGTTTTGTTCCTAAAAATACAGGACTCACCTTAAATATTACCACATCTTTCTAAGAAGATCAGAAATATAAAATTTAGAAAAAGTCGGCTTTTAAAGTCGGCTTTTTTATTGTTGATGAATAAATTTTGTACTCGTTCCTTTTTCAATTGTTCCGTTATGAAGCGCTATTAACTTTCCGTTTTTTGTTACACGTAAAGTGAAATCAGTCGGTTTTTGTATTTCATTACAGCTATCATAATATTCAACCCAATATTCATATTTTCCTATAGGTGCGGTTCCATCTTCCCAATAAATATTCTCCACCGGTCCATCTGGACAATTGCCACATAAACAATCTACATCTACTTTTCCGCCTTCATAGATTGGATTTGCAAAATACATCATTACATTATTTGGGGTTTTTACGTATAAGTCCAAATCGGCGCCGTTGCTTCTGTCAAATTCAAGATTAAAACGTGGGTTTCCCTCATTTCCTATTAAATCTTTTTCAGTATTATCATCGTGATCACATGAAAAAAGAGTTATAAATGAAAAGAATGCAATTAAAAAATGCAGATATAGAATAGAATTTTTCATGATCCCAAAAAGTTTGATTGTTTACACCAAAGTTCTATTAATTTAGCATAGAAATAAATACCAGTTGGCGGGTATTTTTAAACTGATTTTAAAACTGAAAATGTTATATTATTGTGAAGGTGTTTAGCAATACTGAATCTTTTATTAATTTCAAGAAAAATTAATTCTTTTACTTATGAAAATATCATTTTACGGACAAAATTCTCTTGGAATCGAAGTCGCCGGTAAACATCTTATTGTAGATCCATTTATTACCGGAAACGATTTATCTAAAGATAAAATTGACATAAAAAACCTGAAAGCCGACTACATTTTGGTAACGCACGCGCATCAAGATCATATTTTAGATGTTGAAGCAATCGCAAAAAATACCGGAGCGGTAATCGTAAGTAATTTTGAAATCGCCAATTATTATGAAGAAAAAGGTTTCGAGGTTCACCCGATGAATCACGGCGGTGCGTGGAAATTTGACTTCGGAAAAGTAAAATACGTAAATGCAATTCATACCAGTTCTTTTCCTGATGGAAGTTATGGCGGTCAACCGGGCGGTTTTGTGATAGAATCTTTAGACGATAAAAATATTTACATTGCTGGAGATACCGCGTTAACTATGGATATGAAACTTATCCCGATGCGTACAAAATTAGATTTAGCCATTTTACCAATTGGCGATAACTTTACAATGGGCGTAGACGATGCTATTGTAGCCAGCGATTATATTGAATGTGATAAAATTTTAGGCTGTCATTACGATACATTCGGTTATATTGAAATTGACCATAAACTTGCCGTCGAAAAGTTTAAAATGAAAAAGAAAGAGTTAATTTTGCTACCTATCGGCGAAAGCATAACTATATGATAAAAGCAAGTTATAAAAAATATATTTTAAACTTTAAACGCCCCAGCGGAACTTCGCGGGGCGTTCTTCATACCAAAGAAACCTGGTTTTTAATTTTAGAAGAAAATTCAAAAACGGGGATTGGTGAATGTGGAATCCTACGAGGCTTAAGTATAGATGATCGACCTGATTATGAAGAAAAATTGCAATGGCTTTGTGAAAATATTCAATTAGAAAAAGCGGTTTTATTAGAAGAATTAGAAGAATTTCCATCCATTCAATTTGGCTTAGAAATGGCACTTCAGTCGCTAAAAGCTGAAAATAAATTTGAATTATTCCCTTCGGAATTCACGAAAGGAAGTGGCAAAATACCTATTAACGGTTTAATTTGGATGGGCGAGAAATCATTTATGAAATCGCAAATAGTTGAAAAAATCGAACACGGTTTTTCCTGCATAAAATTAAAAATAGGCGCGATAGATTTTGAAACCGAATTGGCACTTTTATCGTATATCAGAAAAGAATTTTCAGCAGAACAAATAGAATTACGAGTCGATGCAAACGGTGCTTTTCATCATTCCGAAGCATTAGAAAAACTCAAAAAACTCAGTAAATTAAATTTACATAGTATCGAGCAACCTATCCGGCAAGGTCAATTTTTAGAAATGCAAAAACTCTGTAAGCAAACGCCATTACCAATTGCGCTCGATGAAGAATTAATTGGTGTTTTTTCTGTAACAAAAAAAGAAGAATTGTTACAAACTATACAACCGCAATATATTATTTTAAAACCAAGTTTGGTAGGCGGTTTTCAAGGAACACAAGAATGGATTAATTTGGCAGAAAAACACAACATTGGCTGGTGGATTACAAGTGCGTTAGAAAGCAATATTGGTTTAAATGCAATTGCACAATGGACTTTTATGAAAAATACCACAATGCCTCAAGGTTTAGGGACCGGAAGTCTTTTTACCAATAATATTCCAAGTCCGTTAGAAGTGAAAAAAGAATTTTTAACCTATAATCCAACTAAAAGTTGGGATACTTCAATTATTAAATAATTTATGTTTATAGCTCAAGCGCATCGCTTTCCACACGAATTTTGGCGTTATTTAATTGGTTCACTTTTAGTAATTATTGCTTCAATAGTTGGTCAAATTCCATTGCTAATTGCTTTACTTATGGAAAATGGAATTGATTCATTTGCCGGCGACAGTCAACAAATGATGGCTTCTTTAGATCCTAATTTACTTACTTTTTTAATGCTTTTTTCTTTTGCGGTAGGCTTTTTAGGACTTTTTGGCGCGTTAAGAGGTTTGCATCAACAATCATTTAAAAGTGTTACTACTACGCGAAAAAGAGTAGATTGGAAACGAATTTTATTCGGTTTTAGCTTAGTTGCAATTTTTACTATTGTGGTAACATTTATTGATTACCAAACCAATCCGGCGCATTACGAGTTAAATTTTAAACCTATTCCTTTTTTAATACTTTTTGTAATTGCGGTTATTTTTGTTCCTATTCAAACCAGTTTAGAAGAATATGTTTTTAGAGGCTATTTAATGCAAGGCTTTGGTTTATTGGCAAAAAACCGATGGTTTCCATTGCTTATGACGTCGTTAATTTTCGGCGGACTCCATTTTTTTAATCCTGAAGTCGGCCAAATGGGAAATGTAATTATGGTATATTACATAGGTACCGGTTTATTTTTAGGAATAATGACTTTAATGGATGAAGGAATGGAACTTTCTCTCGGTTTTCATGCTGGAAATAACCTAATTGGGGTTTTATTAGTTACCGCAGATTGGACCGCCTTTCAATCTGAATCTATTTTAAAAGATATTTCTGAACCCACTGCAGGAGCAGATGTGCTCTTTCCGGTTTTAATTATATATCCTATTTTTCTACTAATTATGGCGAAAGTTTACGGTTGGAAAAATTGGAAAGAAAAACTCTTCGGAAAAATAAATATACCGGAAACTCAATTAGAAGCCGAAAATTAAAATTATCTTATTATTTTAGTAACACTAAGGTTTACCGAGTTACTGATATTTGATAATGATGAGTAAAATTAACACTGAAGTTTTAAAAATACATCCTTCTTTTCAGCTGAATAAAATTCAAGCCGACGCGTTCGATTTGGTAGAAATTGCCAAAAAATTTCAAGAGCAAGGGGAACCTTTTGAACAAGAAATAGGTGATTTTTTAATCGATTGGTTAAAACCCGAACCGCATATTTTTGTAAAAACTTCAGGTTCTACCGGAACGCCAAAAGAAATTTCCATAGAAAAACAGCATATGGTAAATAGTGCTTTGGCGACCGGAAAATTCTTTAAACTTCCCGAAGAAACTACCGCTTTACTTTGTTTACCCGTAAGTTATATCGCTGGAAAAATGATGTTGGTAAGAGCGATGGTTTTAGGTTGGCATATCGATTGCGTTCAACCGAAATCAAATCCGTTAGATTTGTTGTATAAACGATACGATTTCTGCGCGATGACGCCTTTTCAACTCGATAATTCATTAGCGCGATTACATTTAATTAAAAAATTAATTGTTGGCGGTGGTGCAGTTTCCGTTCATTTAAAAAAATTGGTACAGGGCATAAATACCAAAATTTACGAAACCTATGGAATGACCGAAACGGTTACGCATATTGCTGCTCGAAAAGTAAATTCTAAAAAAAATAAAAAGAAGAAAGGACCTATTCCCTTTAAAGTTTTAGCCAATATTAGCGTAAGCGTAGATAAACGAAATTGCTTGGTAATTAAAGCTCCGCAAATTTCTAACGGGACAATTGTAACCAATGATGTAGTTGAATTACTTTCCTATAAAAAATTTATTTTAAAAGGAAGGTATGATAATGTTATTAATTCCGGCGGCATAAAAATTCACCCGGAACAAGTAGAGAAAAAACTTCAAAAAATAATTTTACAGCGTTTTTTTATTACTTCGTTGCCAGACGATGCGCTGGGTGAAAAAGTAATTCTTTTTATTGAAGCTGCTTTTTCTGAAGAAGCTTTAGCTGAAGTAAAAGCGCTGGTAGAAAATTTAAAAACCTTAGATAAATACGAGCAACCTAAGAAAATTTATTTTGTTGAAAAGTTTGAAGAAACACATACCGGAAAAATAAATCGTATAAATACACTAAAGGCTCGATTAGCGTAATTTTAGAATTTCTTCTTTCCATTTTTCAGCTTTATCAGTAACTACAAAAATTGTTTTATTTTGATTGGATTTCAGCCAAATTGCCTTTCCGGGGCGTAAATTGTAAAGTCTTCCTTTTGGCGTAATTCTTAATCCGATTCCATATAGTAGTGGAGCGTCTTCAATTTTTACACTTGAAAAATCTATTTCTTTTACAGGAATAGTTCGTTTAAAAACATTTAATCCAAAACTTACAAATAGTTCTTTTGTAGTTAAGGTTAAACTTAATTTGCTAAATATAATTGCAATTACAGCAAACAATAAACTTAAACCTAAAAAAATAAATTGAAGCGACTCTTCCCACTTTACTAGTACAACGGCAGCATGACCAATGGCAAGAAACCAAAAAAGGATTTTTAGCCAAGAACTGTTTTGAACTTCTTTAAAAATTATTTTTTCTTTCAACTTAATTTATTTTTCAACTTCTATATAAAAGTTGTTCAAATCTACTTGTATGTTTTCTAAATTTTGAGCTTTTTCTAATTTTTTCCACGTTGAGGTCGGGAAAATGCGTCTTTTTTCTCCAGAAATAAAAATATCGATTGGCATATTAAAATTTTCAGCAGAAGTTTCCCATTTATAAAATATTGAATTTTTTTCAGTTTTAAAGACCAGTTTTGGAAGTTCTGCGTAGCGCAAATATTGATTAAAAATTGGGGTTAATTCTTCTTTTGTTCGCGTTTCAAAAAAATCGATAACCGTTTCTGTATCAATTATTTTATGCTTGTATGTTAAGGAAAATTCTTTTAATAATCTCCACCATAATTCATCGTTTTGCAAAACCGTGCGAATGGTGTGAAGCATATTTGCACCTTTGTAATACATATCTCCAGAACCTTCGCTATTTACGCCGTAATCGCCAATAATTGAAGTTCGGTTAGCAACGCTTCTGCGCGTACCGGAAATATATTTTCGAGCATCTTCTTTTCCCCAGCGGCACTCAATATAAACTGCTTCCGCGTAAGCGGTAAACGATTCGTGAATCCACATATCGGCGATATCTGAAGCGGTAATACTATTTCCAAACCATTCGTGACCCGATTCGTGAATAATGATAAAATCCCATTTTAAACCAATTCCGGTTCCCGATAAGTCGTTGCCTAAATAGCCGTTGCTAAAGTGATTTCCGTAAGCTACCGCGCTTTGGTGTTCCATTCCTAAAAAAGGCGTTTCTACTAATTTATAGGTATCTTCTTTAAAAGGGTAAGGACCGAATTTTTCATAGAAACAATCCATCATCGGGATTACTTGTTGAAACTGTTTTTCAGCTTTTTCTTTATGACCGAAAAGAACATAGTAATGAAGTTCTAAATCTTTATATTTATCTGAAAAATGAACGTAATCGCCAACATTTAAAATTATATTGTAATTATTTATCGGGTTTACAACTTTCCAATTCCATTGTGTGTAATTGTCATCGATTTTAGTTTTTCCGGTAAATCTACCGTTGGAAACGCCCATTAATTCTGAAGGCGCAATAATATGAATTTCGGCTTCTTCCGGTTCGTCACTTTGGTGATCTTTATTTGGATACCACAAACTAGCGCCGGTCCCTTGTACAGCAACACTTACCCAATCTTTTCCGTTATCATCTTTGGTAAAAATAAAACCGCCGTCCCAAGGTGGATTTTTAGCAATTACGGGTTTTCCTGAATAATAAAACGAAAGACTATCCCGATCTTTTGCCGATAATTCTTTGGGAAAAGTGATAAAAACCGCATTAAATTCTCTAGCAAAATTTAAATGTTTTTGATGATAAATAATAGAATCTATTTGCATATTTTCAAATAGATCGAGTTGCATTCTATCGGTTTTTTTTAGTGTTTTAAACTGAATTTTATTTACACCTTGAATCGATTTTTTTGTGGGATTTACTTTTACGGTTAAATCATATTTAAGCATATCGAAATTAGTACGTTCCGGACGTAAAGAACCGCGTAAGGTATCAGCTTTGGTATATTCCTTTTTATTTCCTAGCAGTTGGGCGTTTGTGCTAAAAATTATGGAAAAGGAAAAGAATATGAAGAGAAGCTTTTTCATATAATAGTTAAAAATTATTTCTGTAAATAAATTTTATTTATGAGAATCCAAAATTCAATTTTTTAATCAATTACTGTATTCTTTTAGAATTTCAGTTAATCTTTCTAAGGTAACGGGTTTAATGATATAATTTCTGATGTTTTTATATTTCTGTACTTTATTAATATCTTGCGGATCGATGGAGCTGGAAACTATATAGATGGTGATTCTTTGCGAAGGTTCAATTTTTACAAATTCATCTAAAAACTGCCAACCATCCATAATTGGCATATTAAGGTCCAGTAAAATAACATCGGGAATTTTTTCATCTTTATTTATAATTGCTGAAAGATTGCTTAACGCATCTTCTCCGTTTTTAAAGATGAGAATGCTTTCGCAAAAGTTAGAGACTTCCATTATTTTTTTTAATCCGAACACAAAAATCGGGTCGTCATCAATAATGCAAGCTAAATCTATTTTATTCATTTTTAAGGTATATTTTAAAGGTAGTTCCTTTATTTTCTGTACTCTCTACCTTAACTTTTCCATTTAGCGCATCAATTTGATTTTTAGCGATAAACAGTCCAATTCCTCTAGAATCTTCATGGTCATGAAATGTTTTATACATCCCAAAAAGTTTATCTCCGTGTTTGTCAAGATTAATTCCTAAACCGTTATCTGCAATAGAAATTTCAGTATAATCTTGTAGTTTTTCGGCTGAGATTTTTACAAAACTTTCTCTTTCCGGTGAAGAGTATTTAATTCCGTTGGTGATAAAGTTAAGGAAAATACTATTTAAATAGGCAGGAACGCCAAAAATTTTTACACCTTTTGGGATATCATTTATGAGGTTAACATCATCTTTTTCTGCTAAAGAATGTACACTTTCGATCACTTTTTCAACTTCAGGATATAAGTCAATGGTTTCCATTTTTTCTTCAATGCTGGAATTCAAATTAACAATTTCGGTAAGATGATGAATTGTTTCTTTTAAATTATCAGAAGCCATGATTAATAGCTTCAAAATTTCTTCTTTGTCCTCATTTTCAGTTTGGTATAATTCTAATAACATGGAGAAATTACTGGAATGCGATCGTAAATTATGGGTTACAATATGCGCAAAATTATGCAAGCGTTCGTTTTGCTCTCTAGAGGTATGTAATAATTTCTTGATTTTTTCTTCTGCCGCTCTACTTGCTGTAATATCGATTACTTGTGAGATAAAATATAACGGATTCCCTTTTTCATCGTGAACCATTGAAACCGCTAAAATTCCATAAACAATTTTCCCGCTTTTATGAAAATAGCGCTTTTCCATTTGGTAATAAGGAATGTTGCCATTAGTAAGTTTTTTTAGTAAACCTAAATCTTTTTCTAAATCTTCTGGGAAGGTTATCTCTTGAAATGTTAATTTCGAAAGTTCTTCTTTCGTGTAACCCAACATACTCGAAATACGGTTATTTACCTTGTGCCATTTCCCGTCTAGGGTAATTATAGCCATACCAATAGCAGCGTTTTCAAAATTATTTTTAAACGCCGACTCGCTTATGCGTAATTTTTCTTCTAATGAAAATCTATATTTTCCTACAATAGAATCAATTATAGTAATATCTCTTAGTGGAAAAACCACAAGTATTATGGTAGAATTGTTACTTTCTATTTTCTGAAATTTTCCGGTTTTTGAACATAAAGCTTTAATGGAGTATGAAAATTCAGTTTCAATAGTTTGGTTTTCTTCTAAATAAGTATAACTATATAAACCCAATAAAGAATCATCAAAATCATCAATTACTTTTGCTAAGTGTACTTTTAGCGTATTGCTTAAAAAAGCATCTTGCAATTCATTTTTTTGAAATAAAAGGTAACCGAAAGTTGCGTGTTCTTGTAAAAAATTCCATATTTCCGGTTGTTGCTGAACCACATTATATAAATTATTTTGTAATGATGCCATTTAATTTTTTCTTTAGCTCTAGAAAATTATATCCCACAGAAAATATACTAAAAAAGTGATAGGTTGGTTTTATATCTACAGACTTTTTAATATTAAAAAAGCCATTTAAAAAAATGGCTTTTTGTTGAAAAACAATTATAAACACAATTAAGTCTGAATAACGCCTAAATTAAAATCTTTCTTGATAGGAGCGTGGTTAGCCGCTTCAATACCGGTAGAAATCCACTTTCTGGTATCTAACGGATTAATTACTGCATCAGTCCAAATTCTAGAAGCCGCGTAATACGGACTTACCTGTCTGTCGTAATCTGCTTTAATTTTATCGTAAAGTTCCTTTTCTTTTTCTTCTGTAATTTCTTCGCCTTTTTTCTTTAATGAAGCGGTTTCAATTTGTAATAAAACTTTAGCGGCAGAATTTCCGCTCATTACTGCTAATTCTGCACTTGGCCAAGCAACAATTAATCTTGGATCGTAAGCTTTTCCACACATCGCGTAATTGCCGGCACCATAAGAATTTCCTACAACAACGGTAAATTTTGGAACAACCGAATTGCTTACCGCATTTACCATTTTCGCGCCATCTTTAATAATTCCGCCATGTTCACTTTTGCTTCCCACCATAAATCCGGTAACATCTTGTAAAAATACCAACGGAATTTTCTTCTGATTACAGTTCGCAATAAAACGCGTTGCTTTATCAGCCGAATCAGAATAAATAACGCCACCAAATTGCATTTCTGTAGGTTTTGTTTTTGAAGCTGTAGTTTTTACAATTTTACGTTGATTAGCCACAATTCCAACAGCCCAACCATCAATTCTGGCATAACCAGTAATAATGGTTTGCCCGTAACCAGCTTTGTATTCTTCAAATTCAGAATTATCAACCAATCGGTTAATAATTTCCATCATATCATATTGGTCACTTCGTTTAGCCGGTAAATGACCAAAAATTTCTTCTGGATCTAATTTCGGTTCCGCAGCTTTTTTTCGGTTAAAACCAGCATCTTCAGCAGCGCCGATTTTATCCATGATATTCTGAATTTTAGTCAGCGCGTCTTTATCATCTTTTGCTTTATAGTCGGTAACGCCACTAATTTCGCAATGCGTCGTTGCTCCGCCTAAGCTTTCATTATCGATACTTTCACCAATGGCAGCTTTTACCAAATAACTTCCCGCCAAGAAAATACTTCCTGTCTTTTCAACAATTAAAGCTTCATCGCTCATAATTGGTAAATACGCACCACCGGCAACGCAGCTTCCCATTACGGCTGCAATTTGGGTAATTCCCATACTGCTCATGACCGCATTATTTCTAAAAATTCGCCCAAAATGTTCTTTATCAGGAAAAATTTCATCTTGCATTGGTAAATAAACACCCGCGCTATCTACTAAATAAATAATTGGCAATTTATTTTCAATCGAAATTTCTTGTGCGCGTAAGTTTTTCTTTCCTGTAATGGGAAACCAAGCTCCGGCTTTTACTGTCGCATCGTTAGCCACTACAATTACTTGCTTTCCAGAAACTTTTCCTATTTTCACAACCACACCGCCACTTGGGCAACCGCCATGTTCTTCATACATTCCATCGCCAGCAAATGCCCCAATTTCAATAGCATCTTTCGGTTCGTCTAACAGGAAATCAATTCGCTCGCGAGCAGTCATTTTTCCTTTTGCATGGTGTTTTTCAATACGTTTTTCACCACCACCTAAGTGAATTTTTTTCAGTTTGCTGTTTAAATCAGAAACCAAAAGTTTGTTGTGGTCTTCGTTTTTATTGAATTTTATATCCATTTACACTAAATTTATTTTGGGCGTGTCCCTTACAGGGTCAGGCTTTCACTACTCGCTTTTTTATTTCTTTCAGTCATAAAAAGAGCTTAAAAAAGCCGTTCAATCCTTCACGCAGGTTTATTTTTCAACGAAAATACAAAAACCTTATAATTTTAATAACTAAAAAACTGGTATAAAAGCAAGATATTTGTATTTATGCAACTTCAAAATAAATTTTGTTTTAAAAAAATAGCATAAAATGATTTGATTATGGGAATGAATAAAAATACAGTATTGGCTTGGGCAACATTTATTATGATTTTAGTAGGGATAGGATTAATCGCGCTTGGAGCATTTCGTTATAAGGAAATTGCGGGTTATGGTTTTGCAGCTGTTGGGATTGGTTTTTTTGCTATCGCTTGGGTTTTTAACGCGTTAAAAGGAAGAGTGTAATGCGAGAACAATTACTAAAACATTTGCAAGGCGGAGAAGTATTTGTACCTTTAGATGAACTATTACCTAAAATTCCGTATGAAAAGTTAGGTGAACGTCCTGAGAATTTGCCTTATTCTTTTTATGAATTATTTTACCATATTGTTTATGCACAAAGCGACATTTTAGCATATTGCTGTAATAAAAATTATAAAGCGCCCAAATGGCCAAAGGATTATTGGCCAAAACAGCAAAAACCACAAAGCAAAGCCGAATGGGAAAACTTGCAAAAAACGTTTAAAAACTCTCAAAAAGCGTTAACCCAGCTTTTAGGTAACGAAAATAAAAATCTTTCTGAGACTGTACCAACCAACGATAAGCATACCTTACTTCGAGAAGTTTTATTAGTGATTGAACATAATGCATATCATACTGGTCAATTAGTAATTATTGCAAGATTGCTCGGGGTTTATAAATCTTAAAATTTCTTTCCTTTTTATCAATTAGATTTAAGATATTTGACACGTAATTATTGCGTTAGCGATAGTAGTGGCATCCTGCCGATAGGAAATCGGCAGATATAACGGATAGCGCGGTGCATCGCAAACGCCAAAAAAAACAAAAAATGGCAGACGATAAGAAAGTAATATTTTCCATGTCGGGAGTTACAAAAACGTATAAAAACGCTAATACTCCTGTATTAAAAAATATTTATTTAAGCTTCTTTTACGGAGCAAAAATTGGAATTCTAGGACTCAACGGTTCAGGTAAATCTACCTTAATGCGCATTATCGCAGGAAAAGAAAAAAACTACCAAGGCGATGTGGTTTTTTCTCCAGGTTATTCTGTAGGAATGTTAGAGCAAGAACCCGAACTCGATGAAGAAAAAACAGTTTTAGAAGTTGTAAAAGAAGGAGTAGCTGAAACGATGAAAGTTTTAGATGAATACAATTCTATAAACGATCAATTTGGGTTACCTGAAGTTTACGAAGATGCCGATAAGATGCAAAAATTAATGGATCGGCAAGCGAAGTTGCAAGATGAAATAGACGCTTCAAACGCTTGGGAAATCGATACCAAATTAGAAATTGCAATGGACGCGTTAAGAACGCCGGAAGCCGATAAAAAAATTAGCGTACTTTCGGGTGGTGAACGTCGTCGTGTGGCTTTATGTCGTTTACTTCTACAAGAACCCGATATTTTATTACTCGATGAGCCAACCAACCATTTAGATGCAGAATCTGTACATTGGTTAGAACATCATTTACAACAATATAAAGGAACCGTAATCGCTGTAACGCACGACCGTTATTTCTTAGATAATGTTGCCGGATGGATTTTAGAACTCGATAGAGGAGAAGGCATTCCATGGAAAGGAAATTACTCTTCTTGGTTAGATCAGAAATCTAAACGAATGGCGCAAGAGCAAAAACAAGCCAGTAAGCGTCAAAAATCATTAGAGCGAGAATTGGAATGGGCAAAAATGAATCCGAAAGGAAGACAGACCAAACAAAAAGCTCGTTTAAAAAATTACGATAAATTATTAAGTCAAGATCAGAAACAAATGGACGAGAAGTTGGAAATTTATATTCCCAACGGTCCGCGTTTAGGAACCAATGTGATCGATGCTAAAGGCGTAAGCAAAGCTTTTGGTGATAAATTATTGTATGAAGATCTTAACTTTCAACTTCCGCAAGCAGGAATTGTAGGAATTATCGGTCCGAATGGCGCTGGTAAAACCACCATTTTTAAAATGATCATGGGAGAAGAAGAACCCGATAAAGGAGAATTTAAAGTGGGGGAAACCGCTAAAATTTCCTATGTAGATCAGAGTCATAGTAATATTGATCCTGAAAAAACGATTTGGCAAAATTTTAGCGATGAACAAGACCTTATTATGATGGGCGGTCGAGAAGTAAATTCTCGCGCTTATTTAAGCAGATTTAATTTCAGCGGAAGCGAACAAAACAAAAAAGTAAATATGCTTTCTGGTGGTGAACGTAACCGACTTCATTTAGCGATGACCTTAAAAGAGGAAGGAAATGTTTTGTTATTAGATGAGCCAACGAACGATTTAGATGTAAATACACTTCGAGCGTTAGAGGAAGGTTTAGAAAATTTTGCCGGTTGCGCCGTAATTATTTCTCACGACCGTTGGTTTTTAGATCGAGTTTGTACACATATTCTTTCGTTTGAAGGAGATTCTCAAGTGTATTTCTTTGAAGGAAGTTTCTCTGATTATGAAGAAAATAAGAAGAAACGTCTTGGTGGTGATGTAATGCCAAAACGAATTAAGTATAAAAAATTGACACGATAATATCAATTCAATTTTTACTAAAATAAAAAGCCTTAGAATTTTCTAAGGCTTTTTTTATAATTAACAATCAAAAAAGATTATTTTCTTTTTATTACTTTTTCTGAAGCTTTTACGATTGCTGAAGCGTTTAATCCGTATTTGTCCATTAATTGGTCAGGAGTTCCACTCTCGCCAAACGTATCTTTTGTAGCTACAAATTCTTGCGGTGTCGGTTTATTTTCAGCTAAAACGCGTGCTACGCTTTCTCCTAAACCGCCTAAGAAATTATGTTCTTCCGCGGTAACAATGCAAGCTGTTTTTTCTACAGATTTTAAAATAGCTTTGTCGTCTAAAGGTTTTATGGTGTGAATATTTATCACTTCAGCAGAAATTCCTTTTTCTTCTAATTGTTCAGCAGCTTGAATCGCTTCCCAAACTAAATGACCGGTCGCCACGATAGTTACATCGTTTCCTTCTGTTAACTGAAGTGCTTTTCCGATTTCGAATTGTTGATCTTCAGGTGTGAAATTTGCAACTTTTGGTCTTCCGAAGCGTAAATAAACAGGACCTTCATGTTCTGCGATGGCTAATGTTGCTGCTTTGGTTTGGTTGTAATCGCAAGTATTAATTACCGTCATTCCCGGTAACATTTTCATCAAGCCAATATCTTCTAAAATCTGATGTGTCGCTCCGTCTTCACCTAAGGTTAAGCCGGCGTGAGAAGCACAGATTTTTACATTTTTACCAGAATAAGCTACGCTTTGTCTAATTTGATCGTAAACTCTTCCGGTAGAGAAATTTGCAAAAGTTCCGGTGAATGGAATTTTTCCACCGATAGTCATTCCGGCTGCCATTCCTATCATATTAGCTTCTGCAATTCCTACTTGAAAAAAGCGTTCGGGATGATTTTTTTTGAAATCATCCATTTTCAAGGAACCGGTAAGATCGGCACAAAGGGCAACTACATTTTCATTAGTCTTTCCAAGTTCAGTTAAACCAGCGCCAAAACCAGAACGTGTATCTTTTTTACCAGTATCTATATATTTTTTCATCATTTTTTGTTTCTGAAATTTTTAATTCGTGCTAGTAATCGCCTAAGGTTTCAGGGTTTTGCTTTAAACCGATTTCTAATTGTTCATCGCTTGGAGCTTTTCCGTGCCAGGCGTGCGTGTGCATCATAAAATCTACACCGTTACCCATCTCCGTTTTTAAAAGTATACAAACCGGTTTTCCTTTTCCTGTTTTTGTTTTGGCTTCATTTAAGCCTTTGATAACTTCAGTGAGATTATTTCCTTTTTCAATTTCTAAAACTTCCCAGCCAAAGGCTAAAAATTTATCTTTTACATTTCCTAGCGCAAGGACATCGTTTGTTGAACCATCAATTTGCTGACCGTTTAAATCGACCGTAGAAATGATGTTATCAACTTTATGGGCCGCTGCATACATAATGGCTTCCCAATTTTGACCTTCTTGTAATTCACCATCGCCATGAAGGGAATAAACTAAGTGTTTATCTCCATTTAGTTTTTTGGTTTGTGCTGCGCCAAGTGCAACTGACATTCCTTGACCAAGCGAACCTGACGCTACGCGAATTCCCGGTAAACCTTCGTGCGTTGTTGGGTGGCCTTGCAAACGCGAATCGATATGTCTAAATGTGCGAAGTTCTTCTACAGGGAAGAATCCGCTACGTGCTAGAACGCTATAAAAAACAGGAGAAATATGTCCGTTAGAAAGGAAAAATAAATCTTCGTTTTTGCCGTCCATATCAAAATCTTTAGAATAGTCCATAATTTCTTGATAGAGAGCGGTAAAAAATTCGGCACAACCTAGTGAACCACCAGGGTGTCCAGAATTTACTTTGTGTACTTGCCTGAGAATATCTCTTCTTACTTGCGTAACGAAATCTTCTAATTGTGTTGTATTTGGCATGAGTTTAATAAGGTTAAATTCAGTTTGTGCAAAAGTAATTTTTAATTGTAAGGTTTTAAAGGAAATAAGCCTTCAATTATTAACTTTTTAATGTGAATAAAGGTTTAGAGGTTGTTTTTCTGAAGAGGAAAAACTGTAAAGTCGGGATGAGAGGATTCGAACCTCCGATCTCGCGCCCCCCAGACGCGCACTTTAACCGGACTAAGCTACATCCCGAATTTTGGATTGCGAATATAATAATTATTAACTTTTTCAGAATATAAACTTCACAAAATTCTCTTTAAAAATGTTGTTATTAATTATTTGTTAAACCAATTCAAACTAAGCTTCTAAGAATTTATAATGCTCGAAATTTGCATTATGCAAGAAGATTTTAGCCAAAGAAATAAAAAGCGAGAACGTATCATTTTATTGGTTTTAGGAACCTTAATTGCTTTAGGTCCGTTTTCTATTGATATGTATTTGCCAAGTTTTGAAAGCATTGCAAAAGAATTTTCAATTACTAAAGCTGAAGTCGGTTTTTCTTTAACTAGTTATTTTATAGGGATCGGGTTAGGGCAATTAATTTACGGTCCGATAATGGATAAATTCGGAAGAAAAAAACCACTCCTTATCGGCTTAGTTATTTATATAATTTCAGCGGTAAGTTGTTTTTATTCTCCTAATTTGGAATGGCTTGTGGCTTCACGATTTTTTCTCGCTTTGGGAGCTGCTGCAGGAATGGTAGCTGCAAAAGCGGTAGTTCGTGATGTTTTTCCCACTAACGAAGTGGCGCGGGCAATTTCATTTTTAATGCTAATTATGGGAGGCGCTCCAATTATTGCACCTACGATTGGCGGAATTGTACTTACTTATTTTACGTGGCATGCAATTTTTGTAATCTTAGCCTTTTTCGCCACAATGATGTTTATAAGCGTATTTAAGTTTTTACCTGAAAGTATAGATCCCGATAAAAGTGTAGAATTGAAATTTAAAAAAGTAGCTTCAAAATATTATGGAATTTTAACCGATAAAATTTTTCTTACATTCTCATTAGCTGGAAGTTTTACCATTGGTGCTTTATTTTCCTATATATCGAATGCACCGACAATGTTTATGGAAAATTATAATTTAACTGAAACACAATTTGGTTGGTTATTTGGGATGAACGCAGCGGGTTTAATTGTTGGTAGTCAATTAAATAGAGTTGTTCTAAAAAGATACACAACGTTTAAAGTCACTTTATTTATAAGCGTTATTTTAGTGGTTATTGGTTCTTTATTTATGTTGAATGCTTTTTTTAGTTCAAATTTTTATATAACATTGGGATTATTATTTTCTATGCTTTTTTTATTAGGTTTTCAAAACCCGAACACTACCGCGCTATCCTTGTATCCGTTTACAAAAAGAGCCGGAAGAGCGTCAGCTTTAGTAGGAAGTATGAAAATGATTTTAGGTGCTCTAGCTTCATTTGTGATCAGTAAATTTACCGGCGTAAGTTTAGTCCCGATGGCAATTACGATTATGATTTGTTTGGTTTTAAGTGCATTTTTATTGTTTCGTTTTCAGAAAAAGGAAAAACGTGCTTTAATTATTATTGGGCGTTAATTATATTTGAAAAAAAACTTTCATGAAATTTAGAATTTCAGTTTTACTAATTTTAGTCACAATTACATTCGCTTGTAAAGAAAAGAAGGAAGAAAACTATAAAAATCCTGAGCATAATTCGGTTTCTTCAACTGAAAAAAATCCGTTTGAGAAAGGCAAAAAAATCTACACTAACAAATGTGCACAATGTCATTTAGCTAACGGAAAAGGGATACCAAAAATTTATCCACCTTTAGCAAATTCAAATTGGTTAACCGAAAAACGTGAAGAAAGTATTCACGCGGTAAAATATGGCTTAAATGGAGAAATTACCGTAAATGGAAAACCTTTTGAAAATGTTATGTTTTCGCTAGATTTATCTGATAAAGAAGTAGCTGAAGTAATGAATTACGTGATGAATTCTTGGGGGAATAAGCAGCAAAAGCCGGTGACGGAAGAAGAAGTTTCAGCCATTCAAAAATAATTGCTTAAAAAAACTACTTATGAAAACTAGACTTACATTATTTTTTATATTTTTTTCGACGATAATTTTTGCACAAAATATTGAAGGTAATTGGAGCGGCGATATTGAAGTTCAAGGAACAAAAATTGGGTTTACGTTTACCATTACAAAAGACGGCGATAATTATTCTTCTGTGGTCGATATTCCCAAGCAAGGTGTAAAAGATTTACCGGTAACCACTACAACTTTTAAAGATTCCACCTTAACGCTGAATATCGCAATGGCAGGAATTACCTACGAAGGAAAATATGAAAATAATGCTTTTGTAGGAAATTATAAACAAGCCGGGCTTACGCTTCCACTAAAATTAACACCGGGTGAAAAAAAATTAAATCGACCTCAAGAACCTAAAGAACCATTTCCGTATAAATCAAAAAATATTAATGTTAAAAATGAAAAAGCCGGAATAAATCTTGCCGCAACGCTAACACTTCCTGAAAACGTGAAAAAAGCACCAGCGGTAATTTTAATAAGTGGTAGCGGTCCTCAAAATAGAGATTCAGAAATTCTTGGTCATAAACCATTTTTATTGCTTTCAGATTATTTAACAAGAAATGGTTTTGCTGTTTTACGTTTTGATGAACGCGGTGTTGGTGAATCTGAAGGTGTTTTTTCTACCGCTACAAGTTATGATTTTGCAGATGATGTGGAAAGCTTTTTCAATTATCTAGAAACCAGAAAAGATATCGATTCAGAAAATATTGGACTTATTGGTCATAGCGAAGGCGGTTCTGTAGCGCCAATAATTGCGGCTCGAAATAAAAATGTAGCTTTTATTATACTTATGGCTGGCGCCGGAGTTCAAGGAAGCGATTTGTTGCTTTCCCAGAAAAAGGCAATACAAGAAAAATTAGGAGTAGATGCAGAAACAATAGAAAAAAGTCAGCAACAATTAGGAAAAGCTTACCAAATGATCGTGAATTCAACTGAAAATAATGAAGCTTTTCAACAAAAACTTGCTAATTATCTAGATGAAAATTTTGATGAAGTGCAAACCACAGCGCAAGCGCAAAAATTAGCTCAACAACTTACAAGTCCGTGGATGTATAATTTTATTCGTTACAACCCAAAACCGATTTTGGAAAAAGTGAAATGTCCGGTTTTAGCGATTAACGGAAGTAATGATTTGCAAGTTCCCGCCAAAGAAAATTTGTCAGCCATAAAAACTACCTTAACCGCAAAAGGAAATAAAAAAGTGACTATGCGAGAAATTGAAAAATTAAATCATCTTTTTCAAGAAAGTAAAACCGGTTTGCCAAACGAATATGCAGAAATTGAACAAACCATTTCTCCTGTAGCTTTGCGTATTATTTCCGATTGGCTTTTACGAACAACTGCTAACTAAATTTTAGTTTTGTAACCAAAGTCACTTTTAATTTATAACTTCTATTTTATCTTTGGAAGTGATGAAGAAAAAAGCTTACATAGCGGTTTTATGTTGTCTGTTATTTACCAGTAAACTATTTTTAGTTGAAGCAAATGTATTTCAATTGCTATTAGATTCAGATGAAATTACGTTTGTAAATCCGTTTTGTAAAAAGAAAAACGCTAAACAAAAACCGCAGTCACAAGAAAACTTTTCTACCGAAACTCTTACGGCTTCTTTTGTATTAAATTTAAACTGTCAGAACACTTTTCAAATTTCTGATTTTCAATATAAATCAGTTAATTTAGAAAAAGAAATATCATTTTTTTCCTATTTACACAGTTCGCTATTATCACCTTATTACGAACAACAACTTCCGCCACCTAAACAAGCATAATTTTTAATAATCATAAACTTTTAGGATTCTCTAAAAGAACATTTTTCAATTAAAAATATGTTATGAAAAATCAAGTGTTGGTGAGCGCTCGCTCTATTCAACTACTTCGAGTAATGCTAAGCGGAATTTTTCTCGTGGCAAGTTTTAACCATTTATCGAATTCCGAAAAAACGGTACAAAGAATTGAATCGGCTAATTTTAAAGGAATTGCCTATTTTTTTGGCGATCCAAAATTGTTGGTCATTCTTTCAGGAATTGTCATGTTTATTGCCGGTTTTGCACTTTTAATTGGTTTTAAAACCAGAATTTCGGCTAGCATTCTTGCGCTAGTTTTACTCCCGATTACCTTAACAATTCAAGTGGGACAAATTACCACTTTAGGTCCGTTATTTAAAAATATAGCTATAATTGGTGGACTCCTTTACTTTATAATCAACAATATTAAAATTAATAATAAAAAGTTATGAAAATATTTATTCTAAGTAGCTTAATTATTTTTTGTTCATTTTTTTCGATGAATGCACAAGAAAATTTATCACATGAAAAATCCACAAACTACATTGTGTTAACACGTAAAATTCCGCAATTAAAACCAATCTTAATTACTGCTGAAGAACTTAAAAGCGAAAATCCTTCAACATTCGGAAAATTTGAAGTTGTTATTTGCGGAAAAACTGTGAAAGATTTAGAAAACCCTTTAGCTATTGAGTCATTTTTACAACAAGCTGAAAAGTTAAATGTTAAGATTCATGCTTGTGGTTTTTCCTTAAAAAAATTCAAGGTGGATAAAACAAAATTACCTGCAAAATTAACTATTGTAGAAAACGGAATTCTCTACAATTTTAAAAAGCAGCAAGAAGGATATTTAAGTATAGAACTATAAAAAAATGGAGATGAAAAATTATAATAAACTCTTAATAATATTGATTTTTTCAAGCGTATTAATCGCATGTAAAGATGTAAAATCAACTCAAAAAAGTGATAAAATTAATATTGCGGAAAACGATACCGTTTCTGTAACGATTTTGCAAACTGCAGATATTCACGGGCAATTAGATACGCATCCAGAACTTTTTTGGGAAAATGGTAAAATTGTATTTAAAAATCGTGGCGGTTTAGCGAATATTAAAACCTTGTTTGAAAAAGAACGTGCTAAAAATCCCGGCAATACAATAATTGTAGATGGTGGCGATTTAATTCAAGGAAGCGGTTATGCAGCCTTATCTAAAGGAAATATTTTTCCGAAGCTAATTAAACAGATGAATTATGATGTTTTAATTCCTGGAAATTGGGAAGTTGTTTACGGAAAAAAACAAATGCTAGATGTGCTTCAGAAATATGAAACACCGGTAATTGCTCAAAATATGTATCACGAAAAAAATAATGAAAATTTATTTCCTTCTTATTTTATTAAAGAAATTGAAGGCGTAAAAATTGGTTTTATTGGCGTAAACGACCCGGATGTTCCTATTCGGCAAAATCCCGAATTTAGTAAAGGAATTAATTTTACCGGATTAAAACATTTACAAAAGCAAATTCAGGATTTAAAAAATAAAGAAAAAGTTGATGTTTTATTTTTGGTCACGCACTTTGGAATTTTTAAACAAGTAGAATTAGCCAATAATCCTATAGCAAAAAATGTAGATTATATTTTAGGAAATGATACGCATGAAAGAGTGCGAGAACCTATTCAAGGAAAATTTGCGAAAGTGACAGAACCGGGCGCTTTCGGTTCTTTTGTTGGAAAACTTAATTTAAAAATTGTAAATGGGGAAATTGTAGCAGATAATTATGAGTTACTAGAAGTAGATCCAAATAAATATCCGGCCGATAAAAAAATTGCGCAGTTAGTTGAAAAAGCCAAAGCTCCATATAAAGAAGAAATGGAAGAAATAATTGGTTATACAGACGTTCCGCTATATCGTTATTTAACAGTAGAAGACCCAATGGATAATATGATAACAGACGCTGCAAAATGGAAAACCGGTGTCGATATTGCTATTTCTAACGGCTTTAGATTCGGAAACCCTATTGTTCCTGAAAATGGAAAGCCGGCGCCCATTACAAAAGCTAATCTATGGAATGTTCTGCCGGTAAATGAAAAAATAAAAACTGGAAAAGTTAGCGGAAGGCAACTAAAAAACTGGTTAGAAAATGAAATTCACAATGCTTTTTCACCAAATCCAACAGAACGTTTCGGCGGTTGGTTGGTTAGATTTTCAGGGATGAAAATAGATTTTGATATCAGTAAACCAAAAGGAAATAGAATAAATACGATTAGTATTGGAGGAAAACCGCTCGAAGAGGAGAAATATTATTCCATTTCAGCTTGTGTTCGTCCCGGCGATCCTATGGATAATCTTTGCAGAATGCCAAATGTGAAAGATGTAGAAGTGAAAAATTATACAATTCACGATGCAGTTGAAGAATATTTGCAGAAATTTTCGCCAGTCTCGCCAAAGCTAGAAAAAAGAGCTTATTGCGAACAATTAGGTGTACATTCGTTTTCTACTGTTCCCAACACAGCTTATGAATTTAAATAGAAAAAAATGAAAACTAAAAAAAGAAATAAAATTTGGAATTATATTTTCTGGATTGCGTTAATTGTTGTGCTTTTTTCTTCGAGTTTAAGAGCTGAAGTTTTTGGTTTTTTACAAAGCGGAATGCTAAAATTAGGCTTTTTTAATCCTTCAATTGAAAATGTTGAAAAAATTACTGAGTCTAAAAATTATTCATTCTCTTTGGTTAATCAAAACGGAGAACAATTAAATTTAAATGATTTAAAAGGAAAAGTAGTTTTTGTAAATTATTGGGCAACTTGGTGTCCGCCTTGTGTAGCAGAAATGCCTAGTATTCATAAACTACATCAAAAGTTTAAAGATGAAAAAGATGTTGTTTTTTTAATGATTAATCAAAATAAAGATTTTACTAAAGCTAAAAATTATATTCAACGTAAAGAATACGAATTTGATATTCATCAAGCGCAAGGTAAAATTCCAAAAGATTTATCGGTGTTTAGCATTCCAACAACGTTTGTGTTAGATAAAAATGGCGCAATTGCTTATAAACACGAAGGAATCGCAAATTATAGTTCAGAAGAATTTATTAATTTTTTGAAAGAACTTAAAAATCAATAGAAAAAAAGCTGCTTCAGTTGTGAGCAGCTTTTTTAATTTTACACATGTAAATTATAAATATGAAAACCTATATCGCTTTTTTAAGAGGAATAAATGTTGGTGGAAAACATAAAGTTCCGATGAAAGATTTAAAAATGTTGTTGAAGAAAAACAGCTGTCAAAATATAATTACCTTATTAAATTCAGGTAATGTAATTTTTGATTCAGCAGAAACTTCTTCAGAAAAAATTCAGCAAGAATTAAGTGAGTTATTAGAAGAAAATTTTGGTTTTGCGATTCCTACGGTTGTAAAAACGAAGACTGAAATAGAAAAAATGTTAGCGGAAAATCCGTTTCAATCTATTGAATTAAATAAAGATATTCGCTTGTATGTAAGTTTTTTATATGAAGATTTAAAGAATAAATCGGTTTTAGAAAGTTTAGAAGATGATTCTTTTCGCTTGGTAAAAGTCAATAAAAATGAACTTTTTTCGGTGGTTGATCTTTCAAAAGGGAAATCGACCAAAGCGATGGAAAAAATGGATAAAGCTTTTCAAAAGCAATTAACGACCAGAAATTGGAACACAATTGAAAAAATAGGAGCGAAGCTAAACTGATTTTACATCGACATTTCTTTCCAAAAAATATATATTCCCATAAGAAGTACAAACCAGCCGAAACCTTTTTTTAGCTTTTTTCCATCGATAAATTTATTCAAGTAAATTCCGATAAATATTCCGACAACCGCAATAGCTGAAAAAGTTAAGAGAAAAACCCAGTCGATATCAATTGTGGTTACATCTCCTAAAAAACCGAGTAAAGAATTTATGGCGATAATAAAAAGGGAAGTCGCCGCGGCTTTTTTCATTGGTAATTTTGCCAATAAAACTAAAATAGGAACAATTATAAAACCACCGCCAGCGCCAACAGAACCGGTAATTAATCCGGTTAAAACTCCTAATAAAATTAATAACCCGATATTTAAATCGTTTGAATTTTCAGTATTTGAAGGAGTTTTTAAAGAATCTTTTCTGTCAATAATCATCGAAAATGAAGCGACTAACATCAGTAACGCGAAAAAAATCATAATCGCGATTTCTTTGGTTAATACAATACTTGAAGTTTCTAGTAAAACATGGGGAATCGCGGGAATTATAAATTTTCGTGTAGAAAAAACTGCGATAACCGCCGGAATTGCAAAAATGAGCGAAGATTTAAAATTTACTAATCCTTTCTGAATATTTTTTACCGCACCAAATAAAGCCGAAGTTCCTACTACGAAAAGTGAATAGCCAGTCGCTACTACCGGGTTTATCGCTAAAATGTAAACCAATACAGGAACCGTTAAAATTGAACCGCCGCCGCCGGTTAAGCCTAAAACTATTCCGATTACTAATGCTCCTAAATAACCTAAAATTTCAATCATTTTATTAAATCTGTAACGAAATTAGCAATTATAAATTAGCAATAACGTAATCTAAGTTACATTGCGATTAATTCAATATTATTTCGTTGAATTTTAAGTCGGTTTTGATTTTCTAATTTTTTCAATAAGCGGGAAATCACCACGCGAGAAGAATGTAAATCGGTTGCGATTTCTTGATGCGTTAAATGTAAGGTATTAGAATTGGCGATTTTCTTTTTTTCAGCTAAATAATGCAACAAACGTTCGTCTAGTTTAGAAAAAGCAATATTGTCTATCGCTTGTAAAACTTCCATTAATCGATTGTGGTAACTTTCGAACACAAAATTTCGCCAACTTTTGTAAGTAGAAGACCATTCTTCCATTTTTTGAATAGGAATCATAATTAGTGTGGAATCGGTTTCCGCGACCGCGTTAATTTCACTTTTATGATGAGACACACAACAACTCAGCGTCATCGCGCAAGTTTCGCCTTTTTCTAAAAAATAGAGTAGAAGTTCGTTTCCGTTTTCATCGATTCTTGAAATTTTTAAAGCGCCTTCAATTAATAAAGGCATCGAGCGTACATAATCGCCATTTTGTATAAGTTCTTCGCCTGCTTTAACTTTTTTTTCGATTCCTATTTCTTCTATTTCTTTAAGCAATTCGGGTTGAAAAACCGACGCATATAAAGATTGCAACGTATTTGTCATTCTTATTTTTTAGAATTGAAAATTACTAAAATTTAAATTCCTTTCTGTATAAATATTTAAAATTGTGAAAGTGGAATCTTATTTGCTACTTACTATTTATAGGCAATTTATTCGACTGTAACTTTGGTTACCGTGAGAAGTAAACTTATTATGTATTTTTGTATCGAAATAAAAATTTAAGTGGAAAAGTACCTTAAAATAATAAAAGACTCATTTACCG
The DNA here is from genome assembly GCF_042433895.1 of Mesonia maritima. Lineage (NCBI taxonomy): Bacteria > Pseudomonadati > Bacteroidota > Flavobacteriia > Flavobacteriales > Flavobacteriaceae > Mesonia > Mesonia maritima. The sequence goes on along the minus strand of NZ_JBHLUA010000027.1, from coordinate 195,129 downwards.
GATATTTTAATTATTTGGTAGATGAAATTTCAAATCCTTCGTGGACCAATTATTTTTATTGGCTCATCGGGCTTTCGTTATTGGTTTGGGTGCTTGAAATTTTAATTCCGTGGCGAAAAAATCAAGCAGTTTTCAGAAAAGGATTTTGGCTCGATAGTTTTTATATTCTTTTTAATTTTTTTCTGTTCTCGCTCGTCGGTTACAATGCTATTTCTAATGTTGGGGTAGAATTGTTCAATGATTTTTTAGCGCTCTTTGGTATAGAAAATTTGGTCGCGATTGAAGTGCAAGATTTACCCGCTTGGTCGCAATTATTAATTATGTTTGTAATCGCTGATTTTATTCAGTGGAACGTTCATCGACAATTACATAGAAGACCTTGGTTATGGAAATTTCATAAAATTCACCATAGCGTAAAAGAAATGGGTTTTGCCGCGCAATTCCGCTTTCACTTTATGGAAACCATCGTGTATAAAAGTGTACAATATATTCCGTTAGCGATGATTGGTTTTGGCATTCAAGAATTTTTTATCGTTCACATGTTTGCCGTATTTATAGGTCATTTAAATCACGCCAATTTAGGTTGGAATTACGGAATTTTCGGCTATTTGCTGAATAACCCAAAAATGCACATTTGGCATCATTCTAAAAAATTACCAAAAGATAGACCTTACGGAATGAATTACGGCTTAAGTTTAAGCATTTGGGATTATTTATTCGGAACGGCTTACATTCCTAAAAACGGAAAAAATATAGAATTAGGTTTTGAAGGCGATGAAAATTTTCCGGAAGGGTTCGGGAAACAACTCGCATATCCATTTCAACATAAACAAACTACAACACAAAAAAAGTTCAATAAAATAAGAAATCATGAAAATAAAACAATTTAACGATAAAGCTTTAGCACATTATTCTTATGCCATTGTAAGCGAAGGGAAAATGGCCTTGGTCGATCCTTCTAGAAACCCAATGCCGTATTATCAATTTGCTGAAGAAAATAACGCTGTAATTGTTGCTGTTTTTGAAACGCATCCGCACGCCGATTTTGTGAGCAGTCATTTACAAATTCATAAAGAAACCGGCGCGACAATTTATACCAGTAAAGATTTAGGAGCCGATTATCCACACCAAAGTTTTGATGATGGCGATAACTTCACAATGGGAACAGTAAAATTTTCAGCTATAAATACCCCGGGACATTCACCCGATAGTATTTCAATTGTTGCCGAAGCCAAAAATGAAAAAGCAGTTTTTACAGGCGATACACTTTTCATCGGAAATGTGGGAAGACCAGATTTACGCGAAAAAGCCGGGAATATGCACGCAAAGCGTGAAGAATTGGCAAAGCAAATGTATCATACAATGCAACAAAAATATAATGATTTGCCAGATGAAACTCTTGTTTATCCCGCCCACGGCGCTGGTTCTTTATGCGGAAAAAATATGAGTGATGCTTCCTCTTCAACCTTAGGACAAGAGCGAATGAGCAATTGGGCTTTTCAAGAACAAACCGAAGAGGAATTTGTAAACGAATTATTACAAGATCAACCGATGATTCCGCATTATTTCGGATTTGATGTAGATACCAATAAAAAAGGACCCGATAATTTCTTAAAAAGTATTGGCGAAGTTCCGGTATTGTTAAATGTTTCGCAAGTTGAAAAAGATACAACCATTATCGATATTCGCTCTGCCGATGATTTTAAAGCCAATCATTTACCGGAAAGTTTTAATATTATAGGAATCCGCGAAGCGCAAAAATTAGAAACTTGGTTAGGTGCGATTGTAAAACCTGAAGAAGAATTTTACGTTGTAGTTCCTTCTGTAGATATGATTGAAACAACTTTAAGTAGAATCGCAAAAATCGGTTATGAAAAACAACTAAAAGCGATTGTGACGTTAGCAGGCAATTTAGAAAAATCTGAAGAAATTAATTTAGAAGCTTTCAAAGAAAACTCTTCCAATTACACTATTGTAGATATTAGAAATGTCCCGGAAGTAGAAACTAAAAAACCATTTGAAAATTCTATAAATATTCCGTTACACGAATTAAGAGAACGTGTACAAGAAATACCAACTGAAAAACCAATTGTTGTACATTGTGCAGCTGGTTATAGAAGCGCCGCAGGAAGCAGTATTATCGATAAATACATAGATAAAACGTCTGTACTCGATTTAAGCGATGCGATTAAAGAGTATTTATAAATAAAAATTTATTTTAATTGAAGAATCCGTTGCAATGCGACGGATTTTTTAGTTTTTAGCACTTAGGTAACTTGGGTTACTAAAACCTTCAGTTTAAAAAATGATATTTGTTGAAAATTGTAGAAAATGAATTTAATTTATGAACCTTGGCCGTGGTATATCGGCGGACCGGCAATAGCATTTATTATGTTATTCCTATTATTAATCGGAAAGAAATTCGGAATGTCATCTAACCTTAGAACACTTTGTTCAATTGGCGGTGCTGGGAAATATTCCGATTTTTTCAACTTCAATTGGAAATCCCAAAAATGGAATTTAGTAATTGTCGTGGGAGCGGCAATTGGCGGTTATTTGGCGGCAAATTATTTATCTTCAAATACCGTAGAAATAAATGAAAATTTGTTTCCGCAACTCCACGAATACGGAATTTACAGTGCGGGAAAAGCTTATTTACCTACCGAAATTTTTGCATTGGAAAGCTTAAATTTAAAAAATATATTAATTCTTCTTGGCGGCGGACTTTTAGTTGGTTTTGGTGCTCGTTATGCAGGCGGTTGTACTTCAGGCCACGGAATTTCTGGTTTAAGTAATTTACAACTCCCATCGCTTATTGCAATAATCGGTTTTTTTATTGGCGGTTTAGTAATGGTTCACCTTTTTTATCCTTTTATTTTTTAAACAAATCTTTATGAAGACAATAATCTATTTAATTACAGGAATACTTTTCGGAATTGTAATGTATAAATCTGAAGCCGCTTCGTGGTTTAGAATTTACGAAATGTTCAATTTTGCTAGTTTTCATATGTACGGCATTATGGGATCTGCTGTGGCCGTCGGTTTAGTTGGTGTTCAGTTTTTTAAACGAAAAAATATAAAAGCGATCGATGGTTCAGAACTTTCGTTACAACCGAAAGAAAAAAGTATAGCTCGTTATTTATTGGGCGGAATAATTTTTGGTTTAGGTTGGGCGCTTGCCGGCGCTTGTCCGGGACCAATGTACACGTTAGCCGGAGTTGGTTATATTTCAATTTTAATTGTTATTATTGGTGCAATAATCGGAACTTTTCTATACGGAATATTTAAAAATAAATTACCACATTAATCTTATTTCAATTATTATTAAACCACTTTTTTATTCAATTTTCTTAATTGGCTCCACATAAATATTAAACTTGTTCCGCTAATAAAACCGATTAAACTTGTAGGTATATCTTTTTCGGTTATCAAAAAATAACCACAAAATAAAACACCTAAAATTCCAGTAATGATTACTAAATAATTTGTTTTCATATCAATAGTTTTAATTAGTTCTTTATTTGACATTTACTTGGGTTTTTTAGTTACAACTTTGATTAGTTTTTTTATTTAGTAACTTCTTAACGGGCTATGCAATTACATTTCTTTATTTTTAAATAAAAAATGAAAACGCAAAGTATTCTATTAAAAGAGCGTCCTAAAAAAACTCCCCAAACTTCTAATTTTGAGTTTAAAGAGGAAGAAGTTAAATCACCAAAAGAAAACGAAGTACTTTTAAAAACGATCTATGTTTCAGTAGATCCTTATTTAAGAGGAAGAATGCGCGATGAAGAATCGTATATAGAGCCTTTTCAAATTGGGAAACCTATTACTTCGGCGATTATCGCGAAAGTAGAAAAATCTGAATGCGAAAATCTTAAAGAGGGAGATTACGTTCTTGGCCATTTGGCTTGGAAAGAATATCAGATAGCAAAAGGAGAAAACCTTCAAAAAGTTGATTCCAATCAGGCAAAACTTTCTGCTTATTTAGGAATTTTAGGAATGACAGGTTTAACGGCCTATTTCGGCTTAACAGATATTGGTCAACCCAAAGAAGGCGAAACGGTTTTAGTTTCCGGTGCAGCAGGCTCCGTGGGAAGTGCCGTAGGACAAATTGCTAAAATTTATGGTTGCAAAACTATAGGAATTGCAGGTTCTGATGAAAAAATTAAATTGATTAAAGAAAAATTTAATTACGACGAAGGCATTAATTATAAAACTACCGAGAATATGAAAGAAGCTATTTCAAAAGCAGCTTCCAATGGTGTCGATGTTTATTTTGATAATGTCGGCGGAAAAATTCTTGATGCAACTTTACAGAATATCAATAGAAACGGGAGAGTAATTAACTGCGGAGCGATCTCTCAATATAATAAAGAAGAAACTGTAACTGGACCGCGTGTAGAAGGAATTCTCATAAAGAAAAGTGTAAAAATGCAAGGTTTCACCGTACGAAACGATTATAAAGAAAATTTTGCTGAAGGCACAAAGCAACTAGCTAAATGGCTTCAAGAAGGTAAATTGAAATATGAGGAAACGGTTCGTGAAGGTTTCGAGAATATTCCGCAAGCTTTTATCGATTTATTTTCGGGAGAAAACAAAGGAAAAATGGTCGTAAAAGTGGCAGACGAATAATTGAAAGCTGAAAGTCTAACGTTCATAAGCAACATAACTATCCCAAAATATTTTCAATGTTTTGGGATATTTTTTTAGCATATAGAAAATGAATTTCAGTTAAATTTCTATTTCTGAATATTCTTAGCCCAATAAAAAATCAATTTAGATTTTATATATTTACCAAACAACTAAATATTACTACACATAAGCTATCATTATGGATAAAAATTACCGTGTAAAAGTTAACCAAGATATTGAATTAGACTTCACCTTAGATGAAATTCAACAGCTTGATACACAAGAAATTTCCGAAAAAAAATACCACCTTTTAAAAGAACATCGATCTTTTAAAGCAGAAATTATCGAAAGTGATTTTCTAAAACGGAAATACACCGTAAAAATTAATTCTAATAATTACGAAGTCGATATCGCAAACGAGCTCGATTTACTTATTGAAGAAATGGGCCTTTCGTTAGGAAACGCTCAAATGGTAAATGAAATTCACGCGCCAATGCCCGGCTTAATTTTAGAAGTAAATGTAAAAGAAGGCGATGAAGTAAAAGAAGGCGACTATTTATTAGTGCTAGAAGCGATGAAAATGGAAAACGCTTTAACAGCGCCAAGAGACGCGGTTATAAAATCTATTTCTATAGAAAAAGGACAAACCGTCGAAAAAAATCAATTGCTAATCGAAATGGAATAAACTTTCATTATAAGCTCAAGAATTAAAAAGAGTTTTATGATTGAAAATTCAAAATAGTACAATTTATTATGAAAAAAATATTGGTTGCCAATCGTGGAGAAATTGCATTACGCGTTATGAAAACCATTCAGAAAATGGGCATCAAAACCGTAGCAATTTATTCTACAGCAGATCGAAACGCACCGCACGTAAAATTTGCAGATGAAGCGGTTTGTGTAGGAGAAGCACCTTCAAATCAATCCTATTTATTAGGCGATAAAATTATAGAAGTAGCAAAAGAATTAAATGTAGATGGTATTCATCCCGGCTACGGATTTTTAAGTGAAAATGCAGATTTCGCTGAATCTGTGGAAAAAAATAATATCACATGGATTGGTCCCGGCTCTAAGGCCATTAAAATTATGGGGAGCAAATTAGCCGCAAAAGACGCGGTAAAAGCCTATGACATTCCAATGGTTCCCGGAATAGATGAAGCCATTACCGATACTAAAAAAGCCAAAGAAATCGCTAAAGATATTGGCTATCCAATTCTTATAAAAGCGTCTGCTGGCGGTGGCGGAAAAGGAATGCGCGTAGTAGAAGAAGAGAAAAAATTAGAAGAACAAATGAAACGAGCCATCAGCGAAGCAGAATCAGCTTTCGGCGATGGTTCAGTTTTTATTGAAAAATACGTGGCCTCACCGCGTCATATTGAAATTCAAATTTTAGCCGATACCCATGGAAATGTCTTACATCTTTTTGAACGTGAATGTAGCATTCAGCGTCGTCACCAGAAAGTTGTAGAAGAAGCACCTTCAGTAGTTTTAGACGAAAAACTTAGAAAAGAAATGGGTGAAGCGGCCGTCCGTGTTGCAAAATCTTGTGATTATGTTGGCGCCGGAACGGTAGAGTTTTTATTCGATGAAAATAGAAATTTCTACTTTTTAGAAATGAACACGCGTTTACAAGTAGAACATCCCGTGACTGAATTAATTACAGGAATAGACTTGGTAGAACAGCAAATAAAAGTAGCTCGCGGTGAAAAATTAGCATTTAGTCAAGACGATTTAACCATTACTGGTCACGCGTTAGAATTAAGAGTTTATGCTGAAAATCCCTTAGATGATTTTCTTCCTAGTGTCGGAAAATTAGAAAAATATCGTATGCCTAGCGGCGAAGGAATTCGTTTAGATAATGGTTTTGAAGAAGGAATGGACGTCCCGATTTATTACGACCCGATGTTGGCAAAACTCGTTACCTACGGAAAGAGTAGAGAAGAGGCTATTCAACTCATGATTAAAGCGATTAACGATTATGAAGTAGATGGTGTAATGACAACCTTACCTTTCGGAAAATTTGTTTGTGAACATGAAGCCTTCCGAAGTGGAAATTTCGATACCCATTTCGTGAAAAACTATTATTCCGCAGAAAAACTTCATGCCGAAACGGAAGAAGAAGCCAAACTTGCGGCAATTATTGCCTTACGTCAATATTTAAAAGATCAAAAAGCATTGCGTTTACCGATTACTGAATAAAAGCTGAAAAGAACATGAGTCAAAATATAGAAAAGTTAAACGAAAAAATTAAGCAAGCCCATTTGGGAGGCGGCGAAAAAAGAATTGCAAAACAGCACGAAAAGAAAAAATTAACCGCGAGAGAACGGGTAGATTATTTATTAGATGAAGGTTCTTTTGAAGAAATCGGGATTTTGGTAACCCACCGAACCACCGATTTTGGAATGGAAGATCAGCAATATTATGGCGATGGCGTAGTAACAGGATACGGGACAATTAACGGAAGATTGGTTTATGTTTTCGCGCAAGATTTTACCGTTTTTGGGGGAGCTTTATCTGAAACCCACGCAGAAAAAATCTGTAAAGTGATGGATTTAGCTGTAAAAGTAGGCGCGCCTATGATTGGTTTAAACGATTCCGGTGGAGCCCGAATTCAAGAAGGCGTAAAATCGTTAGGCGGTTATGCAGATATTTTTCATAGAAATGTGAAATCTTCAGGCGTAATTCCGCAGATTTCCGCGATTATGGGTCCTTGTGCCGGTGGAGCAGTTTATTCTCCAGCGATGACAGATTTTACGTTAATGGTTCAAGATACCAGTTATATGTTTGTTACCGGACCAAACGTAGTAAAAACCGTAACCAATGAAGAAGTTACTTCAGAAGAATTAGGAGGCGCGAGTACGCATTCTACCAAATCTGGTGTTACGCATAGAACTGCAATCAATGATATTGCTTGTTTGGAAGATATCAAGAAATTAGTAAGTTACATGCCACAAAGTAACGAATTCACACCCGAGAAACTTCCGTATGAATTAGGGGACGAATTGCGTCCGAAATTAGACGAATTAATCCCAGATAGTTCTAATAAACCTTATGATATGCACGAGGTGATTAACGGAATTATCGATGAAGAATCATTTTTTGAAATTCATAAAGATTATGCTGATAATATAATTGTTGGTTTTGCACGTTTAGGCGGAAGAAGCATAGGAATTGTCGCTAACCAACCGATGAGTTTAGCTGGTGTTCTCGATGTAGATTCTTCTAAAAAAGCGGCACGATTTACTCGTTTTTGCGATTGCTTCAATATTCCGTTGTTAGTTTTAGTGGATGTTCCAGGATTTTTACCGGGAACCGATCAAGAATGGAACGGAATTATTTTACACGGTGCAAAATTATTATATGCGCTTAGTGAAGCCACCGTGCCGAAAGTTACGGTAATTACGCGAAAAGCTTATGGTGGCGCTTATGATGTAATGAATTCTAAACATATTGGCGCCGATTTAAATTTTGCTTGGCCAACGGCAGAAATCGCAGTAATGGGAGCAAAAGGAGCGAGTGAAATTATTTTTAGAAAAGAAATTAAAGCCGCAAAAGATTCGGCTGAAAAATTAGCGGAAAAAGAAGCAGAATATGCTGAATTATTTGCAAATCCTTTTGAAGCTGCTAAACGTGGATTTATAGATGAGGTAATTATGCCACGCGATACGCGCCGAAAATTATTAAAAGGATTTAGTATGTTAGAACATAAAAAAGTGTTACGACCTAACAGAAAACACGGAAATATTCCGCTGTAAAACATTTTCTACAAAATTTCAGAAAGCTATCTGAAGGAGAGGAAAGCATCATTCTAAATTTATTTCAGAATCTCATTGAGTAATTATGACTATGAGAACCTGAATCAAGTTCAGATTGACAAACATTTCTATTCAGATAGCTTTTTTTATTTTTAAACTATGAAGAAATTAAAAAAAATTGTGGTGGTTGATGAAACTAAAATGAATTCAGCTGCTCTAGAAAAACTAAATATTTATGCTGAAGAAGTTGAGGTATTTCACGACTATCCAGATTCAGAAGAAGAAATAATTAACCGAATAAAAGATGCTGAAGCGGTTTTGGTTTCTTGGCGAACAGAAATCACTTCACAAATTATAGATCAAGCACCAAATTTAAAATATATAGGAATGGCATGCAGTTTGTTTGATGACGAATCTGCGAATGTTGCTGTAAAACACGCCCAAGAAAAAGGAATAAAAGTAACCGGAATTTTTGATTATGGAGATCCTGGTGTGATTGAATTTGTAATTTCTTCGCTAATTGATTTGTTACACGGTTTTGGAACTCACCAATGGAAAAAAATGCCGGTAGAATTAAGCGGAAAAAAAATAGGAATTATTGGTTTAGGAACTACAGGCAAATTATTGTCAGAAGCCTTGCTAGCTTTAGGAGTTCAGGTTTATTATTTCAGTAAAACCCGAAAAAAAGTTTGGGAAGAGAAAGGTGTGAACTATCTTGAATTATCAGAATTATTGGAAACCTGTGAAATAATTTCGATTCATTTACCAAAAAATGTCACATTGTTGAATCAAGAAGAATTTGAGAAATTTGGTTCTGGCAAGATCCTTGTAAATACTTCATTGGGTTTGCCTTTTGAAGAAAAAGCATTTCACAGTTGGATTCAGCAAAACGGGAATTACGCTCTTTTTGATGGTGATGCAAAAAATTCGCTTTCTGAAGAAATTCAGCAACACAAAAATGTTCTCATTCAAGAGAAAAGTGCAGGTTGGTCGAAAGAAACACAAAATCGACTTTCTGAAAAAGTGCTTGAAAATTTGAATAATTATCTTTCCTGATCTAAAAATATAGAGGGGGGATTTTTTAAACTAATTTGTTATATTAGTGAACATTACCGGTTAATTTGTTAATTAACTGTGAAATTTAACTGATTTAAATTGTATTTATTCTTCTAGATAAATATAAATTCTTAATATTGATTTTTAACTAAAAATTTGAAAAAAACGATTATGATTAAAGCTAGAAAAATCGCAACATTATTAGTATTCCTTTTTATTGGGACTTCAACATCATTAATTGCGCAAGTGAATCCGCAAATGGATAGAGAAGAAACTTCTGCAGCTGATGTTTCTGATAAAGAACTTAATATGTTTGCCGATGCATACCAAAGTGTACAAATGGCAAATCAACAAGCACAACAGAAAATGATGAAAATGATCCAAGATAAAGGATTGGACGTTCAGCGTTTTCAAGAAATTCAGCAAGCTTCTGCAAATCCAAATCAAGAATCTGATGCTACAGCTGAAGAAATGAAAAAACATCAAGAGCTTGTTGCTCAGTTCCAAAAAATGCAACCTGAATTACAACAAGATATGGAAAAAGCGGTAGTTGACAGTGGTCTCTCTATGGAGCGTTACCAATCTGTTGCAGCGGCTGTTCAAAATAGTCAAGCATTACAACAAAAATTACAGAAAATTATGATGGAAAGAAATACACAAGGATAATTTCTTTTCAAATAAAACATAAAAAAAGCCAGCGAATTCGCTGGCTTTTTTATGTTTAAGAATTTCTGACTTTCTGTTTCTCTCCGACAGTAAAATATAATAGTGAACCTATAAAATTAAAGAATATCACTACTAAAACCCAGAGAATTTTATTTCATTTTTTTGAGACTTTTTAAAATTGCTTCTGCTACTTCTTCCTGTCCTTTTTCTGAAGTAATATAAGCTTTGTTTTGAGGATTAGAGATAAAACCTAATTCTAATAAAACTGCCGGAGCTTTACTGTCACGTAAAATTTTAAAATTCGCTTTCCTCATTTCTGTTTTTTGTAAAGGAGAATTATTAAACGACAACTCTGTAACTAGAGAAGAAACAAAACTTATTGTTTTTTGTTCAGTATTGTTTGTTTTTGTATAGGCTTCAATTCCATTATCGTTTTTGTTGTTGCTCGCGTTTACGTGAAGTGAGATTACAAAGTCTGCGTTGTTTTTGTTAGCAATTTTCACCCGTTCTTCTAAAGAAATAAACTCATCGTTTTCTCTTGTGAAAATTAATTCGAAATCTTTAGTATTATGAAGTTTCTTAATTTTCTGAAGAAGTTTTAACGTAATATTTTTTTCCAGAATACTTTCATCTGTGGTTCCCAAATCTTTTCCGCCGTGACCAGCATCGATTACAATTTTTAAGGGTTCATTAGAAGTTGTTTTTTTTGAAGTTGAAAATGCTACTACAGCAAAAAATGCAATTACACCGAAGGTAATAAGACTTAATTTTTTCATTGGTTTTAAGTTTTGGTTTATAAAATAACGTAAGAAGTTTCTATAAAATTGTATAAATAAAAAACGATCTAAAACAAGAAATTATTCAAGCTTTAGATCGTTTTTAGAATTTGGAAAAATGAAAAACTATTCTTCGTCTTTCATATCTACTTTTTTCTTTTCGATATTTCCTTCTTCATCTTTTTTAATTTTCACTTCTTTTTCGCTGTCTTCCATTTTTATTTTCTCTCCGTCGTCTTTTACTTTAATTTCAGCGTCGTTTTCCATTTCTACTCCTTCTACAGTAGTAGTATCGTCATCTTTTTTCTCTTCATCTCTACAAGAAGTTAAGCTAATAGCAGCAATAAATAAGAAAGCAAAAAACTTTACTAGATTTTTCATAATAATTAATTTAATAGATTGTTAAGCTGTAAAACTACAGTTAAGTTTTTAAATAACCTATAGCTGTTTGCTGTTTTATTGCACCTCTAAAAGGTTTAATAACCAGCGGTTTATCTCGAATTTGAAAATTTGTTACTAACGAATCTCTCCTGGGCTTGAGCAGAGTTAGTTTAATTTTGACTTATATCTCCTCCAGAAGTACTTTCTTTTATATTTTTTTGTTCCGGATTTCCGTAATAATCTATACTTCCGCCGGAAGAAGATGAAGCTGTAATTTCTTTTTCTACGCTCATTTCTAAATCTCCACCGGACGAAGCTTTTAGATTTGCTGTTTTCGTGCGTAGTTTTTTGGCTTCAATTTCTGCGCCGCTAGAAACGTTTGCCTTACAATTAATTACCGTTCCTTGTAAATTTATTTCAGCTCCGCTGGAAGCTTCAATTTCGGCTGATGCTGTTTTTAATTCTAAGGAAACTTCTGCACCGCTGCTAGCTTTTAGCTCGATATTTTCTTGCTCTATCATTTCTCTAGAAGTTAATTCGGTTCCGCTGGAAGCTTTAATTCGTTGCAAATTTTCAGTATAATGAACAATTATTTCTTTGCGCTCTGCCGAACCGATATTATTTTTTGCTGAAATGATAAGCGTGTTGTCTTCAACTTTATATTCAAAAATATCGATTAGATTTTGGTGCGCATGAATTTCCAGTTCAGCAGTTGATGCTTTTTCTAGAATAACATCCCAGCCTTTTTCCGCTGAAATTTTTGTGAACGATTCGGTGATAGGAATATTTTTAGAAGTTACGGCTCCTTTTCCTTCAGTTCCATTAAAACTCACATTACACGAAAAAGCTAAAAAACTTAATGCGGTTGTGACGATTATTTTTGTAAGTGTGGTTAGCATAATAAATTAATTTTAAAAGTTATTTATTTGATTTTTGATTGAATTTTTTGAATATTTTTTGGTATTGAATCTTGAGTTGGTTTTTGATACCAATCGCTATCATTTTCACTTTCTTCATTAGTATTAATTGTAGTTGAATCGATTACTTCTACTTTTTTCTGAATGATTTCAGTATCACTATTTTCATTGAAAAAATCTTTTTCATCTTCAACTGGACAATCGTTACATTTTATACCTTGATGAAGAATTTCTAAATAATGTTCTTCTTGTCCGTTTTCTAAAATATCGTTGTACGAATCGTAATTTCTATGATAACTATAGGTATTTTCATTGGCAAAAAGAGTGCTTCCCACCGGTAAGAAAAGTGTAATTTCTACTTCCTGATCTCTAAAAGAATTTTCTGCCGGCGTGGTAAAGAAATCATCTAGCGAAAGTGTATTTTCATTAAAATTGATGTGATAAGCAATTTCTTCAGCAAATTTTCTAGCCGCTTGATCGCTTTTTCCTTCAGCAGATTTTGTAATTTCTACGGAAGCAAAACTTTCTCTGGTAGATTTTACAATTAAGCGAATATCATTAGAGTAAATAATTTTTTCACCATCTTGTGTATGCCGAATTTTTAAATCGCTGCTTCGTCGTTCACTTTCTCCAAAATAATCGCTTCCGCGCATTTTTACAAAAAGCGTATCATTTACTGAAATAGGAAGTTCTTTAGAAATGGTTTCGTGTCCATCGAAAGCGCGTTCTGAAGCTTGACGAATTCCTAAGAACGAAATAACGAAAATTGAAACTAGCCAAATACCTAGCAATACAAATTTTACCGGATTTCCAATGGAACGTAAATTATTCACTAAGATTTTTAATCCTAAAATGAAAAGGAAAAATAACGGAATTCCGGCTGCAAAAAATAAAAGTAAACAGGCTAGCCAAAAAGGAACGCCAATATTTGCGAGTTCTACATAATCTATCCAAGAAGCTTCAAAAATTCCGAAAGTTCCTACGCTTAAAATGCCAAACACTAAACTTATTAAGCCTGAACCGGCAAATAAGAGAATAAGAATTCCAATAAATTTCACGAAAATTTTAAGTAAGGTTAAGATGAAATTTCCAAGTGTTTTAAAAAATCCGCCAGCGCCATTGGTAACTTTATCGCCGTATTTTTTATAATCTACATCTTTTACTTTTCCGGTTACATTATCAAAACCTTCTCTAACTTTTCGCTCTATGTTGCTAATATTAATTGGTTCTCCACGCATTTCTAATTTTTCTGCGGTAGTAGTGGCTTCGGGAACAAAAATCCAGAAAAGAAGGTAGATGAAAATAAATCCGCCGGTAGTGGCAATCGTAAAGAGAATAAAAAGAATTCGAACCCAAATGGCATCTATTTTAAAGAAATGCCCTAAACCGGAAGAAACACCAGCGATGTAAGAATGATCGGTGTCACGATATAGTTTCTTTGGTCGATTTTTAGCTGTGGGTTCTTGTTGCGTAAAATCGTCTTCAAAAATATCGTCGTCTACTTTATAATCTTCGGGCTGTCCCATTATGTCGATAACGGCTTCAACTTCTTTAATGGTAACAACTTGTCGTTCGTTTTCAATTTTTTCAGTAAATAATTCAGCAATTCTAGCTTCGATATCATGAATTATTTCATCTCTACCTTGTGCGTCGGTAAATGAATGTTTTATTGCATCGAGATAGCTTTTTAGTTTTAAAAATGCGTCTTCGTCTATATGAAAAAATATTCCTGCTAAGTTTATATTAACTGTCTTATTCATGAGTTCCGTTTTTTGATTGTGTTACAACAGCTACTGCGTTTTGAAGTTCGTTCCAAGTTCCGGTTAATTCGGTTAAAAATGTTTGTCCGGTTTCTGTAAGTCCGTAATATTTACGTGGCGGTCCGCTAGTAGATTCTTCCCAGCGATAACTAAGTAATCCCGCATTTTTTAAGCGCGTGAGCAAAGGGTAAATTGTACCTTCGACCACCAATAGTTTGGCATCTTTAAGCGTTTCTAGAATCTCTGCTACATAAGCATCGTTATCTTTTAAAATAGATAAGATGCAATATTCTAAAACGCCTTTACGCATTTGCGCTTTGGTGTTTTCAATTTTCATATAACCTGATTTTTGTTAGGGTTAAACTGTTCGTTTTTTGATGATGATGATTGATGTGGTGATGAAATAAATTTTATACTTAATGGATAACGATATTCTTTTCCTTCACCGGCTCTAATGGTTCCTGTGAATGTGCAAATTAGATCGAGTAAGAATAACCCAAGCGCTAAAATTAAAATTACCAGTAGAAAAATTAATAGCGGACTATTTATTAGTTGAAAGGGTTCTGCTACCGAAATACTGTTATTAGAAATATAAAACTCTTCAATATGGGCAAAAGAAAATCCTAAGATTAACGCACCGCTAAGTGCCAAAAAAGTAAGGATTATAAAATATATAAAAACGCTAAGTTGAAAATTAATTGTTTCTCTTCCGTTTTGCTCTATAAATTTATTATCTCGTTTAGAGATCCAAATTATAAGTGGCAGAATAAATTGTCCAAATGGAATAAAATATTTGGAGAATGTCGAGAAATGAGTAGCCGCAGCTAATAAATTTTTATCGTTAGAAGGCATAAAACATTATTTTGTACTACAAATATATATCTTTAAAAAGGTATTATGCAATACAAAGTACTAAATATTAACAAATATTTAAGAGAATAGTGGTTTTATAAAATAGTATCTTTCATAAAAGAAATTATATGAAATTGACGCCAACTAAAATTAATAATTACTTGCTTTTAAAACTACCTTCAGCTTGGTTTTGTGGCGTTCGGTTAAAAGAGATTTCTACTGAAAAAAGTAGGGTAGAAGTGAAGTTTAGATGGATAAACCAAAACCCCTTTAAATCGATGTATTTTGCGGTTCAAGCTATGGCGGCAGAATTAAGTACTGGAGCGTTGGTAATGCAAGCTATTCAAGAGAAACCTGAAAAAATTTCGATGTTAGTGGCTTCCATGAATGCAGAATTTTTAAAAAAAGCAACTGGCAGAATTTCATTTACATGTGAAGATGGAAATAAACTACATGAAACGCTTAAAAAAGTAGTTGAAAATAAAGCTGAAGGTCGACTTTGTGAATTAAAAAGTATCGGAAAAAATGAAGCGGGTGAAGTAGTGGCTATTTTTAATTTTAATTGGACTTTAAAAGCTAAATATTAGTGGATTATTTCACTAAACATTAACAAATGTTAGCTTTTTAACATAAGCTTTGTTAAATGTTGACAAATACATCACGTGAAACCTTTAAACTAATTTATTTTTTGCTTAAATTAGATCAGAATTAAAAAAACAACCTATAGAAACAACTCTACCTAACCTAACTATAAATTATTGACCTATGGCGAGAGCTATGTTTGAGTACACTAAATTAGTACTTAAAAAAGTAAGCTTTGACGCAACACTTTTCTGTAAAGAAGTTGAAAAAGCTATTACCCGTCTTCTTCCATACGAATTAGATGAATTAAGAGAGTTTATTATGATACTTTCGCGACAAAACCCAGATTTAAATAAGTCGCTTATTTATTTAACCACATAATCTAAAAAAGAAAAAAGCATCAAAAATTTATTTGATGCTTTTTTTATTTTCATTTATTGGACTAATGATATTGACGTTTTGAAAAGTTACCGCTCCTTTTATAACACCTGCAATTACTTTTTGAAGCGCATCTATAATTTGAATTTTCAATTCACTTTTACTGTAAATTAAACTTACTTCTCTAGCAGGAACAGGATCTTTAAACATTCGTAAATTTTCTTTTTCCGGAGAGCGAATATCTAAAGTATGGAGGTAAGGTAAAAGCGTCATTCCTAAACCTTCATTAGATAATTTTATGAGCGTTTCAAAACTTCCACTTTCTAACTGAAATTTATTGTCTGAATCGTTTTTATTCGATTTACATAAATTTAAAATTCCTTCTTTAAAACAATGACCGTCTTCTAGAAGTAAAATATCATTTACATCTAAATCTTCCGCGATCAATTTTTCTTTCTTCGCTAATCGATGTCCTGGTGGAATATAGGCTACAAAAGGCTCATAATATAAAACACGCTCTTTTAAATTTTCTTGTTCCAAAGGAGTCGCGGCAATGGCGGCATCTAAATGGCCATCTTGTAATTTTTCAATTATTGCTTCGGTATGAAGTTCTTCAATTTTTAATTTTACCTTCGGAAATTTCTTCGTGAAATTATTAAGAAACATCGGTAAAAGTGTAGGCATAATGGTGGGAATAATTCCTATTTTAAATTCTCCGCCAATAAAGCCTTTTTGCTGATCTACAATATCTTGAATTCGATCACTCTCATTTACAATATTTCTAGCTTGCTCAACAATTTTTTTTCCGACTTCAGTAAGTTCTATTGGTTTTTTGGTACGGTCGAAAATTTGAACTTCCAATTCTTCTTCAAGCTTTTGAATTTGCATACTCAACGTGGGCTGTGTAACAAACACTTTTTGAGCCGCTTTGGTGAAATTCTGATGTTCTGCTACCGCTAATACGTAATGCAGTTGGGTAATCGTCATAGATAAACTTTTTTACAAAGTTACCTATACTATCAACATTATCTATTAAACTTTTGCTAAAACTTTGGTAAAATCTATAGTGATAAATAAAATATCTTAAAACCGAATACTTACGCTTTCATTATTTTCATCTACTTCAAATTTTGCATCATTCCATTCTGGTGGACCGTAAAGTGTAGGGTTATTAGAAATTCCGTAATCTTCTTTTGGCATTCCATTCGCTTCAAAATCCATTTGGTCGTTTCCATTTTCATCGTGAAAACAAGAAATTCCGTACGTTCCTCGTGGTACGTTTTCAAAAATAACCGTAGCCTTTCCATCTTTTATTTCAGCAGTTTTAGAAAAATCGGGTTTTGCTTTTAGAAAATTGTCTTCGGTATACATTCCTAAAAGAATTTCACCTTTATCGTTGGTAATATTTTCGATAGTAATGGTTACAGTTGAAGTTTCTTGCGCTACTACAATTTTTGCACAAGCCATCATTAAAAGTAAAAATAGCGTTTTCATAATTTGTAATTTTTAAGTTTAAGGTAAATGTAACGCTACAGTAAATATTTAATCCAATAGAACTTACTAAGTTGTTGAAATTGATTGCTGAACTGTTTTTTTAAAGCAAACCGCGTGATTTTATTTCCAAATATTTATTAATGGTATTTACGGTAAGATCTTTTGGCGGAGTTAAGATCGATTGAATTCCGTGTTTTTGTAGTTCTTTTACCATCATTTCTTTTTCATTTTTAAATTGATGCGCGATGGTTTGCTCATAAACTTCAGCAATTTTGTCGGCTTCATAATTTAAAAGATTTTCCAACTCGGTGTTTTCAAAGAAAATGACGACCAACACATGTTTTTTGGCAATCGCTTTTAAATACGGAAGTTGCCTTTTTAAGGCTGAAATATGTTCGAAATTTGTATAAAGCAACAATAAACTTCGTTGCGTGATTTTACGTTGAATATGCGCGTAAAGTAAACTAAAATTGCTGTCTAAAAATTTACTATCAATATTATAAAGCGTTTCCATAATCGTATGCAAATAGGTTTTTTTGCTATTTGCCGTTAGAAAATTCTTTATTTGATGCGAAAAAGTTAGCATCCCCACTTTATCATTTTTTTTTAACGCAATATTCGAAAATGCTAACGTGCTATTTATAGCGTAATCTACCAATTTTAATTCCTCAAAAGGCATTTTCATCACGCGGCTGGTATCGATAAGCGAATAAATAGGTTGCGATTTTTCATCTTGATATTGGTTTACCATTAAATCGCGATGTTTTGCGGTGGCTTTCCAATTTATGGTTCTAATATCGTCGCCTTGAACGTATTCTTTAATTTGCTCAAATTCCATGGTATGACCAATTCGACGAATTTTTTTTAAGCCTAATTGACTTATTCTATTATCAATCGCCAAAAAATCATATTGTTTCATCTGAATAAACGACGGGTAAACTTTTACTTCTTGTTGATCTTGAAAAATATAGCGTCGTTTTGCAAGCTGAAGTTTTGTAGAAATATAGCAATTTAATTTTCCGAAGGTATAAACGCCACGTTTCACCGGACGTAAACTATATTCTGAAGTTTGTTGCGCTTTCGCTTTTAACGTAATTTTTTTTAAGAAATCTCTTTTTTGAAATTGCACCGGAATTTCATCGATTATTTCCACTGAAATCTGTGAAGCATATTCATTTTTTAGCTTTAAGATTACCGGATTAGAATCGCTATTCGAAAATTTTTCAGGTAAAACTCTTTCAGCTTTAAAAGCCTTTGTTTTATAAAGCGCAATAACATCGGCAATAAATAATAAAAAAAATGCCAATACCGCTAGCCAAGCAAAACTATAGAGTGGTTTGTACCAATAGGAAACCAAAAATAGTATGGAAAGCCCAAAAACGATATAGAAAAAACGTTGATGTAAATAAAGAGATTTAAAAAACTTGATCACGTTAACGCGGAATTTCAATAGATTTGGTAATCATTTCAATAACATCTTCCGTTTTCATCCCTTCCATTTCCCGTTCTGGCGATAAAATAATTCGATGTCCTAAAACAGGATTCAACGATTTCTTTACATCTTCCGGAATTACAAAATCACGTCCGTTAATGGCAGCATAAGCTTTGGCGGCATTCATAATCGCAATGGAAGCTCTCGGCGAACCGCCCAAAAATAAATGCGGATGATTTCTGGTTTTGGTTACAATTTGCGCAATATAATTTACAATTTTTTCTTCAATTACAATTTCGTGTAGTTGTGTTCTAAACTTGTTGAGAATTTCTGGTGATAAAACCGGTTCAATAACTTCGGTTGGTTTTATTTCTTTGCGTTCATGATGACTTTGCAAAATTTTTACTTCATCTTCTAGCGAAGGATAATCTACTTTAATTTTAAAAATAAAACGGTCTAATTGCGCTTCGGGTAACGCGTACGTTCCTTCTTGTTCAATCGGGTTTTGCGTTGCCAATACCATAAATGGCGGATCCATTTTATACTCGTTTCCATCGATGGTAATTTGGCGTTCTTCCATTACTTCAAATAAAGCAGCTTGCGTTTTTGCCGGAGCACGGTTTATTTCATCAATTAAAACGATGTTAGAAAAAATAGGACCCGGTTTAAATTCAAATTCAGAAGAATTATTTAAAATGGAAGTTCCTAAAACATCGCTTGGCATTAAATCGGGCGTAAACTGAATTCTACTAAAATCTGTTTTTATAGATTTAGCGAAAAGTTTTGCGGTTACGGTTTTGGCAATTCCCGGAACGCCTTCAATTAAAACGTGACCATTTGCTAATAAACCTACAATTAATAATTCTACAAAATTTTCTTGTCCTACAATTACTTTGGCAAGTTGGGTTTTTAAACGTTCAACTGAATTTTTTAAATCGTCAAGCGGAATTCGATTATTGAAATTTAAATTTTCTTCTGAAGAATTTTCAGCTGTATTGTTATGTTCTTGTTCCATTAGGCGTTCTTTTTAAATGAAGTAATTTTTTTATTCAATTCAATCAATTCATTTTTAGTGATTTGCTTTTGCTGTTGAATGTTAATTATATACTGAAAAAGTGATTCTACTTCTTCTACCGTATAATTTGTTCGTTCAGCAAGCGTGTTATAAAAATCTTGATCGAGTTGATGCGTATCGGTTCGTAATTTTGTTCGTATAAAATATAAAAAATAGTCAATTTGTTTGTCAGCTATTGCTTTATGATCTTTTTTATCGAGATACATTCCTGCGATAGTTCGGGTATAATCGTAGGTTTGGTTTTTTAATGGCTTAACGACTTTTATGCTTTTTTGTTTGCGTTTTCCTTCAAAAAGGATGAATAAAATTACCCCGATAATTGTAAAATAATACGCCCATTTTAAATATTTACTGTTCAATAAAATATAAAGTGGCGAAGTATGAATGGTTTTTCCTAGCTTGTAATTTTTATCCCAAAAAAGTGGTTGCTTTAAATCGAGATAAGCCAATAAATTTTCGGTGTATTGATAATTTTTTTCCGTTAGAAGAAAATAATTGCTGAAAACTTCCGGTGAAGAATGCAGGTAAATTTTCCCTTCTCCAAAAGGCGCTTTTATAAAATTAACCAGCGGTTTTTTTATAACATTTTGGTCTTCATCTTTTAAATTTCCAACGCCTAAAACGGTTTGCGAAGCGGTGTCGATTTCACGGAAAAACATAAAATTTTTATCATGCGAAAATTCAAATGCTTCAGCGTTTTTTAAATCAGGATTTACCAAATTAAAATGTGGGTGACTTTCTAAATCGCTAGTTTGAACACGTGCGCGTTGTTCAATATGTAAAGTGTCGAGTAGTTTTCCTTTAAAATCATTTGCGGCGAGAAATACTGTATTTCCTGTAGAAACCCAATTTAATAATTCGTTTAATTCAGCATTATCAAAATATAAACTGTGGGAAATGAAAAAATAAGTTCCTTTTTCTAAACTGTCATTTAAATAGGTATATGGCGGTTTTTCCATCGGACGTAAATCGTCCGCTTTTTCTGAAAGATTTTCGTAAAAAACATAGGTTCCTAGCGGAATTTTATCGTTTTCTGAATACGAAGGAAACCAATTGACGGGTTCGGGTTTACTTGCTTCAAAATAAACCAAAAGCGCGAGCAACAAAATAAGCGAGCCGAGTGTAATTTTATAGTTTTTACTCATTCGATTGCTGTTTTAATTGTTCTTCCATATGCCGAAAAACTTTTGCTGCAACGCTGTAATCGTGTTCGTTTACGGGAAAACTTCCGTACCAAATAAAATCGTATAAACGCGTTATCTGATTGAAATCGCTTCGTAAACTTGAAGTTTCAATTTCAGTTAAATATTCTTGATTGGTTTTTTGATATTGATAATCTATAATTTTTTTCTCTTTTAATTCCTTTAAAATCAGTAAATAATAATACCGAATGGCTAATCTGTAATTTTTTTCTTGTAAGGCTTCTTTAATCAAAGTCGGAATGTCTTGTTCAGCAATAATGCGTTCTTCTTCAGAAAGAAAAACTTCGGGTTTACTTCCTTTTTTCGTGAAACGCATCGCAGGATTTAACCGAATAAATAGCCAAATAATTAAGCCTAAAATTAAACCGATTATAAGATAAGGGGCAATTTGTATAAAATTAGCAATAAAGCTTCCTGGTTTATAATCGCCTACGAGCCAATGGATAAATGATTGCCATAAATTTCCGAGCCAGTTTTTAAATTTTTGCCACCAATTTAATTCAGTATTTTGGTTTAGGTAATCGAATTCATCTTCATTTTTATATTCTTCTAACTTTTCTTCATTAAATTTTACGGGCTGCAAATTTTGTTGCCGATCGTAAGAAATTTCTTTCGGAACGGTTTTTTCAACAGTAAGCGAATCTTGCCCTTTACTGGAGAAGGAAAGAAGAATGAATAAAAAACTCAGAAAATAAATCCGCATGAATTAATCCTTTTTTCCTAATGAATCGATCGCTTCATAAGTTCCGGTTTGATTCTTTTTTTCATCTAAATTGAAGAAAATAAAAACAGTAGCAATAATTATAATAGGATACAATAAATATTGTACGACACTAGATAAAGCAGACAATGTTAAATAAACCCAATCAAAAGCAAAACTAGGATCTGCGAGATTTCCTTCCTGCGAATAAACTAATGATTTTACCAACGTGTAGATAATTGCCGGTAAGTTGAAAACGTACGTAATTATAAAGTAAATAATTGAAATCACAATAATGGTAAAAAACGTGATCCACCAGTTATTTTTAATAAGAGAAAAACTATACGTAATAGATTCTGAAACGCCCATCTTATAAAATACCATAATAGAATAAAGCAATGTAAACGGAACCATTACATAAATTCCAGGAACTAAACACATAATAGCGCCAATAAAAGTTAATAGGCCAGCTAAGAAACTTGCCCCAAGAAAACTTGACCAGTTTTGTTTTAGTCCTTCTTTAACTTCATCAATTTTTATTTCACCATTGTTTTCAATGTAAGAATTTACCGCGTATTGGTAAGAACCATATAAAAACGTATAATAAAACCAGCTCGCGATTAACAAGACGAAACTGGCAAGAAATATTCCGGAAAAAGCGCTAAACATTCCTGAACTAGGGTTGGTAGATCCCGATAAAGACATAATATCTTCACCCAAGTTAAGAGTAATATACGTATAGTAACAAATCGCTAAAAGCATTAGTAAAAGTACCGGCCAAAGCACTTTTGTATAAATTTGAAAAAGCACTTTATAATTCTGTCGAATAAAAGCGAAGGTGTCACTAATAACTTCACCTAATTCACGTTCTTTTTTAAAATTGATATAGTTAGTTTGTTCCATTGGGTTGAGATTTTTTATAGAGATAACGAGGATAAAAGACGTAATAAAATAATATAAAAGCTAAAGAAATACTGATGATAAAAATTGCCAGCCAATCGGGCATTTCCGTGTGACGTGTTACAACACCTTCCAAAAAACCGGCGATAATAAATAAAGGAACGGTACTTAATACAATTTTAAGTCCGTTTTTTGTTCCACGAACGAACGATTCTAATCGTGTAAATGTTTGCGGAAATAAAATACTTTTTCCCACTACTAAACCGGCACAACCCGCAACAACTATAGCAGAAATTTCTATCGTTCCGTGAATCCAAATGGTTCTAGCAGATTCCCAAAGCATTTCTTTTTCATAAAAAAAGTACTGAAAAGAACCCAACATAATTCCATTTTGCATCATCATAAAAATTGTTCCTACGCCTAATAAAATGCCGAACGTAAAAGCAAGAAGCGCTACTTTTATATTGTTAATGGTAATTCCCATAAACATATTCATTTCGCTAGCTTCCTTATAAACCGCCATTGGGTCATTATTTTCAATATTTTCCAGCGTCATATTTACGTAAGCATCGCCTAAAATAGCCCGAACAAATTCTCCATCTTGCGAAGCAGAATAAGCGCCTATAACGGCAAATAATAAAAACACAAGAAAAGAAAGTAACAATTGTTTTTGATACTGATAAAAACTTAGCGGAAATTCATGCGTAAAAAAGGTAATAAAGCGTTTGCGCGACTCTTTTTTAGTTTTATAAATTTTTTGATGCGCCTTAGAAGAAAGCGAATTTAAATAGCGAAGCGTTTCACTTTTCGGATAAAAAGTCTGGGCGTAGCTTAAATGATCGGTCACTTCTAAGTAAAGCGCAGAGAGTTCATCTGGTGAAATTTGAATTTTATTCGAAATAACATTTTCAAATTTTAACCATTTATCCTTATTTTGCTTCACAAAAGCTGCTTCGCGCATATTTTTACGTAAAAATTTCGATTCCCAAAGAAACATATTAATGGATAATTTTCAAATAGAAACCGCTCAAAATGTCAGAATTCAACAAAATGTTGCCAGTTTGGGCGATCGTTTGCTCGCTTATTTAGTAGATGCATTAATTATCATAGCTTACGAATTAATGATGCTTTTTGTAATGGTAGCATTACTTGAAACCATTCAAAACGAAACTTGGCTTTTATTATTGGTTTTTGGGCTTCCGCCGTTTTTATATCATTTATTATTCGAAATTTTTTGGAACGGAAGATCGCTAGGAAAAGCCGCTTTAAAAATTAGAGTCGTAAAAATCGATGGTTCAACACCGTCTTTTTCGGCTTATATAATTCGGTGGTTGTTGCGTTTTATAGATATTACTTTATGTAGCGGAAGTATTGCGGTAGTCACTATTTTATTAAATGGAAAAGGGCAACGATTAGGCGATTTAGCTGCAAAAACAACCGTAATTTCTGAAAAAGAACAAATTTCACTTCATCAAACCTTATTGGTAGATCTTCCTGAAAATTACCAACCTGAATATCCACAAGTAAGAGTATTTTCAGATCGCGAGATTCAGCAAATAAAACAAATGTATCGTAAAGCAAAATTTGACAGTAACCATGCTGTAATTTTATCACTTTCAAAGCGTATTGCTGAAGTTATGGAAGTTGAACCAAAAGAACGACCTTTGGCTTTTGTAGAAAAAGTAATTACCGATTATAATTTTTATACGCAGCAATAGATGGATTATGTATTATTAGTTGACATTTTAGGAGTAGTTGCCTTTTCAATTTCGGGCGTGTTGAGTTCGTTAAAAAAACGAATGGACGCTTTCGGAATTTTAATAATTGCTTTTGTAACCTCGGTTGGTGGCGGAACGTTACGCGATTTATTAATAGGAACGCCAGTAGCTTGGTTACGCAATATGACTTACGTTTATGTAATTATCGGGACTACGATTTTAGCTGTTATTTTCAGAAAAAAATTAAGTTACTTTAGGCGATCTTTATTTTTGTTTGATACCATTGGGATTGGTTTATACACCGTTTTAGGAATTGAAAAAGGACTTGCCGCAGATTTATCGCCAATTGTTTGCATAGCTTTAGGAACTACAACTGCTTGTTTTGGCGGTGTAATTCGTGATATTTTATGCAACGATATTCCGGTTATTTTTAGAAAAGAAATTTATGCTACCGCCTGTATTTTAGGCGGAATCACCTATTTTGTGTTATTGCAATTCGGTTTTGTGGAGAGTATAATTTTTATTTCCTCCGGGATTGTAGTCATTTTAGTACGTTCGCTTGCGGTCTATTTTAATTTACAATTGCCTTCCATTTATAAAAATGAAGAAATTAATCCAGAATCTTAATTTTCATCTCCACATTTTCGCGCGGCCATTCTTTATCGTCAACTTCGACTTGGGCAATTTTATCGACTACGTCCATTCCGCTAATAACTTCTCCAAAAACGGTATGATCGTTATCTAAATGATGTGCGCCACGCTGGCTTTG
This sequence comes from Mesonia maritima, assembly GCF_042433895.1. Taxonomy (NCBI): domain Bacteria; kingdom Pseudomonadati; phylum Bacteroidota; class Flavobacteriia; order Flavobacteriales; family Flavobacteriaceae; genus Mesonia; species Mesonia maritima. The sequence continues at coordinate 170,081 of NZ_JBHLUA010000027.1, read as the reverse complement.
CACAATAAAAAATTCAAACGGAGAAGAAGCTTTACTCACATTTTGCTCTGCATATTTTGCGGCTGAAAACGCTCCGCGATTATGTTTGTGTTGATTACTAAATTCACTCGGAATTAAAAAAGAACCTACGCGATTTCTCACTTTTGTTGTGGCAACGCGATCGCTATTTCCACCTTGAATTACAAAATCTTTGGCGACTCTATGAAAAAAAGTAGTATTAAAATAGCCCATTTTTACCAACCGAATAAAATTAGCGCGATGCAAAGGTGTATCGTTAAAAAGTCTTACTTTAATATCGCCAAATGAAGTAGAAATTAACACGAGATTTTCAGGATTGTTCTCTCCGTATTTTTCCAAAAAAGGAATTAATTCTTCTTGTTCTACAAATTCAATTTCTCTTAAGTTCACTTCGGTTTTAGTTCCACCGGCAGGAATTTTAATGCTATTTACAATACTATCGTCTTTCTTGGCTTGTTCTTTTTTTACAGATTTTGTAATAGAATTTTGCTGCTCGGTTTTTTTCGATTTAGTATCTTCACAACTAGAAACAATTGGTATAATTAAAAGGAAGTAAATAAGGTATTTTGCAAATGACATTTTCAGAATTTAAAAAATCTGTTTCAAAAATAGAAAAAATTGACCTTATTGGGGAAAAAGCGCACCTCGAAATGTCACCAAAATTTAGAACAAATGAGTTAGCTGCTATAGATATTGAAAAGCGTTCTCCAAAAATGGCAGGCGTTATGGCATTATTTTATCCTGATAGAAATGAAAATACGCATTTAGTTCTCATTCTAAGAAAAACCTATAAAGGTGTACATTCTGCGCAAATAGGATTTCCCGGCGGAAGAGCTGAAAAAATTGATAAAAATTTACAGGAAACAGCAATTAGAGAAACTTATGAGGAAGTGGGAGTGGAGCCAAAAAAAATTATGGTGCTAAAAGAATTGACAAAAATATACATTCCGCCTTCTAATTTTTGGGTACAACCTTTTTTAGGAATTACAGAAGAAACCCCAAAATTTGTAAAACAAGAAAGTGAAGTGGAAGAAATCTTAGAAATTTCAATTAAAGATTTTCTAGACCAATCAAACCTTATTGAAAAAAACTTGTCTACATCGTATGCAACAAATGTAAATGTTCCCGCATTTTCACTAAACGGTCATGTTGTGTGGGGAGCTACCGCAATGATGCTCAGTGAAGTAAAGCTTATGCTGAATCAGGTACTTTAAAAATTGAAATTCGTATATTTGACGGCTTTAAAATTTTAGAAAATTTATGGGATTATTCAAAAAAAATCCTTTTGGACATATACTGTTTTTAAAAAAATGGCTCATTAGAATATTAGGCGCAATGACGCATCGTCGTTACCGTGGTTTTAATGAATTAAAAATTGAAGGTTCAGAAATTATTAAAAACCTTCCTGAACAAAACGTCCTATTTGTTTCTAATCATCAAACTTATTTTGCAGATGTAGTGGCAATGTTTCACGTGTTTAACGCGAGTCTTAGCGGTAGAGGAAACTCCATTAAAAATGTTAGTTATCTTTGGAAACCGAAGCTTAACGTCTATTATATTGCTGCAAAAGAAACCATGAAATCTGGCTTGTTGGCGCGTATTTTAGCTTACGCGGGTTCAATTTCAGTAGAACGAACGTGGCGAGAAAAAGGAAAAGAAGTGAACCGTCAAGTAAAAATGAGCGATATTACGAGCATTGGTAAAGCTTTAGATGATGGTTGGGTTATTACGTTTCCGCAAGGAACTACAAAACCTTGGCGACCGCTTAGAAAAGGAACCGCGCATATTATCAGAAAATACAAACCCGTGGTTGTTCCTATTGTAATCGATGGTTTCCGTCGTTCGTTCGATAAAAAAGGAATTAGAATTAAAAAGCGAGGTATTCTTCAATCTATGGTAATTAAAGAACCTTTGGAATTCGATTACGAAAATGAATCGGTAGATAGTATTATTGAAAAATTAGAAATTGCTATCGAGCAACATCCTTCCTTTTTAAAAGTTATTTCCGAAAAAGAATTGAAAATTCAAGAAGAACTCAACGAAATGCGACGTTGGAGTTATAAAGAATAATTTTTTCTACTACAATAATCAGTGAAAATTTCCGTTTAGTAATAAATGTTAAGACTTTAAAATTTTAACATAATAATTACTTAATGGCATAAATCTTGAACTATATTAGGTGTATTTCTAAAAACTGTTAGTCAGTTTGTTAACGATTAATAAGTTTAGAAAGTTTAAAAATTATTAAGAACCTTTAAAACTCAAAATATATTTTATGTTAAAACGTCCGCTAAATATTTTCTTTACTATTGGAATTGCTTTTATGAGTGTGGTTACTTCAGCACAACAAAGTATTCTTCCGATTGATGAACATTTACAAAATTTGCAACCGCTAGAAGAAATTAGCACCGATCCGATGCAAATTTTGTTAGAAGAAGAAATTAATAGTAATCCGCAATGGAAGAAGTTAATCGATTCTAAACGAATGTCTGTAGGAATTGTAGATCTAAACGATCTTGAGAATATTCATTACGCTGGAATTAACAGTGAAGAAATGATGTATGCTGCAAGTCTTCCTAAAATTGCCATTCTGTTAGCTTCTATGGACGCGATTGAAAAATGTGAACTTGAAGAAACTCCAGCTGTAAAAAGAGATCTAAAATTAATGATTAGTCGTTCAGATAATCACGCGTCAACACGTATGATTGATCGCCTTGGCTATAAAAAAATTGAAGATGTTCTTACCGGAAAGAAATATAAATTATATGATGAAAATCACGGTGGCGGACTTTGGGTAGGTAAGCGTTATGCAGCCTCAGGACCTAGAAATCCAGATCCTATGAAAGGTTTAAGTCACGCGGCAACTGTTAAACAAGTTTGTAGATTTTATTACCAAATGATTACCGGAAACCTTGTGAGTCCAAAAAGATCTAAGCAAATGTTAGACATTATGGAAAACTCTCACTTGCACCACAAGTTTGTAAACACGTTAGATAGAGTTGCTCCAGAAGCACGTGTATTTAGAAAGTCTGGTTCTTGGAGAAATTACCACGCAGATTCTGCGTTAGTTTGGGGTAAAGACGGTAGAAAATATATTGTTGTAGCCTTAATTCAAGATGAAAGGGGAGAACAAATTATTAGAGATTTAATAGTTCCTGTAGAAAAAGTAATAAAAAAATCACGTTCTTTGGAAACTACATAATAGTTAAGTAGTTTTCTTAAGAATGGTAAAAAAGTTCATACAGCGAACCTTTGATATAAGAAGCGGCGAATTAGCCGTTTCTTTGTTCATGCAGCTGTATATATTTATAATAATTACAACGCTATTAATCGTAAAACCTACGGTTAATGCGTTATTTTTATCTGAACTTACCGCAGCAAATCTTCCTTACGCTTATTTATTAGTTGCGGTTGTGGCAGTTTGCAGTTCTTATTTTTACAACCGTGCATTAAAGAAATTTTCCCTTTTGCAGATTATTCGGGTTACGTTGCTAATTTCCGGATTGGTATTTTTATCACTAAAAGTACTTTTAAACTTACATTATTTTTCTGAAAGCTTACTTTATTTCTACTACGTTTGGGTTGCTTTATTTGCGGTTTTAAGTACTTCTCAATTTTGGGTTTTAGCTAATTTGGTTTATAATATTCGCGAAGCAAAACGATTATTTGGTTTTATTGGCGCGGGAGCCATCGCAGGCGGAATCGTTGGCGGTTACTTAACAAATCTCTTTGCACCTTTAATAGGAAACGATAATTTAATGATTATCGCAGCAATATTAATTATCAGTTGTATTCCTATTTCTAATATAATTTGGAAAAAAAGGGTTCGCCAGTTAGGGGTTTTTCGTCAAAAACAACGAACCTATGCGACGAATGAATCTTCCTTTAAACTCATTTTACAATCAAAACACCTTACCTATATCGCCGGAATTATAGGAATGAGCGTTTTAGTCGCCAAACTGGTCGATTTTCAATTTAGTGATATTGCTTCCCGCGAAATTCCCGATTCAGAAGATCTCGCTTCCTTTTTTGGTTTTTGGTTTTCAACGTTCAATTTAGCTTCGTTGGCGATTCAGTTATTTTTTACCAGAAAAGTAGTTGGCGTTTGGGGCGTGGCTTCCACCTTAATGATTCTTCCGATCGCTATTGGAGTCGCCGCAATTTTATTTATCGTTTTTCCTGAATTATGGGTGGTAATTTTAGTAAAAGCAATGGATGGAAGTTTAAAACAATCGGTTAATAAATCAGCTTCAGAATTATTGGTTTTACCCGTTCCTACGGAAGTAAAAAATAAAACAAAATCGTTTATTGACGTTGTTGTCGATAGTGTTGCTACAGGTTTAGCAGGATGTTTATTGATTTTTGTAATTAAAGGTTTTCAATTTGAAGCACGCGAAGTTTCCATTCTCATTGTTTTATTATTAGGAATTTGGCTCTTTTTTATCTACAAAATCAGAGGAACGTATTTTGAATCTTTCCGAGAAAATTTAATCAGTTTTACTGAAAAAAATAAACTGAATAAAAAGAATAAATCCTCTAAAAAAGTCAGTACTAAAGAGACAATTATTAAAGTTTTATCGACTGGTGAAGATTCTGAAATTTTATTTATGCTGAATAAAGTAAAAGAAATTTCAGATAAACGGTTAAGAGATTTGGTGATTAAATTACTCTCGCATTCAAACCCAGAAATTCAAGCTGCGGCGATCGAAAATCTATATTTTCTCGATAAAGGAACGGCAATCGAAAAAGTTCAAGAATTAATTCATGTTGAAAATGATAAAGTTGTACTCGCCGCGATGCAGTATTTACTCACACATACTGATATTAACGACTTGCGTATTTTCGATGCGTATTTAAACCACGAGAACGATTATATTTCTTCTGCGGCGCTATTTTGTTTAGCACGCGAATCACGTGACAATCCAATTTTGGCGAAGCGTTATAATTTATCATTACGGATCGATATGGGAATTCGTGATTTAAATTTACCGAGCGAAAATCATCGACCACAAGAAACCATAGAATTAATTCAAGCGATTGGTTATGCAGGAATTCCAAAATATTTTTCATTTATTTCAGCGCATTTTAATAACATTGACGATAAAGTAATTTTAGCCGCGATAAAAGCCGCAGGAATTAGTACAAGTCCTATTTTTATTGGCGATTTGCTGAATTTCTTAACTCAAAAAGAGTACAGAAAAGCCGCGCAAGAAGCTTTAATTTCGTACGGTTCGGGAATAATGAAAGTATTAATGCTGAAGCTGAAAATGGATGAAATTAAAGATAACGCCAAACAATTTATTCCACAAATTATCGGTGCTTTTAAAGATCAAAACGCGGTAAATAATCTTTTTAAATTACTGCGGAATAAAGATATTATTGTTCGTTTGGAAGCCGCAAATATCTTGAACGATATTAAACAAGAAAAACCCGAATTAAAATTTAGCAAACGCGATGTGGTTCGGTTAATTCTATCAGAATGTAAATTGTATCATTACACTTTATCGGCGATGTATTTGCAAAAGCATATTTCAAAAAAATATAAATTATCGGAAGCGAGCGATGAACTTACTGAAGAATTTTCTGCTCGCGGAAGTTTAATTGAATTACTCGAAAAGCGTTTAGATAGTGGTTTAGAGCAAATTTTTAAATTGTTAGGCTTACATTATCAACAAAAGGATATTGAAATTGCTTACCACGGAATTTTAAGTGAAAAACAAGATATTCGCGCCAATGCAATTGAGTTTTTAGATAACTTGCTTCATCCGAATTTAAAAAACGCGTTATTGCCTTTAGTTGAAAATACAATTTTAAGCTCTTCAACTCAACATTTAGATGAATCGATGCAAATTATTCCTAGTGAATATGAATGTTTTAAAATGCTTTTAAAAGGAAAAGATCTTAAAATTAAATTAGCGGTTTTATACTTAATTAGAAGAATAAATAACGCAAAATATTTTAAACTTGTCGCGCCTTTATTGCACCATCCTAATAAAAAAATTAGAACATTTGCAGCAAAAGCACAAGAAGCGATGAATGCTGCTTAATTATTTTTTTCGGTGATTGCTTTGTCAATATCAGAAGCTAAAATCATATGGTCGTAAGCTGAATTTTTCCGTAAAACATTTGTCATTAAACAAACCATATATTTTGCGCCATTTGGATGTTCAACAATAGCCACCGAATTCATATAATTATACACATTTCCGGCATATTCACCACAAGTTTTTCCGTTACTTCTATCGCAAGAATATAAACTTCCCGATTTAAAATAAACCGCGGCATCACGAAGTCGGGGAGAATAGGCATACCGAATTCTTCTGTCGGTCATATACATTAAGCGTTTAATTTCTAAACTCGATTCTTGGTCGACTACTTTTCCTTGTTCTAATTGAACCAAATATTTCATTAAACCGAGTGGCGTTCCAATACTTCCGCCAATATCCCCAACATATTTATTTGCTCCGGAAGTAAAAAAGCTTCCTAAACGCCATTCATCTCTAGAAATATTTAATTTTTGAAGCGGATCATTTACCAAATCGTTGGCTAATTTCGTTAATTCTTTTCTTGGCGTTTCTTGAAAATATGCGTCCGCTTCTTCTTGGGTAATATATTCGTATTGATCTTTAAAAGCTGCCATTAACATTGCTTCTCGCCAAACTACGCTCGCAGCGCCATTATTACTTACAGACATTACGTGATCTGCCCATTCATATAGCGAAAAAACGTCATCAGCTTTTACTTTTCTCTTCACCAAACGATCTTTTTCAATATCATAATCTGGAATGGTATGATGATCGTAAAGTGCCCAATTTCCGGCTTTCACACGCTTATTTCTTAGTAAGGCTTTTCTTGCTTCCCAAGATTCGGGACAAATATTTCGAAGTTGAGTGAAAAGCGCGGTGATTACGGTCAATTTTCCCACACTTCCGGGTTGATAGCCTAAATTTTCTTTGAAACCGGCGTATTTTATATTTTCCAAATCGGTCATATCTAAAATAGTTGCCGAATAATTTCCGCCGGGAATCACTTTGGCTAATTTTTCAGCGAAAGCTTTATCTTCCGTTAAAAATTCTTCAACAGGTTTCTCTTTTATTTTGGTTAAATTCAATTCTATACAATTTAACGGAAGTTGCGCACCTTTTGGTAAATCTAAGGTTTTGGTAGAATCATTTGCAATACGTTCTAAACGCAACAAACGGCTAATTCCTGTGGAACTGTAACCGTCGATTGGGTAATAATTTGCGGTAGTAAAGGCAAATAAGAATAAAGAAATAAAAAGTACAGCAATAATTTTTAAAGTAAATCGCATAATTATAAGTTAGTTTCTAAAGAAATAAGTTGTTCGTTATCTATAGTTGGCGTAATCGATTTTAAATACGTTGAACTTTTCGCATTTTTATTTTCTACGAAAGGTCTAATCTGGAAAAGCCATAATTTATCATTCTGAAAACCGAGTTCCACATCATACGGACCGGTATTTTCTTTTGAAGTTCGTTCCGGTAAAATTTTGCGGATATCCTTCGCCATTTTTCGGATTGCGTTTATATTTTTTTCAGATAAAATGGGTTTATCGAAACTGGAATATTTTTTGGTTAAACCGCCTTCAGTAGGTAAGCGGTTGTAAGAAGCTTCTCTTGCAGGCGATAACAATTGTGCGCCTTTTTCAATATCGATTAACCAGGTTTCTGCAGATTGACCATCAACAGCGCCACCGGCGCCGCGGCTAAATGCTACGGTTAGATCATTTTCATTATCGTTATTAATTCCTTTGGTAATCATAACACCGGAATAATCTACATCTACCGATGGAATAATTAAAATTGACGGATAAACATTTTCAGGATTTTCTAAAAAACGCTGGCGCCATTTAAAACTACGTTCGGTATATGGTGAAGCCCAAACGTCTTTGATTCCTTGAACTATTTTCGCTTCATCGCGAACATTAAAAACCGTTAAATTTAATCCCGCTCCAGTGAAATTTGGCAGATCTTCCATATTAGTATCGCTTCTAAGAAATACCGGAACATTTCCGAGGGGTTGTTCAAAATTATCGTAAAAACTTTCAGCTAAATACGTTTTAAAATCTTCTTGAAGCGGCATATTTTTTATCGCGGTTTGCAATTGAAATAAGCGATCTAGTTGACATAATTCTATTTCTTCTTCAGGAATATCATTTTCTCGCATCTGTTCTGCTTGCGCAAAAGTTGCTTTTAAATAATCCCAATACGAGCCTTCTTGCAAGGGCATTTTTTGGTTCATATGCTGTCGAAAAACACCAAAAGGAATCACCACACCATCGACTACTTTTTCGGGAAACATCATTTTTAACTGACCTAAATTTGCGGCTTTTGGACCACAAATCTTACCTGAATCTGAAGCGTCCACTTGACTTAATGGAATTGGAACTTGACAGGTTAAGTCAATTTTTTCTGTGGGAACGTTTATTTTTTCTTTCTGTTTTTCTTCTGAAGCAAATAAATCTTCTTCTTCATTCTCCATATCGTCGGCTTCTTTCATTACCACAGTTCCTTTTTCAGAAACAGCAAAAAATATTTTTTCGCCTTCATATTTTTGAAGTTGTTCTAAATTTTCAGCAGAAATCACAGCGTTGGGAATTCCTAAATTTCGCGCTAATAATTGTACGTGCGAAACTAAATTTCCTTCGGCAACGGTTAAAATTCCTGCAATGGGTTTTAAATCTGAAGGTGGTTTTTGAAAAATGTAAATTTTATTAGGGTTTACATCAATTTCAGTTGAAGTTCCGCTAATAATTTCTAATTCGCCTAAAGCATAACCTGGATTTAATCCGCGAATTGAACTTTGATTATTCAACTTAAATACTTTGTTTTCCAACGAAGCTTTTTCAGCAATAAAATCGCCTAATTCGCTTACACTTTTCCCCAATTGCAAGGCGATTGAAGAACGAAGTCTATCGTCTATAAAACTGTTTGCTTTCGGCTCGAATGCTTCATATTTTTCGACTACATCGCCATAAATTGCTTTTACCATAGAAGCGCTCCATTCTACTTGGCTACGTGCGATAGTTAATTTTTGTTGCAGATTTTCTAAGGTAATTTCATCGGTTTGTTGTAACTGTAAATAGTGATCTACGCTGTTCCATTCCCACCATTCTACAAATCCTGCGCTGGCTGAAGCTAAACTTAAGGCGTAAATTTTATCGAGTTGTTCTCTTAAATTTTCGGGTTTCCATTCGGGCGCGGTTCTAAAAATTATTTCTTCTAGTTTTAAGGAAATATCAAGCGCAACAAGTTGGTCTGAGGTACTTTGAACTTCGGTTAATTGTGTTCTAATATCGCACATTAAATTTGCAGCGTTTTCAATTAAAATTGAATTATTTTCACGATTTGCAGCGTTGGTAGAAAAATTTTCTAGCTTGTTTCGTAAATAGGAATCTTTAGGAAATACGGTTGCTTTTTGGGCAAACCAGTTTAAATCTATAGGGGCGTAAAATTTTTGTAATGAATTTTGAAGCGAATCTAATTGCTGAAGTTCAGTTTTACTTAACTTATCGCTGTTTTTTTCTCTAAAGTTTTTAACCAATTTAATGTCGCTTTCTTCAGGTTGACTGTGAAGTTTGGTGCGAACATCCATAAAACGGGAATTATTATCGGCAATTACTTTGGAAAGATTTCTAATTTTTTGCGCGGTTTGGTCGCTTCCGCTATGTGGAATATTTTTAAGGCTTTGGCGAATTAAAAAGAAATTTTCTTCAATTTTTTGATTATCTAGTAATAACCAGTTGTAAAAATCGATTCCCCATTCTTCTTCATCTTCAGATTGAATTGCACCACGATAAAATTGCGCTTTTTCCATAATCCAACCATTGTCAATATTCATTAAATATTGATTGAGTTGGTATTGTTTTAAGCGCGAATGTTGATTGTTTGCATCCCAAAAATCTCCTTTATCGGTATAGGCTAAAATATCGGCGAAAAAAATATGGTTTTCTTCTTGAAGTCTTTCTACAATAGGTTTGTAACTCGCATGTTGAATTCCGCCAATTTTATCGGGACAAGGATCTTTGGAATCTCTTTTGGTACCATCATCACAAAACCATTCAATTTTCAAATAAGGTCCGCGGTGAAGTGTTTTAAATTCTTCAATTAAAGAACGTATTTTTTCATCGGAAAGTTCTTGACTATTACTTAAGGTAGAAAAAAATAGTAAAAAGGTTAAAATGAATATTTTGTAAACAAGTGGTGATGGTAATTTCATTAGAGGAAAAAGTTTGTGCCAAAGTACAATTCTTCCTTATAAAGTTAGCCTCACATCTTGTTAAAACACTATTAAAGAAATGTTTGTAAGCTCTTAAAATTAGAGTTCCAGCTTTTTTAATTCGCGATAATTCTGTTTTAGTTTTTTCAATAGAATTCCGTAGAGAAGGGAGTAAATTCCCCAAATAACCAGTAAAATTATAGAAGTTATAATTACTCCTAAGGCGACTACTTTATACCAATTTATCTTATCTGGATTTACGTGTAATTCTGCCGGCGGATACATAAATACAAAAATGAACACTAGCAAGGACGTAATTCCTGCGGAAATCAAAATATATAAAATATAGTATTTTACCACTTTACGTGTTTTTAAAATATTTCGCATTAATTGTGAAGCGCTGTCGGTTGCAGAAATCGATTTAAAATTTTTATAGAAATAATAAATAAATACAAATGTGATGAGGTAACTTACACCATACAAGATAATGATAGCGGTTTTTAAATGAAGATTTTCAAGATCTCTCCAGAATTTTTCATCCATCGTAAAGACATTCAAAACTACGCCCAAACCGAGTTCTATCACGCTAATGATAAAAATCCATTTCACGATAGAAGAAGATTTTTTCAATAACATCGGGTAAAGCTCTGTTGCTTTATAATGCGGAAGGTTTACTTCTTGCTTCTTCCAATCTTTTTTTAATAATTCTAATTCGTCCATCTGCTACGGATTTAAGATACTTCTCAATTTCTTTTTAATTCTGTTCATTTTCACTCTAGCGTTTACTTCGCTAATTCCCAACGTATCTGAAATTTCATTGTAATTTTTATCTTCTAAATAAAGAAATACAAGTGCTTTGTCAATATCATTCAATTCGTGAAGCGCTGCATACATTACCGAAAGTTGTTTTTCAGTAGTATCGTCGTATTCTTCGGCTTTTATTCTAAAAAGCACCGAATCGAAATCTTGTGTTTTTATGCTTCGTTTTGATTTTCGGTAAAGTGTAATCGCGGTATTTAATGCCACGCGATACATCCACGTACTAAATTTAGATTCTCCCCTAAATTTTGGGTAAGCTTTCCATAATTGAATTGTAATTTCCTGAAAAAGATCATTATGCGCATCTTGGTTATTGGTATATAACCGACAAATTTTATGCACGATGTTCTGGTGTTTTTCCAGTAATTCAACGAAATTATGTTCAAGTTCTTTGGTCACAAATCTAAGTTAGCTATTACATAAGTAGTCATTAAGATAATTTTGTTACAACAAAGTTCAGAAATTATAGAAACCCTAACATATTAATACATGCTAGCATCTTAACTTTGTATAAAATAAGATTTTATGAACATCCCAAAATCCGATTTACCTCGCGTAGTAATTATTGGCGGTGGTTTTGCCGGAATGCATCTTGCACGTAAACTCATGAAAACCAAACGGTTTCAAGTAGTATTACTCGATAAAAGAAATTACCACACCTTTCAACCGCTTCTTTATCAGGTTTCTACATCAGGTTTAGAACCAGATTCTATCGCTTATCCGTTAAGGAAGATTACCACCAATAAAAATAATGCGTTTTTCCGTTTAGCTGAAGTTACTTCAATTGATGCTGAACATACAACCATTTATTCAGATATTGGGGAATTAGCTTACGATTATTTAGTAATTGCCACGGGTTCTAAAACTAATTTCTTCGGAAACGATAGCATTGAAAAAAATGGAATGTGGATGAAAACAATTCCGCAGGCATTAAATATTCGAAGTTTAATTTTAGAAAATTTAGAAGAAGCGACCATTACGACCGATAAAAAAGCACGGGAAGCTTTGCTGAATTTTGTAATTGCAGGAGCGGGACCAACCGGAGTAGAATTAAGCGGAGCAATTGCTGAAGTTAGAAATAACGTTGTTCCAAAAGATTACCCGGATATTGATGTAAATGAAATAAAAATTCATCTCTTAGAAGGTTTAGAACGTGTTTTACCGCCAATGAGCGAGACTGCTTCTAAGAAAGCTGAAAAATTCTTAAAAGAATTAGGTGTTCAAATTCATTTGAATACCATGGTTAAAGAATATGATGGTAAAACGGTAAAAACCAATAGCGATTTAGAGTTTGAAACCAGTACATTTATCTGGAGCGCCGGTGTAACGGGATCTCCGGTAAAAGGTTTAAACGCTAGCGCAATGGTTGAAAAAGCCAATCGATATGAAGTAAATGTTTTTAATCAAGTAAACGGATATGAAAATGTTTTCGCCATTGGTGATATCGCTTTAATGAAAAGTGAAAAATATCCGAAAGGACATCCAATGGTGGCGCAACCTGCAATTCAGCAAGGAGAACATTTGGCTAAAAATTTAGAACGTCTTGCAGAAAAGAAAAAATTAGAACCATTTTCTTATCGCGATAAAGGAACGATGGCAACTATTGGTAGAAATCGCGCGGTTGTAGATTTAAATAAATCGACTTTTGGTGGCGGATTAGCTTGGTTTATGTGGATGTTTGTTCACCTTTGGTTTTTAGTAGGATTCAGAAATAGAATTGTAACGTTCTTTAATTGGACCTACAGTTATATAAATTTCGATCGTGCAGCAAGACTAATTATTCGTCCGTTTAAACGTGAAAAAGAGAAAGAACAAGTGGTAGAACAAGACTAATTTTTTCGCTGAATAGATAAAAAACGAAGCAAGGTTTTAATTTTTTTTATTCCGAAGATAGTTAATACTGAAATACAGGCGGCTGTTCCTAAAGCGCCGCCAAAACCATTAAAGAAACTACTGGCATTTAAATAAAGAATAGTGAAAATTATTCCTGCAAAACTCACTTCAACATACGTATGAAGAATTTTTTTATTTACCATTCCTACAAACGAAGTGCCGAAAAATAGGAAAGGAATATTTTCGTGAAAACTTGACGATAAAATATCAGGAAAACTGTAAAAAATTATTCCCACAATTAATGAAGGTAATGCAGAAGCTTTTACAGCATCTAGCCCTAATCTTCGGGTTAAAAAATAGGGGAGAACCGCGCCAATAACTCCGGTGATGAAGTACAAAATTATTTCCATTAAAACACGAATATATAAAGTGAAAAAATAGCTAAGCAAACACCGGTAAATGCGATAGTTCCTAATTTTCCGCCGAAACCATTTAAATTTTGAAGCGAAAGGCAATACACGATTCCGCCAAGAAATGAAGCAAAACAGATAAGTAGGTAATGATTTTCCGCGAGCGGTTGACACATTCCTATAAAAGTTCCGCAGTAAATTGCTGTTCGAAGTTGCTTACCTTCATTTTTTCCGAAGAAATTTTTAGGAATAAAGCTTCCCAACAATCCAATTGTAGAAGCGCCAATTACCGTTCCGAAGTTTAATGTTAAACTTACAAAAGTTGTAGCTAAAGCTCCTAAAAGTACAGCGATAATAAGATACCAATTCCCAAATTTTAAAGAATTGTTTTTCTGAAAAAGGTAAAAATAGCCTAATGAAATAACGAGCATTAAACTCATACTTATTCCACCGATATAAATTGAATTTTTTTCTTCCGCAGCTATATGGTAAAGAAATAGTAAGTGAATAATATAAATTAACAATAGCGGAAAAACAGCTCGTTTATATGTATTTCTTTTTTTAATGGTTTAACTATTGAATGTTTGAATTGCAAAGATTGGGTTTTTCTTTTATATATGAGAATAAAAAAACCACCGAATATTCGGTGGTTTTTTTGGTTGTTTAGTTGGTGAAAAATATTATTCAATAATTAATTTCTGTACTTGACCTAACTGATTTCTAACAATATAAGTCCCTTGATTTAAGGCTGAAATATTTATATAAGCTGCATTTGTTGCTTCTTTAATTTTTCTTCCTTGAATATCAAATAAAGAATAGGAAGTAGGTTCAGCAAAAAATACTTTATCTGTTTTCGCCGGATTAGGATAGATTACAAATTTAGATACTTTTTCATTGAAATTTTTAGTTGATAAAGTGACATTATCTAGCGTATAAACACTAATTGTAGCGCTTACTTCGTTTGCGATAACAATTAATCCTTTTTCTTCTGAATTATTTTCAGGAGCGATATAAACTATACTTTCTGGAGCTAAATCTCCTAAATTTGCAATTTCGTCTTCGCCAGGCGTTACACTTCTGTTATTAAAATAGCCTTCAAAAACCGGAGCGTTTGGGTTAGAAACATTATAAACCATAAAACCGCCAACTCTTTCTAAAGCGATAAAAGCATAGAATTCATTATTTATTTCCTGAATGATTACCGCTTCAGGTTCTGGACCTTTATTGTCGCTTCTGTTTTTTAATTCATTCTCATCATCTGTAGCATTAAAAATTGCGTTATAGGTAGGATCTTCTTCAATAATACGTTCAAAATCTGAACCGCTATCGTAAACTTGCGTTCCTGTTGAAGCATCGTAAATACTAAATGATCTTCCTCCAAATACATGAATTTCTTCAAATTCACCATCATTATCAATATCACCAGAAACTTCGCTTATGGTAATTTTTCCTAAGTTTTCGTTTAATTCTAAAAAATCTTGATTTGAAAAAATTGAAGTATCTAAGGTAATATCTTCTAAATCTACTTCTTCTTCAAAGGTATCATACTCTCTTGCATCACCTTCGTTTGCCGTAACAAAATAAGTTGTTCCGTTCACCGTGTAATTTGCAATAGCATCTGGCATATACATTCCTTTAATTGGCCAATTTGCCATAAAGATAAAATCTGTTTTGTTAGAAGTATCTAAAGCATTTTCCGGTAAACTATGATCTTTTAAACCTAGAGGCAAAATATCAGAAATTTGCATAGAAGTAATATCGAGTACCGCAATCGCATTATTTTCTTGTAAGGTAATCCAAGCAGTTTGCGAATCGCTAGAAACCGTAATGTATTCCGGCTCTAAATCTTGAGAAACACTTGCGTTTGGTCCAAAAATTCTAATATTATCCGCTTTTAATTGGGCTTCCTGTGCATCATAAGCATTAAAATTTACGGAAGTAACATTTGTTTGTGTAAGATTAGCAACACCGCTACTTAAATCTACAATTGAAATTGTTCCTTCAGGATCGATGGAATAATCTGAATTTGGTTCACCTTCGTTAGCTACTAAAAGTTTAGTTCCGTCTGGAGTAAAGGTTACCATATCGGGTAAAGAACCAGCTTCAACCGTAGAAAGAATAGTTCCGTCGGTATCCATAAATACGATTATTCCGTTTTCATTAATATCATCTGGAACTGCGGTTGCGGCTACAATTCCGTTATGAACAGCAACGCTTGTTCCGCTGTCACCGTAAGTTGATAAATCGATAGTGTTTAAAGAAGTTATGTTCAATGGATTACTGAAATCTAAGACTTCTATAGAAGCATTTCCGCTATTCATCACAAATAAACGTTGCGTTGCAGCATCATGCGCTACAATTTCTGAACCGGGATTTGAACCTGTTATCGCATAGCTCATTCCGAAATTTATTCCTAACGTGTTTGCTGCCGTAGGCGCGTGGTTTTCATCGTCTAAAATATAAACAACGTGAGCACTATTTTCACCTAACTCTGTATTAGTAGTATTGGTTATTCCTAAGGCTAATAAAGTATCTGGTTCAGCATCACTATTATTAGGAATAGTAACAGTAATATCTTGTGTTAAATTTCCGGTAGGAGTGAAGGTTAGCGTTTGCGTAGAATAAGTATAATGTTGCCCGGAAACAGCCGTACTTTCATCAGTTAAAACTGAAACTTCTACCGTAGCGTCTGTGGTTGGTATAGCTGAAATTAATACACTAATGGTTGCGGTTCCTTCATCTTCATTTACACTTATATATTCTTCTTCAAAATTTACTTCAGGTAATTGTACTGTTTGAAAGCTTCCCAAATTTACTAAAGTACTTAAAGCTGAAGCAGAATTACATAAACCTTCATTATCTAAGGCATCTAAAGCGCCGAATGTCCAATTGGAAGCGTCAAAATTTCCGTTGTTTGCTGTGCTGCCTGTATTTCTTAAATAGTAAGTGTCTTGGTGTTCCCAAGCTGTTCCGCTTCCATCTACATTTTCTTCACCAAATCGATCGATTACATTTGAATTCGTATCAATTATTTGAAAAGCATCATCTCCATTAGAACTGATTACTGAATTTTCTATGACATTTGTTGTAATCCCAAATTCAGCAGTAAAAATAGCTTGATCATTGGTAAGGTAAATAAATTCATCTGTAATTGTTGCTAAAGAAGACAAATCGATATCGGTAGTAAATCCGCCGCCGTTAGCTTGTCGCTGAACTTTCCATCCGGTAAGATCTATTGTTCCGTCAATATAAATTTCTAAAACTCGTCCATCAGCTGAAGGACAAGGAGAGTCAACATAACCAGTAATGATAGCTTCTTGGGCAAACGTCGCCAAGCAAAAAAAGCTCATTACCATACTTAAGTAAGCGTTTTTCATTATAAAAATAGTTTAGTTTAATATTGCCTCAAAAGTACTGGTAGAAGAAAAGAATTAGCTGAAATTTACTTTATCTTAGGTTTATATAATTTTAAAGTTGAACTAAAATAAAGCGCTATTTTACATTCTGTAAACATTTTAATAGTTGAAAATTTACATTCGCTTCAATTCTTAATGAGTAACTTTTTCATTTCAGTACTAAAAAATAACAGTTCAGCTAAAAATTATTTAGTATAGCTAATTGTTGATGCATCTTTGTTTTAAATAATTATGGATGCTTTAGTATCTTGTTGATTTATAAAATTATGTCGTTTAAACCTATTATTATATTAACCCGAGTCGCATTAATTGTTACCTTAATAATTGTTGTGTTACGATTTGTTTTTTCAGGATTTAAAACCAGCATTTTATTAGATTTTGAAGGAATGTTTATCAATTTCATGTATGCTTTTGTGCTTACGGTGGTAAACTTTCTGTATTTCTTTTTGCTTGAAAAAAAATTAGATTGGAGCACACAAGGGAGATTACGGTTTATTGTTGGCGTGGCGGGTTCAATTTTACTAACCACTTTGGCTTTTGGACTTTGCCGATTTTTTCATGTAGTAATTGTAAAAGAGAAATACAATTTTTCTGAATTTTTAGCCCAAGAAAGCATTTCGACTTACTTTTTTCCCTTGTTACTTTCAACGATTGTAAGTCTCTTTTTTCACGCTTTTTACTTCTACAAAGAGATACAAGATAATAAAGTAACTGAACAAAAAATAATTGCGGGAACTGCTTCTGCGAAATTCGATGCCTTAAAAAATCAATTAGATCCTCATTTTTTATTCAATAGTTTAAATGTGTTAAGCGCTTTAATTGATGAAAACCCAAATGCTGCACAAAAATTTACGGCTTCGTTATCTAAGGTTTATCGGTATGTGTTAGAACAAAAAAATAAGGAATTGGTAAGTTTAGAAGAAGAATTGCGATTTGCCGAAGTTTATTTAAGCCTTTTAAAAACCCGGTTTGAAAATAGTATACAATGTGTTTTGCCGAAAAAGTTAAATAATCCGGAAGCTAAGATTGTTCCGTTATCACTTCAATTATTATTAGAAAACGCGGTGAAACATAATGTGGTTTCCGTAGAAAATCCGTTACGAATAGAAATTCTAGAAGAAAATGATGTGCTAATTATAAAAAATAATTTGCAGAAAAAATCGGTAATACAAAAAGGAGTAGGAGTTGGGCTAAAAAATATTCAGCAACGTTATGAACTATTGACTTCCAGAAAAGTAAGTATTAATTCAACTAAAAAAAGTTTCGAGATACAATTGCCTTTGCTTACCAAAATAGTAGGCGTGGTCGATAAAAAAGAGATCAATCAATCAAAATTAGACCGTATGAATAAATATTCTATCGCGCAAAATCGTGTGAAAGAAGAGAAAGAATTTTATAACAACTTAACAGCTTATGTAATTGTTATTCCGTTTCTATTTTTTGTAAATTATATGAGTAACGGACTAGATTTTCTATGGTTTCTTTTTCCCGCTTTTGGTTGGGGATTTGGCGTCGCGTACCATTATATGGAAACATTCGATAAGAATCCGTTTTTTTCTAAGAAATGGGAAGAACGTAAAATAAAAGAATTTTTAAATAACGATAAAAAGTAATAATTATGGAATCAAATTACGAAAAACGCTATTACGAAGCAAAAGAACGCGTAAAAGAACTGAAAGATTTTTATATCCATTTAATAGTTTACGTACTGGTTATTGGTTTTTTAGCCGTTATAAATTTTGGTTTTAGTAATACAAATTATCCGTGGTTTTTATGGCCGGCAGCCGGTTGGGGAATCGGAATTGCTTTTCAAGCTGCGAGTGTTTTTAGAATAAATCCTTTTTTCGATAAACGTTGGGAAGAGAAAAAAGTGCAGCAATATCTGCAAGAAGAGGAAGAGAAAGAAGTTCAACAACGTTGGGAATAAAAGTATGAAAGTTATAATTATTGAAGACGAAAAACCTTCAGCAAGACGTTTACAACGAATGTTGGCAAAACTGAATGTAAATGTTGAGGTGTTATTGCATTCTGTAAATCAATCCATTACTTGGTTTTTAGAAAATCAAGAACCTGATTTAATATTTTTAGATGTTCAGTTAAGTGACGGGCTTTCCTTCGAAATTTTTGAAGAAGTTTCCATAAACAGCGCGATAATTTTTACCACCGCTTACGATGAATATGCCATTAAAGCTTTTAAATTAAACAGCATCGATTATTTACTAAAACCGATTGATGAAGATGAGCTGAAAACTGCGGTAGATAAATTTAGAAAAAGTGTAAATCCAGATCAGGTTAGTAAGCAAATATCAAATCTTCAGGAATTAATTTCAGAAAAAAATAGTGAGAAGAATTACAAAAAACGTTTTGTAACTAAAGTAGGTTCGCATTTAAAAATGATTCCTACTGAAGAAATAGTATGTTTTTATAGTGAAAATAAAGGAACTTATTTGCAAACTGAAACCAACAGAAACTACTTACTCGATACGAGTTTAGAAAATTTGGAAGACGAATTAAACCCTGATTTATTTTTTAGGGTAAATCGGCAATTTTTTGTTAATATTAATTACCTAGAAGACATTCTGGCTTACAGTAATAGTCGCTTAAAACTTCAATTAAAAAATAGTAAACAAGAAATTATTGTAAGCCGAGAACGTGTAAAAGATTTTAAAAATTGGTTAGCAAATTAACTTGATAATCAAGATTTAAAATCTTTTGTCTTCTCTAGAAATTAAAATATTATTCCACTAGTAAATTTATTTTTTAATAAACTTCTTTGTAGAACTTGTTCCGTTTTCAGTTTCCATTTTTATAAAATAAATTCCTTCAGCTAAAGTAGAAACGTCAATTGTGTTTTTTTCAATCTCAGTATTTTCAGTGATCACTTGTCCTAAAGCATTATAAATTGAAAACGAAGAAATTATTTGTGAGGTTTTAATGTTAAGTTTCTCTTCAACCGGATTTGGGTAAAGTGAAATAGCCGCTAATTGAAAAGATTCATTACTTAAGTTTTCTGGTGTAAATCTATAAACGGTTCCGTTTGGAATATCATTGTTTAAGTATCCTAAATCCAACTCATTTCCACTAGCAATTTCTGTTACGGTAGGAGAAGCTGGATCGCCGGAAAGCATATAAACATTCTTACTAGTTTCCTCTAAATTACCATCATAACCTAAGAGCAAAAATGCGGTCGGACCACTGTTACCCTCATAAGATTCACTAGGATTTTCGATAGAACTAGGTCCATAACGATATTCTATAATATTGCTGCCTTCATATAACCATAACTGCATGTTTATAAAATCTTGATTAGTTCCATCATTTAAAAAACCGGCATTGTTCCATTCTAATTTAAAAATTCTATTTCCTGAATTTCCCTCTACAGTATAAGAAATGTTAGAGAGTGAAGAATTTGGGCTTTCCGTGCCACGATCTTCTATATCATTACTAATAACGGCGAAATCCATAAATTCTGTCTCAAATATTTGCTGATCGGTTATTTCTCCTCCGTAGCCAATATCTTCAGAAAAATAAATTGTTGATAAGGTTTTACCCGCAATTTCAAAGTCAAAACCAATGGGGATTGTAAAATCAGGATCGTCCCAATAATTTCCATTATTTAAGGAGGTGCTATTGGTTAAATCTGCATAATTTTCATTTGTAGCAGAAAAATTATAGGTAAAATTATTTTGGGCATTTATACTGAATGCCAGTAAAATAAGGACAAAAAGTAAAGTAGTTTTTTTCATTTTTTTATATATTAAAGATTGGTAAATATAAAATAAAAATGATTCCACAAATTTTTTTATTCAATTTTATTTTCATTGAATGCAGAAGGCAATAATTGTGGGATAAACTTAATGAGAATGGGCAATAAAACACTTCCACCGGGTAAAATAAAAATCGCCAAAGACGGGACAGATTTGCAAATATCTAACAGCTGACTTTTAACTTTTTGCTTTTCAATTTCATTGAGTTCTGTCCGGGTAGATTTGCTCAATAAAACGACCAATTCTTTGCTTTCACTTAGTTCTGTAATTAGCCTTTTTTTATTCCGCAGTATTAAAACGCGAACCATTCTATGCGTGTTTTTATAGAAGTGTTTTACCGCGTTGCTATAACTAAAATAAGTAATTTGCGATTTATGTTTCTTTAAAAAGAAGACCATATTGTCGATCGCTTCGGTTACAATTTTTTCAGAAAAGGAAAGTGCTTTGCCGAGTTTTTTAAGAAACAAAAGTTCGTTTTCTTCTAATTCTTCATCGCTAAAAACGGTAATACAGGCTAAATCTAGCAGGTATTTTTTTTCTGAATAAGATTGTAAAGTCGAAAAGTTTAATTCTTCAAAAGTGCTGAGTGTTGATGTTATTTTGGTGTAGCGGAGCGAATTTTGTAATAAGCGTAAAATTAATTTTTCATAGTTATTTTTCATTCCTTTTTCTTCAAACGCTAATAAAACAGTGTTGGTAAATAAAGCTTCTAAACGCTGACTATAGGCAAACGGATCTTCTTCAGTTTCTAAATAATGCTGAAAAGCCAACACATCGATATATAATAATGCGTTGGTAATTAAATTGCTGAAGTTTTTCTGAACTAAATTTTCATTAGTTTGAATGCGATGTTGAAGAATTTTCTCCAGCTTTTCTTCCGAAGAACTTTTAAAAAGGGAAATTTTAAAAAAAGAATTATTTTGTTTCTCTAGCAATTTATAAAAAGCCACAATTTTTTCTAAGCAATCTTGTTTTGTTGGATTTTCGCTAGAAGCGTAATAGGTAACTACCAACGAATCGAATAAATTTATTTTAGTAATTTCTTCCGTAGTTAAATCTACCAGCACTTTTTCATTTTGATACGTTAAAGTAGAAACACTGTTGGCATAGATAAATCCCGTTGCTCGTAGATTTTCATAAAACGCTTCAGCAGAATATTTCTTTTCAGAAAATAAAATTGCTTTTGGAAAGTGTTTGTTAATCCAACCTGAGGCTGAAGGATTCATAGTAAATGGCTTAAGTTAAATAATCAGGCAAAATATTTTTAGAAAATAAAAAACCAAAGATATTAAAACTTCGTAAATGTAATACATAACGTGAGCGTTCAAAATTGCTATGAAATTGACGCAAACAACAGTTTTTTTAGAGTTTTTTGTTAGTTGTTGAAAAGCCTGCTTCAATTTTGAAACAGGCTTTTTTTCTTTTGTTTTCGAATGCTAAATTATTTTTTACACTTTCCCGAGGGTATAAAGTTGTTCCATTGTTGGGGTTTTACTTCCGCCTTTAGGTTCTAATGTAATTCCAAAAGCTTGTGAAGAATTCGGGTTTTCCAGAATAAATATTTTATTATCATCTTCTTTAAAATTAGATAACAAACCGATGCTTGTTGGCGACAACGGGTCTAATGTTAGTGACCAAACTTGATATTCTTTTCCTTCCGGTGGCGTTGGAAGATCTTTAGCATCTATATAAACTTTGTTGTCTTTTTTGTCCCAATGGACTTCGGCATAAGCGTTTGGCGCAACTTGCTGTCCACCAAGCGGAATTTTTACAATATTTCTATCTCGATAGACATTTAATAATTCCTGAGCTTGTGCGGCATCTTCGCGGGCATTTTCAATTTCTTGTTCTACCAACGCGTTTTGCGCTTTAGATGAACGCAGCGCGTCGCGTAATTCTCTATTTTCATTCAGCACGGTAAATAAACCGATAAGTAATAAAATACTGGCCGCCCAACCAATATAGAGTACAATCTGTCGTTTTTTACTTTTTCTATGTATAGGAATGGTTCCCGTAGCGTTTTCAACTTTAGTCTGAATTGTTTTAAATAATTCTTCGGGATTATACGGTGCAACAGCTGAAGCTAAACTTTCTAAAGCTTTTTCAATTTCTTCAACTTCCTTTTTTATTTCGGGATATTTTTTAAGCTCTGCACTTACGGCTTTACTTTCTTCTTCAGAAAGTGCTCCGTAGATGTAAAGTTCTAAAATGCCTGAATCTATATATTGCTGAATGTTTTTCATGGTACTAAAATTTCCCTAAGCTTATTAATGCAATTTCTATTTCTAGTTTTTAATGTTCCTAACGGCATTTCTAATTCTTTAGATGCGTCGACTTGGGTAAAACCTTTAAAGTAGAGTAGGTCTATTATTTTTTTACAAATAGGTTTTAAAACTTCAATGTATTTTTTAATTCCAATCGCATCAACTTTGCTTGAAAAGCTGTTTTTCTCTTCCAGTATATCTACGAAATAATCTGCGGTTAAGTTTTTTTTCGTGTTTTTAAAACTTTTAGAGCGAGTAGCGTCAATTGCGGTATTTCGCGCGATGTTTAAAAGCCAAGTAAAAAATCTTCCTTTAGAAGCATCATACGATTCTGCATTATTCCAGACTTTTATAAACACATCTTGTAGTATTTCTTCAGCGATTGTTTGTTCGTTTACAATGCTATAAATTATACCAAATGTACTTTCTGAGTATCGTTCGTAAATTCGTTCAAAAGCTTTAGGGTTTTTTTGTTGCAATTCAGCAATTAATCCGTCAGGTTGCATATAGATTTGTTAGAGTGGTTGGCTAAATATATTAAAAATATTGTTCCTATATTAAAAAAGGCTGTCAAACGACAGCCTTTTTTAATTCTATAGGGTTAGATAGAACTATTCTTCTAGCGTTACCGTTCTTTCTACCGGATTAAATGGACTTTTTACAAGTTCTCCATTTTCATCTAAAAGCTCTAATTTAATGGTATTTTCTCCCATTGGTAAACCTTCCATTACGTAAGGAACCCATTCGTCGATCATAAATTCTTGACCGTTAATAGTTGCTCTTACTTTATGATTGGTTAAATCTGTATTTACAAGGAAGAAATCTAGCAATACTTTTTTAGTATCGTCTCCTTTATATGTTCCTTTAGGTCTGCTGTAAAACATATGTGGAGCAGAAAAATCTACATCTAATTGTTGATCTTCTGTAGGATTACCTACCGACATTTTTTGAAGTACAAATGAATTTGGGTTTTTTACAGATTCGTGGTAAGATCTAGATAAAAAAGCCAATACTACGTGATCTCCTTGCGTTAAATCTTTGCTGAAAGAATCTTCGTAATGTGCAGAATAAGGAGCGTTATCTAAAATAAAATGAACGTGTTGCCCTTTATCAGATTCCGCTAAACCTAAATCCATATCGGTTTTTGTTGGCGCAGCTAAATCATAATTTTCCACATCAAAAGCAAAAGTTACTTCACCCGCAGGAACTTTCATAGCATTAGGAAGCGTCATTTTTAAAGAAGCATCGTTAAATTCAGGAGAACCTTCTAACTTGGAAAGCGTAATTTCTGCTTCCTCAGTATCCATTTCATCCATTTCTTGATCTTCAGCTGAATTCATTTCAGTTTCAGCATCCATATTGTCGTCTTTCTTCTTATCGTCTTTACAAGAAGTTGCCAAAATCATTGTCGATAAGGCTAAAAAAAGCGTGATTTTTTTCATAATTGAACATATTTTGTTAGTGATGTGTAAATTTACATTCAAGTATATAGAATACAAATAATTTAAATAAAGCTTAACAATTGCGGTCACTGAATTTATCCGACAGCAATCGCTAATTTTTTGGGCAAAATTTCTGCCGTTGCTTCTTCAATTTCCTGACAAAATTCACCATCGATTTGAAAGGCGATCGGTTTTTTAGCTTTTACGTTTGCTTTTTTAACTGAAATAATTTCCACAAAATCTGAAGAAAGTTTTGCGCCTTCATTCATTGTTTTCAGAATTTCAATAATATCGAATTTCTTAAAAATCAGGACTTCAAAAACACCATCGTCCATTTTTCCATCAGGATTTACAATCGCGCCGGTTCCAAATTTCTTACTGTTTGCAAAAGCGACCATAATGGCTTTTCGCTCTAAAGTTTCTTTTCCGGTTTCAATGGTAAAATCAAACGGACCTTTATTCTGAAAAAGTGTAGGAATACTGTTTAACGCGTAGCCTAATTTTCCTCTAAAATTGCTGCCTTCAAATTCTTTAATTAATTCAGCATTTAAGCCAAAATCACTTATATGTAAACTTAATTCCCCATTAATTTTAATCGCGTCGATCTCTCTAATTTCTTTTCCTAAGGCGGCTTTTATAAAATCTTCGGCTTCTTCGGGTAAATTTAAATCTTTGGCTAAACCATTGGCAGAACCGGCGGGTAAAATTCCGATGCTAATTTTATTTTCGCCCATTGCTTCGGCCACTAATTTTATCGTTCCGTCACCCCCAGCAATTAATACGCGATCGTATTTTTTAGCTGATAATTTTTCATTTATTTTTTCCGCATCATTTTCACCTGTGGTTTTAAAAATATCTAAGGAATCATTCTCGGTTAATTGTTTTTTTACCGCTTTTAATAATTCGGCTTTATTTTCGTCACCACTTACGGGATTTATGACTATAAAAATTTCCATATTCTAATAAAAATATTACTTTGCTAAAGTATTTAATTCGCTCTAGCCAGAGCGTTATTATTTCCTTAATTTATATGAAATTAGCAATTAAAGTTTATCGCGGATACGCAAACGAGCGTGAAATTGTGGTTTTGGGTCATATCTTTAGAAAGCACGCACCCGATATTTACGATTTAAATAAGCGTTGGTATAAACATGCTTGGGCTGTAATTAGAATGTTTACCATAAAAACCTTAGGAAATAAAAAGGTTACCTTTAAATTTAAAGGAAAAGAGGTGAGTACCAAAACCTTAGAAGATGGTCATTTTCGAATGACGTTTCCGTATGATAAAAGTTTAGATAGTGGTTGGCATAAATTTGAGGTTGAAGCGGTGGTTGATGATGAAATTGTAAAATCTAAAGGAGAATTTATAAAACCTTTCCCGGGCGAATACGCCGTCATTTCTGATATCGATGACACGTTTTTAATTTCCCATAGTGGAAATTTCTTTAAAAAAATGTATGTCTTACTGACTAAAAATATAAACAAGCGCCACGTTTTTGAAGAAGTTGTAGACCACTATCGTGTGTTAAATCAATTAAATAAAAATGATGAACACGGAAGCAACGCGTTTTTTTATGTAAGCAGCAGTGAATGGAATTTGTACAATTTTATTATCCAGTTTACCAGAATGCACGATTTCCCGAAAGCGGTTTTAAAATTAAAAGATATAAAAACCGGGGTTGCAGATTTTTTATTTACCGGTGGCGGAAGTCACAACCACAAATTTTATAAGATTAAACATTTAGTTGAATTTTACCCTGAATTACGCTTTATTCTCTTAGGTGACGATTCGCAAAAAGACGCAAAAATTTACGAAGAAATTTGCAAGACATTTCCCGAAAATATTAGCACGGTTTATATTCGGCAAACAAAATCCTCTAAAAAAAGCCATATTATAAAAAGATTAGAAAATATGGAAAGTATGGATGTGCGAACTTGTTATTTTGCAAGTAGTAAAGAAGCCCAAGCGCATACAAAAAAATATCTAGTTTAAATTTTAGCGGAATACCGAAGAAGGAAAAGTTACCACACTTTCATGTCCGTTTTTTCCAACGGTTGCCAAACCAAAAAAGAAATTATCGATGACAATTCCTTCCAATGTAAATTGATTTACATTTCCTACAAAGCGAGAATTGTCCCAAGTGGGTGAAGTTGTTTTTCGCCAATATATTTTATACCCAGCAATATTTTCATTGTCAATTTTATCCCATTTTAATTTAGCTGAAGGTTCTACAATTCCACCGATGCTAACATTTTTTGGAGCGGGTGGAGCCCAAGCTAACGAGGCTAAATTTATAGCATTTACCGCCGTTAGTTTTTTAGCGTAACCAAAATTTACGCCTTCAATTACATCGCCATATTTTATTCCGTTTTCTTCTCGCACATCTTGATGTTGAAGATTATAATTTTCATGCGCTTCCATAATTCTAATTCCGGCGAAACCTAAATCATTAAATGGTTTATGATGACCGCCACGGCCAAAACGGTCTAAGCGATAAATCAACATCGGGTTCATTTCTGGCATATAGGTTTTAGTGGTTTTATAAACATAGCGCGCTAATTGACGTGAAATTCCATCGACTTCACCACCATAATATCGTCGCATCGTTTGTTCTTCTTCGCTTTCAGTAGGATCTACCGGTTCAGAAAAAATTCTAAAACTTCTATTGTCAATTACGCCATCGACCCCTTCAATATTTCCGATCATATCGTTATTAAAAACGCCAATAATATTCCAGTCATTTTCTTTTGCATATTCGGCTAAAAATTTACCCCCGAATAAACCTTGTTCTTCGCCCGACAGCCCCACATATACAATGCTATTTTTAAAGGAATAATTACTTAAAACTCTTGCTGCTTCAAGAGTTCCCGCCATTCCGCTGGCATTATCATTTGCTCCCGGCGCATCGGTAGTAAAATCCGTGGTATTGCTTGCGCGGGAATCGATATCGCCGCTCATCATCACATAATTATTCGGGTTTTCTGTTCCGCGTTGAATAGTAACTACATTTACGATATAGGCTTTTTTAGGAATTCTGTCGCCATCTTCCGGGGTGACTAATTTTCGTTGATAAAAAACCTCTAAGCAGTTATTACATTTTTCAGAAATTCTATCGAATTCGGCTTTAATCCAACGTCTTGCAGCGCCAATTCCTCTGGTGTTTGAAGTAGTATCGCTAAAGGTATTTCGTGTACCAAAATTGACTAAGGTTTGTACAGAATTTTTAATACGGTCAGCTGAAACTTTTTCAATAATTTCATATAAACGCGCGTCGGTTTGTTGCGCGTAAATAGATTGCGTTGAAATTAATAGTAGAAAAATTAACGTGAATTTCAAGCAAACCTGCAAGCGATTAATCCTCATTATCTGAAGTGTTTTTTTGTTTCGGAAACTCTCTATTTTGTAGTTGAACACGCGATTTCGATAAATGATTTCCGTCTTCTAAATCGGCTATAAAACTTACCAATTCTTCGCGTAACTCACAATGTAAATCCCACGTGGAAGAAGCATCTTTAGAACTACATAAACATCTAATTTTTATAGCTTTTTCAGTAGTATCTACCACTTGAACAATTGGCGGATGATCTTCATCCCAATTGTCTTTTCCTTCTAGTAATTCTTCAAACTTTTCGCGTATTTTTTTAACATTAATTCGATAATCCGCATATAAAATGATGGGGCGAATTTGATGCGCGCTCGTCATTGACCAGTTTTCGAAGGTGTTTGAAATAATATATTTTAACGGCACTACTAATCTGCGCCAATCCCAGGTTCTTACTACCATATAGGTGAAGCGAATATCTTCAACATAACCCCAATCTTCATCAATAATGATGGTGTCTCCAATTCGTGCAGGTTTGGTAATAGCAATTTGAATTCCCGCTACAATATTTCCTAAGGTACTTTGTGCTGCGATACCTAAAACTACCGTCGCAACTCCGGCGGAAGCCAATAAAGAAATTCCTAATTTTTCTAAGGAGCGGAATTGAGATAAAATTACAGAAGCCCCGATAATTATCACGACAAAGGTTAAAATTCTACGCGCTACCGAAATATAGGTTAGCATTCGTCGCGCTTCCGAGTTTTCTTCAGCACTGGTATCTCCAATTTTGTTTTCAGCGACATACATCATAAAATAGTCGATTAATCGCATAAAAAACCATGTAATCGAAACAATAACTACAATTAACAAGACCGCATAAATCACACTTGCAAAAGTGCCCGCAAATGAAATGAGTTTATTCAGTAAAATATAAAAACTCAAAACGCTTATAGCGATTCCCGCTGGGGCGGCTAATTTATCGGCAATATGATGCAACCATAATTTATCTGATTTTAGAAAAAGCTTTCTAAGAATATAGATGGTAAATTTTCCAATAAAATAACAAAGCAGAAGGAGTATAAAAGCACCAACAAATTTCCAGATTGGCATGCTCCAGAATTTAATTCTCGCCCAATCCGGCATCATTCTATCTAATTCTCTTGGTCCGTAAACAGCGTATAGCGGATCGATATTTTCAACAGTATTGGAAGAAATTAGCCAAAATGCACCATAATCTTTGTACTTAATACGCTGTAGCCTGAAAATAATATCTCTACCTTTTAAATCTACCGAGCCAAAAACGACACTTCTTCGAGGCTTTCCCGCTACGGCTTTATTGGTAGTGGTGCTAATATCAATTTGTCCGTCAGGTCGATCTGATAGGTCATCCCAATTAATTCGAACACGTTGATTGATTACAAAATATAATTTTTCAGCTAATAAAGCAGCTTCTTCATTGGTTATGTTATCCGGTAATAAATTTAGATTCAACGCATAAGCTGCACTCTCAAAATCATTATTTCTTGCATTGAGTATAAAATGCTCTAAGGTTGCTTGTGGTGATTGTAAATTGAATTTATTAGGAGGTAAACCAATCGATTTATTTAGCCGATCTAAAACATAATACGCCTCTTTGTATTCTTCAATAGCGTTTGCTTTATAATCGCCATCTTGAAGAACGGGCTCTTTGGATGGAAGTGAAGTGTTATTTTTAGAATCTGTAGAATCTTGTAGAACAACCGAAAGATTATTTGCCGTTGAAAGATTTATAATACCTAAAAATGCAAATAGAAAAGTAAGTGGTAAAAGATAGCTTTTTCTCATAATTTTCAATTTACAATGATTCTTTTGTAGAAATTATTATCGTTTTGTTAAATCTAAGCATTTTAAAGACGGAATAAAAAAAGCCGCACGTGTTTGTGCGGCTTTTACTCAAAAAATAAACTAACTTAACTTAAAAACAATATTTATTTTCTGAAGTTAATTTTTCAGCAATCGTGTTTCTCAATTCAACAACGTTTGGCTGATTTTGGTATTTTGTAAAACGTTTAAGTCCCATAAGCATCATGCGTTGTTCATCGCCTGTTGCAAACGAAACAATTCCTTCTTTCGCTTTTTGGTTTACTTTATCTACCGCGTGGTATAAATATAATTTCGCCATTGCGATTTGCTCTTTTTGGTTGTCTTCCCCAAAACGTTTCGCATTCTTTTCAGCTCTTAAAATTCCAGATTCTGCCATATAAATTTCAATAAGAATATCGGCTGAAGCTAATAATAACTGCTGATGCTCTTCTAAATCCGGTCCAAATTTCTGTACCGCACTTCCGGCAGTCATTAAAAATACTTTTTTCAATTTTGCCACCATTTCTTTTTCTTCCGCAAATAATTCTGAATAATCAGGTTTATCCATAGAAGGAATTCCGGTAAGTTCATCTGCCACAGCTTGCGCCGGACCTAACAAATCTACGTGCCCTTTCATCGCTTTTTTAACCAACATTCCTACCGCGAGCATGCGGTTAATTTCGTTGGTTCCTTCGTAAATTCTAGAAATACGCGCGTCTCGCCAAGCCGATTCCATAGGCGTGTCTGCAGAGAATCCCATTCCCCCGAAAACTTGAATACCTTCGTCGCTACAATTTTGAATATCTTCGGAACACGCTACTTTTAAAATAGAACATTCTATAGCATATTCTTCAACCCCTTTTAATTCTGCTTCGGCATGCGAACTTCCGTTATCTTGACGAATTTGAATCCGATCTTCAATATCTTTTGCTGCACGATAAGAAGCTGCTTCACCTACATAAGCTGAAGTCGCCATTTCGGCTAATTTATATTTGATGGCACCAAATTTTGCGATCGGTGTATCAAACTGCACACGATCATTCGCATATTTCACAGCGCTATTGGTTACTCTTCGTTGCGCATCGAGACAAGCGGCAGCTAATTTAATACGACCAACATTTAGCGCGTTCATCGCAATTTTGAATCCGTTGCCTCTTTCGGATAGCATATTTTCTACCGGTACTTTTGTTTCATTGAAAAATACCTGTCGAGTAGAAGAGGAGTGAATTCCTAATTTCTTTTCTTCATCGCCAAAAGACATTCCATTCGGATTTTCTTTGTCGTATTCAACAATAAATCCGGTGATGTTTTTGTCATCTTCAATTCTGGCGAACACGATAAAAAGATCTGCAAAACCTGCATTGGAGATCCACATTTTTTGTCCGCTGATGCTATAATGTTTTCCATCATCAGAAAGTACAGCTTTAGTTTTCCCTGAATTCGCGTCACTTCCCGCTCCCGGCTCAGTTAAGCAATACGCGCCAAACCATTCGCCGGTTGCCAATTTTGGAACATATTTTTTCTTTTGTTCTTCAGTACCGTAAAGCGTAATGGGCATGGTTCCAATTCCGGTATGCGCTCCAAAAGCAGTTGCGATAGAGCCTGTAGCTCCGGAAATATAATCACAAACCAACATGGTTGAAACAAAGCCCATTCCGAGTCCGTCATATTCTTCGGGAACTGCAACACCGAGAAAACCAAGCTCTCCGGCTTTAGCCATGATCTCTTCGGTTAATTTATAGTTCTTCTTTTCAAACTCTTCTTTTTTCGGCCAAATCTCGCGATCTACAAATTCTTTAACCGAATCACGCATCATTTTTTGCTCCTCGTTAAAATCTTCAGGAGTGAATATGTCTTCGCATTTAGTTTCCTTTACTAAAAACTGTCCGCCGCGAAGTTTGTCTTTTGTGTCTGTACTCATGTTTATAAATTTAAGTCTTTAAGTAGGTATAATTTCAGTTTGTTTTAATCAATTTTTTTTAAGAAAGGAATTCATAAACTCCTGCTGCACCTTGTCCCGTACCAACACACATGGTTACCATGCAATATTTATCATTCAGCTTTCTTTTACGCATTTCATCAAAAATTTGCACGGAAAGTTTAGCGCCTGTACAACCTAAGGGATGCCCCATAGAAATAGCGCCACCGTTTACATTTACTTTTTCCTGATCTAAACCAAGTTCACGAATTACGGCAAGCGATTGCGAAGCGAAAGCTTCATTCAACTCAAACAATTCCATATCACTTTGTTTTAGTCCGGCTTGTTTTAATGCTTTTGGAACCGCATGCACAGGTCCAATTCCCATAATTTTTGGTTCAACACCTACGGGCGCATAACTCACCATTCTGGCAATGGGTTCAAGTTTCAATTCTTTTACCATTTCTTCACTCATTACCATTACAAAAGCAGCTCCATCACTTGTTTGTGAAGAGTTTCCGGCAGTTACGCTTCCTCCTTCAGCAAAGACAGGCTTTAATCTTCCCAAGGCTTCGATGGAGGTATCTTCACGCGGACCTTCATCTTTGTTTACGGTATACTTTTTCGTTTTCTTTTTTCCATCTTCCACAAAGGTTTGTTCAATATTTATGGGAACAATTTGCTCTTGAAAACGATCTTCATGTTGTGCTCGCAAAGCTTTTTGATGCGATTGAAAAGCGAATTCATCTTGATCTTCGCGAGAAACCTTGTATTTATTTGCTACCGCTTCGGCGGTTAATCCCATTCCCCAATAATAATCTTCATGGCCTTCTTTGGCTAATTTATAATCGGGAACCGGTTTGTAACCTCCCATCGGGATATAACTCATACTTTCCGCGCCACCGGCAATGATACAATCTGCCATTCCGCTTTGAATTTTTGCGGAAGCGATAGCAATAGTTTCCAGTCCTGAAGCGCAATAACGGTTTACTGTCATTCCGGGAACATCTTCAATTTTAAGTCCCATTAACGAAATGAGCCTTCCCACGTTTAAACCTTGCTCGGCTTCCGGCATAGCGTTTCCTACGATGACATCGTCGATTCTTTTTTTATCGAATTCGGGCAATTTATCCATCATATATTCGATGGTTTCCGCCGCCAATTCATCTGGTCTTTTAAATCTAAAAACCCCGCGGGAAGCTTTTCCTACGGCTGTTCTGTATGCTTTTACTATATATGCTGTCTTATTCATTGTATATTGTATTTTGTATAATGTATATTGAAATTATCTAGTTATAATGTTGATTGTAGTTTGATAATCATATTCTGAATATGACGAATTTCATTTTCAAGAATTTTAAAATCATCTAAATTCATAAAATTTAGATTTTTTGCAATTATCAACTGCGTTTCTAATTCGAATGCCGATCCAAGAGATATACCCAAAAAGTTAGCAAAATCTTTATTTGTTTTTCTTCCACAACCTTCTGCTATGTTTGAAGGAATTGAAACTGCAGATCTTCTAATCTGAGACGTCAATCCGTAAAGCTCTTCGTTTGGAAACTCTTGACTTTTCTTATAAGTTGCAGTAACCAAATCGATAGCATTCTGCCAAACTTTTAACTCTTTGAAATAATTCATAGCATTTCTATTTTACAGTATACAATCTACATTATACACTATACGATTAGTTTCGAAGCGGTTTTCCTTTTTTCAACATATGTTGAAGTCGTTCTAGGGTTTTGCGTTCTCCGGTTAGCGATAAAAATGCTTCTCGTTCTAAATCCAGTAAATATTGTTCACTCACATAAGAAGCCTCAGATAAATCGCCGCCTGCCATGACGTAGGCTAACTTGTTGGCGATTTTCTTATCGTGATCGCTAATATAATTTCCGGCATTCATTTGATCTGTCCCCACGTAAAATGCTCCAAGCGCTTGCTTTCCTAAAACTTTTATATTGCTACGTTGAATAGGTTTTGTATAGCCATTTTCTGCCATCAACAAGGCGTGTTTTTTAGCGATCGCTAATTGACGGTCTTTATTTACCACAATAACGTCTTTTCCTTTTTGAAGAATATTGGTATCAAACGCTTCGTAAGCAGAAGTTGACACTTTTGCCATTCCGATCGTTAGGAAATGTTCACGAAGTCTGTTTAATTCCACATCATCTTTTTCAAAAGTTTCGGAAGCTCTTACCGTCATTTCTTTAGAACCACCGCCGCCAGGAATTACCCCAACGCCAAATTCAACTAAACCAATGTAAGTTTCAGCGTGCGCGACCACTTTATCGGCATGAAGTGAAAGTTCACAACCGCCACCTAAGGCCATATTATGAGGAGCTGCAACCGTTGGAATTGAAGAATAACGCATCCGCATCATCGTGTCTTGAAAATACTTGATCGCCATATTCAATTCATCATATTCTTGCTCTACCGCCATCATAAAAATCATCCCGATATTAGCGCCGACAGAAAAGTTTTTTCCATCATTTGCTACGACTAAACCTTGATAATCTTTTTCAGCAATGTCAATCGCTTTATTAATCCCATCGAGTACGTCGCCCCCAATAGAATTCATTTTACTACGGAATTCAACATTTAAAATTCCATCGCCAAGATCTTCTACTACAACTCCGCTGTTTTTGAAAACCTCTTTCGATTCACGAATGTTATCTAGAATGATAAACGCATCTTGACCAGGAATTTTAGCTTGCTTTTTATCAGGAATGCTGTAGTAATACGTATTTCCTTCCTTAACGGTGTAGAAACTTTCGTTTCCACTTTCTAGCATTTCATTCACCCAAGCAGCCGGTTCGTAACCTTCAGCTTTCATCATTTCAATTCCTTTTTTTACGCCGATAGCATCCCAAATTTGGAACGGACCGTGTTCCCAGCCGAAACCAGCTTTCATACCATCGTCTATTTTATAAAGCTCGTCTGATATTTCAGGAATTCGGTTAGAAACATACGCGAAAAGCGCGGAGAAATTTTTTCGGTAAAAATCGCCTGCTTTATCTTTTCCGTTGATTAAGACTTCAAAACGATCTTCAACTTTATCGATTGTTTTGGTTTGCTCTAGCGTGTCGAATTTCGCGCTTTTTCTATCGCGATACTCCATGGTTTCTAAATCGAGTGATTTTATTTCGCTAGAACCATCTTCTTTCTTAATTTTTTTATAAAACCCTTGTCCGCTTTTACTTCCCAACCATTCCTTTTCCATCATGGTTTCAATAAAATCGGGAAGTTTAAAAAGTTCGTGCTGTTCATCATCAGGCACATTTTCATATAAGCCGTTCGCCACATGAACCAAGGTGTCTAAACCAACCACATCTACCGTTCTGAAGGTGGCAGATTTTTGACGCCCAATTACCGGACCGGTTAATTTATCGACTTCTTCAATAGTCATATCCATATCTTTTACGGTATGGAAAAGACTCATGATACTGAAAATTCCAATTCTATTTCCGATAAAAGCCGGCGTGTCTTTGGCGACTACCGAGTTTTTTCCGAGGAATTTCTCCCCATACATATGGAGAAAATCTAAGGTTTCTTCTGAAGTTTTGGGTCCCGGAATAATTTCGAATAAACGTAAATAACGCGGTGGATTGAAAAAGTGTGTTCCGCAGAAATGTTTTTGGAAATCTTCACTTCTTCCTTCACTCATATATTTTATAGGAATTCCAGACGTGTTGGAAGTAATTAAAGTTCCTTCTTTTCGATGTTTTTCGAGATCATCAAAAACTTTTTTCTTGATATCCAGTTTTTCTACCACGACTTCGATAATCCAATCTACTTCTGAAACTTTTGAAATGTCATCTTCCAGATTTCCGGTTTTAATTCGATTGGCAAAATCTTTATGGTAAATAGGAGAGGGCTTCGATTTTAAAGAGGATTGTAAAGATTCATTTACTACTCTATTTCTAACTTCTTTGTCTTCTAGGGTTAAGCCTTTTTTCTTTTCTTTTTCGTTGAGTTCTCTGGGAACAATATCAAGCAAAAGTACCTCTACGCCAATATTGGCAAAATGACAGGCAATTCCGCTTCCCATAATTCCTGAACCGATAACTGCAACTTTATTGATTCTTCTTTTCATATTATTTTAAGGAAGTTTCAGATTTATATATTTTTTTGTTGTTAATCATTTCCATAATCGTGTTAGCTACATTATTGAAAGTTTTTAAGTCTTCTTCAGAAATAGCTTCTTTCACTACTTCATCAAAGCGAAGCACAACTCCTTTTGAAAATTCGCGCATTTCACGACCAAATTCGGTGAGTTGGATTAATACGCTTCTACCATCTTCAGGGTTTTTTTTCCGCACAATTAACCCTTTATCTTCCATCGCTCGCAAGGTTCGTGAAAGACTAGTTGCTTCCATTCCCATTTTTGGACCGAGTGAGGTAGAGGGTGTTCCTTCCTCTGGGTCAATATTCAATAAGGCAAAACCTGTAGCCATTGTACTGCCTTTTTTACCGGCTTCTTCATTATACATCTTCGCGACGGCAATCCACGTGGCTCTGAGTACATAATCGATGGTTTTTTCTCTCATGATTTTAATTCTTCTTTCAAATATAGAAAAAAATATTATGCACGCATAATAAACGAAGCTAAATTTTATTAAAGATAAAAGGAATGTTATTTTTTTACGAAAAAGCAGTGTTAATAATTTGTTATTCAATTGAATATTAAAGTTGTTGGGAGGTAGGGAGCTTTAAGGTAGGGTTGATTTTTAGGGATAAGAAACAAGGATCGCTAAAAATTCCATTTTTATTCATCTTCCTTAACTTTTTACCACCTTTTGTAACCTTAGGGGATGTAACGCTTTGTGGTTCATGCATACCCACCCCAATAATGCGTCGTATTGGTAATACAATATGCCGCTCCAAAGATAAACCATCGCCGGTGACTCTAAGGTTTTGCTGGTAAAAGTAGTTTCCGGGATTGTTTCATCATCAGAGCTTACCGCTAGCTTGAACAATTCTTCTTGTATGGGCAGGTCATCCTTTTGGCGGTGTACGCTCATCCAAAAGCACAGCTCGGCTTTCTCTGCTTTGGCAGGCCAAGTAATCGCTTTTTTGGGCTTAAATGCATCCAATTTAAAGTGTAATTTTTGTGTACTCAGCACTATTTCACTCATCGTCAACCGGCAATAGCGTTCATAAGGGCTGTGCTCATTAAACTCAAAACCTTCAAGTAGTTTTGGTTTTCCACCCCAAAGTTTTTTCTCCCCAATGGGTGCCGGATTATCGGTACGAGCGGCCAATTGAAGGCGTGTGCGCAAACGGTAAAAAGATTTGGAGTCGGCAAAGCCACGGCTATATAGTTTTAGTCCAATTCTTATTTTTTTAGCCAGCGTAGAGGCTCTTCCAAAATCGGAAGAGGCCTTTTTGGTACGTTCCGTTTGTTTTACTTGGTTTTTTTCCGGTTTGCGCTGTACTATCGTTTTTCCATTGACGGTACGAAAAACCAAATCTCCTAAACTTCCGGTTATTCTGTTATTTTTTCCTAAGTATGCCATCGTTTGTTTTTTTGAATAGTTTCGATAGGGTACTAAACTAACTCGAAGGCATCTCCAATAATTCTTCGGAAATTATTGCAGTTATATTGGAATTATATTGGACTCAACTTGCAGTTATCATACCTTATTTTAAACTCGATTGTTTTTTAAATAATTGTAATACAGTAATTTGATTGAATGAAGATACGTATTTTTAAGCGAAAATTGAGATTTGGGAGGGTGAATTAGTAGTTAGTAATGAGTATTGAGGATGGAGTAGGGAGTGGGGATTTTTTAGATTGTGGTTTTCATTTTGAGTGATTACATGTAATGTGAATGAAAGGAATAGTATCAAGAAGTTTTTTATGTTGATGTTGTTCTCGATACACTTTTTGACTCCATTTCATTTCATCAAAAACCACTCGAACTGACAGTCTTGTTTTTTGTCACTCCGAGTGATTACATGTAATTTGAATGAAAGGAATAGTATCGAGAAGTTTTTTATGTTGAGGTTGTTCTCGATATACTTTTTGACTCCATTTCATTTCATCAAAAACCACTCGAACTGACAGTCTTGTTTTTTGTCACTTCCAGTGATTGCCGTAATGGTGGTGGAAGGAATAGTATCGAGAAGCTTTGTATGTTGAGGTTGTTCTCGATATAGTTTTATTTCCGTTGCACTTCATAAAACCACTCGAACTGACACGGATAAAAACTAAAACTTTTTCTTAGATAGATTGGGAAGCTTTTTATATTCAGAATTTATTAAAGCTTGTTTTTTTACTTTAGACCATTTTTTAATCTTTTTTTCAAAGGCTATGGCATAATTAATTTCAGTAAAATTTGTGTAAAAAACCAAGTTTATCGGTCGGCGTTTATAGGTGTATGAATTTATATGTTCGCCCGAACAATGTTCAGATAATCGTTTAGTTAGGTTTGAGGTAACACCTGTGTAAAATGTTCCGTCAGCACATTCTAATATATAGACAAAATATAACTTCATCGTTTAAATATATGTAATTTTTAAGATTGAGGTTGTTCTCGATACACTTTTTGACTCCATTTCATTTCATCAAAAACCACTCGAACTGACAGTCTTTGGGGGGTCTTGAGATGATCTTTGGCTTCATTTTATTCTTCAATATTTCGGGGTACAAGCTAAAAAATAAGAGAACCCACGCGTTGCAGGTGTAAAACACTTAGTGAGTGTAAATGATACCTCACCTTACGGGTGTGCAAGCACCCTCGATAATTATTTTAATTCCCAATTTTAAATCATGTTTTATTCTTTTTCATTGCCCAAAAGAATCAAAAGTCTAGGCTTACGAAACTAGCTCTAAATTTATTGATTGTCTCCTAAATTTTAGGAACTCACTTCGTTCAAACAGCCTAAAATTTTACGAAGCCTGCTCTTCAAATTTTACGAGCTATTTTCGATAGGCCGTTTTTATCTTAAAAATTAAAACTAACTTTTATTCTCTTCTTTTTCATTGTTAAAAAGAATCAAAAGTCTAGGCTTACGAAACTAATGCTATTTACTTTTTACCATTGCTGTAAAAAGTAACAAAAAGATCTAGGCTTATTTTCCTGAATTTGAAAATCTGCTAAAAAAACTTTAGCCTGCGGATCGCAACCGCTGCGCTAGGCAATCCTCCCCATCTATCGCTAAGTTTTTTCTTGATTTTGCTACATTCATGAAAAGTAGGCCGGGTTTAAAATTCTAAACTAATTTTTATTCTCTAAAACTGCTTCTCGATACAATTTCACCCTCGCTAAGGCTTGTCCAAAATCGCTCGAAGTGACAGGCTAACTATTCAACATTTAAAATTCAAAATTCCTCATTAACTCTTACCTACTAAATTCTCAATACTCCTTACTCAATATTCACTACTACCTACTAAATACCAACTGCTCACTACTAGCTTGTTACCCAACGAGGACTTCGATGCCGGCTTTGTTGGCTTTGTATTTTATCTTGGTGATTAATTCATAATAGCTCCAATTGCGAAATACAAATGCTTCTTTTTTTGCGATGCCTATTTTATCTTCTTGGTTCATCAGCATTAAAGTTCCTGCTTGTTCTTGAATGCAGAAATCGATCAATCTCCGGCTATAGAGGTGTAAGCGATTGCTGATATAGTTGCGCTCCATTTGATAATAGGTTTCCAAGGCTTTTAATTTCCGTTTGCGTCCTTTGCCCGATTTGGCATAGGTCACGCCCACCTGTGCCCGTTTGCGAGCGGCTTGTATGGCGAGTCTTCGGTGTAGAAACTCTTCTTTGGTGCCGATGGGAAATCGTTTGGTACCGACTTTAACCACGAGCGGATATTCCAAGGAGAGGGAAGCTTCGGCTACCACGCCCGGCTTTAAGGCATGCCTTTCTTTTTCCAATTCAAATACCGCCAGCCAGAAGGTCTTTCCGTCTTTCAGCTGTAAATGCGAGGTGCATAATTTCAATTCCCCTTGGGTGACGCGCTGCAACAATTTCCACTTATCGCTATGATCGCGGCCTAAATAGGTTTTTAACGGAATTTTAAACAAGCGAAAGCAAAAGGCTTTCTTTTCTTTGTCATAGACCAGTGTGCTCATCCCTTCTGTGGTAAAGGGAAAAGGCATATCTTTTTTAAAATTCATCAGCGACCGCTCGCCCCGCCAATAGGCGTCCTTATTCTTTTTAAAGTTACTATACAAGCTTGCTTTTAGGCAGGAAATAATGTTGGTGGGCATCTTGCCTTTAAAGCGTTTTGAAGTCACCTGATAGATGGTATTCATCCGGGAGGTTTGTAAGATACCGGCTTCGTCTTTTTGTTCATCGACTAATTTAGAGTTAATCCCTTCGGATAGGTAAAAGAACTCTTTTAGTGTATCCTGTACAAACAGATGGGTAAGCATGATGTTGGCGGTTCTATAGCTGCGGTCTTGCCAATCGTAAAGTTTGCCGATGGCTTCTTTTCGTTCTTCCGCGGTAGGGAGATCGACTACCACTTGTATTTTTCGGGTAAGTTTGATGCTGTTCTTTTTCATCTTAAATGCTGGTTTTTGGCACCGCCAACGGGATTACTCTCCCAAGGCTTGCCTTGAAATTGAAAATTTGTTTCTAACGAATGCTTTAGAGGCTTGCCCCGAAGGAGTTTGTTTGTTGTTCGTATTGTTGCTGCATAAAGGTATAGGCGTTCATAAATTCCTGTTGGGCTTGTTTTTGGGAGCAGTTCAATTCTTCCGCGATACGCGCGAATGAATAATCTCGTTCGCAGCGCAGTTGAAACACCTTGGCTTGCGCGGTGGTCATTTCGCCCTGTAGTCTTATTGTTTCTTGAGGTTTTTCTTCCGATGTAAGCCGATTGTCTTGCTGCAGGATGGTTTTAAGTTCGGCAATGGCACGTTTTACCTCGTTAGCGGTTTCGGTAATTCCTTTTCCCATCACCTCGGCAATGGCTTTGTATTGAAAGCCATAGGTAATGCAAAGTTCGATCAACCGACTTCGCTCGGCACTCAAGTAGGGGAGTACGTTTTTAACCTGTTCAAAAGTTTGTTGGGTAGCTTCCTGTTCCAATAAATGTTCGTCTTCTTCGGCCACCGGATCGTGCCCCAGCATATAATCCTCATAATTCCCGTAAAAACTAAGCCGATTAATGGAGCGTTGAAAATGGTTGCGGGGCCGGCAGTAGTAATAGGTACATTCCCGTTTCATGACATAGCGGAGGAAAAAGAAGATATGCTTGGGTGTTTCTAGGGTGTCTCGATGTTTCCATAGTTTTAAAAAACTTTCTTGCACCAAGGTTTCAATTACAAACTCATCCCGTATCAATTGCTTGCCGAGCCAAAAAAGCATGCGACTGTATTGTTGATAGAGGTGTTCTAAAGCGATGGGCTTGCCTTGTTTGAGGTTTTGAAAGTCTTTGGTTTGCATAAGATTTCGTGTTTAATAAAATACATTTATCATCCATATTTAAAAATATTGAAATCGTATTTAAGATGTTAATTTGTCGTATTATTATATGACAAATATATAAAATTATTTGGATTGTCGTATTTTAATATGACAAAAATGTAATTGAATAGATTGACATTTGTTAGATGACAAGGGATCAATTGAAAAAGAAAGTCGGTAATCGGATTGTTGAGTTACGTACCAAAAAGGGATGGAACCAATCTGATTTAGCACGCGAATGCGGTAAGGATCGACAAGCAATTGAAAAATTAGAAAACGGAAAAGTTAACCCTACTATATATTCTTTATACGAAATTGCTAAAGCTTTAAAAGTAGATTTTTATCAACTTTTAAAATTTTAATTGTTGTGCTTTAATCTTTATTCTTTCTTATATAACCATAACAAAAAAGTTCTGTTATCACGGAATAATATATTATAAACATATATATTTGTTAGGATATAACTAGTTGTACAACATTATAAAACAAGACAATGACCTTAGATGAACTACTTGCTTTAACAGAAAACATTAAGGTCGAAATTTCCGAATTAAAATGGCACGAAGATGATGTAAGACACAGTTTTTTTGGACTCTACTATTCTGGAATTTATGACTTTTACATTGGCAAAAGCACTTTTAGATTAGCTGAATATCTTGGACAGGGAAAAGTGGCTTTTACTAGTGATATTTATGATTTTAATCCTCACGCAAAGCGTCTATATGAAATTCAAGGACATCCAATGCTTTCCGCAGGATTTCACAATGATTTAAATCGCAATGTTATTTTTGGAACTTGGACAGCTTTCGAATTTTCAATCTCATTAATCTTTGACTATTTGGTAACTGACCACGAGTATGAATCGATAATAAAAAAACTAAATGCAAAACTTGTTAAAGCTATTTCATCACTTGAAGAAAGTAGTAAAACTCTAATTTTAGACATCTTAAAAAAATCATCTTTTGTCCCTCTTTTTAGAAAAATGAATTTCATATTAAAAAGGATACCTAATTGTTATCCTGACACACTGAAAGAAGATAGAGAGTTTGTTGAGTTTGTTGGAAAATTACGTAATTGTATGATTCACTCGAACGGATACTATCGTGGAAACTATTTTAAATATGAATTTGGAGATACAGTTTTTGAATTTGAGGATAAACAAATTTTTAGCCAAGTTGGAACAAATCAATTTGTATATCTTGAAATAGCGATTAAATTAAAAGAGATTTTTAGAAAAATTTGTAATTGTACAAATGATATTGAGGACATTCCATACCCAGAAGACGGACAAAATATTATAAAAAAGTAAATGACTAACCTAGACACAAATCCAAAAAAACTGACACCAAAAGAACGATATGAATTCTTAATAAATGCAAGAAATTTTCATTACGATAATTTCAACAAATGGATGACTTATTTTTATGTAGCTATCGGCGCTTTGTTTGTTGGATATTATACAATTTCCAGCACAGAAGATTTACGTAATGAGAAAATAATCTTAATAGTTCTAGGATACATTACTTCTCTCTTTTGGTACTGGTCAAGCAAAGGTTATTATTTTTGGAACATCAATTTTATTACTTTGGTGAATGACTGTGAAACCAACACTTTGAAACTAAAAAAGAAGAAACGAGTATATTCTGTTTTTGCAAACAAAAAGACACAAAATAATTACATTAATCCAATTAGTGGAGCAAATATTTCGACTTCTAAAATTGCCATATTATTTTCATTTATAATTACTGTAGTTTGGGGAATATTACTATTGGAGAAATTAAAAGAAATAGATATTTATATCATTTGGGAAATTTTAGTTTCGCTATTTATTACTTTGCTATTAAGTTATTTTATACCAAAGTATTTATTAAAAAGTAAAATTGACCATTTCCCTGATTTGGAAATTGAACAAAATAGATAAAATAACGTTGCACAACAATGGCTATAAGTAATTGCTTGTTCTCGCCTACTTCTGAAAATCCTTTCGGATTTTCAGTTTGGTGTGTACTTGCAAAGTTAACCGCTAAACCACGCAACTACTCATAGCCGAGACCGTTGTGCAACATATGAAAAAAATCGAGAATTGATGAACAGAAAAAGTTTTGAAGAATATGAACTAAATTCTGATAAAGAAAAAGAACTTTGGAATGATTCAATTGTCATTTTTGATACATCTGCGCTAATCGATTTTTATTATTATCCAAAAGAAACAAGACAAGAAATATTTGACAAAATATTTTCAAAACTTAAAAATAGATTATGGGTTCCTTATCACGTCCAATTTGAGTATCTTAAAAACAGAAAGGGAACTATAGAAAAACCGATAATTGAAAATTATAATCCAATAAAGAATGAAAAAATTAAGATAATCAACTCTGCTAAATCTCAAATATTAAAAATTTCTGAACAAATAAAAAAAGATACTCTAAAGCCTGAAAAACATCCCTTTTTACCTCAAGAAAAGATTGATGAATTTATCGAATTTGCAAAAGAGATTGACAAAAGAGTTCAAAAATTTGAAAAGGATTTAATCGTAGAAATTGATAAACAAGAAAATGAAATTAAATCTTTACAAAAAAATGATACAATCTTAAAGGCTTTTGAGGAAAATATTAAAGTTGGTCCAGAACTTACACATTCTGAGATTATGAGGATTGTCTCTGAGGGAAAATTAAGATATGAATTTGAAATTCCACCAGGATATAAAGATTTGAAGGAAAAGAGTGGAACGCAGATTTTCGGAGATTTAATTGTTTGGAAACAGATATTATCTCACGCAAAAGATAAAAAACAAAATGTGATTTTTATTTGTAATGATTTAAAAATTGATTGGTGCTACAAAGATTCAAGAAACAGAATAAAAAGTCCTCGAGAAGAACTTATCAAAGAATTTAATGATAATCATCAAAAACAATTTTGGATGTATAATCAATCTCAATTTGTTTATAAAGCAAAAGAATTATTGCAATTAGATATAGCCGATGCGAAAATTGAGGAAATTTCTAACATTATTAATAATAGAAATGAAAAAGAACTTATTTATAAATGTAATCAATGTGGAAATGCTACGATTATTTCCGAAGATCTTTTAAATTATGAGTTTGAATGTGTAGAAAGCTCTGAAAGAGAAATGGGAGTTGAGAATCATTATCTTATGGAGGAAAATCTAAAATGTGCTTATTGTAGAATACAAACAAAACTCAAATTTGAAATTTGGGAATACCCAGAAAATATACATAACTACGACCAAATAAGTATTGAGAACGCAACAATATTAAAAAGTCCAGATTTTGTTGGTTATTTTTGGGATAATCATTACGATATTCCTGACGAAGATATGTTTAGGGAAAGATAAGACTATGCACAACACCGTATAACAACAATTGCGGCTTTGTGTCCTGCGAACACAACCGCGCAAGCATAAAAGTCGGTAATTATAGCTATCTTAGTTTGCAACAACCCGTGAATGAATAGTATT
This sequence comes from Mesonia maritima, assembly GCF_042433895.1. Classification (NCBI taxonomy): domain Bacteria; kingdom Pseudomonadati; phylum Bacteroidota; class Flavobacteriia; order Flavobacteriales; family Flavobacteriaceae; genus Mesonia; species Mesonia maritima. The sequence goes on along the minus strand of NZ_JBHLUA010000027.1, from coordinate 125,886 downwards.
CAAAACCGTTGTCGGTCAGGTGATAATGTCAACTTAATGAACTTAAAATAAGGATGAAAAAGTATATCATATTAACTATTTCGGCAATCGTATTATTAAGTTGCAATCAAATTAAAACGAACCAATCAGAAAATCCGACTGAGGTTATCAGCGAACAAAAATCTGATACCATCAAGCAAACCCCAAAACTTTCGTTGGTATCCGCAGAACTGAAATTATCCGAAATTCCAAATATTATAAATGTAACGATGACTAATAATACAAATGATACAATAACCACAGGTGAGCACTTTCGTATTGAAAAATTTGAAAATAACGAATGGATAGATTTTACTCCAAAAGATGTAGCATTTAATGATATCGGATATGAATTAAAACCTTATGGTGAAAAAACCTTTAATAAGAATTTATTTAAAAATAAAATCGATTATAAACTGGGAAAATATAGAATCGCAAAAAATTATTTAAAATCTGATTATCAACAAACGAATGAGAGTTTTGATATTTATGTGGAATTTGAAATAAATTAAACAAAAATGCTTTTAAGAATAAAACCAGAACCGCTAACAAAGATCTGAGTTAAAAACCAAGCTTTTCTAGTTTAATTTCGATACATATTCTTCTTGGTATGGCAATCCACTTTTTGCAATTGCAAAAGCTTGCTTTAATAGTTTGTTAGACACTGCTATTAATGCCAATTTTTTGATTGTGTTTTTCTCTTTTTCGTTTCTCAATCGTCGGAGACAAGTGCTATGATTCGTTCATAAATTTCTCTGCAAGCTTGGTTATATTTTGCTAAATAACATTGCTTACCAAAGCATTCCATGGCTGAAGAACAAAAGAAAGCACTCAAAAACAATTAGGGCTATAGCCAACTTGTTACGAGGGAAAATGAATGCAGATGATTATAGGGATTGAATAAATCATGAAACTTAGTAAACTTTTTAGAAATAGGGTGATTTTACTGTATATCTTGAAAATTCACTAAAGCTTGAAATAAGGTAATCATTTTTACTTTTTCTCTTTGAAGCAATTTTTGTTGCATGAACTTTAAATGTCTTTATTTCAGATTATCTTATAAAGTTAGCCTGGCTCAAGTTTAGGTAAACGTTATTGCAATTATGCGGTTTTCCCTAAACCCTATTCAAAAAAGATTTCTATTTTTGGAAACAATCTCACCACATTTAAAAATTATGAGCCAAAATATACTACAGTACGAATCTAAAGTATGGTCAACTGCCGACCTTTTAATTGGTGCAGGAATTAAGCAATCAGACTTCCCAAAATATATGATGCCTTACTTTGCAATGATAATGTTGGAAAGTAGATTAGTTAGGCATTACAAAGAGTTATTAAAAGACTTTGATGCAGAAACGATTAAAGACATTGAAAATATAGAAGACTTTCTGGAAGAATTTAAAGATTACAATATTGGGTACAATGATTTAGTAATTAGAAGTCAAAAAACACTAGCTGAAATATGCAGAAACGATAAAACTTTTGATAACGATTTTGATGCTTACTTAAAAGCATTCGACCCAGAAACAAAAGAGCTTTTAGGGGTTGATAGAGGGAATACAGAAGAGAAGTATTTAGATATTTCAGGCGTTAGCGGTCAACTACGTAAAAAAGATATTCTTTTTGATACCCTAAAAAAATGGAGTGAGATAGATTTAACACCATTTAATAACTCGGATATAACAACTCTTGAAGAACATATAAAACGTAAATGGGCAGATATTTCTGCTGAAACTGCTGGAGAGCAATATACACCTGATGATATTATATCCTTAATTTCAGAAATTATATTATCTAAAATTGAAGATAATAACGAGTTTTTAACCATATACGACCCAACCTGTGGTGGTGGTAACTTGCTGTTTGGTGTAGAAGATAGAATAAAAGAAAAGTTTAACAGACCTACAAAAACCTATGGTGAAGATTGGAGTGATAGTTTATACGCTTTAGCAAAAATAGAAAGCCGCTTCCGTACAGATTCAGATATACGTTATGGGAATACGCTAGTAAATAGAAAATTTGAAGGGAAAGATTTTGATGTTATCGTAGCGAATCCACCTTACGGCGTTGACTGGAAAGGTTACAGAAAAGACATTGTCAACGACCAAACCGAACGTTTTCACGATTTGCCTTCCATTTCAGATGGTCAGTTTTTATTTACCCAACACATATTATCACTACTTGACAATAAAGGGCTTTCTGTTGTGGTACATAATGGCTCAACCTTATTTAGTGGTGATGCAGGTAGTGGTGAGAGTAATATTCGTAAATACTTCTTTGATAACGATTGGGTAGAAGCGATTATACAAATGCCAACAGATGAGTTTTTCAACACAGGTATTTATACCTATCTATGGGTGTTTAACAAAAATAAAACTGAAGAGCGTAAAGATAAAGTAATGTTGATTGATGGTAGTAATTTTTGGGAACCATTAAAAAAGAGCAAAGGTAAAAAGCGTAGGGAAATGGTTTTTGATAACAGAAAAACCATTGTTGATACCTTAACCAATTTTAAAAATACTGACTATGCAAAGGTATTTGATAAATGGCATTTTTATTATAACAAACAGGCTATAATGCTTACGAATGTAGATGAAAACGGAAAAACTTTTGAAGACCAATTGCCTGTTAAAAAGAATAAACAAGGCGAAGAAAGCAGAGCTAAATCCATAAAGTTAAACCCTATTAAAATAACGCAAATAGGTAATTTGGACACTGAGCTTGTCGAAGTGACAAATTTTGAAATCACCTCTTTTAATTCTGGCAAATACAGCGACCTAAAAGATTATTATACCAATCACATAAAACCTCTTATAAACAATTTACTATACAAAGAAGGGAACTTAATAGTAGAGACTAAAAAATTAGCTTACCAATATAACCCAGATACCGAAAGTATAGAGGAAGGAGAAATTCAAAATTCAAAATTCATAACTCATAATTCTTTAGGTTGCGGTAAAATAGTAATAAAAGCATCTTATAAAAAAGGGACTAAAACTAAAGAAGCGCGTATTGAAATTTCTGTGGAGTTAACACCTGATTATGAGAAAGATTATGAGATAATTCCTTACAGTCCTAACGAGGTAGAAAACCAAAAAAACATTGCCGATTTTATGGCAAAATACATTACCAAACCTTTTGTTTATATAGAAAATACAATAGGGGTTGAAATTAATTTTAATAAGGTGTTTTACAAGCCAGAACAATTACGTTCTATTCAAGAAATTACCACGAATTTAGAAGAGTTAGAAAATGAATTGTCTAAACTTGAAAAAGAATTAGCATTGTAATGGAAAGGTATAATGATTACAAAGATTCTGGAATTGAGTGGTTGGGTAATATACCTAAACATTGGGAAACCTTTAGATTTATTGATAATGTAAAATTAAGACACGGTTATCAATTTAGAGATTATGATTTTACGGATGAAGGTATTCGTGTAGTTAAAATATCGCAACTTGACCCTAAAGGTAATTTAAACTTGACAAAAAGTAGTTTTATAGCATCGGACAGGCTAAATTCCTTTAAGGCAATTAGAATATATCAAGATGATATTTTAATGGCTTTAACAGGTGGTACTATTGGTAAAATAATAAGAGTTGGTAAAATTAGTGAACCGCTTTTACAAAATTACCGTGTAGGTAACTTTTTTCCAGATAAAAAAAAGCTAAATAAAACTTTTCTTTATTTCTTATTAGCAAGTCAAGTTACAGAGGAACAAATTAACTATTTATTAAATAGAAATGGCCAGCCAAATATTGGTAAGGAGAGTTTTAAAAATATGTTCTTTACCTTACCACCACTAAAAGAACAAGCCCAAATAGCCAACTATTTAGATGCTAAAACCACTTCAATAGACAAAAAAATAAAACTATTAAAACAGAAAATAAAGCACCATAAAGCTTATCGCAAAACCTTAATTAATGAAACCATTACGAAAGGTTTAAATGGCGATGTTTCAAGTTGGGTTAGATTTAGATTAAAAGATCTAGGCTATTTATATAGTGGTTTATCGGGTAAGAGCGGTGATGATTTTAATCAAGATGACAACCCAAATAATAAAGGTTTTATTCCCTTTACTAATATTGCCATTAACACATATTTAGATAAAAAACAATTAGGTACTGTAGTAATAGAAGATAATGAAAAACAGAATCAAGTTAAGAAAAATGATATTTTCTTTTTAATGAGTTCTGAAGGTTATGAAGATATTGGTAAATCAGCAGTATTAATTGAGGATTTAAAAGAAACTTACTTAAATAGTTTTTGTAAAGGCTTTAGATTGACTAATAAAAATAGTGATGCTTCATTTATAAATTATTTGCTTTTAAGTGATATTTATAGACAGCAAATGCTAGTTGAAGGTAAAGGGTTTACACGTATTAATCTTAAAATGGAAAAGGTTAATAATTTCTCAATTCTTATACCGCCAACTAAAAAAGAGCAACAACAAATTGCAGCTTATTTAGAAGCAAAAACAAATACTATAAACAATATCGTTAATAACATAGAAACTCAAATCACTACTTTAAAGGAGTTGCGTAAAACCCTAATTAATGAGGTAGTAACTGGTAAGGTTAAAGTAGCAACATATTCGCAATAGTAATTATGCTATTGTAAAAAGTAGTGATAATTTACATTAGTAAGCCTGTTGTTGTAAAAAAAGAATACTTTCTACACTAAGAAAATGCTTAGTGCAAAAAAACTACGTATTTTGCATTAGCGAATCTCTTAATGCAAAAAATAGTTATATTTTGCATTAAGAAAAAAATAAATGCAACTTTAAGATGAAATCGTTTAAAGCAGGGAAGTATATTAGTCAGGGAAGTTACAAAAGTTTTCAACCAAATTTTGTAAACAAACAGTGGCTCTTAGAAGATATGGAGCTGGTAGAGTTGCTTTCTAAAGCAGATAGGCACTTAGGGCGTTTAGATATGTATAGTGAGCACATACCAGATGTAGACTTGTTTATTAGTATGCACGTGCTTAAAGAGGCTACCCAAAGTAGTAAAATAGAGGGTACGCAAACCAATATGGAAGAGGCCTTATTAGAAGAAGAAGATGTAAGCCACGAAAAGCGTGACGATTGGGAAGAAGTTCAAAATTATATCGAGGCAATGCAAAAAGCCATTGGTATGCTAAAAGAAATACCGTTTTCAAGCAGGTTAATAAGGCAAACCCATAAAATTTTATTGCAGGGCGTAAGGGGTGAACATAAATTGCCTGGAGAATTTCGTACAAGCCAAAATTGGATAGGTGGCGCCTCTATAAACGATGCAACCTTTATCCCTCCTGTACACAATAGTATAGGAGATTTAATGAGTGATCTAGAAAAATTTACACATAATGAAGAGATATACTTTCCAGACCTCTTAAAAATAGGCATCATACATTACCAGTTTGAAACGATACACCCCTTTCTAGATGGTAATGGTCGGGTAGGGCGTTTATTAATTACGCTCTATTTAGTCAATAAAGAAATACTTAAAAAACCTATTCTGTATTTATCAGACTTTTTTGAGCGTAATAAATCGCTCTATTATGATAATTTAATGCGGGTTCGTACTCATAATGACCTTAAACAGTGGTTGAAATTTTTTTTAGTAGGAGTAATAGAAACCGCAAAAAAAGGGGTGAATACCTTTGATGAAATTTTAAAATTAAAAACAAATACAGAATTAAATGTACAAACTCTGGGTTCACGAGCCAACAACGCTCAAAAAATAGTACAGCATTTGTTTAAACGCCCAATGATAGATGTTGAAAAGGTAGAAGAGATTACAGGAGTATCAAGACGTACAGCTTATAATTTAATAGATGATTTAGACGAGCTAGAGATAATTAAAGAAATTACAGGTGGTAAAAGAGGTAAATTATATGTGTTTGACGCTTACTTAAAATTATTTAGATAATGGATGAACTAATATTACAAGATAAATACTTAATGAACTTTTTTACCAATCGTACAGATGGGTTACAGTATAAAGAAGTAAAAGCCAATACCGTATCTAAATTACACTTTATAGTAGAAGATTTAAAGTATTTTATTAGTGAGACCACAGATAATAAAAAAGCCTATCGCACTTTATTAAAAAAGTATAAAAATGACGAAAAACAGCTTTTACAGGAATTTCAAGAGTTTTTAAATAAGCGGATAGGAGAGTCAATGAATATGGCTCTATTTATAAATAACAATAAATCGGTAACTTTTAAAGGAGTAAAATTATATTTATTTTATCCCAGTGGCAGTCCGGTACACGAAGACAGATTATTTAATGAAAATGTATTTTCTGTAGTACAGGAATTACCCTATATATATTACTATAAAGGTAAAAAGCAATTTAGTTTTCGCCCGGACGTAACCTTTTTCCTAAACGGAATATATCTAGGTTATTCAGAATTAAAATCAAATTATAACGATCAGACTGCGGTAAAAAATGGTAAATCTAAAATAGCTAGAGATTATCAAAAAGCTGTTATAAGTTATTTAGAAATAGCCGATGGTAACGATGTAGATAGAAGCATTCGCAAAGACTTTTTGAAAATCTTCGAGAAAGCAATTCATATTACTACTACAGATGTTCAGGAAACCTTTATCATAAGAAATATAGCAAATCATTATGATAGTTTAAAAGCTAGTGTAGAAGATAACACCTTCGATTTTGAAGATGCTCTATTGAAAATTAAAAGTGACTTAAAAGCTTACCCTATCTTCAATAGAGAAGCAAATAAACAAGAAAGATTTGAAGAAGTTTTTAAAGCCTTATACGGTAAAAAAATGATAGAGCGCGAAATATTGTATTACAACTTTATTGAGCGCGAATTAGTGGTTAACGAAAAAACAAAAAAGAAAGAGTACAAGCATAATGATGGTAGGTTAATTGCCCCAAGACCTAAGCAAAAATTTGGAGCCGATAAAATCATCAATAAAATAGATGAGTTTTTGGTCCACGAAGATGAACCTGATTATTTTATTAATAAACTTAAGGAAGAATTAAAGGCGAAAGGTGTTGGTAAAGCTAAAGCTAAAGAGCTTATAGAAAAGCGTCAAAAATACCAAAATAATAAACACGTTTACTCTTTACTTTTACAATACGCTGCAGGTTTTGGTAAAAGCAATATTATCGGTTGGGCATCACTAATGCTTAAAGACTTAAGAAAGGATGCTGAATTGGTCTACGATAAAATTATGTTGGTAGTAGATAGAGTGCAACTAAGAGATCAGTTAGATAGTAAAATGTACAATATGAACATACAGAACAGTATGTTTATAGAGGCTAATAGTAAAAAATCATTCTTAGAAGCCTTAAATACAGATAAGCGAATAGTAGTTGTCAACCTGCAAAAATTTAACTCTATCAGGGAGTTTTTAGATGATGAGGTAGTAAAAACATTATCTACAATGCGTATAGCTTTTTTGATAGATGAAATTCATCGTTCTAATTCGGGAGTGCAACACGAAGAAATGGTTTCATTATTTGATGAATTACAAAATAGCTTTGATTCTAACGAAGAATATATCAAAACCAATCAAAAGAAGAATTTAATAATTGGTTTTACAGCAACTCCTAGTGATGTAACCTTAGCACGTTTTGGGGAATTTAATAAATATGCAGAAGCAGAAAAAATTTGGGTGCCTTTCGATAGTTATACGATGAAAGAAGCTATTGACGATCGTTATATTCTCGATCCAACTTTAGGTATTGTTCCAGTATCTGCTAAAATGTATTTTGAGAAACCAGAAGATAATAGTTTAATACAACATAAATCTTTACCAGATAATCCAGATGCTGGCGTTGATGCTAACGGAAAAAAATACAGAATTAGTAAAAAGAGTATTTACGAAAATGAAGAGCGCATTGAGGCTATATCAAAGTTTGTGGCTAAAAGATTAGTGACAGCGGTTTACCACAATATAAGAGGTACAGCAAAAGCCATGTTTGCCGTATCATCTATAAAAGCAGCTATAAAATATCGCAAATATATTCAGTCATATTTCAACGATTTTGTAGAAGAAAAAAAATATGAACGATTTAAAGATGCTCCAATTTATATCGTGTATAGTTCTGACGGTCAAAAATATGAAAGCGCTACAACTTTAAACGGTGGTTTATCAGAAGCAAAAGTATTGCAAAATTTTGCAATCAAAAAAAATGGGTTGATTATCGTGGTTGATAAGCTTCAGACAGGATTTGATGAGCCTAAATTACACACTTTATTTTTAGATAAAGAGATTAGCGGTATCAATGCTATACAAACCATTTCAAGAGTAAACAGAACAGCTGGGAAGTATAAAAAGGATTGTAAGATTATTGATCTATCTTATAAAAATGTAAATGTTGAAAATATAAAAAAAGCTTTCGAACATTTCAGCAATGTAGTGGTGAGCGATTTCGATCCATTAGGCCAAGAGTTAGTATTACAAGAGTTATATGAACAATTAAACCAAGAAAGTATTTTTAAACAACACTTTCAGGAATTTAAAAAATATCAGCAAGGAAATAAGGATGATATTCAATCAATATTAGATTTAGAAAATGCAATAGGTCAATTAGTAAGAAAACAACCTGAAGAAGGAAAACAAATAAAACAAAATCTTAATACATATTTTAAAATCTTAAACCTTATAAACTTTGTATTAAAGATAGATGATAAATATAGTGAAACCTATTTTACTGAATTCTGGTATCGCTATAGCATAATTTATAACTCTATTACAGGTACAAAAGAATTAATAGATGAAGTTGAAGTGTATTTTGACAATAGAATAGGTATAGTTGCCCCACCAGAAGATAAAGATGATAAGCCTAATACCAATCCTGGCACAAAAGAACCTACACCTTCTTATGCTACTAAACAGTATAAATTTGATATTCTGGCGGTAATAGAAAAGCGTAATGAAGAGGAGGAGGAAATAGAAGCATTAATTTTAGATTTTCAAGAGAAAATAGATAGTTTTTTCGAATATGTAAACAATGAAGGAAATCGCTTAATTGCCAAGATGAAAAGTAATAAAACAGTATTTGACGAAGAAGAAATTTACAGAGATTTCGCTATAATTTATAAAAAATTCATTAGAAGGAACAGAAAGAGTTTAGGTCATTTTTTTATTAAAGAAACTGAAGATATTGTAAATCAACTTTGTGATGATTTTGAAAAAACATTAGAGTAATATGCACTTATATAACTTAAATCCTAAAAGTTCAATAACTATCTTAAAAGAAAAACCTTTCAAATTAGAAAAGGAGATTCAGCAGGTTTTTGAAATTAATTTAAACGAGTTGATGGATTTACAGTTGGTGAAATCTGAATTCTCGATTAAAAATAAGCGGATAGATACCTTAGCGTATGATACCCAATCAAAGGCATTTATAATTATAGAATATAAAAGAAACAAAAATATAAGCGTTGTAGATCAAGGCTTTACTTACCTAAGCTTGATGCTTGAGAATAAAGCTGATTTTATTGTAGAATATAATGAAACTTTAAAAACTAATTTAAAACGCTCTGAGGTAGATTGGAGTCAAACCCGAGTAGTTTTTGTTTCAACGGGCTTTACAGAAAATCAAAAAACAGCAACAAATTTTAAAGACATCGCCATTGAATTATGGGAAGTTAAACGCTATGAGAATAATTTGATTAGCGTTAACCAAATTAAGAAAAGTAAAGCTGCCGAAAGTATTAAACCGATTACCTCTTCAAACTCAAAACTAGAATCAGTAGCAAAAGAAATAAAAGTTTATACCGAAGAAGACCATCTTGATAATAAATCAGATAAGATTATTGAGCTTTATGAAACTTTTAAAGAGGCGATTCTAAACCTTGCAGATGATATAGAACTTGAGCCTAAAAAACTATATATCGCTTTTAAAAAGAATAAAAACCTAGTAGATCTAGTGGTTCTTCAAAATAGAATAAGACTTTTTATTAACATGGGGTTTGGTAAGTTAGATGATCCTAAAGGTATTACCGAAGATGTATCTAATAAAGGACATTGGGGAAATGGAGATTGCGAAATTTCTATAAAAGACACAAAAGATTTAGAATACATAATGAGTTTGATTAAACAGGCGATTTAATACATATTTGATTTGATTTTAAACAAAGTGAACTGGAAAACCGAGTTGAAAAAAACAAAAGAAAATAAAGCACGAAAATACAACACAATATCTCACGACGTAAGTTATTAAAAAATGACGACCAATTACCTAATATATCATCCAAGAAGACAAAAAAGTGAATTTGACAATTTGACCGTCTATCGCGATAACTTTGGGGGAAATGAAGACCCTTACATATGGAATCGACAATTTCTGCACACATATTGTCACATTACACAACTGCCAAATGAGTCTGGACAAATCAACTTTTGGGTTTCTGGTGACACATACCCTAACTTTGACAAACTATACTGTGACTGCGTTTTCGTAATTGACAAGAAACTTTTCTGGGCAAATGCAAACCGCATTAAAAGAAATAACCCAATCGTTGACAATGACCAAACGTATGAACACCATTACAAGTGGGTTAATCCACCTCATAATCATCATCCTTTTTCCAGACGTAGACGATACACATTAAAGGCTCATCCAGACAACAGTTTCCAGCCCCAATACAATAATGGAGAACTACTTGATATTTTACCTTTTCTAAATGACAATGGTTTGACTACTGACCATCTAATTAATGCTATGACATCAAAAAGAGGCTCAAGACCATATAAGCTGCACAATAACTTAGGAAATAACCTTTATGACTTCTTAATCAAAATCTCTTCAATAAAACTGAAGGGACAACAACTTCAAGATATACACCCAAAAAAATAAAATGGAACATATTGAAAATTTCAAAATAATCGGAATAGAAACTGAAACGACAAATGAAAACGGAAAATCTGCCGAGGATTTAGGTAAACTTTGGGAGCAATTTTATGGCGAAAATGTACCGAATAAAATACCTAATAAAATAAGTGACGAAATTTATTCGATTTAAACCAATTATGAATCTGATTATAAAGCAAAATATAAAACAATTATCGGACAAAAAGTAAACTCGCTTGACGAAATTCCAAACGGACTAATTGGACAAGAGTTCAGCGGAGGGAAATATCGAAAGTTTGTTGCAAAAGGGCAAATGCCAAATGCGGTAGTGGAATCTTGGAAAGAGATTTGGATAAAGGATAAAGAACTTAACAGAAAATATACTGCGGATTTTGAAGTTTATGAACAAAATTCCCAAAAAGGAAAAAAATCTGAAGTGGAAATTTTCATTGCGATTGATTAATGAAAAGGGTACCAATACAGTGTATGCCCGCAATTACTAAAGTTAGTGCTAAAACGAGAAAAATCGCTAATTTAAACCATAACTGACGGTTATATGAAACCGTTTGCAAGCTGAAAAAAATCCTGCTGAATAATGGCAAATAGAAAACTTTACAAAACTCTTACTCTTTGCATTGCATTAGTTTGGATTGTAAACGGGTTATTTTGTAAGGTGCTAAACCTTGTTCCAAGACACGAACAAATTATTGCAAGAATACTAGGTAACGAGTATTCCAGATTATTGGCAATCTTAATTGGACTTTCAGAAATAGTTATGGCTGTTTGGATTTTAAGTGCTTATAAAACAAAGTTAAATGCTGTTTCCCAAATTTTAGTAGTTGCAATAATGAACATCTTTGAATTTATTCTAGTTCCTGACTTATTGCTTTGGGGAAGACTAAATTTATTGTTTGCATTTATTTTTATTTTAGTTGTTTACTATAACGAATTTTATCTTAACACTAACCAACCCCAATAACTTGATGTTACCATTTTTAAAAGACCATCCATTTGCAGTTGAAGCGTATTTTGAAAGTTCGCTTGTGTTGACTTTTGCGGTTCCAAAAGAACAATTACAAAGTCTTATTCCAGCATGTTTACAGCTTGACACATTTCAAGACAAATGGGCTTTTGTTGCGGTTGCCATGGTTCAAACAAAAGACCTACGACCAAAAGGTTTTCCGAAATTTATGGGCAACGATTTTTTTCTTATTGGTTATCGTGTTTTTGTGCGTTACAAAAATAATGCAGGCAAAAGTTTGCGTGGTTTGTATATTCTGAAATCAGAAACAAACAAAAGGAAAATGGAATTCTTCGGAAACATATTTACCCATTACAATTACACCACAACAGACATAAAGCAAATTGAACAACGAAACACCAAAGAAATATCATCTGTTAAATCAAAGTTTAAAATCATCTTTGACAATACGGAAAAACAAGTTTCGTTACCTGAACATTCGCCTTTTGCAGACTGGAAGGAAGCAAGAAGGTTTGCCGGTCCTTTGCCTTTTACGTTTACCTATAACGAAGAAACTAAAGAAGTTTTAATCATTCAAGGCGTGAGAGAAAACTGGAAACCAAATCCAGTAAACGTGATTGAATATAAATTCAACTTTTTAAATACACTAAAACTTGAAAATCCATTATTGGCAAATGCTTTTATAATTAGAAATATTCCATATTATTGGAAAAAAGGTAAAATTGAAGAATGGAAATAAAGAGAAGAAATTTTCAAGGAGTAGTAAATATTTTAAGTTTCAACCGACACTTTTATGTTGTTGGCTTTATAGCTTTAGCATTAATTATAGGTAGTAAATTTCTTTTTAATTGGCATCCCGTTTTGTTCTGGGTGATTATTTCAGCATTCATGTATGGACTGATAATGCCATTATTTGTTTCTGCCTATGTTTATGATTTCTCTGGCTTTTATAATTTTGACTGGTTAAAGAAAATGAAAATAGAAGATGCGAAAGGCAAATTCAATTTAAACATTAATGCTGGCTTTGACGAAACAAGTTATATTATAAAGAGTATTTTACCTCAATCTAATTTACAGGTTTATGATTTCTACAACGCCAAACAACATACTGAACCTGCGATAATACGAGCAAGAAAAGTGAGTTTGGTTTATCCTAACACGCAACAAATCAATTCAAATTCAATTCCTTTAAAGGATAGTTCCGTTGATACTATCTTTTTAATATCAGCAATTCACGAAATTCGTAGATACGATGAAAAAGTTCAATTCTTAAAAGAATGCCGTAGAGTTTGTAAACCAAACGGAAATGTGATTATGGTTGAACACTTGAGAGATTTTCCAAACTTTTTAGCTTTTACAATCGGTTTTACACATTTTTTTTCAAAAGAAACTTGGAAAAAGGCATTTGAGGAAGCGGAGTTTACATCGATTAAAGAAAAAAAATTTACGCCATTTATGTCAATTTTTAATTGTAACTAATTATGGAAATACACTTTAAAATAATTGGTATTTTATTAATTGCTTTAGCATTGGTTCACATTATATTTCCAAAATACTTTAGTTGGAAAAAAGAGCTTAAATCGTTGAGTTTAATCAATCGACAAATGATGACGGTACATACGTTTTTTATTGCCTTTACAGTATTTCTTATGGGGTTACTCTGCCTGACATCCATAAACGAACTAATAGAAACGAATCTCGGAAAAAAAATATCATTAGGATTAGGAGTATTTTGGACAATTAGGCTTTTTATTCAATTTTTTGTTTATTCATCTGACCTTTGGAAAGGAAAAAAATTCGAGACAGGAATACATATATTGTTTTCAATATTTTGGATATATTTTAGTTCAATATTTTTGATAAACTATTATACGTGAGAAAAAGCTAGGAGGTAATAACTTATAAGCTCTAGCTTATTTCTGAGAATCTACATGGATTTTCAGTTTCGTATGAACTTTCTAAAAGATATTTAAATCGACAAAAAAGAACTTTTAAAGGAGTTTTGTTCAACTCGACTGAATAAATATGAAATGAAAAGCCTACTGTACGAAATTGATTTATGAGATCGCATTTCACCACAGAGCTCGACCATAAAGCCAAAGAGACGTAAGCCTTTTTAGTAGCGGTTCTTGTATGTTGAGGTAAGAGAAAAACAACCGCTCTAGTTCATGGAAATCGACCGGGTAAAAGGAAGGTACTAACTTCTTTATAGGCTACTTAAGTTTAACGTTTTACTACTTTAAGGCTTTTTATAATCTGCTTTCCCATATTTTGATTTGGGATATTGGTGGTGAATACTTCAATCATTGTCTTAATTTTATTAAAAATGTTCTTTGGTTAATTCTGCATTAATCATGGCGCCGGCGAGGTTTCCATTGGCCACGGCAGTAGCCACAGAACGCATCATTGTCGAATTGTCGCCACAGGCATATATGCCCTCAATAGTTGTTTGTTGAAATTCATTGACCTTGATATGGCCGTGCTCTGTTAGTTCACAGCCTAAAGAAGCCGGTATGTCGGAATGTTGGTTGAAGGGAAATGCTGCATAAATCGCATCAAAAGCTACCTTTTCTCCATTATTGAAGACTACTTTTTGCAAATGTCCCTCTTGGTGTTCGATTGCTAAGATTTCAGTTTCGATGATAGCTATCTGATGAGCTTCCAGTTTTGCTAGTTGATCGGATTTAAAATCTGCTTTTCCGGTTGTGAGGATGCTTACATTATCAGTGAGGTTATTTACCAGTGAAGCTAAATGAAAAGCTCGCTCCCCATTCGCCATAATGCCTGTTTTCTTATTTCGGAATTCGTAGCCGTGACAATAGGGACAATGAATCATGGAAACTCCCCAGCATTCGCTGAAACCTTTGATATCAGGGATCAAGTCTTTTATTCCCGTAGCAAATAGTATTTTTTCAGCCGTAAATTTCTCTCCTGATTTAGTGGAAACAGCGAACCCGTTTTCTATCTTTTCCGCACTAAACGCAAGAGCATTAACGAAATCAACCGTCTTGTATTTTAAGACTTGTTCTTTAGCCTTTGCTGCAATTGCTGCAGGAGGTACGCCATCTTGCGTAATGAAATTATGCGAATGCGGGGTCTGTCGATTACATGGCAGGCCACTATCGATGATCAACACTTTTCGCAGGGAACGTCCTAATGCCATTGCTGCGGAGAGGCCGGCGTAACTGCCGCCTACGATAATTACTTCAAATTTGTTAGTTTTCATTAGTTTTCAGGAATAAGTGCTTCAATTTCTATTTCAATCATTATTTCAGGAAGGCCCAATTCATTTACGCCTATCCAACTTCCCGTCGGGAAATGGTCTTTGTAGATTTCGTGGCGATAGCCAGCATTTTTTTGTAGCTCGGACATACTTGTGGTATATAAATTTTCAAGTACTACATCATTAAAAGTACAATTGTAGTGCTTTAAAATTGTTTCTATACTATTGTAGCAATTTTTCATTTGTTGTTTAAAATCATCTTTACTAATTGGATTGCCTTTCTCATCAATACTGATTACCCCTCCAATTTTCACACTATTCCCAATTCTTACCGCTTGTGTATAACCGTACATTTTTTCTAAATCTGGACGCAACAGAAAATAGTCCGGCTTTTCTGATTTTAAGGTTTCGTGCAGGACTTGATTTTTGGATTCGACTGTTGTGTTGGCTTTTTGGTTGCAACTTGCCACTGTTATAAAAAATGTAGAAAGAAACAGAAATTTGAATGTTGTCAATCTTACATTTGTTCTCATAAGATTTGTTTTAAGTGTTACATTATAATGTCTCTAAATTGAGACATTTCTATTTAAATTTTTTTAAGGTGCTATCGCTTTGATATAGGAGGTCCAGGCCAGGTTCTTGATTTCCTCAAAACTTTTAGTGGTAATTTCTCGGGCGTTAATCGTACTCTCAATAATTCCTGAATGTAAAACCTGTATCCATTCCGGGGACATTGCCGGATTCACTTTTCCCTCTTTCTGTAATTCGATTATAATACGTTGAAATTGATTATAAATGTAATCGTAATCCGCACAATTCTTATTGTGGTGGGTATGTTTATGATCTTTACTTTGGTGCTGTTTATAAAAAACGGAATATTTTGCTCCGCAATCAATCCCGGCGTAAAGCATTCGCTCTAATTGGACAAGCGCATCATTGCTACTCTGAATAGCCGTTATCATTGCTTTTTTACAACTCGATTCTATCGCTTGTTTACAAACCGCCACAAGTTCATTACGATCTTTAAAGTAACGATGTAATGTTCTTCTGGTCACTTCAGCATTATCCGCAACTTTTTGTAAAGGAGCCGATAGATCTTCATTGAAGATCCTAATAGCAGATTCTATGATTCGTTTTTTTGTATCAGTCATAAGATAAAGCAAAGATAGAAATATTTCTCAAATGTGTGACATTTGTTTTAATTTTTAAATTATCAATAAACATACATCGGGTCAACTTAACATAATTGACACGTGTCTGGGCTATTCCCTGACCGGTAAAATTGTTTTTATTCAGGTCACTCACCAAGGACGTTCCGGAAAGCAAAAAAAGCGATGTATGCAAGAATGAGTGAAATCTTGTCTATAACCATAACCGATACTAATTTATTCCGGCTTGAACATCCTCTTATCCAAAAGGTGTAAATTTGTAGGTAGGCGTAAGCCTTTTAGTAGCGGTTCTTTTATGTTGAGGTAAGAGAAAAACAATCGCTCTTGACCATGAAAATCGACCGGGTAAAAGGAAGGTACTAACTTCTTTATAGGCTACTTAAGTTTAACGTTTTACTACTTTAAGGGTTTTGCTATTCTCTTTTGCGAAGAGTTTTATAAAATAAATTCCTGTTTCTAATTCGCTAATATCCATCTGTTGAAGTGCCCCTTTAAGGGTTTTAATTTTCTTTCCTTGTAAATTAAATAATTCTACTTTTTCGAGTGTTGTAGTATTAGTGAGGTATATTGTTGAGGTAGCAGGATTCGGAAAAATATGAAGTGAAGATAATTTAGAAATATTACTATATAGGCTACAGTTTTCCGCTAATGTATCTTCAGAAATATTCCAGTTTAAATTATTTATTAAAAAGTTTCGATCTTCTTCGTTGCAGTAAAAAAGATTTTTAGCGATCATACTTTTATCAGTATACCCTAAGTTTACTAATTGTCCTAACAACGCGTCATAATTTGCTCGGTCTATTCCACTATTATAAATAATTTCTAGAAAATTTACATTCTCATTAAAATTCCATGTCGAAAGATCTTGATTAAACCCGTGGGCATTAATGAAAATACCAAACATACTGGTAACATTGGAAACATCCCAATTGGATAAGGGCTGGTTAAAATCTTCGGTAACGCTAAACATATTATCCATTTTGGTGACGCTTGAAACGTTCCAATTATTTAGAGGGTGGTTAAACTTGCTGTTACTAAACAGGAAACTCATATTGGTAACATTTGAAACATTCCAGTTATCTAACGGTTGATTATAGATGGACGAGTTAAACATTTTGTCCATATTGGTAACACTGGAGACATCCCAATTATTTAAAGACTGATTAAAACTTTGGTTAGAATTAAACATCCATTCCATGGTGGTTACACTAGAAACATTCCAATTATTTAGTGGTTGATTAAAAGAATTTGCGGCTACAAACATATAGCTCATATCGGTTACGTTTGAAACGTCCCAATTGTTTAGCGGTTGATTAAAACTAGTTGTATTATAAAACATTCCCCTCATGGAAGTTACATTTGAAACATCCCAATTATTAATGGGTTGATTGAAGCTTGTAGCAGAATTAAACATCCAGTCTAACTTAGTAACCTGGCTTAGATCGGGCACATCAGTGGCGAGAATTTCTAAATTTTCGCATCCTGCAAAGGCGGCTTCCATGGATTGCCATTGATTATTTCCCCATTGTTCTACACTTAAAATCTTATTAGCATTGGGTTGATCATTATGAAAATATATCCGCGGAAAATTTCCTGAAATACTAACCGTATATATGCCGGCAGTTGAATAAGTATGGGTGACATCACCATTTACATTGGTTTGAGAATTCCCGTCTCCAAAATTGATGCTATAATTATAACCCGTTCCAGTAGTGGGAATGGTAATACTTAAATCATTAGCTGTTACTTGCCACGTCGTCATAAACTCATTTTGAGCGAAAGCAAATAAACTAGTGCTGAATACTATTAAAAAAAGGTAGAAATTTTTCATAAGTCTGGTTTTAAGCTTACTAAAGATAATGAAATTAATTTACTTGTAATCAGTTGATTAAAAATAAAAAAACCTCTAAATAATTTTATTTAGAGGTTTAGAATAGTCGCTATAAAAAGTTTTATGAAGAAGGATGTTCGTACATACGATTGTACAATTCCATATATTTTTCTTTAATTACTTTTCGTTTCATTTTCATGGTAGGGGTGAGGTGATCGTTTTCTACCGACCAAATTTCCGGTGTCAGTTCAAATTTTTTGATGCGCTCCCATTTTCCGAAGCGTTCATTATAAAAATCTACTTCTTCCTGAATTCGCTCAATAACCGATTTATTTTCTACTAAATCTTGTTTAGAATCACCCAGCTCAATTTTCTTACGTTTCGCCCAATCTTCAATGAATTCAAAATTCGGTTGAATGAATGCCGCTGGCATTTTTTCGCCTTCACCGACAACCATAATCTGATCGATAAAACGCGATTGCTTCATCGCATTTTCAATGGTTTGCGGCGCAATATATTTTCCACCGGAAGTTTTAAACATTTCTTTTTTACGATCGGTGATTTTTAAGAACCCATCGCTATCTATTTCGCCAATATCGCCCGTATGGAAATACCCCTCTTGCAATACTTCATCGGTTTTTTCTTGATCTTTGTAATAGCCTAGCATTACTTGCGGACCTTTAACCAGAATTTCGCCATCTTTTCCAATCTTAACTTCCGTCTCTGGAATTGGTTTTCCAACCGTTCCAATTTTGAACCCGTTATCGCGCATATCATTTACGGCAACCACCGGCGAAGTTTCGGTTAGTCCGTAGCCTTCCATCACGCCAATTCCCGCGGCATTAAAAACGCGTGCTAATCTGGGTTGAAGCGCGGCACTTCCTGAAGCGATTACTTTTAGGTTTCCTCCTAAGGCTTCTTCCCATTTACTGAAAATTAATTTTCGGGCGATTTTTAACCTGAATTCGTACCACCAACCATTTTGGCCGTATGGTTCATATTTTAAACCGAGTTCTACCGCCCAATAAAATAATTTCTTTTTTATTCCTGTAAGGGCTGTTCCTTTGGCGATAATTTTATCGTAAACTTTTTCCAATAAACGCGGAACGGCCGACATGACGTGTGGCTTGACTTCTTTTAAATTGTCACTGATCTTTTCTATCGATTCAGCAAAATAAATAGTTACCCCGCTATATTGATACATATAAAGTAACATTCGCTCGTAAATGTGGCAAACCGGTAAAAAGCTAATCGCTACATTGCTACCTTCATTTAAAGGCAAACGCGAAGCGCTATTTATAGCGTTACTTACAATATTTTTATGGGAAAGCATGACGCCTTTAGGTTTCCCCGTGGTACCGGAAGTGTAAATAATGGTAGCAAGATCGTCTTCTTTAATCGATTTTTTTATGTCTTCAACTTCTTGTTGATTGCTATCGTCTTCACCTAACGTTAAAAGTTCTTTCCAGTTTTTAGTGCCTTCAATTTCATCGAAAGAATAGACCTCTTCCAAACTCGGGACTTTATCTTTTATTTTTTTGACTTTAGCGAGTACTTCTTTATCGGAAACAAAGCAATATTTAGATTCGCTGTGATTCAGTACATATTCATATTCATCTTCAGAAATTGTGGGATAAATAGGTACATCTTGCGCCCCAATTTGCAGAATACCGATGTCCATTATATTCCATTCGGTTCTATTGGTAGTTGAAATAAGTGCGATGTTGTCTTTCGATTTTACGCCCATTCGCAAAAGCGCACGACTAATTTGATTAGCTTTTGCGATGTATTCTTCAGTAGAAGTACCAATCCACTCGCCATTGTATTTGGTCACAAGGGCTTTGTTAAGATTGAATTTTTCTAACTGATAATAAGGAAAATCGAATAGTCTTTTAACTTGAGTCATAAGAGCGGTCTTAATTACACTGCAAAATATAAAAATAACCGCTCATTTTGTATTAAATTTTTAAAAAAACATGCAAAAAAATAGCTAATTAACTATGATTCAGGTTAATTATTGTTTGATTCCTAAAAGTTAACTCCTATGCGTTATGCTACGGAAAAACCCTTTGGCTTTTCCCATACATTAACTACGCTATGGATTGTGATTTTTTAATTTTATGAACAGGCAACTCTCTAGTTAACCAACCACTTCTACTTGCTGTAGCAATAGCATAAGGCGTTATCCAGAAAAGACTGAAGGTATAAAATATACTGTAGGGATATGCCCAAAATGATTCTGTGAGACTATGTTTTTTAGCGAAAAATAAAGCTTGAAAACTAGAAAAAATTAAAATTCCTATAAGAGATGAGCTCAAAAATAAAAGTGGATACATACAAATAAAAAACAGCATAGATAAAACTAGGGGATAGGCTAATAAAATTTTAAACCATTGGTTTAAAAGTAAAATTCGTGTTCCTGTTTTTGAACCTTTTCTAAAATTTGTAAAGGCGAATTTTGTCATCGCAATATTTTCACGTACGTTACTACGTTCCCAGCGGATGAACATTTTGTATAAGTTTTTATAACGTTCTGGAATGTTAGTATAAACATACGCGTTGCGTTGAAATAATACTTTATAGCCTTGCTTTAAAATCATATTGGTCATTGCACGATCTTCACCAATATCTGAAGGCTGACCGTTAAAAGTTTGATAAATCCATGCTGGGAGACAATTTAAAACTGCCTCTCTTTTATACGCGGCTAAAGCGCCAGGGGTACATAAAACAGAACCTAACACACTTTGCGCAGAACGAACAAATTCGAAACTAAAAGCAAAACTCACATTAAGCATACGCGGAATGAGTGCTTTTTGATTGTTTAATACTTTTACATTTCCTGCAACCGCTCCACATTCTGAATTTACTACAAACGGGCTCGTCATATTCCGTAAAGTGTTTTTCTTTACAATAGAATCGCTGTCTACTGTTATAAAAATATCACCGGTTGACAAATGAAACCCACGGTAAAGCGCATGTCTTTTTCCTTTGTTTTTTGGTTGTTGGTAAATCGCTACGCGATCTCCTAATTCGTTTTTCGCTTTTTGCATCCAATGCCAAGTATCGTCTTTACTTCCATCATCAATAGAAATAAGTTGAACTTTTTCGCTAGGGTAGTTACTTTCAGCTAAACTTATGAGGGTTTTATACACCAATTTTCCTTCATTATAGGCAGGAACGATTATGGTACAGCTTGGTAATTCTTCATCGGAGACAGCTTTTGTGACTTTGTATTTAAAGTAAAGAATAAAAATATAGCCAAGAAAACTTAAATTAGCCGTTAATATTACTGTTCCGGCTACTACCAGTAAATTTCCCCAAAATGAATTGAGTCGGTCGATTTGAATTTCTTCAAAATACGGATGAAAAAAATAGGTTAAAAAAACGGCTCCAAACAGCAATAAAAAAGTTGCTGCCAACACCAAGGGCTTAGCGGTTGTGAATTTTTCTATGGTAGCTAAAAATGATGATTTTTCGGTAATTTCTGAATTTTGCATAGCGATTTTTGGTATCTATTTTTTTATTAATAGAAGCCAAGTTTAATGCCATTCGCTAAGGTGTTTAAAATCAATACCTAGTTAAGGGGCGTGAATTTTAAAGTGTGGAAGATTTCTACACTAGTGTGGAAATCAACATCAATTTTCTACGGTTTTTTCAGGTGTTTATTCTTTCGTTTTTTCTATAAAGAACAAAGAAAAAGGCTGTCTAAAAAGAGTAAAAAAGTTTCATTCTGAATTTATTTTCAGAATCTCATCTTACTGAAATAACAATCAGTATGAGAACCTGAATCAAGTTCAGGTTGACAGCAATAGACTTTTTAGACAACCTCTTTGAGATTTACAAGATGCTATTTTGAAAAAATTAATGTTTCTCAATCCATTTTTTAGCATTTACAAACGCGTCTAGCCAAGGGGAAACTTCATCGTTTCTATCGCTTGGATAATTTGCCCAATTCCACGTAAATGTTGAACGCTCTAAGTGGGGCATCATTACTAAATGTCTTCCGGAATCATCGGTTAAGATCGCGGTATTAAAATCGGAGCCATTCGGGTTAGCCGGATAATTCTCATAACCGTATTTTCCGACAATATTGTATTTTTCTTCCGCATACGGGAAACTAAATTTTCCTTCGCCGTGCGCAGCCCAAATTCCTAATTTGCTTCCGGCTAAACTAGAAAGCATTACCGAATTATTTTCTTGAATTTCAACCGAAGTAAAGTTACATTCGAATTTATGCGAATCGTTATGCAACATTTTTGGCTTTTCAGCATGATCTGGATTTATAAGACCTAATTCGATAAAAAGTTGACAACCATTGCAAACTCCTAAGGAAAGTGTGTCTTCGCGTTCAAAGAATTTCTTTAACGCGTTGTTCGCTTTTTCATTATATAAAAATGCGCCTGCCCAACCTTTAGCGCTTCCGAGAACATCTGAATTTGAGAACCCACCTACAGCTGCAATAAACTGAATATCTTCTAAGGTTTCGCGACCGCTAATTAAATCGGTCATATGAACATCTTTTACATCAAAACCGGCTAAATGCATAGCGCGCGCCATTTCGCGTTCAGAATTTGATCCTTTTTCACGAATAATTGCCGCTTTTATTTTTGGTTGATTCTCATTGATTTTCGGAAGTTTTCCGGTGAAATTTTTAGGGAAATTAAATTGAAGCGGTTGCTTTTTATAATTTGTAAAACGCTCTTTTGCTTTCTCTTTTCCGCTTTGTTTTTGATCTAATAAAAACGAAGTTTTATACCAAGCATCACGATAAGTCGGAATATCAAATTCAAAAGTATCCTCGTGATTTTTTAGGTTTAGTTTTCCGTCATTATTTACGTTTCCGATCTGGAAAAATTCAATGTTATTTTCGGCTAATATTTTTTCAACCGAATCATTTTTTGCCTGAAACACAATTCCGCTATTTTCATTGAATAACACTTTAGCTGAATCCTTTTCTCCTAAACTCGTCAGATCTAAATCGGCTCCTAAATTCGTATCGGCAAAACACATTTCTAAAAGCGTCGTGATTAATCCTCCGGAAGCTACATCGTGTCCCGCTAAAATTAGATACTCTTTAATAAGTTGCTGAACCGTATTAAATGTTGAAGCAAATTTTTCATCATTTTTAATCGTTGGAACCTCGGTACCAATTTTATTTAAAATTTGCGCAAAGGAAGAACCGCCTAATTTAAACGAATCTTGTGATAAATTGAGGTAATAAATATTACCGCCGTTTTTTTGTAAAACCGGTTCCACTACTTTTGTGATTTCGTTACAATTTCCGGCAGCCGAAACAATTACAGTTCCCGGCGCAATCACTTCTTTATCAGGATATTTCTGCTTCATTGAAAGCGAATCTTTTCCGGTAGGAACATTAATGCCTAAGTTCACCGCAAAATCAGATAAGCCTTTTACCGCTTCATATAAACGCGCATCTTCCCCTTCATTATTACAAGGCCACATCCAGTTTGCGGAAAGTGAAACCGATTGTAAACCTTTTTGTAAAGGAGCCCAAATTAGATTGGTTAACGACTCTGCAACCGAATTTTTAGAACCAGCAACAGGATCAATTAAAGCTGAAATAGGCGAGTGGCCAATAGAAGTTGCCACGCCTTCTTTTCCTTTATAATCTAAGGCCATTACGCCAACATTGTTTAAAGGAAGTTGAAGCGGACCAGCAGTTTGTTGTTTGGCAACTCTACCCGAAACACAACGGTCTACTTTGTTGGTTAACCAGTCTTTACAGGCTACAGCTTCTAATTGTAACAATTGAGTTACGTACTCGTAAATTTTAGTAGTATCGTAGATTAATTCAGCATAATTACGCTGAACCGTTTTATCATTCATAATGGTTTTTGGCGAACTTCCAAACATATCGGCTAGTGCCAAATCCATTGGTTTTTGTTTGCTTTTACTTCCTTCAAACGTAAATTGATGATCGCCGGTAACCTCACCAACTTCATACATGGGCGAGCGTTCTCTGTCTGCAACCTTTTTTAAGGTTTCTATGTGATCTTTACCGATCACTAAGCCCATGCGCTCTTGCGATTCGTTCCCGATTATTTCTTTAGCAGAAAGTGTAGGATCGCCAACCGGTAGTTTATCAAGGTCAATTTTTCCGCCGGTTTCTTCAACCAGTTCGCTTAAGCAATTTAAATGTCCGCCGGCACCGTGATCGTGAATAGAAATAATTGGGTTTTCATCGGCTTCTACCATTCCGCGAATAGCGTTGGCAGCTCGTTTTTGCATTTCCGGGTTAGAACGTTGAATGGCGTTTAACTCAATCCCGCTACTGAATTCTCCAGTATCTGCTGAAGAAACCGCGGCACCGCCCATCCCGATTCTATAATTTTCGCCTCCTAAAATAACGACTTGGTCATCTTTTTTAGGAATATCTTTTAAAGCTTGATCTTTTTTTCCGTAACCAATTCCCCCGGCAAGCATAATTACTTTATCATAGCCTAAAGCGCGGCTTTCCTCTTCGTGTTCAAACGTTAATACGGAACCTGAAATTAATGGCTGACCGAATTTATTACCAAAATCTGAAGCTCCGTTAGAAGCTTTTATCAAGATATCCATTGGAGTTTGGTACAACCATTTGCGTTCTTTCATCGCTTTTTCCCACGGACGTTCTTCTAAACGGCTGTAAGAGGTCATATAAACCGCGGTTCCGGCAAGGGGTAAAGATCCTTTTCCGCCGGCAAGTCTGTCGCGAATTTCTCCGCCACTTCCTGTTGCAGCACCATTGAACGGCTCTACGGTGGTTGGGAAATTATGGGTTTCCGCTTTAAGCGAAATTACCGAGTCGAAATTTTTATTTTGATAATATTCTGGAATATCGGCACGTTTTGGCGCAAATTGTTCCACCGTTGGCCCGTTTATAAAGGCAACATTATCTTTATAAGCGGAAACAATTTCATTCGGGTTTTCTTCGGAAGTTTTTCTGATGAGTTTAAATAAGGAACTCGGTTTTTCTTCTCCGTCGATTACGAACGTCCCATTGAAAATTTTGTGACGACAATGTTCTGAGTTGACTTGTGAGAAACCAAAAACTTCGGAATCGGTCAATTTTCTGCCTAATTTTTCTGCTAACTCTTCTAAATACTTTACTTCCTCTTCGTTTAACGCTAAGCCTTCTTGTTGATTATAAGCCGTGATATCTTCAATTTCTTTAATGCTTTCCGGTTCAATATGAATATCAAAAACAGCTTGATGAATTTCGTGATATTTCTGCGAAAGCATAGGGTCAAAATCTGAAAAGTCGGCAGCTACTCCGTAAAATTCTTCAATTCTAATGATTCCTTCAATTCCCATATTTTGGGTAATTTCTACAGCGTTGGTACTCCAAGGCGTAATCATCGCCGCACGTGGACCTACAAAGTCTCCTGTTAGGGTTTTTCCCTGAATTTGTTTACGATGACCAAATAGCCATTGTAATTTTTCAATCGATTCAGTAGATAATTCTTGGTGAGTTTGTACGGTGTAAACTGTTTTAGAAGGATTTCCGAAGAAGAGAATCATAGTTGGGTTGTTTGATGTTATTTAGAAAGCGCAAATTTACCGTTTTCTAGTTAATAATCCATATAAAAAAAAGCGACAATTCTGTCGCTTTTTTAAATGATTTTTTGGGCACCGCCAAAGGGTTTAATTTACCCAGACGCGCTTCGAAATGTTAAGGCGTTATCCTTAAATAGCTCATGGGTTTGCCCGCGCTAGGTGATTTCTTGAATTATTATTGAATAATCAGTTTTTTAGTGGCTGTTTTTCCATTGGATGTTAGTTGTAATAAATACAAACCACTAGAAAGATCAGCTACGGAAATTTTTTCAGTATTTTTATTGTTGTTTTCCTGAATTATTTTTCCGGTTAGATTATAAATTCTGTAGGAAAAATTCGGCGTGTTTTCTACTTGAATATTAATTTCTGTAGTTGCCGGGTTTGGAAAAATAGAAAAAGAATTTAATTCATTGTTTCCAACTGAAAGTGATTCTTCTCCAAAAATCTTAAAACTGTCTACCGTCCAGCGCGTAGCTTGTTCACCATTGGAAGTGTCATATTTAAAAGCAATATAAACTTCTCCTGAAATCGAACTAATGTCAATATTCGAAAATTCATAAACTTCTTGATTAGAGCCACCATTTGAGTGAAGCGGAATAGTAACATTGGGAACCGAAGTCCACGTGAAATTAGAAGGACTATTTCCGCCGTCATAATCAGTAGAATAGCGTAATTCTAAAGCTGAATTTCCATAAGTCGCGACGGTATAAAAACTTAATATTTCATCTTTGTAATCATCGAAATTGATGGCGTTTGTAGTAATTAACCAATCGATACTCGGGTTTTGTTGCCCTTGCGAATAAGAATTCATTTGGTAAGCTCCCGAATTATTTTCACCGTATTGCGTTAAACATTCCCAATCGCTGTCGCTTAATTCTGATACGGCTGTAAATTGAATAGTGTTACAATCGTTAAAATCTTCATCAATTAAAATATTTTCCGTAGAAAGGGTAGTTACATTTAGCGTGTTGCTCCCGGAAGAAATATTTCCCGACGGGTCAACTGCAAAAACCTGAAAACTGTAATTCGTATTTGGTGTTAAATTGTTAACCGTAGTTTGCGTAGCATTGTTTGTTTCGATTAAATTTCCATCTTGCTCTATTTGATAATTTAGCACAGCAACGTTATCGGTAGAAGCGTTCCAACTTAATTCTAAAGAATTTGTGGTAATAGATGTCGCTACTAAGTTTGTTGGAGCCGATGGCGCTTGCGTATCAGGGTTTGCATCCCAAATGGTGGTTACCCAAGCCTCATTGTCAACATACGGGTTTCTATTTCCTTGAAATAGATATGCCGCGTCATTTCTATCTTCTTCTTTTTCTGAAACAGGATCTGCATAATGCCATTCCAGTAACATCGCTAGCATCCAATCTTCAAAAACTTGGTTTGAAGTTCCATTTAAGGTAGCATCGCTTCCCGCATTAGAATTTTCCCAACCTGCGATTTGACTTTCATAGCGTGTTGCCATATAAAAATAAACTCGCGCAAGGTCACCTTTAAACTCATCTATGGGTTCGAAAACCGTTCCGTTATATGCAGAAGGATGATTGTAAGAATTATTTCCTTTTTTGGTTCCATTTTGAGAAGTAAAACTTGGATTACTAACTTCCCCATAAGGAAAATTACCTCGTTCTCCATTTACTTTTGCATCGGTAGGAAAAATATGATGCATATCGGTTACCATTGGTGAAGCATCGTTAAACCAACTTTTCGGAAAAGAATGCTCGCGGTTATAACAATAACCTTCGCCACCGTTACTTCCTGAACACTGGTCATTTCCAACTGTAAAATTATAAGGGTCGTTTCCGCTAGGATCTTCAGAATAGATATCTAAAATTGTTCCGTCTTGTTCGTAATAATCATCGATATCTGAGGTATAATAAACCGTCCATAAGTCGCCATAACTTTGCGCATTATGACCGTTTGTAATAATTGTACTGAGTTCACTTTTTAACGCGTAACCCGATAAGCCTTGCGCTGAACTGTAATAGCCCGCCGGAGCTTGCGCTTGTGAAAAAATTGTAAAACTTACACTTAAAAGGAATAAAACTTTTTTAATCATCTTTATTTTTTTTCTAATAATGCCATATAAAATCCGTCGTAACCAGAAGTGTGCGAAAAGACACTTTTTTCTTCTACGAGGCGGAAATTTTTTCCGTTTTCACTGTTTAAAAACTTTTTTACTTGCTCTTGATTTTCCGAAGGTAAAATGGAACAAGTAGCATAAACTAATTTTCCGTTTTCTTTTACTATTCTTGAATATTGTTGCAGAATTTCTTCTTGTGTTTTTCTTATTTTATCTAAAAATTCGGGCTGTAGTTTCCATTTTGCATCAGGATTCCGGCTTAAAACGCCCAATCCGCTACAAGGAGCGTCTATTAAAACGCGGTCTGCAGAATTATATAGTTTTTTAATAACTTTGGTAGAATCGATAGGACGTGTTTCAATATTATGCGCGCCGGCACGTTTTGCCCTCCGTTTTAATTCTTTTAATTTATTGTCATAAATATCTAAAGCGATAATTTGACCCTTATTTTCCATTATTGCGGCTAACTGTAAAGATTTTCCGCCAGCACCCGCACACGTATCAACCACGCGCATTCCCGGTTTAACATCTAAAAAGTCTGCAACCAATTGAGAAGAAGCATCTTGAACTTCAAACATTCCGTCTTTAAATGCCTTAGTGCTAAAAACGTTTGCTCGTTCTACCAGTTCTAGCGCATCATCATAACCCTTTACTGAAGTGGCTTCGATATTCTCTTCAGCTAAAATTCTACGAAGTTTTTGTTTATCGGTTTGCAAGGTGTTTGTTCGTAAAACTACCGGTGCTTGTTGATTTAAGGCTGAAATTTCTTTCGTCCAAATTTCTTCTCCTAATTCTTTTACCCCTAACTCGTCTAACCAATCGGGAATAGATTCTCTAAATTTTCTAATTTGCGAAAGTTCGTCGAATCTCCCTTTTATTCTTCGTGTTGGCGTATCTTCAATTTGTTTCCAGTCAGGAAGTTGAATTCCGCGAAGGGTTGCCCAAACCGCGAAAAGACGAAACGTATTCGGTCTTGAAAACGGTTCTTTTACTTCAGCAATTTCAGCATATAATCGTTTCCAGCGCACAATATCATACGTAGTTTCAGCTATAAAACTACGATCTCTCGAGCCCCAACGTTTATCTCTTTTAAGTGCTTTTGCAATTTCTTTATCGGCATACTTATTGTCATTAAATATTGCCATTAAGGTATCGATTGTTGCAAAAACTAAATTTCTATGCAAGCGCATTCTTTAAAAATTTTAGCTTGCGAAGTTAAGCAATTTAGTAGCGGAATAATATTATATTTGGAGTAAATTCTAATTCATGAATAAAGTCTACTTTCTTCTTATTTTTTCTTTTTTATCACTGTCGTGCGTGAACGTGGCAAAAAATGAAACAATAAATCACGAATTTGTTGGCGTTAAAATTGAGCCTGTTTTTAAAAACGAGGCGAGTATTCGAGCTTTAAAGGTGACACCAGATCATATTTTTTTTGCAGCCGATTCGGGAAAATTCGGCTATTTAAATACTGCCGATCATTCGTTGGCGTATTTAGGGAAAATTCAGAAGAACCAATTATATCCTGAATTTAGATCGTTGGCAAGTACTGAAGAAGCCGATTTTGTATTAAGTGTCGCCAATCCGGCTTTGCTCTATAAAGTGAATTATTTTGGGAAGCGCAAATTGGTTTATGAAGAAAAATGTGAAAAGGTTTTTTACGACTCGATGGCTTTTTGGAATAAAGATGAAGGAATTGCCATTGGAGATCCTACAAATGGGTGTTTATCTATTATAATTACACGCGATGGTGGTGAACATTGGAAGAAAATTTCTTGTGATATTTTACCAGAAGCTATAGATGGTGAAGCTGCTTTTGCGGCGAGTAATTCGAATATCGCGATTGTAGGTGATAACGTTTGGGTGATTTCCGGCGGAAGCGTTTCCAGAGTTTATTTTTCTAAAGATAAAGGCAAAACTTGGAAGGTTCAAGAAAGTCCGTTAGTCGCTGGAAAACCTTCTACAGGCGGTTATTCAATTGATTTTTACGATGAAAAAACCGGAATTATTTATGGGGGCGATTATACCGCACCTGAAAATAATTCAAAAAATAAAGCGATAACTTTAAATGGTGGAAAAACCTGGGAATTGCTTGCAGAAAATGAATATCCGGGTTATAAAAGTTGTGTAAAATTTGTACCGAATAGTGGAGGAGATGAAATTGTGGCGGTTGGTTTTACCGGAATTTCTTATTCAAATGATAAAGGTAACACGTGGAAAAAATTAAATAATGCTTCTTTTTACACCATTCATTTTATTAATGAATTTACGGCTTATGCAGCGGGAAAAGGCGGAATTTCAAAATTAACTTTTATTGAAAACGGATTAAAAAATTAATCTTTCTTTTCGCCGTATTTTTCTAATAAAATTTTGTGGAAATCGTGCTCGGCTTTTTTTAGTTTTAAAATTTTGGTGGAAGAAATTACTGTTTTTAAACGGTTTACAAATTCCTTTTTAAGCGTTACACTTTCCGATTTCATGCTTAAATATTCTTGTAATAATTCTTCTGAAGTTTCTTCATCTAGTGTATCTATAATTTCTAATCCGTTTTTTACATTACACCATTTTTCTTCATATAAAGAATCTGTTTTTCTTTCAAATTCATTGTAAATAGGCCAAAATTTTTCGGCTTCTTTAGATGATAATTCTAAGGTTTCTGTAATATAAGCGGTTTTTAGGCTTTTAATTTTCTCATCGCTATGGTCTTGGGCAAAACCAATAAACGTCCATAGTAGAAGAAATAAGCAGATTATTCTTTTCATTGTTAATCGTTTAAAAGTGAGGTCACTTCTGTGTTTTCAGTTAGGTATTCTAGAATCGCGCTTCGGTCTAAATGCTCTAATTCTTGTTGTATATTTTCTGAATTATTATCGAAAGAGAAATACAATTCTTGCGAGTCGAAATCTATTTCGTTATTATCGATATAATTTTCTATACTTACTTGATCTAACGATTCTTCAGTAGTAATTTCAGGTGAAGAAAAATTCACGATATTGAAAATAAAAACTAGAATTGCCGCCGCGGCAACAAATTTTAAAATATTCTCTTTTTTGAATAAATGAATAACTTTTCCTTTTCCTTGGGAAGAATGAGGTAAAGTTACCGTAAAATCATTAAAGTAATTTTTAGGCGTAGAAAATCCGCTATTTTTTACTTTCGAACGTACATTTTCTTCTGCTGAATTTGGAAGTTTTACGCTGAAATTATCAAAATAGTTATCGGGCGTTTTAAAGCCAGATTTTTTGTTTATATGAATTTTCTTCTTTTTCATAAACTCGATAATCGAGATTTAGCTATTATTTTTATTCTTAAATTTAGGTTGAGCTATTTTACTTATTTGACATTTTTAATCGTTAAAGGTTTGATTTTCTTTTAGAAATTTTTCCACTTTTTTTACCGCGTGATGATAATTCGATTTTAA
This sequence comes from Mesonia maritima, assembly GCF_042433895.1. Lineage (NCBI taxonomy): Bacteria > Pseudomonadati > Bacteroidota > Flavobacteriia > Flavobacteriales > Flavobacteriaceae > Mesonia > Mesonia maritima. The sequence continues at coordinate 94,779 of NZ_JBHLUA010000027.1, read as the reverse complement.
AGCACCTTCGCTAACGTCAAGAATTTCAGCAATTTCTTTGTATTTTAATTCCTGAAAATATTTCATATTAAAAACTTGTTGTTGTTTATCCGGAAGCGTAGCGATTGCTTTTTGTAATAAGAACTGAATGCGATCACCGTCGAAATAAGGATCACTTTCAATATTATTCACCAAAAATTCTTGTAATTCTTGATTGGTAAGTTTTAGCTTTTTTGCTTTTTTATTTAGAAAAGTGATGCTTTCATTGGTAGCAATTCTGTACATCCAACTAAAAAGTTTACTTTCTCCCTTAAAATTATGAATATACCGAAAAACTTTTATAAATGTATTTTGAAGCAGATCGTTAGCATCTTCATGATTTTTTACCATATTCCGAATATGCCAATATAATCGCTCTTTGTAGAGATTAACCAACTCGTTAAAAGCGCGATCAGGATTTTTATTCTCCTGAAGCTCTTTTACAATACGCTTTTCTTCTTTGGTTAACATTTTTGAATAGTGATTTCTACACGTATAATTTATTTGATAAGTGAGATTTAAACGCGCTAAGGTAATTTATTCAAGCGATTGCATTTCTACAAGGTTTTTATACATTCCTTGTTTTGCTAACAATTCGTGGTGTTTGCCTTGTTCCACAATTTCACCACGCTGCATTACAATGATATTATCTGCATTTTGAATGGTAGAAAGTCGGTGTGCAATTACAATAGAAGTTCTATTTTTCATCATATTTTCCAGCGCTTTTTGTACTAATTTTTCACTTTCGGTATCTAAAGCAGAAGTCGCTTCATCTAAAATCATAATCGGCGGATTTTTTAATACAGCGCGCGCAATGGAAAGTCGCTGTTTTTGTCCGCCACTAAGTTTATTTCCGCTGTCGCCAACATTGGTTTCTATTCCTAGCGGTAAATCTGAAACGAATTCCCACGCATTAGCGATTTTTAAAGCTTCAATTATTTCATCATCAGATGCATTTTCTTTCCCGATTAAGATATTATTTTTTATGGTATCGTTAAATAATATGGCATCTTGAGTAACCATACCCATTAAATTTCTTAAACTTTTTTTACTGATGTCTTTAATATTTATTCCATCAATTAAAATTTCACCACGTTCAATATCATAAAATCGAGTGACTAAATTAGCAATAGTAGATTTACCACTTCCTGATTGCCCCACTAATGCAATTGTTTTTCCTTTAGGAACTTCAATATTAAAGTTTTTAAGCACATCATAATCTTCATATTGAAAGGAGAGATTTTTAATAGAAACTCCTTTTTCAAAAGTTTCTTTTACAATAGCATTTTCCTTATCACGAATCGAATTTTCGGTTTCTAAAACGCTTACTACACGTTCTGCTGCGGCATTTCCTTTTTTAACTCCGTAAGAAGCTTTGCTAATAGCTTTTGCCGGTGTGAGAATTTGATAAGCCAAGCCCATAAATGTAATAAAAGAAGTTCCGTCTAAAGAACCTTCTAAAAGTACCATTCTGCCTCCATACCAAAGTAATACCGCAATTACAGTAATTCCTAAAAATTCACTTACGGGAGAGGCTAAGTTTTTTCGGTGCATTAATTCGTTAGAAAAATCGGCATGTCTTTTCGTAGATTGCTGAAAAACACCGCTGAACCTTCCTTCAGCATTAAAAGCCTTAATTATTTTTAAGCCCGAAAGTGTTTCTTCTAAGGTAGAGAGAATGTAGCCGTTTTCGCGTTGGACTCTATCAGATTGTTTTTTTAATTTTTTACCGATTAAAGAAATAATGTAACCTGAAATGGGTATGAAAACGAAAACAAAAAGTGTTAATTTAGGACTGATTAAAACCATTCCTCCAATTGTAAAAATGATGGTTAAAGGTTCTTTTACAATTAATTCTAAAATAGCTAAAAATGAATTCTGAACTTCTTGAACATCAGAAGTCATTCTCGCAATAATATCTCCTTTTCGTTTTTCTGAATAAAAAGCAATTGGAAGCTCTATAATTTTTTGGTATAATTTATCGCGAATATCTTTTAAAACCCCATTTCTTAAAAAAGCGATAAAATAAAGCCCCATATAATTAAAAAGGTTTTTTAAAAGAAATAAACTAATAATGATTGCAATTAAAATACTTAATGTAAAAACTTGTCCTTTTTCTGCGGAAGTAGTCGTAATGTAATAATTAGAATAACTATTAAAAAAATCTCCCAAATGCATTAAGCCTTTATATTCCGGCACTTCAGTTAGCGGTTTGGCTTTACCAAACATTACTTTTAGCATCGGGATAAGCGCAATCATAGAAAGCGTACTGAATAACGCGTAAAATATATTTGCAAAAATGTTTAAAAACGCGTACCTCTTATAAGGAAGTACAAAAGGATATATTTTTTTAATGTATTTCATTTACATTATTCTTTAAAGTCTAAATAGGAAAGTACCGAATCGATTTTGGCTTCCAGTTGTTGTTTTATTTTTTTATGGTCTTTTTGATCGATTAAATCGCTTCTTGTGCTGATATAAAATTTAATTTTCGGTTCGGTTCCGCTTGGTCTCGCCGCTATTTTGGTGCCATCTTCCAAATAAAAAATTAATACATTCGATTTTGGAATAGCAAGATCACTTTGTGTATTTAAAAGAACGTCATTTGCTTTAGAAGTATGATAATCTTCAATTCGAATTACTTTTACATCATTAAAAAGTTGTGGCGGATTTTCACGAAGATTAATCATCATTTTATTAATTTCTTCGGCGCCCGTAATTCCTTTTTTAACAATTGAAATTAATTTTTCTTGATAGTAGCCGTGTTTTTCATATAAACCGTAAAGCTCTTTTAAAAGCGTGCTATTTTTTTCTTTGGCTTGCGAGGCAATTTCACAAGCGAGTAGGGTAGCGGTAACCGCGTCTTTATCACGAACAAAATCGCCAACCATAAACCCGAAACTTTCTTCGCCGCCACCAATGAAATGTTGCTCCGGAAAATCTTTAATCATTTTGGCAATCCATTTAAAACCGGTTAAGCCTAATTTGCATTCCACTTGGTAATGTTCTGCCAATTTTTCCATCATTGGAGTAGAAACAATAGTAGAAGCGATAAATTCATTTCCTTTAAAACCTTTTTCTTTTTGATAGTTTTTCAGTAGAAAATCGGTCATTAAAACCATGGTTTGATTTCCGTTGAGTAAAACCATATTATTATTCGTATCGCGAACAGCAATACCTAAACGATCGCAGTCCGGATCGGTGCCAATTACGATATCTGCATTTTCTTTTTCAGCAATTTCTAACGCAATTTTTAATGCTTCCGGTTCTTCGGGATTCGGAGATTTTACCGTTGGGAAATCTCCGTTTGGTTCCGCTTGTTTTTCAACTACGTGAACATTTTTATATCCTGCTTTTTCTAGAACCTTCGGAATTAATGTAATGGAAGTTCCGTGAAGTGATGTAAAAACGATTTTTAAATTTTTTCTCGCTTCCGCGGAAGTGTTAAATGTTCCGTTTTTTAAGGACGCTTCAATAAATTTTTGGTCGATTTCTTCATCGATAAAATGAATTAAATCTGTATTTGCTTCAAAATTAATTTGGTGATATTCTAAGGCGTTTATTTCCTGAATAATTTCAGCATCTTGTGGTGGAACTAATTGTCCGCCATCTTTCCAATAAACTTTGTACCCGTTATATTCCGGTGGATTGTGACTTGCGGTAAGTACAATTCCGCATTGGCAATTTAATTCTTTTACGGTAAAAGAAAGTTCTGGTGTTGGGCGTAATTCACTAAAAAGATAAACCTGAATTCCGTTAGCCGAAAAAACATTGGCAACGATTTGTGCTAATTCTTTACTATTATGTCTGCAATCGTAAGCGATTGCTACTTTTAAATCTTCAGTAGGAAAAACTTTTTTTAAATAATTTGAAATTCCCTGCGTGTTTTTTCCAAGTGTGTATTTATTTATTCGGTTGGTCCCGACGCCCATAATACCACGCATTCCACCAGTTCCGAAAGCTAAATTTTTATAAAAACTATCTTGAAGTTCGTTTACATCATTTTCAATTAACGCTTGAACTTCCTGTTGGGTATTGCTGTCGAATACATCAGAAAGCCAGTGTTTCGCTTTCACTAAAATATCTTCCATGTTGAGTTTTTCAAAAAATAAAATACAAAATTACGGATAAAATGAGAGTCCGCATCAAGAATTTAAGGTTTTACTTATTTTATAGCGCTCAGGATTTTTTTGCGTTCGTAAAATAAGTTCCCCTAGAAAACCGGCTAAAAATAATAAAGTACCTAAAATCATAACCGTTAGCGCGATAAAAAACCACGGATTATCGGTTACTAAAATATCTGGAATGTGATGCCAGAGTTTATAAAGTTTTGAAATACCAATCCATCCGGCAGAAACAAACCCCACTAAAAACATCATTACGCCTAGCGAACCGAATAAATGCATGGGGCGCTTGGCGAAACGTGATAAAAACCAAATAGTAATGAGGTCGAGAAAACCAAAAATAAAACGTTCCGCTCCAAATTTTGTGGTTCCGTATTTTCGCGCTTGGTGTTGAACTACTTTTTCATCAATATGATGATATCCGGCATTTTTAGCTAAAACCGGAATGTAGCGGTGCATTTCCCCGTAAACATCAATATCTTTTACGACGGAATTTTTGTAGGCTTTAAGTCCGCAGTTAAAATCATGCAATTTTAAGCCGGAAGTTTTCCGCGCCGCGGCGTTAAATAATTTTGAAGGAAGGTTTTTTGATAATACAGAGTCGTATCGTTTTTTCTTCCAACCGGAAATTAGATCGTAGTTTTCTTCGTGAATAAGTCGGTATAATTCCGGGATTTCTTCGGGACTATCTTGCAAATCGGCATCCATTGTAATCACAACTTCACCTTCAGCAATTTTAAAACCGGCGTGCAACGCTTGCGATTTGCCGTAATTTTTTCTGAAGTGAATTCCTTTTACCGCTTGGTTTTCTTGGGCAAGTTTTTCGATAATTTGCCAAGAATTATCGCTGCTTCCGTCATCGATAAAGATGATTTCATAAAAAAAAGAATTGGATTGCATTACATCTACAATCCAATTATATAATTCGGGTAAAGATTGTTCTTCGTTAAGAAGTGGAATTACAATAGATAATTGCATAAGCCTTAGTGAGTGGTTTCTTTTTCTCTAAAAATAAGTGCAATCAATAAACCAATAACGCTATAAAAAGCTAAACTGAATGCAAAACCAATAGCTTGATTTTTTAAAGAAAATTGATTTTGTTTTCCCATTTCTTCAATAGCTTTATCAATCTGATCTTGTGGTGCGCCAAAACTTTCCATCATAGAACGACTCATTTCCATCGCTTTTTCTAATACATATTGTGCAGCTTCCGGATCTATAAAGTTGAAAAGAACGTAACTTACAATATGATAGATTAAAAGTCCTATTAATACAACTAAAAAATAAGCTGTGAATGAATTTTTATAAGTGAAAAGAGAATCGCATTTCTTTTTGCTTTTTGCCATCGCCATAATGGCGATAATTAGTACGGCTGCAAATTCGAAAAGTCTAATCCACCATTTTGTAAGCATTTCTAAACTAAATGCATAAAGCAGAATTAAAAATACAGTTAAAACAACTCCTAAGGTTAAGCCATATGAAGAAGCGGTAGATTTTACGGTTGATTGGTTTTCCATGATATTTTCAAATTAATTGGTTGGTTAGTAAGTATACAAATATAGTAAAAGGTTACAAGTAGGAGTGAAATTTTTAAAAATGGAGATACAAAATTACCAAGTAATGGGTAGTTATAAATTTAAAAAATAGCTTTACATTTATAATTGTTTAACTACCAATTCTTTACTTATGAGAAAAAATATGTTATTATTTGTTGTCGCTGTCGCTTTTATTTTTTCAGCGAAAGCCCAACAGGAGACTTATTCGGCACATTATAAAACGGATCTTTATATGAATTTGAAAAACTTACAAATTTCTAAAGATTCGTTAGATGATAACATTACCGAAGCGATTTTAAAAGAAATTCAACATCAGTCTATTAAAGTTTCTACGTTTGAAAAATATGTAACGGCAAATAAAAATTATATGATGATAAAAACGGTTTATCCATCGTATAATCAACAAACTAAAAAAACGGTATTAGACAGTACAATTTTAAAAATCGATAAACGGAACCATCTTCTTTATAATGAAAAAGAAAATAAATTTTACCAATTAGCTTCTTCTGAAGTTATTAATAAAGGAAATATAATTGAATTGATTTATAATAATAAGCATTCGTACAGTTACAAAGACCCAGAAATTCCGAATGAAATAATGCCAATTTTTAGTAATAATTTAGAAGAAAATGGAGGCGTTACGGTTTTTATTGGCGAAAATGTCGTTTCTCGTTTACAAAATTGGGAAGTGAATGCAGAAAATTTAGATTTTTCACGTTTATTTGAAAATGTTTCTGAAGGCAAAAGTTTAGCGTCTATTAGCATGTTTTAAAAACCTTCAAAAAAAGATAATAAAATACTTGTTTTATTATATGAATTATTTAAATTTGCAACTCGAAAAAATCATAAGATTTAAAGTTTAAGACGATGAAACAAGGAATACATCCAGAGAATTATAGAGTAGTAGCTTTTAAAGATATGTCTAATGATGAAATATTTTTAACTAAATCTACTGTAAATACAAAAGAATCTATTGAAGTTGAAGGTAAAGAATATCCTTTAGTAAAATTAGAAATTTCAAGATCTTCTCACCCGTTCTATACAGGTAAGACAAAATTAGTAGATTCTGCAGGACGTATCGACAAGTTTAAAAATAAATACGCGAAGTTTAAGAAAAAATAAACTTCTTGAATGTATATAAAAAAACCTCTAAATTATTTTAGAGGTTTTTTTATGCTCAAATTTTATCCATAAAAAAACCTGAAGAAATTTCTTCAGGCTTTTTTTATAATTAAGGATAAACCTTATTCTTTATTAATAATTTTATTTAAAGTTTTGCTTGCGCGCATTTCTTTGTAAACAAGCGCCTCTTCTGGTTTGTAATAACCTTTAATATCTACAGGACTTCCTTGAGCGTCATTCAATTCTTGAATAATTTGCTTTTCGTTTTCTTCCATCGCTTTTGCAATTTCAGAAAATTCGGCTTGTAAATCTTTATCTTTTTGTTGAGCCGCAAGTGCTTGTGCCCAATATAACGCTAAATAAAAATGACTTCCTCTGTTGTCAAGTTCATTCACTTTTCTGGAAGGCGATTTTCTATTATCTAAAAATTTATCTGTTGCGTCATCTAGTGTTTCAGATAAAACTAAAGCTTTTTTATTATCGTACTTTTTACCTAAATGTTCCAACGAAACAGAAAGTGCTAAAAATTCACCTAACGAATCCCAACGTAAATGGCCTTCTTTTAAAAACTGCTGAATATGTTTTGGTGCAGAACCACCGGCTCCGGTTTCAAATAATCCACCGCCATTCATCAACGGAACAATAGAAAGCATTTTTGCACTCGTTCCTAATTCTAAAATAGGGAAGAGGTCGGTTAAATAATCACGCAGTACATTTCCGGTTACCGAAATTGTGTTTTCACCTTTTCTTACACGATCTAACGTATAAGTTGTAGCTTTTTCGGTAGACATAATTTTTATATCTAAACCATCTGTATTGTGATCTTTTAAATAAGTATTCACTTTTTTAATTAATTCGGCATCGTGGGCGCGTTCTTCATCTAACCAAAATACGGTTGGCCAACCAGTTTCTCTAGCTCTGTTTACCGCTAATTTTACCCAATCTTGAATTGGCGCATCTTTTACTTGACACATTCTCCAGATGTCGCCTTCTTCGACGTTGTGTTCAATTAAAACGTTTCCTTCATTATCAACAACTTGAACCGTTCCGTTTTCTGAAATTTCAAACGTTTTATCATGCGAACCATATTCTTCTGCTTTTTGAGCCATTAAGCCCACATTAGGAACCGTTCCCATGGTTGTAGGGTCAAAAGCGCCGTGTTTTTTACAGAAATCAATCGTCGCTTGGTATAATCCCGCATAACTGCTATCAGGAATTACGGCTTTTACATCTTGTGTTTCGTTATTCTTATTCCACATTTGCCCGGAAGTTCTAATCATTGCCGGCATAGAAGCATCAATAATTACATCACTTGGCACGTGTAAGTTGGTAATTCCTTTATCTGAATTTACCATCGCAATATCAGGACCGTTTTCTAAACCATTCTGAATATCGCTTTCAATCGCATTTCTTTTTTCTTCCGGTAAGTTACCGATTGCCGTTAAAACATCGCCTAAACCACTGTTAGGATCTCCGCCGGCTTCTTGAATTTCTTTTCCGTATTTATCGAATACATCTTGAAAAAATACTTTTACCGCATGACCGAAAATAATAGGATCTGAAACTTTCATCATTGTCGCTTTCATATGAAGCGAAAACAGAATTCCTTGGTCTTTTGCGTCTTTAATTTGTTCTCGTAAGAATTTAATTAACGCTTTTTTACTTAAAAATGTACCGTCGATTACTTCGCCTTTTAACAGGGAAATATTTTCTTTTAGTTTTGTAGTGTTTCCTTCAGAATTTTTTAGTTGAATGGAAACTTTACAATCTTTATCGATCGTAACTGATTTCTCGTTCGCTCTAAAATCTCCTTTTTCCATCGTCGCCACGTGAGATTTAGAGTCGCTGCTCCATTTTCCCATTCTGTGCGGATTCTTTTTTGCGTAATTCTTTACCGCTTTTGGAGCTCGTCTATCAGAATTTCCTTCTCTTAATACAGGATTTACCGCGCTACCTTTTACTTTATCGTAGGTAGCTTGAATTTCTTTTTCTTCAGCGGTTTTTGGTTCATCTGGATAATCGGGTAATTTATAACCTTTAGCTTGTAATTCTGTAATAGCTGCTCTTAACTGCGGAATTGAAGCACTAATATTTGGAAGCTTTATAATATTAGCTTCTGGTTTTTTAGCCAATTCACCTAATTGAGCCAAAGCATCTTCTTGTCTTTGATCTTCCGTAAGCACGTGTGGAAACACTGCTAAAATTCTTCCTGCAAGTGAAATATCTTTTGTTTCTATGTTTATTCCAGAAGAAGCTGTAAACGATTCTATGATGGGTAGAAGTGAGTGCGTTGCTAAATAAGGAGCTTCATCGGTTTTGGTGTAGATAATTTTTTCTTTATCAGCCATTTTTTGGTTTGTTTTAAGCGTTAAAATTTTAGTTATCTTATAGAATAACTTTTCTTCATTGATTCACAAATATACTAAAAGAGAAGGGTTTTTTTGATGCAGAAAATATTAGAAATCTGTTAATATAAAAGAATTTTTTACAAACTATAAAAGCCATTTTGCTATTGAGAATAACAAAATGGCTTTCTCGGAAATGATTTTTAAATAATTCACTTAACAGCTTCTTTGATGAACTTTCTACAAAAATGAGAAAGCAAAATCATTTCCGAATAGTGCTTAGTTAAACTAAATTTTTACAATTTCACTAAGCTATGTTTGTAGATATGGAAGTAAATCCTTTTGTCATTACTTTACCCTATCTTAAATTGTTACATAAATATAGCTCAAAAAAGAATAACGAACTAATTTTTGCAACTATTTATTTTTCAACTGGTTATAAACAGGTGTTATTAACTTTTGTTCATAAAAAAAGCTTTCAAAATTAATTGAAAGCTTTTTTAGTTTAACCAACACTTAATTAATTTAAGCGACGTTCTTTAATTCTTGCTTTTTTACCGGTAAGTTCTCTAAAGTAGTAAATTCTAGATTTACGAACTTTACCTCTTTTGTTTACTTCAATTTTTTGAAGTGCAGGAAGGTTTATTGGGAAGATACGCTCTACACCAACAGTTCCGCTCATTTTACGAATTGTAAAAGTTTGTGCGGTTCCGGTTCCTTTCTTTTGAATAACAACTCCTCGGTAAAACTGTGTACGAGTTTTGCTACCCTCTTTAATTTCGTAGTATACCGTAATGGTATCTCCCGCTAAGAATTTTGGGAATTCTTTTTGCGTTACGAATTCGTCTTGAACAAATTTAATTAACGATTCCATGGTTTATTTTATTAAGATGAACCTAAAGCAACATTCGCGATTTTCGCCAGAGGTTAATTTAGAAGCGGCTGCAAAATTACTTAGTATTTATAAATTTTACAACTATTTTGTTTTAATCTTTTAAAAGATCGGGTCTTTTTTCTTGTGTTCTTTTATACGCCTCATTTTCACGCCATTCTTCGATCTTCGGAAAATTACCGCTGGTTAATATTTCAGGAACTTTCCATCCTTTATATTCTGCGGGTCTGGTATAAATTGGTGGCGCTAGTAAATTATCTTGAAAAGAGTCGGTTAGGGCAGAGGTTTCGTTTCCTAAAACTCCCGGAATAAGTCGAATTATCGCATCGCACAAAACGGCAGCTCCTAATTCTCCGCCGGAAAGTACAAAATCACCAATAGAGATTTCCCGCGTAATAAAATGATCTCTAACGCGTTGATCTACACCCTTGTAATGGCCGCAGAGAATAATAATATTTTTCTGCAACGAAATTTGATTGGCAATTTTCTGATCCAAAGTTTCACCGTCGGGCGTCATATAAATTACTTCATCATACTTCCGTTGAGATTTTAAATCTGAAATACACTTGTCAATCGGTTCTACCATCATTACCATTCCTGCGCCACCACCAAATTGATAATCATCGATTTGTTTATAATTATCGGTTGTGTAATCGCGTAAATTGTGTAAATGTATTTCTACGAGTTCTTTTTCTATGGCTCGTTTTAAAATAGAAGCTTCAAAAGGACTTTTTAAAATATCGGGAACAACTGTTATAATATCAATACGCATGGTATTTAGTTTCCGTTTTTAGCTTGTTTATTTTTTTCATCTTGCAACATTCTGCCAAGTTTTTGTTGCTTTTCTAAGGATTTTTGTCTGAAGTCATCATAATCTGCTTCAGCTTCAGCAAGGCGTTTTTGAGCTTCTTTCGTTTGTGTATTACTGCTTTTATACTTATAGATGAAGAAAACCAAAATAAGAACCAGAATGATTAGCAATAACCACATAATGGTTTGGTAGGTATTTTTTTCAGTAGCAAAACCTAAGAAAATAATATCATCTTTTTCTTGCGTTGCGTTTTCTAAAGCCGTTTTTGTTTCAGCTAAATTATTTTTTAAAGTCTGAATTTCATTTTTTTGCTGCTGAATAGTAGCGTTGGTTTCTTCAATTTCATCATTTAAATTATTTATTTCTTCAACAGTACTTTTTTGAAGTTGCTCTAAACGGATTTGTTTTACAACTTTATAATCTTGATAATTATTAGAGTTTTCAATTATATCTTGAAATTGACTATTTATACTGCTGCTATCTGAAGATATTTCTTCCTCCTCTTGAGCATTCACAAATGTTAGGCTAAGAAATAAAAAAAAGAAAAATGTAGATTTTAAAGTTGTCATGGGTTGAATGAGTTTAATTTAAAATGCAGAACGTGATGCAAGTTTCGTTATTGTAATAAAACGGTAATTTACTAAATAAAAAAACCTATCTGCAAAAAAAACAGATAGGTTTTAGAATTGAAATCTATTTATTAATAATAGGTAAATCTTCTAACTTTTGCAATATATTTTGCTAAGCGAATTACTTGATGGCTGTAACCATATTCATTGTCATACCAAATGTAAAGAATCGCATTTTTACCATCGTCGGTTACAATGGTTGCTTTACTGTCATAAATTGAAGGAGCTGAAGACCCAACAATATCTGAAGAAACCAATTCATTATCTAACGAATATTTTATCTGCTCCACTAAATCGCCTTCTAACGCGTATTTTTTAAGTATTGAATTTACAGCATCAACAGAAGTTGTGTTTTTCAATGTTAAATTTAAAATTGCCAACGATCCATTAGGAACCGGAACTCGAATTGCATTAGACGTTAATTTTCCTTCTAAAACCGGTAATGCTTTTGCCACCGCTTTTCCTGCGCCGGTTTCAGTAATTACCATATTTAGTGCCGCAGCACGACCACGACGGTATTTTTTGTGCATATTATCGACCAAGTTTTGGTCGTTTGTATAGGCATGAATTGTTTCTAAATGGCCGTGTTCTACGCCTAGAGAATCTTCTACCGCTTTTAAAACCGGTGTAATTGCATTTGTTGTACAAGAAGCGGCAGAAAAAACATGAACATTATCCGGATCGTAATCTTTATGATTTACCCCGTGAACAATATTAGGAACACCTTTTCCTGGAGCAGTAAGTAAAACTTTTGCCGCACCTTTTGCTTTTAAATGTCTGTTTAACGCTTCTTCATCTCTAAATGCTCCGGTATTATCAATAATCAACGCATCGTCGATTCCGTAAGAAGTATAATCGATATCTTCAGGATTGTTTGCTGAAATAATATGAACGGTAGTTCCATTTATAATTAAAGCGCTTTCTTCTTCATTTATGCTTACCGTTCCGTGGAAAACTCCGTGAACAGAATCGCTTTTTAATAAAGAAGCTCTTTTTTCAAGAACAGTTCTATCTACATTTCCGCGAACTACAATAGCACGAAGTCTTAACTGACTTCCTTTTCCGGTTCTTGTCATTAATTCACGAGCCAATAAACGACCAATTCTTCCGAAACCATATAGAACAACGTCTTTTGGTTCTATATTTTTGTACGATTTCGCATTTTCTAATTTAGCGGCTACAAAAGCGGTAGGATTTTCGTAATTAGAATCTTCTAAATGATATTCGTAGGTTAATTTACCAATGTCTAATTTTGCCATTGGAAGATCTAAGGTCTGAATAGCTTGCGCGATTTCTACAGAATCGAAAATAGAGATCGGTTTCTGTACAAATTCACCTGCGTATTCATGCAAGTTTAAAATTTCGCTTACATTTCTATCGATTAATTGATTTTTGAAAAGGACTAATTCAATAGATTTATCGTACCAAAGATCACTTACAATTTTAATAAATTCTACGGTAGCTCTTCTACGATCAGCTTGAAAAGAAAGTTCTTTTTCGTAAACTTCGTTTTGACTCATGTTAATTTTGTTGTGTTAAGGTTTTAGCTTGGTGCAAAAATAAAGATTTAAAACGTTTTGATAACATAAAATTAAAAAATCCTCTCACAAAATTTCGTAAGAGGATTTTCAAATACAAGTTAATAATTTCTTATTCTCTAAAGGAATAACTTTCTTCTTGACCGGTAATACTTCTAAAAGTAACATTGGTTTGTGCGCCTTCAACTTTATTTTCCATTATTTTTTTAACTTCAGCTACACTATTTACTTCTTTTCCATCAATTTTTGTGATGATGAATTTATCGGTAGGGATATTAAAATTTTGTGATAAGGTTCTACTAATTCTTACCCCGTGATTGGTTTTAAAACGCTGTAAATACTCAGGTTCTGCGTTTATAATTTCTACGCCGGCAACACTTAAGGCAAAACTTTCAAATTTTGTTAGAGCAACTGTTTTTGTTTTTTCTTCCCCATTTCTAAAAAAGTTAACTTCCACTTCATCTTTAGGTCGTTTTGTACCGATATAAGCCGTAAGATCTGATAATTTTCTAACTTTTATACCGTCAATTTTTGTAATTAAATCGCCTTCACGTAAACCTGCTTTTTTGGCACCATTACTTACGGAAAGCACATAAACCCCTTGAGAAATTGCCAATTCATTTTCTTTTGCGGCTTCCGGATTTAAAGTTGAACCGGTTATTCCAATAATCGCTTGTTGAACGTCGCCGTATTCAAGTAAATCTTCTACAATTTTTTTAGCATTATTACTGGGAACTGCAAAACCGTAACCAATATAACTTCCTGTTCTGGAAGTAATCGCGGTATTTATTCCAATTAATTCTCCATTGGTATTCACTAACGCGCCGCCGCTATTTCCCGGATTAATCGCGGCATCGGTTTGTATAAAAGAGGGCATTCTGGTTTCACCTTCAGTTAAATCTCTTCCTTTAGCGCTAATAATTCCTGCAGTTACGGTAGAAGTTAAATTAAATGGATTTCCCACAGCTAACGCCCATTCGCCAATTTTTACATTATCGCTATCACCAAAAGGAATGTAATCTAAATCGGTAGCGTCAATTTTTAAGAGAGCAATATCAGCTTGAGGATCGGTACCAATAATTTTAGCGGTATAGGTTAAATTATTATTTAACGTAACCTGAATTTCACTAGCGCCTTTAATTACATGATTATTGGTAACAATGTAACCGTCGGGCGTTATAATCACACCAGAACCGGCGCCTTGTAAAGCTTTATCTCCTTTTTGTCTTCCGCTGTAATATTCCCAAATATTTCTGGGACCTTCATAAATTGCTACATTTTTTACGTGAACAACCGCGTGAACCGTTTTATCGGCAGCTTCTCTAAAATCTGGAGTTTCCGTGAAATTAGGAGTAGTATTACTCGACACAAACCTGGGTTTGCTTTCTGGTAATTGTACAGTTGTTTGAGAGGAAGTTGGCGTTTCTTCTTCTAAAAATAATTTATAACTTCCTAGTGTTAACACTCCGCCAAGCATAGAAACTAATAAAAGACTAGAAAACTTTTTCATTTTTATAAATTTTGACTCTAAATTAAACTTCTTTTTAAGAGAATTCAAGCTTTTATTACAGCTTTAACTTCTCTCTTATTATCGTATATTTGCCTGCATTAAAAATAAAAAATGAACCTAACATTTTATAAATATCAAGGTACAGGCAATGATTTTGTTTTGATCGATAATCGAAATAAAATTTTCAAAAATGATACCAAACTTATTAAGCAATTATGTGACAGAAAATTTGGCATAGGAGCTGACGGACTTATTTTATTAGAAAATTCTTCGGTTGCAGGAGATGATTTTAAAATGGTTTATTTTAATGCTGACGGAAATGAAAGTACGATGTGTGGTAATGGCGGAAGATGTCTTGTTCGTTTTGCCGAATTTTTAGGGATTGTTAAAAACAGTGCCACTTTTACAGCGATTGATGGAAAGCACGAAGCTAAAATTTCGGATGATTCCATCAGTTTACAGATGCAAAATGTGACTGATATAAAGCAAATTGATGGTGCTTATTTTTTAGATACCGGTTCTCCGCATCATATTGTTTTTACAAAAAAATTACAAGCGTTAGAGGTAAAAAAAGAAGGAGCAAAAATTCGTAATAGTGAGCTTTATAAAACAGAAGGCGTTAATGTGAATTTTGTAGAATCGGCGAAAGATTTTTTAAATGTTAGAACGTTTGAGCGTGGTGTAGAAGATGAAACTTTATCTTGTGGAACAGGCGTTACTGCGGTTGCCATTGCTGCTCATTTTTCAGAAAAAGTAAGTACCCAAAATGTTTCTATAAAAACACCCGGCGGAAAACTTTCCATTCAATTTGAAGAAGATAACGGGAAATATCATAATGTTTGGTTAACAGGACCAGCGCAACAAGTTTTTGAAGGTAAAATTGTATGCTAACACTTCAAGGAAAAAATATAAAATTGAGGGCGTTAGAACCTGAAGATCTTGAATTTATTTACGAAATCGAAAATAATGAAGATTTATGGGAACTTAGTTCTACGCAAACGCCTTATTCTAAATTTTTAATCAAGCAATATTTAGAAAACGCGCATTTAGATATTTTTGAAGTGAAGCAATTACGTTTGGTTATCGAAGATTTTCAGCAAAAAAGTTTAGGTTTAATAGATATTTTTGATTTTGAACCGCAACATCATCGTGCAGCAATTGGCATTTTAATTGCTGAAAAAGAAAATAGACAAAAAGGAATAGGTTCAGAAGCTTTACAATTATTATGTAAATATGCTTTTTCGCATTTAAAAATGCATCAAGTTTATGCCGGGGTTTCTGAAGAAAATGTAGTTAGCCAGAAACTTTTTCAGCAACAAGGTTTCGTGAAAACAGGCGAAAAAAAAGACTGGAATTTAGTCAATGGAAAATATAAAACAGAATATTTATACCAATTAATTAATAATGTATATTAAAAAAATAATTCTTGCTATTGCACTGCTAGGCGTAATCGGGCTAGGGATTTTCAGTTATTATGTTTACAATAGCATTTTTGCTCCAAATACAAAGTTTGAACAGCAAACTACAAATGTTTATGTAAAAACCGATGCCGATTATAAAGAGGTTATTGAGCAATTGCGCCATAAAATTGATGATATTTCTACTTTTGATGCTGTTGCGCGCCGAAAAGGTTATGCAAACAATATTTTACCGGGTAGATTTATTCTGAAAAAAGGAATGAATAATAACGAAATGATTAATACACTTCGTAGTCAAAATACACCGGTAAAAGTAGTTTTCAATAATCAAGAACGCATAGAAAATCTTGCCGGAAGAATTGCCGAACAAATCGAAGCCGATAGTTTATCGTTATTGAAAACCATGCGTGATTCTACTTTTTTAGCCGAACATGATTTTACACAGGAAAATGCACTTGCGATGTATATTCCAAATCAATATGAATTTTATTGGAATACTTCAGCAGAAGAATTTCAAGAGCGCATGCTAAAAGAATACAATCGATTTTGGAATGAAAACCGAACCAAAAAGGCTGAAAAATTAAATTTGAATCCGAAGTCGGTAAATGTTTTAGCCTCAATCGTTCAAAAAGAAACCGCGAAAATAGACGAACGAAAACGTGTTGCCGGAGTTTACATGAATCGCTATAAACGCGGGATAAAATTAGATGCCGACCCAACCGTAATTTACGCGGTTAAAAAACAAAATAAAGATTTTGATACCGTTATAAAACGAGTATTATATAAAGATTTAAAAGTCGATTCTCCGTATAATACGTATATGTATCGAGAATTACCCCCGGGACCAATTACGATGCCTGATATTTCTTCTATTGAAGCGGTATTGAATTATGAAAATCACGACTATTTATATTTTGTTGCCGATCCAGAAAACCCAGGCTATCATAAATTCGCGAAATCATTACATCAACACAATGTAAACCGACAAGCTTATGTACGATGGATTAATAAAATGGGAATTAATCGATAATTTTTAAGTGAAAGTTTTAAATATTTTTTTCATACTCTTTTTGTTAACTTTTACTTCCTGTGAAAAAAATAATTTACAGAAATGGAAAGGAAATTATTTATTTTTTGAAGAACCAGTAAAAGCACTTGCTGATTATTATCAAGTAATGAATTGGGAATTAAAGTTAGATTCTCTGGCTGATGAAAAAATCTATGGCAATTTAAAAATTAACGGTCAACAAACTTTTGTAGATATAGCTGTTTACGGAAAAATAGAAGGGGAAAAATTGTCTATAAAATCTCTTTCTAGTGAAGATAATTTAGATAAAAATGAAACTTTATTTCAGTTTTCATATGTAAAAGATTCAGTTCTAAAAACTACTTGGCAAAAATTTCAGCCGAAACTAAAAAGGTCATCACAAGAAAATTGTTTACGTTGCTTTTCTAAAGTAAATTAGTTTTTCTCTTTTTTAACCCTTTTTAAATCCAATAAGTTAATTGGATTTATACCTAAACCATTTATATTTTTTTGTGTAAAACGAATAACTTCATCATAATATAGAGGAACAACCGGTGCGTTTTTCATGATAATAGAATCCATTTTTTTATAAAGTAAAACACGCTTTTCAGCGGAAGATGTATTTATAGCTTCTTCATATAATTCATCGAAAGTTTCATTTTTAAAATGGGTGTAATTCGGTCCGTTGGGCGAAAAATTTTCACTGTAAAAAAGAGATAAATAATTTTCAGCATCAGGATAATCGGCAATCCAGCTTGCTCTAAAAATGTCCAACTTTCCGGCAGAACGCTGTTGACGAAGTGTAGAAGGCGGCATCACATCAATATTTACCGTCAACCCAATTTTTTGCAATTCACGCTGAATGTATTCACATAAATCTAAATATTGCGCATTGGTGCTTATACTGATTTCAGGATTTGAATTTCCGGTATTTTCTTTATAATCGTTAATGAGTTTTTTCGCTTTTTCCGGATTATAGTCGTAGTAAATTTTAGAAGAAAAACCTGGTAAACCTTTTGGAATAAAACCTTGATTTGCTGGCGTTCCAATTCCATTTCGTAAATAAGTAATCATCGTTTCCCGATTAAATCCGTAATTTATAGCTTGTCGAATTTTTTCGGCATTTACTTCGTCGGTTTTGCTGTCGAGATAAATTCCTAAATATTCCGTATTTAAATAAGGCGCGGTTAACATATTTACACGCGAAGCATATTTCTCACGTAACTTTCCGCGAACGCTTAATAATTCATCTTTATAAGAAGGATCTAAACCGCTTAAAAAATCGATATTTCCTTGAGCAAATTGTAAAAATTCACTTTGTTTATCGGGTAAAAAAGTAATAGCAATCGCTTCTAAATAGGGGAGTTGCTTACTATTTTTATCAGTTTCAAAATAAAGATTATTTTTTCTGAAGACTAATTTTTCGTTAGCTTCCCAGCGTTTAAATTTAAAAGGTCCGGTGCCAATCGGGTTTTCTCTAAAATCTAATTTTTTCATTTCCGTAGGAATTACCGAACAATATTTCATAGAAAGTAAGCCTAAAAATGCAGGGAAAGGTTGTGACAATTCAATTTTTACAACAGAATCATTTTCAGCAGAAATAGTGGAAACATTTTGCATCACCCAACTTCCGGGCGAAGCAATTTTAGGATCGGTTAATCTTTTTAAACTGAAAACAACATCCTCAGAAGTAACTTTTCGAGTTTTATTTTTTCCGAAGATTTTATGTTTATGAAAGAAAACATCGTCTCGAAGAAAAAAAGTATAGGTTTTTGCATCTTCAGAAATCGACCATTTTTTTGCTAAATCTGGTTGAATAGTTAAGCTGTCGTCCAGTTGAACCAAGCCGTTATACAATTGATTACAAGGCCAAATATTGCGCTGGTCTTTGGCAAAAGTCGGATCCAGTGAAGTAATATTCGCATGTTCGTTGTAGCGAAAAACAAGATGTTCTCTATTTTTTTTAGTCTCATTTTTACAACTTATAAATGCAAAAATTAAACTGAAAATAACTAAGTATTTGATTCTTATTTTGTTAATGAATTTCATCAATTTTCTTATGCCGATTTTAGGTGGTATATTTGCACCCGTTTTTGAAGATTTTATTTACTTGAAATTTTCTTTTGAAACCATTACAATAATAGTAAAAGATTACGAAAGGAGCCGTTTGCTTTATGAATAGAAATGAAAATAAAAACGTTGCATTTTACACCTTGGGTTGTAAATTAAATTTTTCTGAAACATCAACTATTGCTCGTTCTTTTGAAAATGAAGGTTTTAAGCGTGTCGATTTTTCAGAAATAGCAGATATTTATGTGATAAATACGTGTAGCGTTACCGAAAATGCCGATAAACGTTTTAAAACTATTGTAAAGCAAGCGCAAAAGAAAAATGAAGAAGCTTTCATTATCGCGATTGGCTGTTACGCGCAATTAAAACCCGAAGAATTAGCCGATGTAAATGGGGTAGATTTGGTGTTAGGTGCGACGGAAAAATTTAAAATCACGGACTATTTAAACGATCTTACCAAAAATGATTTTGGCGAAGTACATTCTTGCGAAATCGGAGAAGCCGATTTTTATGTCGGTTCGTATTCCATTGGCGATAGAACACGCGCTTTTTTGAAAGTTCAAGACGGTTGCGATTATAAATGCACATATTGTACCATTCCGTTGGCGAGAGGAATTTCCAGAAGCGATAAATTAGAAAATGTTTTACAAAACGCGCAAGAAATTTCTGAACAAGGAATTAAAGAAATTGTGTTAACCGGCGTAAATATTGGTGATTACGGTAAAGGAGAATTTGGTAATAAAAAGCACGAGCATACGTTTTTAGATTTGGTAAAAGCTTTAGATGAAGTCGACGGGATTGAGCGGCTGCGAATTTCTTCTATCGAGCCTAATCTTTTAAAAAATGAAACCATAGATTTTGTTGCTGAAAGTGACACCTTTGTACCTCATTTTCATATTCCGTTGCAAAGTGGAAGCAATGATTTGCTAAAATTAATGCGTCGCCGTTATATGCGCGAATTATACGTAAATCGTGTTGAAGAAATCAAAAAGACAATGCCAAACGCATGTATTGGCGTTGATGTAATTGTAGGTTTTCCCGGCGAAACAGACGAACGTTTTTTAGAAACCTATAATTTTTTAAATGAATTAGATATTTCTTATTTGCACGTTTTCACGTATTCCGAAAGAGCGAATACGCCAGCTGCAGAAATGGATGGTGTTGTACCGACGAAAGTTAGAAAAAAGCGCAGTAAAATGTTGCGTGGTTTGTCAGCAAAAAAACGCCGAGCCTTTTATGAAAGTCAGTTAGGGAATACGCTAGAAGTACTTTTTGAAGGGGAAAACAAAGAAGGCTATATTCACGGTTTTACTGAAAATTATGTAAAAGTAAAAATGCCTTGGAATCCTGAATTTATAAATACGTTACATCAAGTAAAATTAACCGAAATTGATGAAGATGGTTTAGTTCGGTTTGAGTTTGTGAATGAAGAAGTGGCGATAGCTTAAAAGCTTATTCCTATTGGAATTAAGTCGCTATATTTTTCTTTATTCGCTTTAAAAAAACGTTTTACTTCTTTACTATTCGGAATTATTTTTAGTCGTCCCTTTTTTTCAATATAATCAAAAACTTGGGTAAGAAATTGTTCTTGATAGCCTTTTTCTCTTAACTCTTCACTCATTTCAAGTTTAGATAGAAAAATTTTACGCTCTTGGTCAGAGTATTCCAATTTTACAAATTCATCTTCAATCGTTGCTTCAAATTGACGTAAAAATTCGTTGTCTTTAATTTCAAATGTTTCATTTTCCATGGGATATTATTTAGTTCATCGGAACTTCAATTAGTAAAATTTTGGCATCTTTAAGAATGCTGATATCAATTTTCTCTGTTTCCCAAAGTCCGATAGCGTCTCTTTTTTTAAGGGTTTCATCGGCAACTTCTATTTCTCCTGAAATTAGAAAAATATAAGCGCCGTGCGAATTATTATGGAGTTTATAATCAATTTTTTTTCCGGCTTCTATTTCTCCTAAATTAAAATAAGTTTGTTGGTGAACCCAAACCGCATCACCATCATTATCATCTTTTGGAGAAACCACTGTAACTAATTCGTTTTTATGATTTTCAAAATTAAACTTTCGTTGATCGTAACGTGGTTGAACGCCATCTTTTTCAGCAAAAACCCAAATTTGTAAAGTATTTGCTTTTTCAGATTTACTCGCATTAAATTCGCTGTGTTCAACTCCGGTTCCGGCACTCATAACCTGAATTTCTCCTGCATGAATTACGCCTTCATTTCCCATCGAATCTTTATGCTGAAGCGCACCTTCTAAAGGAATGGTAATAATTTCCATATTTTCGTGCGGATGTTTGCCAAAACCCATTCCGCCTGCAATAACATCATCATTTAAAACGCGCAACATTCCAAATTGAATTCGCTCAGGATTAAAGAAATTTGCAAAACTGAATGAATAATTCGCTTCTAGCCAACCAAAATTCGCTGAACCTCTTGTGTGAGACGGGTGAACAACTTTTCGCATTTATTTAACCTTTATCGTGATTTATATTATATTTAAACTAATAATTTTGTACCCGTAAAGTTAGCGCATATCTGGCTAACTTTCTGTTATATCGCTGTTAAAATGAAGCAAGAAAAAAGCTTGACTCACGTATATTTTATGCCGGGAATGGCGGCAAACCCTTCGATTTTTGAATTTATAAAATTACCTGAAACCGAATATGAAGTACATTGGTTGGCTTGGAAAATACCCGAAAAAAATGAAAGTTTAAAAGATTATGCCATTCGAATTTTAGCGGAAATTAAGCATGAAAATCCGGTGCTAATCGGGGTCTCGTTCGGTGGTGTAATTGTTCAGGAAATAAGTAAACTCATTTCTGTAAAGCGACTAATTTTAATTTCTACGGTAAAATCTAGGGATGAACTTCCTAGTAGAATGAAATTTGCGCGAAAAACAAAATTGTATAAAATTTTACCGACAAGTTTAGCAGGTTACGTAGGACTTTTAGAGAAATTTCCCGTAGGAGAATTTGCTAAAAAAAGAATTAAACTTTATAAAAAATATATGTCGGTTAGTGAAAAACAATACTTAGATTGGGCGATTGAAAAAATGGTTTGTTGGAATCAAGAAAAACCATTACCCAATACCATTCATATTCATGGTGATCACGATGTGATTTTTCCATTAAAAAATATAAAGGATTGTATTATTATTCCCGGCGGAACGCACGTTATGATTATTAATCGTTTTCGCTGGTTTAACGAGCATTTACCAAGTTTAATTTCAGAAGGAAAACTTGCAGAATAAGAAAGATATTTAATATCTTTCCTAAAAAAGAAAGCATATGAAACGATTGAAAAATATACTGAGTTTTATTGGAATTATTTTTATAGTAGGCTTAGGAATTCAAGCCGTACAATCCAGTTTTTCTACAACAAATAGAAACCCACAAAAAAATACAGAAGATCCCGATAGCGCTGTGCAAGATTATAATGTGTACGCGTTGCCATTACCTGAAAATTTAAATTTTGCAGGAGAGAAAGTTCCGGTAGAAAATTCTGATATTCACGAACGTATGGATCGTGAACTTTTAGTGAATACATATTGGCAATCTAATGGATTACTATTAATTAAAAGAGCGCATAAATATTTTCCTATAATCGAACCGATTTTAGAGAAAAACGGCGTTCCAGATGATTTTAAATATTTAGCTGTTGCCGAGAGTGGACTTACACAAATTGTTTCTCCCGCCGGAGCTACTGGTTTTTGGCAACTTATGGAAGCTGCCGCCGAAGAAAACGGTTTAGAAGTAAATGATAATGTAGATGAACGTTACCATATTGAAAAAGCAACCGAAGCAGCTTGCCAGTATTTAAAAGATGCGAAAGAACGCTTCGGAACGTGGACGTTAGCCGCTGCGGCATATAATGCAGGAAATTACGGGATTTCTAAACAGCAAGAACGTCAAGAGGTGAATGATTATTACGATTTACTTTTAGGTTCAGAAACCGAACGCTATGTTTTTAGAATTTTAGCTTTAAAAGAAATTTTAGGAAATCCCGAAAAATATGGTTTCAATTTTACTGAAAAAGATATGTATTCTTTAGTTGAAACAAAAGAAGTTTCGGTAGATACCGCGGTTTCTAATTTTGCACAATTCGCGAAAGAGTTTGGCATTAATTATAAAATCTTAAAAATCCATAATCCTTGGCTTCGTGAAGCGCATTTAAATAACCGATCTAGGAAATTATATCAACTTAAGATTCCAGAAAAAGGATCTTACACTTACCAGCCTTAATGATAGATTTTATTCAGCAAAACATTCTATTTTCACTCTTAATTGTTAACTATATAATAGCCATTGGGACGGCGTTATTTATTATTTTAAATAACCGAAACCCTGTTACTACGGTTTCTTATATTCTCGCGTTGGTAGTTTTACCTTTTATAGGCTTACTCATTTATTTCTTTTTCGGGCAAGAATATCGAAAAGATAAAATGTTTAAACGGAAAAAGGTTTTTGATAACAAAACGGTTAAAAAATGGGAAAATAAATTATTGCTGAATAAATTTCGTTTAGAAAATTATGAGGATGATTTTTTAGGGAATAAAGTAAATATTGTAAAGCTGCTCCAGAATAATCAAAAAAAGCCATTAACCTTTGGGAACGATGTGAAAATTCTTATTAATGGTGAAAAAAAGTTTGAATCTTTATTTGAAGATTTAAAAAAAGCAAAGCACCATATTCATTTAGAATATTACATTTTGAATTACGATAAAATTGGTTCTGAACTTATCAATATTTTATGTGAAAAAGCGAAGGAAGGAGTGAAAGTTCGGGTAAATTATGATTATGTCGGGAGTCAATTAAGTGGCGAAGGCGTAAAAAAAATGAAAGCCTGCGGAATAGAATCATTCCCTTTTATGCCGGTTTGGTTTCCTAACTTAACTCGAAAATTAAATTATAGAGACCATCGTAAAATTGTAATAATCGATGGTAAAGTGGGTTACGTTGGAGGTGTAAATGTTTGTGATGAATATGTAAACCCCAATAATACCGGTTATTGGCGTGATACACATTTACGAATTGAAGGAAACGCGGTTAAATCTTTACAAAGTCACTTTCTTCTAAATTGGAATTTTGTTTCTGAACAAGAAATAGAAATTATAGATGAATTTTTTCCGCAATTAGATGATTGTGGAGAAGTTCCTGTACAAATTTCAGCAAGTGGTCCAGATTCAGATTATCCACATATTATGGAAGCCATTTTTACCGCAATTAATGGAGCTGAAAAATATATAAATATTACAACGCCTTATTTTATTCCGAATGATCAAATTCTTACGGCTTTAAAAACAGCGAGTAGAAGAGGAGTGAAGATTAAAATTCTGGTACCAAAAACTGGCGACAGTTGGGCGGCAAAATATGCAACCAATTCATACATTCTAGATTTATTAGAGTCTGGAATTGAAGTTTATCATTATTGTAAAGGAATGGTTCACGCAAAAACCATGGTGATCGACGATATTTTTTCAACCGTGGGAACTTCAAATATGGATTACCGCAGTTTCGAAATTAATTTTGAAATAAATGCCTTAGTTTATAATAAAGATTTCAGTAAAAAAATGGTTCAAATTTTTGAAGAAGATATTGAACATTGCGATAAAGTAAAAATGGAAGATTGGTTAAACCGACCGTTGAACGAACGCTTAAAAGAATCGTTTAGTAGACTTTGGGCGCCTTTATTATAAATTAATTCGGTAAAATTTCAAACGGAGTTTTGGCTAACAAATCTTCTTCAAAAGCTAAAATTTCTGAAATTCCTTGCGAAACGTTTTTGTAATTCAAATTATAAGAACGTTCAAATTTTTCGGTATACGGAAGCATTTCAATTCGGCTAATATCAATAATTTGTTTGTTAGAGCCAATGTAAAAAGTAGTGGGGAAACCTAACGAATGCTTCATGTTTCTTACAATATAAGCGTCTTTATTTTGTAATTCATCTACATAAACCAAGTGAATCGATCGCGTATATTCTTTCGCTACTTTTTTAACTTCTGCTTTGCTATCCCAATAAAGTACTACAAAATCGATTTCCTCTTTATATTTTTCGGCTAATTCATTTAACGCGGGTATTTCTCCTTTTCCGGGAACGCACCACGAAGCATAAGTAAGTAAATAAATAGGTTTTTTATAATCGTTTAAACAATCATTATTTCGGCGTAAGCAAGTAATATTAAAATTATCGATATAGGTTCCTTTTAAACAATTGTTTACCAGGGAATCGAACAAGAATTTTGCGCGTTCAGAATCGCGATAGCGATAAGCTTCATTAATTTCTTTATTATGTTTAGGAATGTATAAAGAAACCGCTTCTGAAAAGTAAAGCGTATCTTGTTGAGCACTAATCAGAAGAGGAAATAAAGCGAATAAGAAAAAAGGTGAAAATTTCTTCATAACCCGTTCTTTCAGTTCTCTTAAAAATACAAATTTTAAACCAAAACTGCTAAAACAGGATGTTAATTATGCAGAATTAGATTTTTTTCATTTGCTGTTTCATCATTCTAATTTGATCGGTCAGCATATTATGAGTATCTAATTGTTTGGCTTCTTTTAGAAGCATTTGCGCTTCTCTTTTTCTACGTTTGGTCATAGCAATTCCCGCAAGATTTAATTTTGCCATGGCTAAATCTTGTTTCATGGAAAGACCTAAACGTATTGCTTTTTTAAAATATTTTTCAGCTTGAGTTATATTACTTTGCGAAACCATTAAGCCGTGTAAATAAAAATAATAACCTTGCTGTTTTGTGGTTAAAGAAGCCTCCGGATTCTTAATTTTATCGAGCCATTTTTTTGCGCCGGCCATATCTTGCTTTCTTAGACGCAAAAAAGCTAAAAGGATTATTTCATTTTTAAAATATAAGAAGATAAAAATTCCTGCAAGTAGCAATAATAGAATACCGTTACCAATGTAACCTTCTATCATTTGGTATATTGCAAAAATAATAATTGCCCCTGCTAAAACTAACTTTATATTTTTATTGTACATCGCTTATTTTTTTCGAAGTGCAAAGGTATAAAAAACTAATAAAAAATTATTTAAAAATACATTTGGAAGAGCAAAAAGATATTGTATATTTGCACGCAGTTAAAAAAAGCGAGAGCTTAAAGACGCAAGTTAGCAAGACATTCAAGAAGATTAAAGATATTTTACAATGAAAAGAACGTTTCAACCCTCAAAGAGAAAAAGAAGAAATAAGCACGGATTTAGAGAGCGCATGGCTAGTGTAAACGGAAGAAAAGTCCTTGCTAAAAGAAGAGCAAAAGGAAGAAAAAGACTTTCTGTCTCTTCAGAAAACAGACATAAAAAATAATGATTTGTTATTTTAAAATATAAAGGTGTTACTTAATGGTAACGCCTTTTTTTATATCTTGTCCCTAACCATTTATCTAATTAATTCAGATGCCTAAAAATAAAGATCTTAAAAGTATTTTAATTATCGGTTCTGGACCTATTATCATAGGTCAGGCCTGTGAATTCGATTATTCAGGAACACAAGCTTTACGCTCATTACGTGAAGATGGAATTGAAACTATTCTTATAAATTCCAATCCGGCAACAATTATGACCGATCCGTCAATGGCAGATCACGTCTATTTAAAGCCGCTGACTACAAAATCGATTATTCAAATTTTAAAAGAACATCCACAAATCGATGCGGTTTTACCAACTATGGGCGGTCAAACAGCTTTAAATTTATGTATCGAAGCAGATGAAAAAGGAATTTGGGAAGATTTTGGTGTAAAACTTATCGGTGTAGATATCGATGCAATTAATATCACTGAAGACAGAGAAGAGTTTAAACAACTCATGTCGCGAATCGATATTCCTGTAGCGCCTGCAAAAACTGCAAAATCTATTTTACAAGGAAAAGAAATAGCGCAAGAATTCGGACTTCCGTTACTTATTCGTGCTTCTTTTACCTTAGGTGGAGCAGGGGCAGCATTTGTTGAAACCGAAGAGGAATTTGAAGAAGCTTTATCGCACGGCTTAGAGGTTTCTCCAATTCACGAAGTGCTTATCGACAAAGCTTTACAAGGTTGGAAAGAATACGAATTAGAATTACTGCGCGATAAAAATAACAACGTCGTAATTATTTGTACGGTTGAAAATATGGATCCAATGGGAATTCATACCGGAGATTCGATAACCGTTGCTCCGGCCATGACGTTAAGCGATTCTGCTTTTCAGCGTATGCGTGATATGGCAATAAAAATGATGCGAAATATTGGTGATTTTGCCGGCGGTTGTAACGTTCAATTTGCGGTAAGTCCAGATGAAAAAGAAGATATAATTGCCATTGAAATCAATCCGCGTGTTTCGCGTTCTTCAGCATTGGCTTCAAAAGCGACTGGATATCCAATCGCGAAAATTGCAGCAAAATTAGCATTAGGTTATACTTTAGATGAACTTGACAATCAAATCACTAAAACTACTTCAGCTTTATTCGAGCCGAGTTTAGACTATGTAATTGTAAAAATACCACGTTGGAATTTCGATAAATTTGAAGGTTCTAACCGTATTTTAGGTCCACAAATGAAATCGGTTGGAGAAGTAATGGGGATTGGTCGTTCTTTCCAAGAAGCTTTACATAAAGCAACGCAGTCTTTAGAAATCAAAAGAAATGGTTTAGGTGCAGACGGAAAAGGTTATACCAATTACGACCAAATTATAGAAAAACTTACCAACCCAAGTTGGGATCGCGTATTCGTAATTTACGATGCCATTCAATTAGGAATTCCGTTAAGTAGAATTCACGAAATCACGAAAATCGATATGTGGTTCTTAAAGCAATATGAAGAACTTTATGTACTCGAAAAAGAAATTTCGACGAACTACACTATCGACACTTTACCAAAAGAATTATTACTAGAAGCAAAACAAAAAGGCTATGGAGATCGACAAATCGCCCATATGCTGAAATGTTTAGAAAGTGAAGTTTATAAAAAACGTGAAGAATTAAACGTTAATAGAGTTTATAAATTAGTAGATACGTGTGCGGCAGAATTTGAAGCGGAAACACCATATTATTATTCAACTTTTGAAAGTGAAGTTGAAACAGCAGACGGAAATCGTTTTGTAGAAAATGAAAGTGTGGTTTCCGATCGTAAAAAAATTATTGTTTTAGGTTCGGGACCCAACCGAATTGGGCAAGGTATCGAATTCGATTATTGCTGCGTTCACGGAATTATGGCTGCTTCAGAAGCCGGTTATGAAACCATTATGATTAACTGTAATCCTGAAACCGTTTCAACCGATTTTGATGTTGCCGATAAATTATATTTCGAGCCTGTTTTCTGGGAACATATTTACGACATTATTCGTCACGAAAAACCGGAAGGCGTGATCGTTCAGCTTGGTGGGCAAACTGCTTTAAAACTTGCTGAAAAATTAGATCGTTACGGAATTAAAATTATGGGAACCAGCTATAAAGCGCTAGATTTAGCCGAAGATCGCGGAAGTTTCTCTACATTATTACAAAACAACGATATTCCTTATCCTGAATTTGGAACAGCAGAAACTGCCGATGAAGCTTTAGCTTTGGCAGATGAATTAGATTTCCCGATTTTAGTAAGACCTTCTTACGTGCTTGGTGGACAAGGAATGAAAATTGTCATCAATAAAAAGGAATTAGAAGCGCATGTTGTCGATTTATTACATAAAATCCCAAATAATAAATTATTGCTCGATCATTATTTAGATGGTGCAATAGAGGCTGAAGCTGATGCAATTTGCGATGGAGAAGATGTTTATATTATCGGAATTATGGAACATATTGAACCTTGCGGAATTCACTCCGGAGATTCAAATGCGTTGCTTCCACCGTTTAATTTAGGAGATTTAGTACTTCAACAAATTAAAGATCATACGCGAAAAATTGCTTTGGCACTCGATACGGTTGGATTAATCAATATTCAGTTTGCGATTAAAGATGATAAAGTTTTTATTATTGAAGCAAATCCTAGAGCGTCTAGAACGGTTCCGTTTATCGCGAAAGCGTATGGTGAACCTTATGTAAATTACGCGACTAAAGTAATGTTGGGCGATAAGAAATTATCTGATTTTAAATTTAATCCGCAATTAGAAGGTTACGCAATTAAGCAACCGGTATTTTCTTTCAATAAATTCCCGAAAGTAAATAAACAGTTAGGACCTGAAATGAAAAGTACAGGCGAAAGCATTCTGTTCATTAAAGATTTGAAAGATGATGATTTTTACGAGCTGTATGCACGAAGAAAAATGTATTTAACGCGTTAATTGTATTTCAATTAACGATAAAAGAGGCTTTCTAAAAAGTTAATTATCTCGTCAACCTTAACTCGATTCAGGTTCTCATAAAGATTTGTAAATCGATATGATGAGATTCTGAAATAAATTCAGAATGACGCTTTTTAATACTTTTTAGAAAGTTTTTTTTGTTTTGTAAAAGGGATGGAAGTGGCATCCTTTTGTTGCTTTGGCAAATGGCAAAAAAAGATATAACGGACAGCCCGGCCTGAAAGGTTTACCCGATAAATTGAAATCTACTTTTTTTGAATCTTATTATATTACAAAACTAAAGAGTAAAGAGTTACAAATAATGGCGGTGAGAATTGCGATACCAAAACTTAACAGCGTCCCGATGAGAATATATTCAGTAAGTTTTCGGTCTTTAGAAGCGGTTAAATCACTAAACCTGAAGATCGATTTTGCAGCAATAAGAAAGCCAACGCCTTCCCAATGACCACTAACAATAAATACAAAAACCAGCAATCGTTCTAAAATACCAATATATTTTCCGGCGTTATCGAGCGATTCGTCTTTTTCAATTTCAGTATGAGGTTTATAAACCGAAATAATCATTTTAATCATTACTGAAGTTGGAGTGGTTAAGAAAAATGCACCAGTAATAAACAATAATGATTGTGGCGGAAATTTAATTGCTAAGTTTGAATTTATTAGGAAAAAACAGACCGCAAAAATCACTGCAAAATGAAGCAATTGGTCTATAAAAAAGAAAAGCCGTTTCGTTTTTTCAGTTTGTAAACTCAATTTTAATCCGTCGATAATTAAATGCGTTGCCGAAATTATAACTGGAATATACCAAATTGAAAAATCCCAAACCACTAAAAAATATAGCAATAAATGAATTAAAACGTGCAAGTACAATTTTGGGGAAGCGAGCTTTTCACGCTCTTTTTCTTTTACCCAATTGTAAGGTTGGAAGAGAAAATCGCCTACTAAATGCGCTAAAATAAGTTTGATTAATAGAATCATAGCTGTTGTACTTTCGTTCTAAAAATAGCATCAAATTCTTTTAATTCCTCTAAAAATGCTCTTTTTTGTCGTTCGCTAACGGTATTTTGTTTAATTCCAATTTTTTCGCCTAATTCATGTTGATTAAAATCTGGATATTCTATACTTAGTTTTACAACTTCCGCTGAATTTTGCGTCCAATGATCCATTGCGATAAGGGCGAGTTTAAAACTTACATTCAGTTCTCTGTTGAGTTTTTTATTTCCGCAATGAATAAGCAAATTTGTTTTTTCTTTTTTCAGCAATTCAAACATTTCGCCCGAACGAATAAACGCTGAACCGCTCGATTCTGAAATACTTTCAGCTTCATAACTTTTTTCGCCAATTCCAATCGCAATGCGAACATCGAGCCCTTTTATACTTTTTAGCGCGGCTTTTATATAAAGACTTTTCCAAAAAGCATTTTCTGGCTCTTTAATTTCTAATTGAAAACTATCGCCTCTAAAAATTTCCCAATTTGTGTTTTCCTTTCCTAAAAAAGAAAGCGTTTTTCGTAAGATTTCTAAGTAATCTTTCGGTGCGTTTGTGGCTCGCGAATTTATAATATCTCCTGTAAGTACACTTGTCATATTCAAATATCGTTAAAAAAAGCGATATAATAAAATATCGTTAAAAAAAGCGATAAATGTTATTATCGTTTTTAAGTACGATAATCTATAAAATCGTGTTTTAAGATGATAATTCAATAAATTTCATTTGAACGTTAAAATATATAAAAGCAGCATATTATTTACGTTTTTCAGCAATTATTCTTTATGTGATTAGCTATCTTTGTGAGTGCAATTTCAACTTCCTTTTTTATGGAAAATCTCGAAGCCGCACGTCTTCAAATGGCACTTACGTTAATCTTTCATATTGTATTTGCCTGCATTGGAATGGTAATGCCATTTTTTATGGTTATTTCACATTTTAAATGGTTAAAAACCCGCAAAAAAATCTATTTAGAATTAACAAAAGCCTGGCAACGTGGAGTCGCAATTTTCTTTGTGACCGGAGCGGTTTCAGGCACAGCACTTTCATTTGAATTAGGTTTATTATGGCCGGAATTTATGAAACACGCCGGACCTATTATTGGGATGCCGTTTTCTTTAGAAGGTGCAGCATTTTTTGTTGAAGCTATTGCGCTGGGTTTTTATTTATACGGTTGGAAAAAACTACCCGAAAAATTTCATTGGTTCACCGGTGTAATTATAGGAATATCAGGAGTAGCTTCAGGAATTTTAGTAGTTGCCGCCAATGGTTGGATGAATTCGCCTTCAGGTTTTGATTATGAAAACGGGGTGTTTTCAAACATTCGGCCAATGCAAGCAATGTTAAATGAAGCTTGGTTTACACAAGCATTACATATGACTTTAGCGGCTTTTGTGGCTACTGGCTTTGCAGTTGCAGGAATTCATGCATTTCAGATTTATAAGGGAAAACGTAAAGAGCTTCATAAAAAAGCATTCAATATAGCAATAAGTATCGCCGCGGTTGCGGCAATTTTACAACCCATTAGTGGTGATCTTTCAGCAAAAGATATAGCTGAACGGCAACCGGCAAAATTAGCTGCGTTAGAAGCGCATTATGAAACTGAAAAAGGCGCGCCGCTTTATATTGGCGGAATTGTAGATGAAGAAAATCAAGAAGTGAATTACAAAATTGAAATTCCGGATGCGTTATCATTTCTTGCTTTTGGCGATTTTGATGCGGAAGTAAAAGGCTTAAATGATTTTCCGAAAGATGAACAACCGCCAGTAGCCATTGTTCATTATGCTTTTCAACTTATGGTTGCGCTAGGTACGTTGTTAGCTTTAGCGGGGATTTTATATTTTCTGAGTTTAAAATGGCGCAATTGGCAAAATTCAAAAAAATATTGGTTGCTTTTTGTGATACTCGCTCCGCTAGGGTTTGTGGCGTTAGAAGCCGGATGGATTGTTACCGAAGTGGGAAGACAACCGTGGATTATTTATAATATCATGAAAACAAAAGATGCGGTAACGCCAATGCCGGGAATATTTTATAGTTTAATTATGTACGTAAGCATTTATTTATTGCTCACTTTTGTTGTAAGTTGGTTAATGTGGCGACAAATTCGAGTGCTTAATCAAACGCAAGACTAATGTTAACAGTAGTTTTATTTTTTCTGTTTTTTTCACTTTTTCTCTACGTTCTTTTAGCCGGAGCTGATTTTGGCGCGGGAATAATTGAATTATTTTCCTCTCGTAAAAATCAAGAAGTTACCAAAAAAACGGTTTATCGCGTAATGGGACCAATTTGGGAAGCCAACCATATTTGGATTATCATTCTCATTGTAATTCTATGGATCGCTTTTCCGGCGTATTATAATATTTTTGTGGTTTATCTACATATCCCAATTACGTTGATGCTCTTAGGAATAACCATGCGTGGCGTGGCATTTATTTTTAGGCATTATGATGCAATTAAAGGAAAGTCACAAGGTTGGTACAATCATTTATTTAAATTAGGAAGTTTTTTTTCCCCGCTTTTTCTCGGTATGATTTTCGGTGGTTTGGTTGGTGGAAGTATTAATTTATTTGAAGAAAATTCAAGTTTAGGATTTAAAGAATTATACCTCGATAGTTGGCTGAATCCGTTTTCCATTTTAATCGGTTTGTTTTATGTAGCTTTATGCGCATTTATTGCAGCAAATTTTTTAATTGGGGAAGCAAGCGAAAATGAAGAACAACATACGTATAAGAAAAAAGCCAGTTATGCTACCATTGTATTGGTTTTATTAGGTTTTGTCATTTTATTATATGGCTATTTTAATGAAATTGCCTTTGTAGCCGATTTTATTGAAAATAAACTTTCTGTTATTGCAATTATTATTTCCGCTTTAGTGTTAATTCCATTGTGGATTATGATAAAAAAGCGAGAGAAACGTTGGTCGCGAATTTTAGCAGCGGTTCAAGTTTTCTTAATTGTCGCTGCGGCAATGTTGGCTCATTTTCCTGATGTTATAATTACTAGTACAAAAGAAATTAGCATTTTATCTGAAGTCGCTTCAACATCGGTTATCGATTCGCTTGGCATTGCTTTAATAATCGGTGGTTTAGTAATTTTGCCTGGTTTATTTCATTTAATGCGATCTTTTCAACTTATTAAACTCTTTAAATAATTATGAAAGAATTTGTACTTATTATGGGTGCTTTATACGGAATGCTCTCCGTAGTTTTTGGGGCTTTTGGAGCGCACGCATTAAAGAAAAAGTTTACAGCCGAACAATTAACGAGTTTTGAAACCGGCGTAAAATACCAAATGTATCATGCAATTTTATTAGTAATTTTAGGATTGACTTTACCAATGGTAAATTCTATAGAACATTTTGCGGCCATCTTTATTATCGTCGGAATTTTTCTTTTTTCCTTTAGTATTTACGGTTTGTGCATTACCTCAAGTAACGGAAAAAAATTAAAAATCTTAGGACCCATCACACCACTTGGTGGTTTATGTTTGGTAATTGGTTGGATTTTACTTATTGTAATTTTTGCTTCTTATGGTTTTTATTTATAAAAAAAAGCTTCCGAAGTGGGAAGCTTTTAAATAATTTATAAGAGTTAATTTTATCTGCTCAACTCTAAAATCTGCACCATATTTTCACCATCGGTAGATTTCCAGACTTGTTTTTTAGAACTATCTTCAACAATAATCCATGTTTTATTTAAGTTAGAATCTTTGTCTTTGTTTGAAGTTTTTAGTACAATATAATCATTGTACATATTCCATTCAAAAGGCGAGGTGTCAGAATAATCATTTTGAAATAAATTGTAATTTAACTTCTTTTCACCTTTTCCATTCTTTTTAAACGTAATGGTTCCGATATTTTCAGAAGTCATACTTTTTCCTTTATCATTGGTAACCTTATATTTATCGATATTCCATGTGTTCACGATTCTTGGAGAACAACTTGTCATGGAGATAATAAGTCCGAGAATAAGTAATTTAATTTTCATAGTTTTTCTTTTTTTGATATGCTTAATTAAGCTGTTTTTCTAAAAGTATCCAATTTTTTACATCTATTTTCTGAATATTTATTAATTGTTTAACGATTGTTAGTCTAATCTAATTTTAATTGAACTCTTTTCCCTTCTAGCTTTTCGTAATGTTTTTCAGTTGAAAAATCTAATTCTTTATATTCCTTAGATCGAGTTTTTTTCATTTCAATACGTTTCATACTTTTTAAAAAGCGACGAACATCGTGATCATTGGTAAGAATTAACCCCGGAATTTTTACAGATTTTCCTTCTTTTGTTTTTGCAACCATCGTAATATAAGAAGAGTTACAATGTTTTTTCTTACCGGTTTGTATGTTTTCAGCTTCTACGCGAATACCAATTACCATGGAAGTATTCCCGACATAATTTACCGAAGCTTTCATTGTTACTAATTCGCCAATTTCAATCGGTCTTAAAAAATCTACAGTATCTACACTTGCTGTTACGCAGTAATCGCCACTATGTTTTGAAGCACAAGCAAACGCAATTTGATCTAATAAGGAAAGAATGTAACCACCGTGAATTTTTCCATTAAAATTGGAATGGGAGGGAAGCATTAATTCTGAAATCACAACTTGCGATTCTTCTACGTGCTTAAAGGGTTTTTCCATAAAAATATTCGTTCTTCAATTCTAAATTTATCTTCTAAAATGTGGCGATTGCGAAAGTTCTACTTCAGTAATAAAATATTTGGTATCGCCCCAAAAAATAAAAGTTCCGAAGCGCTCAATATAAGTAAGTTCAACATATTCACCTTGATATTTTTTCAGTTTTTCGATAACTTCTTCATTTTTATCTAATACTGAAAAACTAAAAATTTGAGCGCCGCTAATTCCTTGGCTAATTTGTCCTTCCCAGGTTTTTACAATCACGCCTTTATTACTGAATTTTATAAGTTCTCCCGCGCGTGTTCCTTCACTATACGGAACAAAATAAAGAAAACTGTAATAAATTGTAGCAATAACTACAATGGCTACGAGAATATAAGTAAGTATTTTTTTCATAATAATTTATTCATCATCGTCATCATTATCAATCGCTCGCGCCATTAATTTATGATCGATTTGTTTGCTGGCTTTTGCGCCTAATTTTTTCAGTTTTTCTACCCGACGAATTAAATTTCCTTTGCCGGTGAGTTTTTTCATCGCCGATTCGTAACTGTTTTGAACCGTTCCAATTTGCCGCCCGACTTTTAATAATTCTTCGGTTAAATTAATAAAACTATCATATAAAGCGCCGGCTTGTGTAGCAATTTCTATGGCATTTTGTTTTTGCTTTTCATTTTGCCACATACTGTCGATTGTTTTTAAAACGGCCAATAAGGTAGTTGGCGTAACAATAATGATATTTTTCTCGAAAGCATCGCTATATAATTGTGGATATTCGTTAGAAGCAATAGCAAAAGCCGCTTCAATAGGGATGAAAAGCAAGACAAAATCTGGACTTTCCATTTGATAGAGTTGATGATAATTTTTTTGGCTCAATTCATCTACACGCTTTCTTACCGAAATTAAATGATTTTTTAAATGAAGCGGTTTCTGGCTTTCTTCCGTTTCGTTAATGTAACGTTCATAAGCGTTAAGAGAAACTTTCGAGTCAATTATCATTTTTTTATCGCCCGGCAATTCAATCACCACATCGGGCATCACGCGTTTTCCTTCGTCGGTGGTAAAACTTTGCTGCACAAAATATTCGCTATCTTTTTGCAATCCGCTACGTTCTAAAACGCGTTCCAAAACCATTTCGCCCCAATTTCCTTGCATTTTGGTATCGCCTTTTAAGGCTTTGGTTAAATTGGTGGCCTCTTCGCTAATTTTTAAATTTTGTTCGTTTAAATGTTGTAATTGCTTGCCTAATTCTGCGTGACGTTTAATAGAATCGTGCGAACTTTTATCTACTTTTTCTTCAAAAACTTTAATTTTTTCTTGAAGCGGATTTAAAATATTCTGAATATTTTCTTTATTCTGAAGCGTAAATTTTTCAGATTTCTGATCGAGAATTTTATTGGCTAAATTTTCAAATTCTTTGGTGAATTTTTCTTGTAGCTTTTCTACTTCTGCTTTTTGCTCTTCATTTTTTTGCTGAAGATTATCGAACTCTACATTTTTTCGGGTGAGTTCATTTTTAAAACGTTCTTTTTCGTTTCTAATTTCTTCGCGTTCAAATCGAATTTTTTCCAGTTGCTGTTGAAAATCTTTTTCAGTTTTCTCTAATTGCTGCCGTTGTTCCTGTTTTTCTTCTGCTAATTTTTGTTCAGCATTTTGTAGTTGAAGACGTAAAGTAGCCAATTGATTTTCGGTTTCTTTAAAAGCCGATTCTTGCTTGAGTTTAGAAATATTTTTTCCGGCAAAAAAGCCGATAATTAACATAATAATTGCCACAACGGCAAAAACAATATAGTCGGTCATGCGTTAGTTTTTATCAAATTTACGTAAAATATTTCACCGAATTTTATTGGATTAATTTTAAAGAAAATTCAGTTCAATTAAACCACCTTAAAGTTCTTTGTTTCAGCATCAAACTGAATTAAATTTTTAGGAAAGAGTTTTTCTAAATGTCCATCTTCAATTAGCTTTTCCGGCGTTTCTTGAATCACTTCACCTTTATTCACTAAAATAATTTGATCGCATAATTGAAGCGCAAGATTAATTTCGTGTGAAGCAAAAACAATAGCTTTTTGCGTTTCTTCCGTTAATTGCTTCAGTAATTTTAATACGAAAACTTTATGATATAAATCGAGATGCGTGGTGGGTTCATCTAAAATAATTAACGACGTATCTTGTGCCAACGCTCGTGCTAACATTACTTTTTGTAATTGTCCGTCGCTTAAACTGCTGCATTTTCGTTTGGTTTTGTCGGTGAGATCGATTAATGCTAAGGCGTTTTTAATAGCTTTTTTATCATCTTCAGTTAAAATTCCTAACCAATTTGTGTACGGATGTCTGCCGAGGGCAACTAATTCTTCTACCGATAAATTTTTCGAGAAATGTGTTTCAGTTAAAACAATACTGATTTTTTCGGCGATGCTTTTTGCAGAAAATTGCTGAATTTTTTCATCCTCTAAAAAAACTTCCCCCGTTTTTGCTTCTAATTCGCCAATAATTGTTTTTAAAAGTGTCGACTTTCCGGAACCATTTGTACCAATTACCGCAATTAACTCTCCCGATTTTATATCCAGATTAATTCCGCTGGCAACAGTTTTATCAGCATAACCAATACTTAAATTTTTAGTTGATAATTTTGTATTTAAAGCTGAATTATTCATTTAAAATATCAATTTCTTTTTTCTAACCAATAACCAAATTACTACTGGCGCACCAATAATTGAGGTGATCGCGTTTATTGGTAAGGTAAGTTCACTACCCGGAATTTGCGAAATGCTATCGCAAAAAAGCATTAAAATTGCTCCGCCAATCAAAACGCAAGGCATCAAAATTAAGTGATTATTTTTTGGAATAATTTGCCGAATTAAATGCGGAACGGCCAAACCGACAAAAGCGATTGGTCCGGCAAAAGCAGTGATACTTCCCGCTAGTAAACTTGTTGCTAAAATTACTAGAAATCGATTTTGTTTTAAATTGGTTCCTAAACTTTTTGCGTATTGCTCGCCTAATAAAAGTGCGTTTAAATTCTTGATACAAAAAATGCTAAGTAAAATTCCGATGCACCAAAAAAGGAATAAAACGCTAAGTTCTGTCCACGATAAATTCCCTAAACTTCCAAAGGACCAAAAAATATATTGTTGCAATTGTTGCGACGAACTAAAATAAGACAAAACGCTGACTACTGCTGAAGTTAAGCTGGCAAACATTAATCCGATGATCAGCAAAGCCATTGTATCTTTTATTTTAAACGAAGTTCCTAGAACGGCGAGTAAAACCAAAAAACTTCCTAGACTGGAAGCAATTACTAAAGTCCATTTTGAAAGAAATAATCCGGCGGCAATTCCGCCAAAAAAACTGCTGCCCATAATCACCAAAGCAACGCCTAAACTTGCGCCGCTACTTAAACCTAAAACGTAAGGTCCCGCTAATGGATTTCTAAAAAGCGTTTGCATAAGGAGTCCACTGAGTGCTAAACCCGAACCTACTAGAATTGCTGTAAATGCTTTGGGTAAACGGTATTCTAAAATAATGTATCGCCACGTATCATTTGAAACTTCCTGATTTAAAAAAGATTTTATCACATCTTCTAAAGGAATGGAAACCGAACCTAAACTTACATTTATTAGTAAGGCTATGAGCAGTAAAATAATTCCGACAAGAAGATATGTAGAAACTTTTTTCAAATTAATCGAGCGGTTTAAAAAAAGCAAATTGATAATTTTCTAATAATTCCGGATGAAAAATTTTAATGAGATCTTTCAGCACAAAATCGGGGCGGTTAGGTGCTAATTCGTAAAATAAAACGCCACCTGTTTCTCCCGTTACACCAGCGTAAGAATAGATTTCTTTTTCTTGAAAAGCTTTAAATTTCGAATAATGCTCGCTCGCATTTTTCATGGCTTCATAAGAAGTG
Organism: Mesonia maritima; assembly: GCF_042433895.1. Lineage (NCBI taxonomy): Bacteria > Pseudomonadati > Bacteroidota > Flavobacteriia > Flavobacteriales > Flavobacteriaceae > Mesonia > Mesonia maritima. The sequence continues at coordinate 55,889 of NZ_JBHLUA010000027.1, read as the reverse complement.
AAAGCACCAGGCGCAATCCAATAATCGGCTTGTTGCGCTTTTGCTAAAACACTTTCAAAAGCGAGTGATAAACTTCCGTTTCCATCGGTTTCTCTGTATAAATAAGTTGCGTTGGCATCTTGTATAAATTGTGCTTGCCAAGATTTTCCGTTTGGTAAATACCAAACATCTTTATACATTGCGCCGCTTAAAACGCTCGGTTTTTTTTGCGCGTTTTCGGCTAGTTTTTTTGCTGAAGTATATTCACTTTCGATCTCCGTGAAAATTTTTTCGGCTAGTTTTTCTTTTCCGTAGAAGGCTCCAAAAAATTTAATCCATTCCGCTTTTCCTAGCGGAGCAGCTTCGGTCCAATCCCCATTATAAATTACCGGAATTCCACTTTTTTGTATGGTTTGAAAGGTTTTATTTCCGCTTTCTACCGAAAAACCAATCACAACATCAGGTTCAACATTTAATAAAACTTCCGTATTTATAGATTCATTTTCGCCAAGTTCTTGAATTTTCCCTTCATTAATTAATTTTCGGGTTTTTTCAGAAGAAATATAATCGAGGTTCGGAAAACCAACTAAGGTATTTTCTACGCCTAAACTTTCTAAGGAAGGAATATGCGTAGTAGAAGTAACGACCATTTTTTCTACTGGAATGGTTACTTTTTGATCGTAATTTACATCTTTAGGAATTTCAGCATTTTTTTCAGCTAAAAGATAGGTTAATTTTTTTTCGGCTTTTGGCCACGGACTCGAAACGTTTATAATTTTATAATCGCCAAAATCGGTTATGGTAAAACCTTCAGCATAATTAATAGCGATTTCTTTTCCTTCTGTAGTTGATACAGGTTTTTCTTGCTTATTTTTTTGATTACAAGAAAAGATAAAAAGACAACTAAAAAGAATGATTAATTTTTTCACAATGAAATATTTTATGCCGCAAAAGTAAGATTATTTCATTTTCTAATGTGCAAAGACAACAAAATGTTTACTTTTGCAAGCAAATTGGTTAAACAGTATTTTTTAAAAGCTGTTTATTAAAAGGGAATTAGGTGTAAAAATCCTAAGCTGTTCCCGCAACTGTAAGCTTTGTTTCGTTAAGAAATGCTTTTGGTTCACTTCATTTCCACTGTCTTTTTTAGATGGGAAGGATTACCAAAAGACGCAAGCCAGGAGACCTGCCAGTTTTATAAATTTTAACGCAAAGACTTTCGGGTAAAAGGTCTTCGGTTTATGAAACACTTTTTAGCACTTATATTATTTTTTGGCGCGATTTTGCCATTATTTTCGCAATCGGATTCTATCACCGAATTGCAAACAGTTTTATTGAATGATAACAAATTAGCTGATTTTTCTACCGGTCAGCAATTAACCACAATTACAGATTCTTTGCTGAATTATAATCAGCCTTCGTTAACGTCGGTTTTAAATTATAACACGCCCATTTATTTTAAAGAAAATGGCTTGGGAATGGTTTCTTCTCCCAGCTTTCGTGGAACAACTGCGCAACAAACTGCCGTAATTTGGAATGGGATAAATATTAATTCACAATTTAACGGTCAAACCGATTTTAATACGATAAATGCCGGAAGTTTTAATGAAATTAGCGTGCGTCCCGGTGGCGGAAGTATTATTTACGGAACCGGTGCAATTGGGGGCACGGTTCATTTAAATAATCGACTTTCATTTTCGGAAAAAATGGACAATCAAGTTCATTTAAGTTATGGAAGTTTCAACACCTTGGATGCGCGCTATCGTATAAATATTTCTACTAAAAAATGGACTACTCAACTTTCGGTGACGCGAAATCAATCTGATAATGATTACGATTATCCAGAAAATGATGGAAAAAATTTAAATGGAGAATTTTACAACACGAGTTTAAACACCGCTATTGGTTATAGGTTTTCTTCAGCAAATATTATTCGATTTTATAGTCAGTTTTATGATAGCGAGCGGCATTTTTCATTAATTCGACCTTCAGAAAATAGAACAAAATATGATGATGTTAATAGTCGAAATCTATTAGAATGGGAAATAGGTTTTGATAAATTTACTTCGTTAGCGAAAATTGCTTATTTAGAAGAAGAATATAAATATTTCCAGAATATAAAGCGTGATAATTTTTCATCGAGCAAAGCAAAAACTTGGATCGCAAAATATGATTTGAATTATGATATTTCTTCTGGTATGCAACTTAATGGGATTTTATCCTACAACAGCACAACCGGTGTGGGAACTAATATTGCTGAAAAAAATCGTGAAATTACTTCAGCTTCATTGCTTTTTAAACATCAGCCTTTAGAGAAAATTCAATATGAACTTTCTTTTAGAAAAGAAGTTACTGCAGCTTATGAAAGTCCGTTTTTATATGCTGTTGCTGCAGATTTTCAAGTAACCGATTTTTATTTACTTCAAGCAAAAATTTCAAAAAATTTCAGAATTCCCACTTTTAACGATTTGTACTGGTCAACTGGTGGAAATCCAACTTTAGCTGCTGAAGAAGCGCAACAATTTGAAATTGGAAATAAGTTTTCTTTCAACAGTTTTACATTCAGTTTAACCGGTTATTATAATTCCATTGAAAATATGATTCGCTGGTTACCAAGCGGAAGCGGATTTTGGCAGCCCGAAAATGTTGATGAAGTAGAAACTTACGGCGCCGAAATTTTGCTGAATTGGAAGAAAAATTGGAAAAATCATCAAGTTCAATTAAATGGAACTTATGCATATACGGTTTCAGAAAACAAAGCAACTGAAAATCAGTTAATTTATGTCCCATATCATAAAGCAACAACTTCACTTTATTACCAATTTAAAAATTGGTTTTTAGAATATCAATTTTTATTTAATGGAGAAGTTTTTACCCGAACCGATAATAATTCAACCTATAATTTAGAAGCTTATTCGCTTTCTAATGTAGGTTTTGGTTATCATTTTAATCAACACAATGTTGGTATAAAATCGCATAATATTTTTGATGCGCCTTATCAAAATGTAGAAAATCGCCCGATGCCGGGAAGATATTATTCACTTTATATAACCCTTAATTTTTAATTTATTATGAAAAAAACAACACGATTTTTAGCTCTTATTTTTTGCAGCGTTTTATTTTTAACTTCTTGTAGTAATGATGATGATTTCACGCCACCGGAGGATTCTAAAAATCCTGAAGAACCAGGTGAAGAGCAAGGAAAATATAAAAATGGAATTTTTGTATTAAATGAAGGTGGAATTGGTACTGTAACTTACATTAGCGATGATTTGGAAAATGTAGAACAAACAATTTTTCAAAACGTTAATGAGGGAGAAGATTTAGGTGGTTATGCACAATCTATTTTTTTTGAAGACGATTTAGCTTATATTATCTCTAATGGATCAAATTTAATTACTGTTGTAAATCGATACACATTTGAATTGGTAGGAAAGGTTGACAGTGGTTTAGAAGTACCTCGTTACGGAGTTATTTATAATGGTAAAGCTTATGTTACTAATCAAGGTGATACGTTAGATGGTGGTGTAGATGACTTTTTAACCATTATTAATTTAGAAACTTTAGAAGTAGAGCAAACCATTCCTCTTGGAGCTCAAGGTGAAGCTTTGGAATTTATTGAAGAAGAGAACGGAAAATTATATATTCAAAAGTCTAGCTATAACTTGGGTAAGAAAATTGCCGTATTTAATCCTACAACTAATGAAGTTGAAAATACTATTGAAACTTATTATATCGATGATAATCACCCAGGTTTAAATTCATTTGAAATTGAAGATGGATTTATTTATACTTTAAGTGGTAATCATCTTGAAAAATTTAATATAAACACATTAACTATAGAAAGTAATGTTGTATTAAATTATCAAGAAGGCGATGCTAGCAAACTAGAGATTGAAGACGATCAAATTTACTTCACCGTAGGGACATCGGTTTATACATTAGGAATGGAAGACACCGAAAAACCTGAAGAACCTATTTTAACCTATAATAGTGATTCTGAATATGGCGTTATGTACGGTTTTGAGGTCGAAGATAATCGAATTTTTGTTGCAGATGGTGGCGACTTTGCTTCCGATAGTTTTGTAGAAGTATATGATTTAGAAGGAAATCTGCTTAAAAATATTTCTGTAGGACTTGGACCTAATGGATTCTATTTTAACGATTAAAATTGATTTATTGAATTGCATAAAAAAGCCGCTAACGTTAGCGGCTTTTTTTATTATTTTATTTCCTCAACATACATTCGTTGATAATTTAAGTTATTCATTTTGCTTTCTCCAATAGAAATAAAATCTTGTTCAGGTGAAGGAATAAAAGGTCTTCCGCCATTAATTTGGTTAATTGCCGTTTGTAAAAGTGGTTCTTCGGGATCGCCTAAAGTTCCTAAATTAAAATAATCTTCCTGCTGCTCAACATCAGGTGAAAGTCCGTCTATATAATCTGTAAAACCATTGGCGTTAACCGATTTTAAAATTAAAGGTTGTAAGGCGTAACGATGACCAATATTTACATTATTTCTAGAAAAATCTGGAGAATCATATAATGTAGTAGAACCTTGAAATTTTCCGGTCGTACTTGTTCCTATTTGAATAACTTCAATATAAGGCATTAAAGAACTAATTAATAATTCGCTGGCAGAAGCTGTAGAACCAGTTGTTAATACATAAACGCGATTCAAATTTAAACTGTTTATGGTTGCTCCAGAACTTATTTTATTGTTGAAAAAACGCTCTACATCATCAAAATTCTCATTGTAAACTTGTGTTGAAAATAATTCTCCCTGAAATTGACCAGTAATCATACTTGCTAAATCGTTACTGGTTTCAATATTTCCGCCGCTGTTGTAACGTAAATCAACAACTAGATCGGTAATTCCTGAAGATTTAAAATCGGCAAACGCTGCGTTTAACTCATCATCAAACGTACTGGTAAATCCGTTATACATTAAATAGCCGATTTTTTGATTTTGCTCTTCAATTACTTTGGAAATATAAACCGGATTTTCTGTGATTTCTTGTTTTGTTAGCGTTATAGTTTCCTCTAAATTATTAATATTTTCTCCATCGTATTCGGCTAAACCAATTGTATAGGAAGTTGGCGATAATAAATCATTAAAATTATTTTCAGTAAATGTAGTTCCATCAACTCGATTAAAAAGCATTCCGCGTTCTACACCTTGTTGTGCTGCAGAAGAATTCGGGATTACATAGCGAACATAGCCAAAAATTTGTCCGTTGTCTTGTAATTGAACCAAGCCAAACTCCATTCCATTATTTAAGGTAATTCCGTTTAAAGCATTTTCCAGCGCTCGGTAATCGGAAATAAGAAAGCTGAAACGATCTTGTTCTACCACCAAATCATCAAAAAGCGCTTCAGGTGTAGCAAAAGAATTTAAATAAGCTTGGTAATTGCTGTCATCAGGAAAAGCATTTTCTGCCAATTCTGGAACTTCACTTTTATAGAGGTAGAAATAATCCATTCCGCGGTACACAAAATCTTGAATTTCTTGAATAGATGCTGCTACACGAACATCATCTTGATCTTCAAAACAAGAAGTAAATAGAAAACTACAGCTTAAAAATAGGGCAAAGGTCTTAAGAAATTTCATAAATCAGCTTTTATATAAAACCTTAAAAGTAAAGACAATATTGTAATTTAAAAATATATTGTAACAAAATATGTTATGATTCGTCATCAATATGAAACCGACTAACAAAATGGATCAACAACGATTTTTAGAATTTATAGAACCTTTGCAAGATAAAATGTACCGTTTGTCTGTTCGGTTGTTGATTTCTAAAGAAGCCGCACAAGATGCCACGCAAGAGGTTTTTATGAAACTATGGAAGTTAAAAGGAAAATTAAATTCTTATGATAATCCGCAGGCGTTTGCAATGACAGTTACTAAAAATTATTGCCTCGATCAGTTAAAGTTGAAAAAGAATAATAATTTACGCATCGTACATAATAATTATGAAGATGAACGTAGTTCGCTTCAGAAAGAAATAGAAGCAAAAGATGAATTAGCTCATGTTTCAGAAATTATTGAAGGCTTAAATAAACAAGAACAGTTGTTAATTCAATTGCGAGATGTAGAACAGTTAGAATATGAAGAAATTGCTAAAATCGCAGAAATGAAAGAAACTGCTATACGAGTTGCACTTTCGAGAGCAAGAAAAAAAATTAGAAAAGAAATTTTAAAAAAACATCGTTATGGAACGGTCTAAAATAAAACCTCTATTAACTAAATATTTAGAAGGTGAAACCAGTCTTTCTGAAGAAAAAATTTTGAATGAATATTTTGCGTCAGGTAAAGTAGATCCCACGTTTGAAGAATATAAACCTTTGTTCAATTTTTTTGAAGAACAACGGAAAACCGCTTTTGAAGGTGAAGTGAATTTACCGGAAAAGAAATCTACTTTCTTGAACAAAAAATATTACCGTTGGTCTGCCATTGCGGCGAGTGTTTTAATTGTTTGTTCAGTATATTTTTTCAATCAAAAGCAAACAAAAATTAAATCTACTGAAGTAAACCATGAACTCGCGATGAAGCACACGCAAGATTTATTATATATGATGACCAACGTGATGAACGACGGAAAAAAACAATTACAATATTTAAACGAATTTAATACAACCCAAAATCAAATAATTCAACAAAAATAAAAGCTATGAAAAAGTTAATAATAATCCTTTTAGCCCTAATTCCGGTAGTAAGTCAAGCGCAAAATTTTCAGAAATACGAAAATATGAGAGAAGTAAGCGCAATGGTTATGACCAGCAATATGTTTAAACTCTTAGCCGAAATTGATGTCGATAGCGACGATGAAGAAGTAAAACAGTATCTAAAACTCATCGAAAGTTTAGAAGATATTAAAGTGATTTCCACACACAACTCCAGTATAGGAAAGCAAATGGAAAACGATATGAACGCTTACATCACAAAAAATGCTTTACAAGAATTAATGCGTTTTAAAGATGAAAATAAAAATGTACGATTTTACTCCAAACCGGGCAGTAAACCCAGTCAAGTAAAACAATTGGTAATGCTTTTTAACGGACAGGAAGATAATAAACCTATTACCGTAGCGCTTTCCATCACCGGAAATATCGACTTAAAAGAAATCTCAAAATTAGCGAAAGATTTAAAAGTTCCCGGAGCAGAAGAATTAGAAAATTTAGATGAAAATAATTAAGATGAAAAACATAATAAAAATATCACTCGCGTCCGCTATAGCTTTTCTAGCCTTAGCTTGTAATAGCGAACCTTCTCTTCAAAAGTATTATGTAGAGAAACAAGAAAATGTAAATTTTGTTGTCATCGATGTACCTTCGAGTCTTTTTTTAGGCAGTAATTCAAGTTTAAATGAAGAACAACAAAAAGCTTTAGGAAGTATAGAAAAGGCAAATGTGTTAGCTTTTCCTATAACTGAAAAAAATAAAGAGGAATTTGAAAAGGAAAAAGAAACGGTAGACCATATTTTTAAAGATGAAAAATACAAATTGCTCTTTAGAATGGGTTCTGTAGGAAAAGGAGTTCGATTAATGTATTTAGGTGAAGAAGATGCGATAGATGAATTTATTCTATACGGCGTTCACGAAGAAAAAGGTTTTGCAGTTGCCCGTATTTTAGGAGACGATATGAATCCCGGCGCAATTATGAAATTAATGAAATCTGCTGGAGAAGGAGATATAGATGTAAATATGGATGTTTTTGAAGACTTCTGAAGACTTCGGAAAAAGTATAGAAAAAAAGACAGATTCTATTCAATAAAAGTGGAATAAAGAGTCTAAAAAAAGCCCGATCTAAAAATCGGGCTTTTATTTTTTTAGCAATCGCTTAAACTTACTTTAACAGCTAAACCGCCTTCAGAAGTTTCTTTGTATTTAGAATTCATATCTTTTGCAGTATCCCACATGGTTTCAATTACTTTATCTAATGGAACTTTCGCTTTTGTAGCGTCACTATCTAAGGCAATTTCAGCAGCATTTATCGCTTTTATCGCGCCCATTGCATTTCTTTCGATACAAGGAATTTGTACCAAGCCTGCAATCGGGTCGCAAGTTAATCCTAAGTGATGTTCCATCGCAATTTCACTAGCCATTAGTACTTGTTCTGGTGTTCCCCCCATAAGTTGGGTTAACGCTCCCGCTGCCATTGCCGAGGAAACGCCAATTTCAGCTTGGCAACCACCCATTGCTGCAGAAATAGTTGCTCCTTTTTTAAATAAACTACCGATTTCGCCGGCTACGAGCATAAATTTTTTAATTTCTTCAAAACCCGCGTTATGATTTTCAATCGTCATATAATACATTAAAACCGCTGGAACGGTTCCGGCGCTTCCATTTGTTGGAGCTGTTACAACTCGTCCTAGAGAAGCATTTACTTCATTTACACTAATCGCAAAACAGCTTACCCATTTTAAAATCTGGCGGAATTTTACTTCGGTTTTACGAATTCCCTCTAACCATTCTTGCGGATTATTATATTTTACCTCGCCAATTAGTTTCTGATGCATCGCAAAAGCGCGTCGTTGTACTTTTAGTCCGCCGGGAAGAATTCCATCAGTATGGCAACCAATATACATCGACTCTAACATAACGTTCCAAATTGCTTTTAAACCTTCATCAATTTCTTCCTCATTTCTAAGGGAAAGTTCATTCGCTAAAACAATATCAGAAATTTGTTTTCCTTCTTGATGACAATATTTTACCAAGTCTGTAGCTTTTTCAACAGGAAATGGAAAATGTTCAAAGTCTTCTATTTTCTCTTTAGCATTTTTTCGAGCTTTTTTAACTACAAATCCGCCGCCGATAGAGAAGAAGGTTGAACTTATTTTTTTTCCACTAGTTAAAGTTGCGGTAAATTTTATTCCGTTAGGATGAAAATCTAGAAATTTTTTATTGAATATAATTTGTTCTTGTGGAGCAAAATTCACTTCTTTTTCACCGTTCAGTAAAAGTTTTTTTTCAGTTTGGATTTTTTTTATTTCTGGGTCAATTTTTTCTAAATCCATCGTTACAGGATCGTAACCGCATAAACCTAAAAGTGAAGCAATATCGCTGGCATGACCTTTTCCAGTAAGTGATAACGATCCGTAGAGATCTACCTTAACGGTTTCTATTAGATTAAATACATTTTTATCTTTCAGCTCTTTTAACCAACGTTGGCCGGCTCTCCACGGACCTAAAGTATGGGAACTTGAAGGACCAACCCCAATTTTGAGCATATCGAAAACGCTAATGCATTCAATTTTTTTCATATAAATTTATCTTTTTAAGTATCAAAACTTAGCACAAATATTAAAGAATTTTTTGAGCTTTCTATTATATAAATATGAAAAATTTTTATTCTTCTAAATGCTTTTAAAAAATAGACCTTTAATGCCATTTTTAGGAGCGTTTCAGAAATAAAGTGACAACCTGTCATAAAAAATCTGCTGGCATAATGATTGACTATTTGTTAGCGTATTAAAATTGAAAAAAAATTAAAAATAAATAACTATGAGTAAAATAATTGGTATAGACTTAGGGACAACCAACTCTTGCGTTTCTGTTATGGAAGGAAACGAACCCACAGTAATACCTAATGCTGAAGGTAAAAGAACAACTCCTTCTGTAATTGCATTTGTAGAAGGTGGTGAAATTAAAGTTGGTGATCCAGCAAAAAGACAAGCAGTAACAAATCCTGAAAAAACAATCTCTTCTATAAAAAGATTTATGGGTAATAAATACTCAGAATCTCAGAAAGAAGCAGAGCGTGTTGCTTATAAAGTAAAAAAAGGAGATAACGATACTCCACGTGTAGATGTAGATGGTCGTTTATATACTCCACAAGAATTATCTGCTATGATTCTTCAGAAAATGAAGAAAACCGCAGAAGATTATTTAGGTCAAGATGTTTCTGAAGCTGTAATTACAGTTCCTGCATACTTTAACGATTCGCAACGTCAAGCTACAAAAGAAGCGGGTGAAATTGCAGGTCTTAAAGTTCGTAGAATTATAAACGAACCAACCGCAGCAGCTTTAGCTTACGGTTTAGATAAAAAAGGTCAAGACCAAAAAATTGTAGTATTTGACTTTGGTGGTGGTACGCACGATGTTTCTATCCTAGAATTAGGAGATGGCGTTTTTGAAGTACTTTCTACCGATGGAGATACGCACTTAGGTGGTGATGATGTTGATGAAAAAATTATCGATTGGTTAGCTGAAGAATTCAAAAAAGATGAAGATATCGATCTTAGAAAAGATCCGATGGCGCTGCAACGTTTAAAAGAAGCTGCAGAAAAAGCTAAAATTGAATTGTCTTCTTCAACACAAACCGAGATTAATTTACCTTATGTAACTGCAACTTCAAGCGGACCAAAACACTTGGTAAGAAGTCTTTCTAGATCTAAATTCGAGCAATTAATTGCAGATTTAGTAAAAAGAACAATCACGCCTTGTGAAAAAGCAATGAAAGATGCCGGTATTTCTAAAAGCGATATCGATGAAGTAATTTTAGTTGGTGGTTCTACACGTATTCCTGCAGTACAAGAAGCTGTTGAGAAATTCTTTGGTAAAAAACCAAGTAGAGGTGTAAACCCAGATGAAGTTGTAGCGATTGGAGCTGGAATTCAAGGTGGTGTTTTAACCGGAGATGTTAAAGATGTATTGTTATTAGACGTTACGCCACTTTCTTTAGGTATTGAAACTATGGGCGGTGTAAATACTAAATTAATTGAAGCGAATACAACAATCCCTACTAAAAAATCGCAAACATTCTCTACCGCGGCAGATAACCAGCCATCTGTAGAAATTCACGTATTGCAAGGGGAGCGTTCTATGGCATCAGACAATAAAACGATTGGTAGATTCCACTTAGACGGAATTCCACCAGCGCCAAGAGGAACACCTCAAATTGAAGTAACTTTTGATATTGATGCAAACGGAATTATTCAAGTAAGCGCTGAAGATAAAGCTACCGGTAAGAAACAAGATATTCGTATTGAAGCTTCTTCTGGATTAACCGAAGAGGAAATCGAGAAAATGAAGCAGGAAGCTGAAGCAAATGCTGAAGCCGATAAAAAAGCGAAAGAAAAAGTAGATAAGCTTAATGAAGCTGATACAATGATTTTCCAAACTGAAAAGCAATTAAAAGAGTTTGGAGATAAACTTTCTGATGACAAGAAAAAACCGGTAGAAGATGCTTTAGAAGAACTTAAAAAAGCATACGAAACTAAAGAGTTAGAAAAAATTGAACCAGCTTTAGAAAAGTTAAATGAAACTTGGAAATCTGTTTCAGAAGAAATGTATAAAGCACAAGCTGAAGCGCAACAACAAGGCGGTCCTCAACAAGGAGCAAGTGGAGCGCAAGGCGGAGCCGAAGAAAATTCTGGAAAAGATAAAGACGGTGGCGTTGAAGACGTAGATTTTGAAGAAGTAAAATAGTACAAAAAGTTCATTTACATATAATTATCTTAGTTAAACGCAACTCATATCGAGTTGCGTTTTCTTTTCAATAAACTATCTCGGGGCAAGCTCACGAGGCATTTATTGGGAACAAATCTTTAAATTCGAGGCAAGCCTCTGGATATTATACCTTTTGGTGGCGACCATAAAAAATTATGAAAACAAATATTCCATATTCAATTTTAGAATTAGCCACAGTTGCTCGCAATTCTAATCCACAAGAAACCTTTGCTAAAAGTTTAGATCTCGCTCAACAAGCTGAGAAATTTGGATACCACCGGTTTTGGTTGGCAGAACACCATAATATGAAAAGTATTGCCAGTGCAGCAACTGCTGTTTTAATTGGTCATATAGCTGGTGGAACCGAAAAAATTCGAGTAGGTTCTGGCGGAATTATGCTTCCAAATCATTCTCCTTTAATCGTAGCTGAGCAATTCGGAACGTTGGGAAATTTATATCCAAAAAGAATTGATTTAGGTTTAGGAAGAGCTCCGGGAACCGATCAGGAAACCGCTCACGAAATTCGTTCCGACAGAATGAAAGCGGTTTATCAATTTCCACAAGAAGTTAGTAGAATTCAAAATTTTTTTTCAACTGAAAACAGTCAGAAAGTTCGTTCCTATGTTTCAGAAGGTGTAGAAGTTCCTATTTATATTTTAGGTTCAAGTACAGATAGTGCTTATGTAGCCGCAGAAAAAGGATTGCCGTATGTTTTTGCGAGTCATTTTGCTCCGGCACAACTACACCAAGCTTTGCAAATTTATCATCAAAATTTTCAGCCTTCAAAATTTCTTAATAAACCTTATACAATTGCAGGAATAAATGTGATTGCCACAGATACAGATGAAGAGGCAGAAATTCTTTCTACTTCAACTTTACGAATGATTTTAGGCGTGGTTTCAGGAAATATTGATTACATTCAACAGCCAACTAAAATGACTTCAGATTTAAAAGAAATTGCAAATCATCCCAGCATTCAGCAAATGATGAAATACGCTTTTATAGGAAGTAAAGAAACAGTAAAGGAGAAAACAAAAGCATTTTTAGAAGAAACAAAAGTTGATGAGGTTATTGTGGCTTCACATATTTATAATCACGAAGATCGGGTGAATTCTTATAAGTTATTTTCAGAAATTATGAACGAATTATAGACTTGCTGTAAAAAAGTTGAAGTGAAAAGCCTATCAAAACTTAGATAGGTTTAGATTCAGAATAATTATTTTACTTACTTTTGTGAGAACAATTCAAGTACAAATTGAAATCGATGAGCCAAAAAGTTTTATTGAACGCAAACGAAATTGAAATTATACTTCACCGACTGGCTTGTCAACTTATTGAAAATCACGATAATTTTTCAGAATCGGTATTAATTGGTATTCAACCAAGAGGCGTTTTTTTAGCTAATCGTATTCAGCAAAAATTAGAGCAAGATTATAAAATTCCGGAAGTAAAAACCGGAAAATTAGACATTACTTTTTACCGTGACGATTTTAGACGAGGTGAAAAACCTTTAGAAGCCAATAAAACACGAATAGATTTTCTTGTAGAAGATAAACGCGTTATTTTTATAGATGATGTTTTATATACCGGTAGAAGTATTCGTTCGGCTTTAACCGCAATTCAATCGTTTGGAAGACCAAAAGAAATAGAATTATTAACGCTAATCGATAGAAGATTTAGTCGTCATTTACCAATTCAACCCGATTATAATGGAAGACAAGTCGATGCGATAAATGAAGAACGCGTAAAAGTAAATTGGAAAGAAAACGAAGGCGAAGATTGCGTTTACCTGATAAATAAATAAAAAATGAGTGAATTAAGTGTAAACCACTTACTGGGAATTAAATACATCACCAAAGAAGATGTAGAATTGATTTTTAAAACGGCAGATCATTTTAAAGAAGTGATTAACCGACCGATTAAAAAAGTTCCTTCGCTTCGCGATATTACCATTGCTAATTTATTTTTTGAAAACAGTACCCGAACGCGACTTTCATTTGAATTGGCCGAAAAAAGATTAAGCGCCGATGTGGTAAATTTTTCAGCGGCTTCTTCTTCAGTAAAAAAAGGGGAAACTTTAATCGATACGGTAAATAATATTCTCTCGATGAAAGTTGATATGGTTGTCATTCGACATCCAAATCCTGGAGCGGGCGTTTTTCTATCACAACATGTTGACGCAAGTATTATTAATGCGGGTGATGGAGCACACGAACACCCGACACAAGCATTGTTAGATTCGTATTCCATTCGAGAAAAATTAGGAGAAGTTAAAGGCAAAAATGTAGTAATTGTCGGTGATATTTTACACAGTCGTGTAGCGTTAAGTAATATTTTTGCTCTGAAATTACAAGGTGCGAATGTAAAAATATGTGGACCAAAAACCTTACTACCAAAGCATATTGAAAGTTTAGGTGTTGAGGTTGAAACCGATTTAAGAAAAGCACTAGAATGGTGCGATGTTGCTAATATGTTACGGGTTCAGAATGAACGAATGGAAATTAGTTATTTCCCGAGTACGCGTGAATATGTGCAACAATTTGGTTTGAATAAAAAAATACTCGATTCACTTTCAAAAGAAATTACCATTATGCATCCCGGGCCAATTAACCGCGGTGTAGAAATTACAAGCGACGTTGCCGACTCTGAACACGCTATAATTTTAGATCAAGTTGAAAATGGAGTAGCGGTGAGAATGGCCGTAATTTATTTATTAGCTTCCAAAATTAAACAGTAATCCTATGAAAATTACCAAGCAAGAAAATTACTGGATTCTTGAAGATGAAAAAGATAATGTAAAGGCATTTGCGAGTTATTTAGAAAATAAGGCTTACGCTGAGTTTGAAAATAAAAATGTAGTTATTGATATTTTAAAATACGGCAGTTTAAGCTTAGAAGAATTACTCAGTTTTTTAGAATTATCAAATAAACATCGTGCTCAAAATCATTCGTTTGTAATTGCAAATGATACGATTAATATAGATCAAGTTCCAGAAGAATTAATTGTAGTTCCTACACTTTTAGAAGCAGGAGATGTTATTCAGATGGAAGAAATAGAGCGCGATTTAGGCGCTTTTTAAAACCGGCTCTATGCAGCTCACCATTTTAGGATGCTATTCAGCAACTCCGCGAACATTCAACAATCCAACTTCGCAAGTTCTCGAAATAAATAATCATATTTTTTTAATCGATTGCGGTGAAGGAACTCAAGTTGCGCTGCGCAGAAATAAAATAAAATTCAACAGAATTAAGCACGTTTTTATTTCGCATTTACATGGCGATCATTTTTTTGGATTAATCGGGTTAATTTCGACTTTTAGTTTGCTGAATAGAAAAACAGAACTTCATATTCACGGACCAAAAGGAATTAAAGAAATAATCACACTTCAATTAAAATTATCAAAATCCTGGACCAGTTATCCGCTTTATTTTCACGAATTAGAAAGCAAAGAACCCCAACTTATTTTTGAAGATGAAAAAGTTACCGTAGAAACAATTCCATTGAATCATCGCGTTTACACCAACGGATTTTTATTCAAAGAAAAACCCGGCGACCGAAAATTGTTAATGAACGAAGTTTTAAATTACGAAATCGATGTCGCTTATTACCGAAGCATTAAAAAAGGGAAAGACGCCATTTTAGAAGATGGAACCGTAATTTCTAATGAAAAATTAACCGCACCGCCAATTCCGCCAAAAAGTTATGCATTTTGCAGCGATACATTTTTTAAACCTGATATAATTCCGCAGATAAAAGGCGTTACCGGATTATATCACGAAGCTACTTTTTTAGAAACGCATCAACATTTGTGCGAACCAACAAAACATTCCACTGCAAAACAAGCTGCGGAAATGGCAAAATTAGCCGAAGCTTCAAAATTAATTCTTGGTCATTATTCTACGCGATACGGCGATATAAATTTATTTAAAGCGGAAGCCGAAACAGTTTTTGAAAACGTAGTTTTAGCTGAAGACGGCAAGAAAATAAATTTTAATTAAATCGTTACAAACTTCTTGATTTCACTTTTTCCTTAGCTACGATTCTTGTAAATTGCAGTATGGAAAAGAATTTAGAAAACTACCGCAAAGTCTACAAAAAGGCAGAACTTCGTTTAGAAAATTTAGAGAAAAATCCCATTCAATTATTTCAGAAATGGTTTAATGAAGTTGAAGCGATTACTGAAATAGATGAAGCTAATGCAATGACAATGAGTACAATTGGGTTAGATGGATTTCCTAAAAACAGAGTGGTTTTACTGAAAAAAATTAAAGAAGAAGGTTTTGTTTTTTATACCAATTACGAAAGTGAAAAGGGAAAAGCAATTGCTAAAAATCCAAAAGTTTCTCTCTCATTTTTTTGGCCTGCCGCAGAACGCCAAGTGATTATTATTGGAGAAGCTGAAAAAGTTTCTGAAGAAGAATCTGACGCTTATTTTAATTCTCGACCTAAAGGAAGTCGTTTGGGAGCTCTCGTTTCGCCTCAAAGTCAACCGAT
Source organism: Mesonia maritima (assembly GCF_042433895.1). NCBI lineage: Bacteria > Pseudomonadati > Bacteroidota > Flavobacteriia > Flavobacteriales > Flavobacteriaceae > Mesonia > Mesonia maritima. The sequence continues at coordinate 39,961 of NZ_JBHLUA010000027.1, read as the reverse complement.
TGAAAATCGAGAAATTCTTGAAAAAAAATTGGCAGAACTGGAAAAAGAATATGAAGATAAAACGGTTGAAAGACCTTCTCATTGGGGAGGATATATTGTAAAACCGCAAGCAATAGAATTTTGGCAAGGTCGCCCAAATAGATTACACGATCGTTTTAAATATACATTGAATAAAGATAATTCGTGGACTGCTATTCGATTAGCGCCATAATTCAGAAAAATAAAGCAATATGAAGAAATTAATTTTAGTCCGTCACGGAAAATCGTCTTGGGAAAATAATTTGCCAGATGATAAACGGCCGTTAAAAAAACGTGCTTATACCGATGCAGAATTAATTATTAAAGCTTTTAAACTCTATGCTAACAAACCACTTAAATTAATTTCAAGCAAAGCCGTTCGAGCTTTAGAAACCGCTAAATTATTTAAAAAAGGTTTAGCGATAGAAGATAAAGATTTCAAAATTATAGACGATTTATATACGTTTGATGAAGACGAATTGCTTTCAGTTATTAGAAATCAACCCGATGAAAATAATAAATTAATGATTTTTGGGCACAATCCTGCAATGACCATTTTAGTAAATTTATTAGGTGATAAAGAAGTAGATAATTTACCCACTACAGGTTTAGTAGTAATTGATTTTGAAGTTGATAAATGGAAAGATATCGCTGAAGGAAAAACATTAGTAACCTTATTTCCGCGAACGTTTAAATAAATGAAAAATAACAATTCGTACATCAATCGGGAAATAAGTTGGTTGCAATTTAACGCGCGCGTACTTCAAGAAGCTGCAGATTCAAGCGTTCCGTTACTGGAAAGACTTCGTTTTTTAGGAATTTTTTCTAACAATTTAGATGAATTTTTTAAAGTTCGTTATGCCACTGTAAAACGAATCGATCAAGCCGGGAAAGGCGGAAAAAAAGTTCTTGGCGGTGTTACTGCAAGCGATCTTTTAAAGGAAATCACACAAATTGTTATAGAACAGCAAAGTACGAGTTTAAAGATTCTGAGTAACATTCAGCATAAACTTAAAAACCACGGAATTTTCATTATTAAAGAAGATGAAGTTTCGCAAAAACAAGCACAATTTGTACAAGACTATTTTTTGCAAAAAGTAAGTCCGGCGCTGGTTACCATTATTTTAAATGATTTAGAAGAAATTCCGCGTTTAAAAGATAGCGCTGCTTATCTGGCGGTAAAAATGATTCTTAAAAAAGAAAAAAACAAAAGTCAGGAAAAGCGTTATATTCTCATTGAAATTCCTCGCGGAATCGGTCGTTTTGTAGAATTACCTTCAGAAGATAACAATAAATATATCATCATTTTAGACGATTTAATTCGGTATAATTTAAAAAGTCTTTTTAGTATTTTCGATTATGAAAGTATTTCTGCGCATATGATTAAAATTACGCGTGACGCCGAATTAGATATGGCGGGAGATCTCGATAAAAGTTATATTGAAAAATTACTTTCCTCGATAAAAGATAGAATTGAAGGCGAACCGGTTCGTTTTGTGTACGATAAAACAATCGATAAAGACACGTTAGAATTTTTACTTTCTAAAATGGGAATCGATGATTCCGACAGCGTAATTCCGGGTGGTCGTTACCACAATCGTAAAGATTATATGAATTTTCCGAGTCTTGGCGCTAAAGAATTATTATACCCAAAATACGCTGCGCTTCCGGTAGAAGGTTTGTCTTTAAATGGAAGTTTACTGCAAAAAATAGCAGTAAAAGATTACTTACAATATACGCCTTATCATACCTTTTCGTACACCGTAAAATTTTTACGCGAATCGGCTTTAGATCCGCAAGTAAAAAGTATTAAAATTACCATTTATAGATTAGCTGAAATTTCTCACATCGCGAGTTCACTTATCAATGCAGTGAAAAACGGAAAATCGGTTACCGTGGCGATAGAATTACGCGCTCGTTTTGATGAAGCTAATAATATTCGCTACGCAGAACAAATGCAGCGAGAAGGCGTTAAATTAATTTTTGGAGTTCCCGGCTTAAAAGTTCATAGTAAAGCTTGTGTAATAGAACGTTTAGAAAATAGAAAACTGAAAAAATATGGTTTTATAAGTACTGGCAACTTTAACGAAACAACCGCTAAAATTTATACCGATTATACGCTTTTCACCGCTCATCAATCGTTGCTAAAAGATGTCGATAAAGTCTTTAATTTCTTTGAAATCAATTACAAAGTCAATAAATACAAACACATTATTGTTTCGCCTCATTATTCAAGAAGTGCGTTTGAACGTTTAATAGACCACGAAATTCAATTTGCTAGAGAAGGAAAACCTAGCGGAATAAAAATAAAATTCAATAGTTTATCAGATAATAAAATGATCGATAAACTTTACCAAGCGAGTAGAGCAGGAGTTCCTATAAAATTAATTGTGCGTGGTATTTGTTGTTTAATTCCGGGAGTTAAAGGAATGAGTGAGAATATAGAAGCTATTAGTATAATAGATAAATACTTAGAACATCCAAGATTATATATTTTTGAAAACGGTGGAAACAGAAAAACCTTTATTTCTTCAGCCGATTGGATGACGAGAAATCTTGATAATCGTGTAGAAATCACGTGTCCAATTTATCAAGAAGACATTCAAAAAGAATTGTTAGATACATTTGAAATTTGCTGGAACGACAATGTAAAAGCCAGAGATTTTTCTTCAGCAAAAGAAAATGATTACCGTAAAAATAAAAAACCTAAATTGAGGAGCCAGTTTGCCACTTATGATTATTATCTTGAAAAACTAGCTAAATCTTAAAAAATATACGTGTTGAAAATCAGAAAATATGCAGCGATCGATATTGGTTCCAACGCCGTTCGATTATTAATTTCTACCATTACAGAACCCGAAAATAAAGAACCAACGTTCAAGAAAACCTCGTTAGTTCGTGTTCCTATTCGTTTAGGCGCCGATGTTTTTGTAAACGGAGAAATTTCGCCTGAAAATATGCTTCGAATGGAAGACACAATGCGAGCTTTCGATTTGTTAATGAAATCTCATAAAATTGAACGCTACAAAGCTTGCGCGACTTCTGCGATGCGCGATGCGTCTAATGGAAAATTGCTCGCTGAAAAAGTAAAAAAGGATACTGGAATAGAAATTGAAATTATCGATGGCGAACACGAAGCTGCCATAATTGCTGCTACAGATTTACACGAATTAATTCAAGATGATAAAACCTATTTGTATGTTGATGTTGGCGGCGGAAGTACCGAAGTTACCCTATTTTCTGAAGGAAAAACTATTGCTTCAAAATCGTTTAAATTAGGAACCGTTCGTTTATTAAATGATATTGTTGACGAAAAAATGTGGACTGATGTTGAAGAATGGATAAAAAGAGAAACGAAAAAATACACCAAAATTTCATTGATTGGTTCTGGTGGAAACATCAATAATATTTTTAAATCCAGCGGAAAAAAAATAGGAAAACCACTTTCATTCTTTTATTTAAGTTCCTATTATCAACTTTTAAATTCATTAACTTACGAAGAGCGAATTTCAGAATTAAATTTAAATGAAGATCGCGCGGATGTTATTATTCCCGCTGCAAAAATTTATCTTTCTGCGATGAAATGGAGTAGAGCTCGAAAAGTGTATGTTCCAAAAATAGGTTTGGCAGACGGAATTATAAAATCACTTTACAATGAAGCAAAAGCTGAAGAAAACAAATAAATATTAACTGTGAATTCCTTCACCTTCGCTAAAACTTTTCATAATTTTAGCTTCATAAGTTAGAAGATCTTGCCATTTTTTATTTACTTCTTCCGTATCGCCATATTTACGGGCAAAATTTAAAAACATCGTATAATGATTGGCTTCGCTAATCATTAATTTTTTATAAAAAGTGCGCAGTTCTTTTTCTTGTAATTTTTCAGATAGAAGCTTAAACCGTTCGCAACTTCTAGCTTCAATTAAAGCCGCATAAAGCAAACGATGCACCATTTGATTAATTCTGCTTCCACCTTTCGGGAAAAACTTCATTAATTCTACCACGTAATAATCACGCCGATCGCGCCCCATTGTATAACCGCGTTCTACAATTTTATCGTGAACCATTTTAAAATGACTCATTTCTTCTTGAACCAAATCAGTCATTGCAATGACTAATTCTTCATATTCCGGAAAACTTACAATTAAAGAAATTGCTGTCGAAGCCGCTTTTTGTTCGCAATAAGCGTGATCTATCAAAATTTCTTTAATATTTTTTTCAGCAATATTTGCCCATCTCGGGTCGGTGGGAAGTTTTAAACCTAACATAATCTAAACATCTAAATCGAAAGTGGAACGTAATTTATCAATAAGCGGATTTTTCTCCTTTAGTTTTTCAAATTTTTCACGTGTGGTAAACGCATATTTTTTTGAAGCTTCTTCATTTATAACAATTTCCAGTTCTATAAAACTATTTTTTACTTTTCTACGAATATGATTTAAAAGCGGACCTTTAGCTCTGTTTAATTCAACTTTCATCGTTGAATTTGGCAGTTCAATCTGTAATTTTTTACCGTTAATTTTTGGGGTATCGGTTTCTAAAATTGAAGCTAATATTTTTTCTCCTTTTCTTTTTAAACGTTTTACGTGTTCATCCCAAGCGGACAAAACTTGTGCTTCGGTAAACTTTTCATCTAATTCAATTTTAGAAGCTTCTTTCTTTTTTTGTTGTTCTGCTTGAAGCTTTTTCTTTTCGCCAATACTTTTTAACGAAAGACCGGAAGTTTTCTTTTTTGTTTTTAAATCTATTTTAGCTGAATTTTTTTCAGTGGGAAGTGAACTTTCTTCACCAGAAGTTACCGGAGAAACTACCTCAGGTTGTTCATTTTCTTGAATAATTTCTTTGGAAGCTGAAGAAACCGGCGTAGCTTTTTCAGTAATAGAAACAAAATTTTCAGCCGGAATTATAAAGCGTTCAGACTTTTTTTTTTCTCCATCGAAAGTGATAGAGGCTAATTGCATTAAAGTTAATTCAACTAATAATCGTGAATTCCTGCTCGATTTGTATTTTAAATCACATTCGTTGGCGAGTTCAATTCCTTCCAAAAGTAAATCTTGTGGTGCTTTTTGTGATTGCTCAAAATACTTAGTTTTTGTTTCCTCGCCAACTTCTAATAATTGAATAGTAGATTGATTTTTACAAACCAATAAATCTCTAAAATGAGCAGCGAGACCAGCAATATAATGGTGACCGTCGAAACCTTTTGCCAATACCTCATTATATTGAAGTAAAAGTTCTGGAATTTTATTTTCTAAAATTAAATCGGTAGAAGTAAAATAAGTTTCGTAATCGAGAACATTTAAATTTTCGGTAACAGCAGTTCGCGTAAGTTCATTTCCGCTAAAACTTACTACACGATCGTAAATCGATAAAGCGTCACGCATAGCGCCATCAGCTTTTTGAGCGATTATATGAAGCGCGTCATCTTCAGCATTTACGCCTTCATTTTTTGCGATAGTTGCAAGATATTCTTTAGCATCGCTTACCGTAATTCGTTTAAAATCGAATATTTGACAGCGTGATAAAATAGTAGGAATTATCTTGTGCTTTTCGGTAGTCGCCAAAATAAAAATCGCATGCTTTGGTGGTTCTTCCAAGGTTTTTAGAAATGCGTTAAACGCCGCTTGCGAAAGCATATGAACCTCATCAATAATGTAAACCTTGTATTTTCCAACTTGTGGTGGAATACGAACCTGATCTATTAAATTCCGAATATCATCTACCGAGTTGTTAGAAGCCGCATCTAATTCAAAAATATTAAAAGCAAAATCTTCTTGGGTATCTTCGGTAGCTTGTTGATTTATTTTTTTGGCAAGAATTCTGGCACAAGTAGTCTTACCAACTCCACGTGGACCTGTAAAAAGTAAGGCTTGCGCTAAATGATTGTTTTTAATTGCATTTTCTAAGGTATTTGTAATAGCCTTTTGTCCAACCACATCATTAAAGGTTTCTGGGCGGTATTTTCGGGCTGATACTACAAATTGTTCCATAGAAATTTAAACTTAAAGCAAATATATAAATAGCGTGAAAAAGAACGCAGCGAATAGCTTGAATTCTATTAAATTTTATTCACAATTTTTCTGAATTTTAAAGGATAAGTTCTTCGATAAATTATCTTTGCACGAAAGTAGACCGCCTTATCGCTAATTTTTTAGAGGAAAGTCCGGACACCATAGAGCGGCATAGCGGCTAACGGCCGCCGATTGTGAAATCAGGACAAGTGCAGCAGAAAGAATGTACAGGTAATGCTGTAGTGAAATCAGGTAAACTCTATGCGGTGCAATGTCATGTAAACCAACGTTCGAGATTGCTCAGTCGATGTTGGAGGGTAGGCAGCTTAGAAATTTTTGGCAACAAAAATTCTAGATAAATGATAAGGATTTTCTAAATTTTAGGAAAAACAGAATCCGGCTTACAGGTCTACTTTTTTATTTTTATCCAGGGTTTTAAATAACCAATCTTTCGCTTCGTGTACCGAGGAAAAAACATCAAGTGGTTTGCTGAAAAAACCTTTTTCAAACAAGGCATTTTGCTTTCCTAATTCTGAATAACTAACAATTGCCATCGCATCTAAGCGTTCGTGCATTGAAGTTAATTGGTACATCATTGGGTTTATTGTGTATGGATATATTCTGTCGGCAATGTAACCAAATGGTTTGTTTGGGTAATATTTATCGAAAATCATAATAAACCAATTAAGGGAATCTTCTTCGAATAAAATTCCTTCTTTTATAGAAGAAAGAATGTAATTTTCGTAAAGCTCGACATAAGCTAATTCATTGTCGAAAATCTTGAATGGGGCGATCATAGATTTTTTATAATTTAATTTTGAAAGAATGAAAAAACGGAACCGCCGTATTTTCTAGAATCTTGAAAATTTTTAGTGGTTGATAAATCGGTGTGTTTAGAATGTTCGATAATTAATAAACCGTCTTCTGCCAAAAGATTATTTTCAAATATTAAATTGGAAATAGTTTGAAATTTCTCAGTTTCAAAATCATAAGGCGGATCGGCAAAAATAATATCGAATTGTTGTGGCGATTTCTCTAAGTAAGAAAAAACATCACTTTTTATAGTATTTATTTCAGCTTCTAGCGATTTAGCAGTTTGTTCTATAAATTTTACACATGCAAAATTTGAATCTACGGCAGTTAAATTTTGAACTCCTCGGGACGAAAATTCATAACTTATATTTCCGGAACCAGCGAAAAGATCGAGTGTTTTTAAAGTGGAAAATTGAAAACGATTGACTAGAATATTGAACAAAGCTTCTTTTGCCATATCTTTTGTGGGGCGAATAGGAAGCTTTTTTGGAGCAGTAATGCGTTTTCCTTTGTGTTTTCCTGAAATTATTCGCATATAGAACTTAGTAAAAGATGATGAGTGTGTAAACTTTCAGAATTCATTGTAGAAGTTTCAATATTTTTAATTCTTTCGACAAAGATAACTTCTTTTATATACTTATAGAGTAATTTATAATAATCGCTTTCTTTTTCAATATTTCCCATTAAAAAAACAGGTGTTTCTGCTGTACTTAGTGAAAGTTGCTCAAAAGTAAAAAGTAAATAATAGAGAAAATCTTCTGCTGTTTCATGAATAAAACTATTGCAAAGTAGAAGATTAGCTTTAGAAACTACACAAACATCGAAAGAGGAATTTTGAAAATTCACATAAACTTTCGTTTTATCTGTTGAATTTTGTAAAGCAAATTCCGTTAAAAGTGTAGACGCATGTTTGTAGGTAAAAGCACCAAAATTCTCAAATAAATAATTATTAATATTCACATACGGAATATAAACATTATTGATCTGTTGGTTCGAAAGTTCATCGAAAGAAGCTACGTCGGTTTTTAAAATTTTTACGCTGTATTTTAAATAATCGGTAAGGTGTTCTTCTTTAAAAATAGGTCGCGGTACAAAACTGTATAATTGATTTCCATAAATTGCGAGAACATCTTCAATTTCATATTCAGCCAGAGAATATTCAATATAATTTTCTATAAAATGAAGAAGTTCTTCTGGTGTTTTTTTATCTGAAAATTCTTCAGTTGAGAAAGAAATAACCTTAGCCGGGTTTTGTTGAGAGACACAAAAAGAAAGTCCATCTTGACGAATCAAGATGGACAATTTATAAGATAACTTATTTTGTTTACTTATCGTTTGCTCCATAAACTTTAGGCCAGTTTCCGTTGGTATTTACTTCTTCCATCGAGCCTACTTTTAGGTATTCTCCGTTTACACCATCTACAGAAACTACTTGTTTTTCTTGTGAAACTTCATCAGGATCTTGATCTGCTAAAATTACATCTTTAGAAACTTTTACTTCAAATACCGGAATATTGCTATTATTTTTATAAACCGTTCCTGCCTGAAGTTTAAACTTTTTATCATCAGTTGTCGGTACATACATCATTTTCTTGTATCGATCTGAATTTTTGAAAAGTGAATCTTTTACGGGAGTAGAACCAATCGTATCAATTATTACATCTTGAATCATTTTATCTACACCGTAATTTTTTTGGTATTCTTTATCTAAATACGAAGTGTCTCTACGTTGCGTAATCGTAAATTCAGCAGTATCGATAAAACGAACTAAGCTATCGAAATCGCCAGTAAATTTACCGGTAACTTCTTTATGTGCTAATTCTGCCTTACGTATATCTTTTAAGCGATCGATCACTTTTTGATAGCGGGCTTCTTTAATTTTATTAAATTGAATAGGATCATAAACAGACATAAAAGTTAGGTATCCTAAAACACCGATAACTGCCCAAAGAACCAATTGAATTACAAGTCTCATACCCGAGGTTTTTTATAGTTTAATAGTATGTACGCAAATCTACAACTTTTTTTTATTCGTAAAAGTTTCCAGGATAAAAATCCATCTTTATCTTTGGTTTTTATCTAAAGCTCTATTTTAATGACCGCACAAGCATTTTATAAACTTCTTCTTCACGATTTTGAATACGAAGTCACCAGTCAGCAAAATATTGCTTTGCAAAAACTTTCAGAATTTATTGTAGCCGATCAAAAAGATCAATTATTTGTCCTCAAAGGTTATGCCGGAACTGGAAAAACTACAATTATTGGTACGGTGGTTAAGAATTTATGGAAGATAAAAAAAAGTCCGGTACTTGCTGCACCAACCGGTAGAGCGGCAAAAGTGATGAGTAATTATTCGGGCTATCAAGCGCATACCATTCACAAAAAAATATATTTTCCTAAAAAATCGGGAGTTGCAAAATTGCAGTTTACGCTTCAACCCAATAAGCATAAAAACACTATTTTTATTGTAGATGAAGCTTCAATGATTTCAGATTACCCAAGTGATGCTAAATTATTTGAAAACGGCTCTTTGTTAGACGATTTAATAGATTATGTATATTCCGGTCATAATTGCAAATTAATTCTTATTGGCGATACTGCGCAATTACCACCTGTAAATTTAAGTTTGAGTCCGGCACTAGATCAAGATAAATTAGGACTCACATATCAAAAAGAAGTCAGTCATATTGAGTTGAATGAAGTAGTTCGGCAGCAACAGCAAAGCGGAATTTTAGAAAATGCGACTTTACTCCGGGAAGCGTTAAAATCTGAATTTTATAATACTTTTAAATTTCATGAAAATGCGGGAAATGATTTTATTCGTTTAATCGATGGTTACGAAATTATGGATGCCATTAACGATGCTTATGATAATAATGGTCACGAAGAAACCGCAATTGTAGTGCGTTCTAACAAACGTGCAAATGTTTACAATCAACAAATTCGCTCCAGAATTCTTTTCCGCGAAAGCGAAATAGCCGCAGGTGATTTTTTAATGGTCGTAAAAAATAATTATTTCTGGATTAAACCCAATTCTGATGCAGGATTTATAGCAAATGGCGATATTGTTGAGATCTTAGAAATTTTTGATATTAAAAGTTTATACGGTTTCCGTTTTGCTGAAGTAAAAGTTCAAATGGTAGATTATCCCAATATGAAACCTTTCGAAACCGTAATTATGCTCGACACCTTAGAAGCCAACACGCCGTCACTACCATATGAAGAATCTAACCGCTTGTACGAAGAAGTGATGAAAGATTATGAAGATGAACGCACGAAATACAAGAAATTTTTAAAAGTAAAAAACAATAAATATTTTAACGCTTTGCAAGTGAAATTCAGCTATGCAATGACTTGTCATAAATCGCAAGGTGGACAATGGAATACCGTTTTTGTGGAACAACCTTATTTAAAAGATGGCATTACAGAAGATTATTTGCGTTGGCTGTATACCGCTTGTACGCGTGCAAAAGATAAATTATACCTTATTGGATTTAAAGATGAATTTTTTAAATAATTTTTTATGAAAAAACCTTCTGACTTAAAAATTATCGCGATGATTCCGGCGCGTTATGCCGCTTCTCGTTTCCCCGGAAAATTAATGAAAGATCTAGCGGGAAAAACCGTAATTCAACGAACTTACGAAGCTGCGGTAGAAACCAATCTTTTTCAGGGAGTTTATGTGGTAACCGATAGCGATATTATTTTTGATGAAATTGAAAAAATAGGAGGGAAGGCCATAAAAAGTAAAAAAGAACATGACTGCGGAAGCGATAGAATTGCTGAAGCTGTAGAAAATTTAGATGTTGATATTGTGGTAAATGTTCAAGGCGACGAACCTTTTATTCAGCAGAAAAGTTTAGAAAAATTATTGGAGGTATTTTATGCTGAAGATGCTGCTGAAATAGATTTAGCTTCCTTAAAAACAGCTTTAGAAACCGAAGAAGACATTCTAAACCCGAATCACGTAAAAGTGATCACCAATAAAAATGATTTTGCACTTTATTTTTCAAGATCACCAATTCCGTATTTAAGAAATAAAGAAGCAAAAATCACCTATTATAAGCACATTGGTATTTATGCTTTTAGAAAAGAAGCTTTATTAGATTTTTACCATTTACCAATGTTAGGTTTAGAAGATGCTGAAAAACTAGAGCAACTTCGCTATCTCGAATACGGAAAAAATATAAAAATGGTGGAAACCGACTTAAAAACTATTGGTATCGACACGCCGGAAGATTTAGAAAAAGCGAGAAAATTATTAGCCAATTAATTGCTGACCGCTTTTTTATAAACTTTTAAGCAGCGTTCACGAGCTTCTTTGTGATCTACCATTGGTTCTGGGTAATCTTCAGTGTCAAATTCGGGAATCCATTTTTTAACGTATTTTCGGTCTTTATCAAATTTATCGAGTTGCGAAGTCGGATTAAAAATTCTGAAATAAGGCGTTGCATCTACGCCACTTCCGGCAATCCATTGCCAATTTCCCACATTTGAGGACATTTCGTAATCGAGCAATTTTTCAGCAAAATAAGCTTCGCCCCAACGCCAATCGATTAATAAATGTTTACACAAAAAACTACCCACCACCATTCTAACGCGATTGTGCATTATTCCAGAATTATTTAATTCTCGCATTCCTGCATCTACCAATGGATAGCCTGTTTTTCCCTCTTTCCATTTTTTGAATTCAGCTTTTTTATTTCGCCATTCAATTCGGTCGTATTTTTCTTTAAATGCATCGGTTACTGTTTTTGGATAATGATATAGAATTTGCATAAAAAATTCACGCCAAATAAGTTCTTCTAAGAAAGTTTCGTCTTTTTCTTGTATGGCTTTTTTTACAATTTTTCTGATTCCGACCGTTCCAAATCGCAGATGCGGACTTAAATTGGAAGTTCCTTTCTTTGAAGGAATATTTCTTTTTTCATCATATTCTTCCATTAAAGTTGGGGTTAATTCATACTCGGGAACTTCAATAGTAGATTTTTTAAAACCAATGTCTGAAAGTGATAAGTTTGGTAAACGTGAATTTTGAATTAAATTTTCTAAATGTTGTGAGGTATAATGAATTTTTAATTTTTCAGCTTTAAATTTTTTCTTCCATTGCTTCATATAAGGCGTGTAAACCAAATAGGGCGTTTCATCTTTTTTTACCACCTCGCTTTTTTCAAAAATAACTTGATCTTTAAAAGTTTTAAATTCAATATTTTTTTCAGCTAAAAAATCGTTTATTTTTTCATCACGTTCTTTAGCATAAGGTTCATAATCGCGATTGGTATAAACTTCAGCAACAGAATAATCTTTAACTATTTTTTTAAAAACTTCTTTAGGTTTTCCTTGAAAAATAGCAAGTGAACTGTCATATTTTTCTTGAAAAGTTTTCCTTATTTCCTGAATTTTTTGATGAATAAAAGTTACACGCGCATCATCTTTGGGTAAATCGTTTAATATTTCAGAATCAAAAATAAAAATAGGTAAAACCGGATAACCACTTTTTAAAGCGGCTAAAAAACCAACATTATCATCGATTCTTAAATCTCTTCGAAACCAAAATATGCTGTAATTTTCTGTACTCATTAATTTAAATTTAATGAAGAAAGTCCGCCATCGACTCCAAAAACCTGACCGGTAATCCAGCTACTTTTGTCGGAAAGTAAAAAAGACGTCATATAAGCCAAATCTTCATCTCTACCCACCCGTTTAAGCGGATGACGTTCGCTCATTTTTTCTTTTTTCTTTTCGTTATTTAATAATTTTTCAGCAAGTGGCGTATCGGTTAACGACGGCGCGATTACATTCACCCGGATTTTGGGTGCATACTCCGCGGCAAGCGATTTTGCGAAACCTTCGATAGCGCCTTTTGCCGCGGCAACACTTGTATGAAAAGGCATTCCGGTTTGTACAGCGATTGTACTGTAAAAAACCAAACTTGCCTGATCTGAATTTTGAAGTTTTGGTAGTAAACCTTTTAAAACATTTACTAATGAAATGAAATTTTTTTGGATATCTTTTTCAAAAGCCTCTGCCGAAAGCATTTTGAAAGGTTTTAAATTAATTGTTCCCGGACAATAAACCAAACCATCTATCGTTTCGGGAAGATCTAAACTTTCGATATCATCTTTGTAAGCATCAAACTCTAAATGCGTTACCTTTAACTCATTTAATTTTTGGTTGGTTCTCGATGCTATAAAAATATTATAGTCATTTTGAAGTTCTTTAGCGACTTGAAAACCAATACCGTAGCTTCCGCCGATGAGTAAAATATTTTTCATAATTAGTTGTGTTTTCCGAAAAGTTCTTCTAATTTTTTTTCTCTGTAGGCAAAAATTTCTTCCAATTTAGGTTTTACTAAAAAAGGATGAGCGAGTTGCCCTAATTTTCCCATTGGCAATTTATAATGCAATAAATCTTCCATTTCTACGCCGCCATCAATTTCTTTTATAAAATGTTTGTGATGCCAAAGTTTATAAGGTCCGAAGCGTTGTTCATCTACAAAATATTCTTTGTTTTTTATGTGGGTAATTTCGGTAACCCATTTGGTTTTAATTCCGAAAAGTGGCGTAACAATATATTCAATTATCTGACCTTGGTACATTTTGCGATCTGCACCACCTTTTATATCAAACCCCATATAATCTGGAGTAATGACTTTTAAATTTTTGGGATCTGCTAAAAATTGCCATGCTTTTTCAATAGAAATCGGCAAATTTTGTCTTTTATGTAACGTGTATATTTTCATCCCTACTAAAATAAAATTATTATTGTTTAATGTAAAAATAAAAAAGTTAAACAAAAGTTATTCTTTTATTTAGATAGAGCAGGATTAAATCTGAAAAAGTTACTTTTAGTAAAAATTCAGGTATGAAATATTCATTTTTCCTTTTCCTTTTTATGGTAATTTCATGTAAAAGCACACAACAAGATAGTTTTAAAAATTCATTGAATTCCAATTCTTTAATTTTATTAAGTGAATGTCCTGAGCCTGAAAAATGTTCGATTACGGTTATGGAAAATACCTCAATGAGCTTTTCAAAGGATAACGCGAATAAATTATATCCCGAATTTAAACCGAATGAAAACACGATGATTATAAAATACACTTTTGCTGTAAATATGGATCAACAGGCGAGTGACGGTCATTATAAAGAAGAAATTTTATTTGAAATTCCTAATACTGAAAAAAAATTGGTGTTGAATGATGAAGAATTATCTAAAGTGAAATTATTGCACGGAATGTTTTGTTATTGCAAAGGCGCCGCAGGATATTACGAAGTAAAGAACGGCAAATTAAAAGTTGAAAATAATGAACTTTTGCTTCAATTTAAAAATGAAAACGTCTCGCAACGAATCGATTCAATAAAAGCAAAATATTAAAAAAACCGCTTCAAATTTGAAGCGGTTTTTAGTTTATTTAATAATTAATTTTTTGATAATCTTGGAACTACCGTTAGAGATTTCAACGAGGTAAATTCCACTTTGCGGATTTCCTAATTCAACAGAGTGTCTTACCAAGGAAGAATTCAATTCTTTTTGGTGAATTAATTTTCCATTAATATCGAAAATTCTTACGGTCTGTTTCTTTCCGTCTGTATTCATTAAATCAATGGTGAATTTTCCCGAAGTAGGATTTGGGTAAAGCGCAAATTCTATATCTTTTACACTTGGTGTATTCAACACATTGGTTGTTATTTCAAAATCCTCTTCATTTACAGTTAAAAAAATATTATCAACCGCTTTTACCATTATTCTGCATTCTGTAGAAGCAGTTCCTACAGGAGTTACAATATTATGCGAACCATCGTTAGGAACATTATCGGCAACAAGTTCTGTGAAATTTTCACCACTATCATAAGAAAGGAAAATATCGACTGTTTGAGTATTTATTCCATTTCCGTTTGTGCCGCCAACATTCCAAATTATCGGTACACTTTCATTTTGACTATAAGAAATACCACTGCTATTTTGAGATAAAATTCGAAAAGGTCCGCTATTGACAACATTCACAGTTACATTTTCTCGAGAACTCTGTCCGCCAAGCGGGTTATTATCTCTTACGGTAACGCTAAAATTTAAACTTCTCGAAACCATTGGAATAACTTCCCATTCAGGATCTAAATTTCCGGTTGAAATTTGTGCTAATTCAGGAAAATACCGGCTAGATGAACTCACAGGTATTCTAGATCTAAATAAAGCACCACTTGTAGCGAAAGCTGATGGCGGAGAAGGAGCAAAACCAGCATCGGTTTGTTCCCAACAATAGGTTAATTGATCGTTGTCTGGATCGCTAGCATTCGCAGTTAAGACAAATGCTGTAGATCTAGGAATGGTATAATTTGGAATAGATTGTATAACCGGAGCCTGATTATTTATAGAGGAATTATCTGGGCAAAAACTTCCGCTTCCATTTGAAATGTTATTATAAATTTCATCAATACTTATTGCGTGAAAATAAGGATCACTAGAAAACTGAATATTTTCTCCGGGACACAAACCTGCATAGGCCATAATTGTAGTTCCGCTACCTGGTTCTATAGCAGTATTGTTATTTTCATTTCCACTACAACTTCCATTTTGACCATTGAAAGTGTGATTTGCTCCAAATTGATGTCCTAATTCATGCGCCACATAATCTACCGCGAAAGGATCGCCAATAGGTTGAGAAATTCCGGTAACGCCTAACGCTTTAACGGAGTTATTACAAACTGAAAAAAGTTGAGCCAAACCACCAGCGCCAGTACTAAATGTATGGCCAATATCGTAATTGCCAGAACCGATAATGTTATCAATAGTATTTTGACTTTGACCTATTAATTGACCAGTATTATAATTACTAAAAGGGTCGCTATTAGGATTCAAAAATATAATGTCTTCATTATCGGGAACTAAGGTAAAAGTTACTGCTAAATCACGCTCATATATTTCATTTACTCTGTCGATTGTAGCTGCAATTGCCGATAAAACTCCTGCACGTTGTTGCGTGGTAGATGCGCCTTGTAATCCCATATTCGAAATATGAAATTGAGCATATTCTCCAGTTGTTGCCACAGCTAATTCATAAGTTCTCAGAACTGCGTCATCAACATCGGCTTGGGTTACCGGTGTGTTTTTTTCTTCAAAATTATTAGAAGATGCTACCAAACAATTTAAGAATGTATCTGTTTCTGTAATTGAATTCTTTTTAAATACGGTATAGATATTTCCGTTTATAGAATTCGGATTTATATAGGTTAATTTTGCTCCAGTACTTACCATTCCGAAAATTCCATGCGGAGTTATGGTAAGTCTTAAGTTATTTTTTTTATCACTTGTTGTTCCTATAAACGATTGAATTGAGGGAAATTTTGCGGCTAATTCTTTACTTAGCGTTCGTGTTTTAAAAATTTCAAAAGATTTAAATTCATTTTCTCCAATAGGAATAGCAATTTTTACAGGGCTGTTTTCAGTAGAATTTCTAAAAGGAGCATTATTTAAGTCTGCCACAAAAGCTTCATTATTCAAGGAGTAGAAAGTATTACCAGTAACTTCTAGATTTTTATTTAAAATATTTTTTTGCGAAGGCGGAGCGCTAATTTTTGTCCAATAATTTTGACTAAAGCCTAGTAAACTAATTAAAAATGCGACTAAAGAAAGTAATGTTTTTTTCATACCAAAAAGATCATACCGTAAATATAACAAGCAAAACGCTTTAATGATAATTTTTTAAGTGAAACATTCTATAAAAGTTGTTTTCTACACGCTGAAAAACAAAATATTTAGGCTATTTTTACCTTTAAAATAGTAAACCAATAACCATGAAAAAATTAGTATTTGTATTATTTTTATTTAGTGCAATGGTAAACGCACAAGTAAAAGCTCCACAACCAAGTCCATTTGGTAAATTAGAGCAAAAAGTAGGCTTAACAGATATTACTGTAGAATATTCCAGACCTTCAATGCGTGGAAGAACAATTTTCGGAGACTTAGTTCCTTATGATAAAATGTGGAGAACAGGTGCCAATGAAAATACAAAAATCACGTTTAGTGACGATGTGGTAATTAAAGGAAAAAAACTAAAAAAAGGTACTTACGCGATTTTCACGATTCCAATGGAAGAAAACTGGGAAGTAATTTTTTATTCCGATGTTTCAAATTGGGGATTACCAAAACAATGGGATGAAAGTAAAGTAGCTTTAAAAGTAGAAGCGAATACAGATAGTATGCCATTCGATATGGAAACGTTCACCATTGTTATCGACGAATTAACCAACAGTTCTGCTGTGCTTAATTTTCTTTGGGAATCAACCGTAGCTTATTTACCAATTGAAGTTCCTACAGACGAAATGGTAATGGAAAGTATAAAAACGACTATGAAAGCGAACCCAACTTCAAACGATTATTATGCTGCGGCAAATTATTATTTTGAAGAAGTAAAAGACATGAAACAGTCGTTAGAATGGATAAATAAAGCTATTGATATGCAAGAAGAAACTCCATTTTGGATGCTTCGCAGAAAATCGCTTATTCAAGCTAAAATGGGAATGAAAAAAGATGCCATTAAAACTGCTGAATTATCTTTAAAAAGTGCGCAAAAAGCAGGAAATGATGATTATGTAAAAATGAATGAAGAGTCTATTGAAGAATGGAGTAAGTAAAACTCATTTCTTACAATTAAAAAAGGGCTTTAAAATAAAGCCCTTTTTTAATTTATTTTTTAGAGTTTGTAAAAGTTTGAAGAATAATAGCCAAGATCATCACCAATAAACAACCGAATAAATTCAGCCATAAATAAGGCATCCAATCGAACCACCAACCAATAATTACGATAATTTGTGTAATTATAGCCGCAATAAACGTGGCATTACTTCTTACAAATTTTATAAAGAAAGCAAGTAGAAAAATTCCCAATACATTTCCGTAGAAAATCGAGCCGATAATATTTACAATCTGTATTAAATTATCAAATAAATCTGCGGTACAGGCAAATAAAATTGCTAAAATTCCCCACAGTAACGTGAACCATTTCGAAGCTTTTAAAAAATGAGCGTCGGTTTTTTCTTCTGAAACATTTCTTTTATACAAATCAATTACCGTGGTAGAAGCTAAAGAATTTAATTCTGAAGCGGTCGAAGACATTGCCGCACTTAAAATTACCGCCAATAATAAACCAATTAAACCGCGCGGTAAATTATTCAGAATAAAATGAATGAAAACATAATCTTTATCGTTCGTTTCAACAGTTTTATTTGCTTTTTCAACTAATTTATTTCCCTCTTCACGTAATTGAATCTCATTCGCATTCAATTCATTTAATTGACTTTTTATTTTCTCCTTCTGAAGGGAATTTTCTTCAGAAACCTTTACATATTTAAGCGCTGTTTCAGACGTTTTTTGTCGGTTTTCATGCAATTTATCTTGAAGCTGATTATATTCAGTTTCATATTCAGTATTAACCACAGCATTTTTTGCGGCTGGATTAAAATTCAACGGCGCATCATTAAATTGATAAAATACAAAAAGCATAATTCCAACCAGAAGAATAAAAAACTGCATCGGAACTTTTAAAAAACCATTAAAAATTAATCCCATTTGACTTTGCCGAAGCGAACGCGCCGATAAATAACGTTGCACTTGACTTTGGTCTGTACCAAAATAGGAGAGTGCTAAAAAAGTTCCGCCAATAATTCCGCTCCAAAACGTATAACGATTTTCTAAACTGAATGAAAAATCCAGAATTTCCATTTTTCCGCTTGCGCCGGCAATTTCGAGCGCATGAGAAAAAGTAATATCTTCAGGCAAGTAACTTGTAATGACAAAAAAAGCGGTAATCATTCCTATAAAAATTACTGCCATTTGCTGTTTTTGGGTTGTACTTACCGCTTTAGTACCGCCGGAAACTGTGTAAATAATTACTAAAATCCCGATGATTACATTCAGCGTAACTAAATTCCAGCCTAAAACGGCAGACAAAACTATTGCGGGAGCAAAAATGGTGATTCCTGCCGCCAAACCCCGTTGAACGAGAAATAATAAAGCCGTAAGCGTTCGGGTTTTTAAATCGAACCTGCTCTCTAAATATTCATAAGCGGTATAAACTTTTAAGCGATGATAAATTGGAACGAAAACCATACAAATAACAATCATCGCAATAGGAAGTCCAATGTAAAATTGTACAAAACCCATTCCGCTATGAAAAGCTTGCCCCGGAGTTGAAAGAAAAGTAATTGCGCTGGCTTGCGTTGCCATAACCGAAAGGCCAACAGTCCACCAACGAGCTTCATTTCCGCCTTTTAAATAATCACTAACCGATTTGTTTTTTCGATTACTGTAGTAGCCAAAAATAACGATAAACGAAAGCGTGGCTATAAGTACAATTAAATCGATATAATGCATAAGTACGTGTTTAGGCGAAGAATTTCATGATGATGAAAAAGCCAATCCAATAAATTAAATTCGCTACCAGCATAAACGTATATGCACTTTTCCAATAATATTTTTCTGGTTTCTCTTTCATTATTTTCCTATTGAAATTAAATTGGCAAAAAGGCGATATGCTCCGGAAACTCCGGCGGGAAATTCTCTAAAAAAACTTAAACCTGTATAAATATAATAGCCTTTTCCGTAGGGAGCGACTAAAAGACTTCCTTTTGTTTCAGTTTCATTTTTATCGTGCATGCCAAAAATTGGCGTAAAGTTTTCATCCCATTTATCGGGAAAATAAAGTCCTCTTTCTTGAACCCAACCTTCAAAATCTGCTGAAGTTATTTTATTTGGATAATTTAAAACAGGATGCTTTGGCGCTAAAAAGTCAACATTAGAATATTCATCGGTTACGCGATCACGTGATAATTCTAGTGAAAAAGGAGAGAGGTTATCGGTTTTTAATCCGCGATTTGTATTGTATTGTACAATCATATTTCCGCCATTTGCAACAAAATCATATAAAATTGGTTGTTTGTAAGCTAAACTTTCAACCGTATTATAAGCGCGAATTCCGATGACTACAGCATCGTATTTTTTTAAGTTTTCTGCGGTTATTTCTTCTGGCGTAAGTATATCTACTTGGTAACCAATTATTCGTAAACTTTCAGGAACAACATCTCCGGCGCCTTCAATATAAGCAATTTTATTTCCGCGTTTTTCAATAGAAAGTTTAATGAATTTGGTTTTTGCAGGTTTTAAAACAGTTTGCGTAGGAATGTGATCGTACTCTATAAGTTCAAGTTCTTGCGAGAAAGTTTGTGATTCAGTTTTAAAAACAGGCGAAATAAAAACTTCACTTTTTTCTTTCGGTGGAATTACGGTAAAGGTATATTTTTTAGATTCTCCTTTTTTATTGAAATCAACCGCCACTTTTTCAGGTGAAATTTTCCAATTTTTTGGTGCTGAAATTTTTAATTCTCCCTTAACATTATCTGCAAACGCTTTTAGATTTACCGTAATTTCTTTAGCTTCTTCTGAATTAAAAACAACGGTAGAATTTTCTGTAGCGATCGATACTTTTGGAACGATTGAAAAGGGTTTGTAAACTTCTCCTTTTACAGGATCGTTCGTTTTATAAACGATCGGTTTTTCAAATGAAATGGAAGTTTTTCCAAAATCTAGTGTGAATTCAGCGGTTAACGTTGGCTGGTTTTCTGGCAAACCACGTTGTTGTTGATTTTTTACAGTATACATTCCTAAACTACTTTCTTCTTCTAACCAATACGGATTGGAGTAAGAAAAATTTTCAGGAATTTCTATTGTTGTTTCCTGCGTAAAATCGGTGTTGAAAGCTAAATTTTGCTGAATAGAAAGTTTTTTCTGTAACGGATTTATAGTGATTTCCTTTAACTGAATGTTAGTTTCACTTCTATTAATAGCTTCAATTTTAAGTTGAATTTTTTCTGAAGGCGTTGCTAATTCTTCCGAACTTACTGCTTCAAGATACATTCCTGAACAGGCTAAAATTATTTTTTTAAGCTCGTTAGTTTTAATTCGTTTCCAATGTTCATTTTCAAGTTTCTGTACGAATTGATAAGCTTTTACAAGATTAGGTAAACTTTTAGAAGGATTTTTAAAATCATAATTATTTAAAACCTCTTCTAATATTTCGCCAATCTTCTTTCCGCCTTTTACACGATTCCAGCTGGTATCGATTCCTTCAAACACAGAGTTAGAATTTTTAGGAAAATCGCCTTTAATTAATTCAATATACTCGTTTTCAGTTCCGCGATTTGGTGTATTTCCAAAACCTTGCGATTTATGCTGACTTCTACTTTTTGAAGCAATTTCAGTGTTAGATATTCCTTTTAACGGAAAATAAGTTCCAACATCTACGCTCATCATCGAAGATTTATCGGCTTCTTCAAATTTTTCTTGGCTTCCATAAAACCACCACGACGTATTAAAAAATAAGCGTTTAGGTTGCCACGTATCGTAAAACTTTAATTGGTCGGAAAACGCATTTTTATCATTTGCAATTTTAAAAGCTTCCAAACTTAATTGCGCTGATGCGGTATGATGACCGTGTGTAGTTCCTTCGGTCCTATGATCGAAACGATTAATAATTACATCGGGTTGAAATTTTCGAATTACCCAAACTACATCGCTTAAAACTTCATTTTCATTCCAAATTTCTAAGGTTTCTTGTGGCGTTTTTGAATAGCCAAAATCATTTGCACGAGAAAAAAATTGTTGTCCGCCATCGATTTTACGTGCTGCTAATAATTCTTGTGTTCTAATTAAACCTAGCGATTCTCTAATTTCGGGACCAATTAAATTTTGTCCGCCATCGCCACGCGTTAAAGAAAGATAAGCAGTTCTGGCGTGAACTTTATTTGAAAAATAAGAAATTAGTTTTGTGTTTTCATCGTCTGGATGCGCCGCAAGATATAATACCGAACCCAAAAAATTGAGTTGTTCAATTGCTTGATAAATTTCGGAACTGTTGAGTTTTTCTGGGGTTTGGGCGTTGCTAAAGTTTATGGAAAATGCTAAACCTAAAACTAGAATTTTCTTCATTTGAAGGGTTTTTTACTGGCGCCGCCAAAAGGTATAATGCCCGCAAGGCTTGCCTCGAAATTATAAAAAGGTTTTACAGTTCATACCTCATAGGCTTGCCCCGAGGTTCTTGATTTCAAAATCACTTCAAATATAATAACTTTGGGTGCATCGAAAAGCTTTTTAACTTTTGTTAAAGCGCGTCTTTTCCTTCGTCTGCAAAAGCATCTTTTTTAATAAGCGTTACCGGTTTTTGTAACAGTAAACTATTTGGATACGTAATAAGTTCGCCTTCTAAAGTTCTAAGATGAAGTTGAAAAGCTTTTATATCTTCAATAATTGCTTCAATAGGCGCTTCTTTATCATGAATTTTAATTTGATCGCCAATTTTATAAGGAAAGGAAAAAAACAGGATAACGCCAGAAGTTATATTGCTTAAAATAGACCAAACCGCAAATAAAGCGACACCAACTACCGCAAAAACAGAAGAAAACACCAGAGAGAGTTGCGTAACTTCTACGCCCCAAACTAATAATAATAGGAAAATAGCTATAAAAACGACCAGAAAATTTATGTAACGAAACATCAATTTTATACGCGCTAAATTGATGTCTTGGCGTTTACCAACTCTATTTGCTGTTGTTTTTAAACTAAACCTAAGTATTAATAAAATTATAATTACCGCGACGGTATATTTAATTTCAGATACATGTGGATAAAAAAGCTCCTCCATAAGTTATAGGTTTAGCAAACCAAATACGGTTTTTCTTCTTTGCAAAAATAGTTTTTCGCAAACAATTATGTGCCCAGATTATGAGATAAATTCAAGAATTTCTTTGTAGAATAAATGAAGTGGCATCCCCATAACATTAAAATAGGAACCTTCAATTTTATCGACGCCAATTTGACCAATCCATTCTTGTATTCCGTAAGCTCCGGCTTTGTCATACGGTTGATGCGCTTGAATATAAAAGCTAATTTCTTCCGTGGTTAATTCTTTAAAAAATACTTTAGTTACATCGTGAAAAACAACACTTTTTTTTGCTGAAGTTAAACAAACTGAAGAAATAACTTCGTGACTTCTATTAGATAAAGATTCTAACATTTGGTGCGCTTCTTCTTCATTGGCGGGTTTTCCTAAAACTTTTTCTTCTAGACAAACAATGGTATCGCCGGTGATTAAAATTTCATTTTCCTTCAATTTATTTTTAAAAGGTGTTGTTTTTAGTTCAGCTAAATATTCAGCTACTTGTGCGCCTTTTAATTCTGGTGGATAAATTTCTTCAACCGGTTTTAATTCAATTGAAAAATCGAGTCCTAAATCTGTTAAAAATTGTTGTCTTCTCGGCGAACCCGATGCTAAAATGAGTTGGTGATTTTTAAGTTTTTCTTTTAACATTTTACAGCAGAATAAATTGATATAAACCGATAGACATAATACTTAGTAAAATTATCATTTTCAACACAAAAGACAAATGGCGGTAATTTTTTTGGGTTGAAGCATTCCACGTTTTTACCACAAAATAGAGTAGTGGAGCCAAAATTAAAAACAACGCATAAAGTAACGCGTATTGATTGTGATAAAGATATGTATACATATAATAAATGACCGCTAAAATCGGTAAAATGGTAAACGCGCAAATTAATTTATTGGTACGTTCTTTTCCTAACAGAATTGGTAAGGTTTTTATTCCGATTTTGTGATGGCCGTTTATATTTTCTTGATCGTTAATGACTTCAATTAATAAAACCATTAAAAAAGCAAAAAGTGAATAATCTAATAAAATTGAAAATAGCGTGTTTTGCGATACTTGATTTTCCGGTGTAATTGCAGGAAGTAAATCGAAAAGCGCTAAAATAATTATGCTAAAAGCGCTTAATGCAGCAATAACAATATTATCGATTAACGCGTAATTTTTTAAAAAAGAAGCGTGAATATAGGTTAATGCAGAAATTACAATAAAAATAGCTGAAAACATCGGTCGTCCAATAATATTGGAAAGATAAAAACCAACGCCAACAGCGATAACATTTAAAATAATGAAAAAATTATACGCGCCTTTTTCAGAAATTTCTTTTCCTACGGTGACTTCTTCAGGATTATTTACCCGAATGGCTCTTGCTTGAAAAATTGCCGAAATTACTTGACTTCCCATCACTAAACAAACCGAAGAAAGAGTCACAAGAAAAAGGCCAAATCCGTTTAAAGTAATGGAAACCGCAAAAGGTTCAAATAAATAATATTTAATTAGAAATTGAACAAAAATGACCAAGAAAATTTCCGGTAACCGAATGAGTTTTAAATATTTCAATAGTTTAAATTTTTATAGATTCCACTTTCCTTGAACTTTCAAAACTTGTTCAATTAAATCGCGTGCGCAACCTTCACCGCCTTTTTTATGCGAAATATATTTAGAAATCGCTTTTACTTCAGAAACTGCGTCTTGAGGACAAGTTGGCAAACCAATTAATTTCATTGGGTGCGTATCAGGAATATCATCGCCCATATAGGCTACGTGATTCGGGTTTATATTGTAGACATCAAAAAATTCGTCCAAACAATCTACTTTATTTTCAACGCCTAAATGAATATCGGTAATTCCCAATCCGCGTAAACGTTTACGCACGCCTTCATTTTTTCCGCCGGAAATTATACAAACCGTATAACCTTGTTTAACCGCTTTTTTTAAAGCGTAACCATCTTTAATATTCATCGATCGTAGCAAATCGCCTTCGGTTGAAACTAAAATTGAACCGTTGGTTAAAACGCCATCGACATCAAAAACGAACGTTGTAATATCGTTGAGTATTTCTTTATAATTTTTATCCATTTTTATGCTGAATTGAATCGGTGAGCAAGGTATAAATTTTCGAATAATCAGCCTTGTTTAATTGTTGTAAATGAAAAGCAATTGTTTTTTTATCATTTCTAATTGCCGGTCCGGTTTGTACTTTCGCGGGAGAATTTAACGTCGCTTTTCGAGTGGTTTCTTTCATTAATTCGTGTAAAATTTCAAACGGAACTTTATTTTCTTTACACAAATCTTCGCCGATACTATAAAGGTGATTTACAAAATTGCACACAAAAACAGCCGATAAATGCAAGGATTTTCGTTGTTCAGAAGAAATTTTATAAACCGATTTAGATATTGAATTTGCTAATTCTTCTAAAATTTGTAAATCGTTTTCATTTTCAGCTTCAATACAAAGCGGAATTTTAGAAAAATCTATTTCAGTATTTTTAGAAAATGTTTGCAACGGATAAAAAACACCATTTCGTTTTCCTGAATTCAACATCGGAACGCTTCCTGAAGTATGCACAATTAATCCGTTTTTGTGTTTTATTTGTTCAATTACATTTTCTACCTCGTCGTCTTTAACCGAAATAATATAAATATCGGCTTCTTTTAATTTTTTTAAATCTGTAGTAGTTTCTGTTGAAGTTTCAAAATTTTCTAAGCTAGTTTTCGTTCTACTAAAAACTTGCGCAACACTACATTTTTCTGAAGTTTGAAATGCTTTAAATAAATGTGAAGCAACGTTTCCCGCGCCAATAAGTACAATTTTTATCATTCCGCTAAATTATTAAAAATCTTTAAGCTGACTAAAATTAACATTTTTAGCCTTTTTTGAATCGATTATCGCAACGTTAATCAGACAAAAATCAATAACTTTGCAGCGTTTTTAAATACCCTTCTCATGATTCAAAAGAAGATTGCAAAATTTCTTTTCTCTACACGATTAATGGCTCTTTTATTTATTGTTTTTGCTGTAGCGATGGCAATTGGTACATTCGTCGAAAATTCTTATACAACAGCAACAGCAAAAGCTTGGATTTATAATGCGTGGTGGTTTGAAGCCATTATGGTACTTTTTGCCATAAATTTTGCCGGAAATATTAATCGGTATAAACTCTGGAAGCGTGAAAAATGGAGCACACTTTTATTGCATGCTGCTTTTTTCTTAATAATTATTGGTGCAGGCGTTACGCGTTATATTGGCTATGAAGGAATTATGCCCATTCGAGAAGGAGAGATTACCAATAAAATGCTTTCTGAAAAAACCTATTTGACAACGGTAATCGATGGCGAATATAATGATAAACCGCTTCGTCGCTCGCAAGAACACGAATTATTATTAGCTCCTGGAATCGATAATCATAAAACTATTACAACTGATTTTAAAGGACAAGAAGTTGAATTTGAAGTCGTAAAATTTATTGAAGGAGCCGAAGAAGGATTAGTTGAAGATGAAAACGGAAAAAATTATTTAAAAATTGTTGAAGCCGGCGGCGGAAATCGTCACGATCATTACTTAGAAGAAGGCGAAGTAAGCAGTATTCACAATGTTTTATTCGCTTATAATAAACCCACAGAAGGCGCTATAAATATTAAAGTTACCGATGAAGGTTATCAAATTTCTTCCCCTTTTGAAGGAACGTATATGCGAATGGCAGATCGTAAGCAAGGCGAAGTTACTTCAGACTCTTTGCAACCGTTAATGATGCGGTCTTTATATAATATGGCTGGAATGCAATTTGTGTTTCCAGATCCCGTAGTAAAAGGAAAATACGATATGATCCCTTCGGAAACAAAACAAAAAGGTCAACCCGATGGCGTTGTTGTAAAAGTTAGCAGTAATGGCGAATCTAAAACCGTGAATTTACTTGGAGCTAAAGGAATTGTAAATAACTTAAAACCTATTAAAGTCGGCGGTTTAGATATTAATTTGCGTTATGGAAGTAAAGAATTTGAGCTTCCTTTTGCTATTCGCTTAAAAGATTTTATAGCTAAAAAATATCCAGGAACCGAAGACAACCCAACACCAAGTTACCAATCGTTTAAAAGTAAAGTAGATTTGGTAGATAACGGAGAAACCACAGCGCACGAAATTTATATGAATCACATTCTCGATTACGAAGGTTATCGCTTTTTTCAAGCTTCTTTCGACCCCGATGAAAAAGGAACAATTCTCTCTGTAAATCACGATTGGTGGGGAACTTGGATTACTTACATCGGTTATTTCTTACTTTATTTAGGATTAATGCTTATTTTATTTGATAAAGGTTCGCGCTTCGGGAACCTCAAAAAACAACTTGATAAAGTGAAAAGTAAAAAAGCAAAAATGTTAAGCTTACTGTTACTTTTGGTAAGTTTTTCAGGTTTTTCCCAAGACGTAACGTCGGGTGAAATAAATGAACAACACGATACAATTGCTGAAGTTGACGCGCACGAAGCTCACCAAACTTTACCGATGCAGTTTCCAAAAGAAAAAATTGATTCGGTTTTACAAAAAAATGCGATTTCAGAAGAACACGCGTCAAAATTCGGAAGATTGGTAATTCAAGATGCCGGCGGAAGAATGAAACCTGCAAATACGTATTCTTCAGAATTATTACGAAAAATCAGTAAAAGCGATTCTTACGAAGGTTTAAATAGCGATCAGGTTTTATTCTCGATGACTGAAAACCCGAGTTTATGGTATAATGTTCCGTTAATTTATGTAAAAGCGAAAAACGATAGTTTGCATCATATTTTAGGAGTGGAAGAAGGAAAAAAACATATTCCGTTAGCTCGCTTTTTCGATGCAACCGGAACTTATAAATTATCACCTTATTTAGAAGAAGCATACCGGGCAGAGGTTAAGAATCAGTTTCAAAAAGATTTTATTTCAGCCGATGAAAAAGTGAATTTGCTTTACAATGCGTTAGAAGGAAAAGTGCTGAAAATTTTTCCAATTCCGAATGCGGAAAATAACAAATGGCTTTCTTATATGGAAATTCGAGAAAGTACGGGAAAATTTAAAGGAGCAGATTCGCTCTATGTAAACAAGATTTTACCAATTTACATGCAAGTTTCGCAAACGGCTAGATCGACTGAAAATTATGAAAAAGCGAATGAAATTTTAGCGAGTATTAAAGATTATCAGAAAAAATACGGAGCTGAAGTAATGCCTTCTGATCAGAAAATAAACACCGAAATTCTTTATAACAAATATGATGTTTTTAGAGGATTATTTTGGCAATATATGTCGGCAGGATTGCTCATGTTCTTATTTGTAATTCTTCAGATTTTCTACGATAAAAAAGGCGTTAGAATTGTAGTGAATATTAGCAAAATTGTAATATTAATTCTATTTATTCTTCATAGTGCAGGTTTAATTGCGCGCTGGTATATTTCAGGTCACGCACCTTGGAGTGATGCATACGAAAGTATGATTTATGTGGCTTGGGCAACAATGTTTTTTGGGTTAGCTTTCGGAAGAAAAAGCGATTTAACATTCGCTTCTACAGCTTTTGTTACATCCATGATTTTAATGATCGCCCATTGGAATTGGATGGATCCAGCAATCGCTAACTTAGTTCCCGTATTAGATTCCTATTGGTTAATGATTCACGTGGCAGTAATTGTTGCCAGTTACGGTCCGTTTACTTTAGGTATGATTTTAGGTTTGGTTTCGCTGATTTTAATGATTCTTACGAATGAAAAAAATCGTAAAAAAATGAAACTTAATATTAATGAACTAACCATAATTACTGAGCTTTCGCTAACCGTTGGTTTAGTAATGTTAACGATTGGAAACTTTTTAGGCGGACAATGGGCAAATGAAAGTTGGGGAAGATATTGGGGTTGGGACCCTAAAGAAACTTGGGCTATAATAAGTATAATGGTTTATGCTTTTGTAATTCATATGCGTTTAGTTCCTGGTTTACGCGGAAAATTTGCTTTTAATTGGGCAGCGGTTTTTGCGTTTTCTTCGATTATGATGACTTATTTTGGTGTGAATTTTTACCTTACCGGTTTACATTCCTACGCGAGCGGAGATCAGATAATTAGTTATAAATTTATAGGAATTGCAGTAGTTCTTTGGTTGTTACTTGGTTTCTTTGCAAACAGAAAATATAAACGCTTTTTTAAGAAATAATCTTAAAAGTATTTGTTGAAGTTATTATAAGGAGTAAGCAAAGTTTTTACGGTAGAGTCATTTACCATTTCTCGGATACTTTTATAATTCTTTAAAATATCTATGGAATAGCTGCTGTTTAAAATCCAAAAATTTTTCGTAATTGTAGGGAAATATTTTTTTAGAACTTGGTAATCTTCGTAACTGGTTGAAATCTCTAGAAAAGGATATTTTTGTAGAAATTCTTTTATATTTTCAATCTCGTGTTTATTGCTTCTAGATAAATTTTGGGGTAAGTAATAACTTGTTCTAAAACCATTTTGGTGGAATTTTTCCAGAGTATAAGGGTTTGGCGATTCTATAATAATATTTTCCTTTTTGAAAAAAGAGTTTTCGAGTGAAGCGTTAATTTCGGTAAAAATTTCATCTGAATTAGAAGCATCCATATTTTTAATATCTAACCAAACTCCCAAATTATTTTTATGTATTTTCTTAATATAATCTCGAAGATTTATATTTTTTGATTTGGAAGGCGGATGATAAATATCGAGCCAATTTCCGTTAGAATTATAGACCAGATCTAATTCAATTCCTGGAAATTTTTCTTGACTAGCCTTTAATTTTTTAAAATCATTTACACGATGCGCCCATAATTTTTGGTAACCGCCATAAAATTCAATTCGTTTTGAACTGTATCGATAAGCTACAATTAGAATAGCGAAAACAAAGAATATATAGATAAGAATCATAATTTTTTATTCCGTTGGAAATAGGATTAATTTGTAGCTCTTTTTAAAAGTAAATCTATATTTTATTTGATTACAAAGTCAAAGAAAAATAAGCTAATAATTTTAAAAACAATAAAATCAAAACTGGATAATTTCAGTAAACAGAAAAAATCCGAAACTTTGTAAATGGAGTCTGAAGTTGCTGAAATAAAAAAATCCACTAACCATAAAAAATGATTAGTGGAAATGTTATTATATAAAATATTTGGGTTAAATTGAAATAACTTGATATAATATATTACACCATATCTTTAGGATTTACCCATTTATCGAATTCTTCTTCAGTAGTATAGCCTAATTTTACAGCTTCTTCACGAAGTGTAGTTCCATTTTTATGAGCCGCTCCAGCAATTTCCGCAGCTTTATAATAACCAATTTTTGTATTGAGTGCAGTTACTAACATTAAGCTGTTTTTTAAAAGCTCATCTATGCGTTCTTGGTTTGGTTCAATTCCAGCAGCGCAATGTTCTTCAAAAGAAACACAAGCGTCACCCAATAATTGAGCGCTTTGCAATAAATTTGCCGCCATCACCGGTTTAAAAACGTTCAATTCAAATTGACCTTGCATTCCGCCAACGCTCATCGCAACATCGTTACCAATAACTTGTGCGCAAACCATGGTTAAGGCTTCACATTGCGTAGGATTTACTTTTCCCGGCATAATTGAAGAACCTGGTTCGTTTGCAGGAATGTTAATTTCTCCGATTCCACTTCTTGGTCCGGAAGCTAACATTCTAATATCGTTCCCGATTTTATTTAAAGAAACCGCCAATTGTTTTAAAGCGCCGTGCGTTTCTACTAAAGCATCGTGTGCTGCCAAGGCTTCAAATTTATTTTCTGCTGAAGTAAATGGAAGTTCAGTAAAATCTGCAATAAATTTTGCTACATTTTCAGCATAATTTTCTGGTGTGTTTAAACCTGTTCCCACGGCAGTTCCGCCTAAAGCAAGTTCTCCTAAATGTGGTAAAGTTGATTCTAAGGCTTTTAACCCGTGATCAAGTTGAGAAACGTAACCGCTAAATTCTTGACCTAAGGTTAGGGGAGTAGCGTCCATAAAATGCGTACGCCCAATTTTTACAACTTC
Source organism: Mesonia maritima (assembly GCF_042433895.1). Taxonomy (NCBI): domain Bacteria; kingdom Pseudomonadati; phylum Bacteroidota; class Flavobacteriia; order Flavobacteriales; family Flavobacteriaceae; genus Mesonia; species Mesonia maritima. The sequence continues at coordinate 9,383 of NZ_JBHLUA010000027.1, read as the reverse complement.
TTTAAATTCCTCTGCTTTTTTCTGAAGTGTATTGCGTAATTTTTTTACTCCCGGAATTGTAGTTTCCACCACCTTTTTATAAGTCGCGATATGCATTCCGGTCGGGAAAGTATCGTTAGAAGATTGTGATTTATTTACATCGTCGTTAGGCTGAAGCGTTTTATCACCTTCGCCAATGGTTTTTCCGGCTAATTGATGTGCACGATTTGCGATTACTTCGTTTACATTCATGTTACTTTGCGTACCAGAACCTGTTTGCCAAATTACCAAAGGAAATTGATCGTCGTGTTTTCCTTCTAAAATCTCGTCACAAACTTTAGCGATTAAATCTCTTTTTTCGGTAGGTAAAACCCCGGCAGCTTGGTTGGTATAAGCGGCGGCTTTTTTTAAGTAAGCGAAGCCATAAATTATTTCTAACGGCATTGAAGCAGGAGTTCCTATTTTAAAATTATTTCTAGAACGTTCTGTTTGAGCGCCCCATAATTTATCTTTTGGGACTTTTACTTCGCCCATCGTATCTTTTTCTATTCTGTATTCCATAAATTTTTATTTTAGGCTTACAAATTTACATATTTAGATGCTTTTTTTTGTGAGTTAAATTGGTTTTTTACGTTTTGCATTAGGGATAGCAGCGACATCCTTTTTTGGGTTTTTTGCCCAAAAAAGATATAGCGAATAGCCCGACCCTGACGAGAGGAAGGGAAATGCTAAAAAAAATAAAATTTTTTGAAGGTTAACTAATAGAGAATATTTATCTTTGCTAACGTTAAAAGAAAAAATTATGTTTGAATTTGATCAGTATCTTGGGTTTTTAGCGTTTTTAACCATTGCAACTATTGGTTTTTGGTTAATGATTTTTTTAATCAGTTTTGTAGTTCCTTACTGGATTGGAGGTTCTATAATGGAAATGATTAAGGAGAAAAGAGAGGAGAAGCGTAAAAAGAAAGAATTGAATTCATAATTCAATTAAATATAATCATAGAAAAAGGGAAGCAATTTTGCTTCCCTTTTTCTTGGGGTATTATGAAGGGTGATTTTAAAATCCGTCGTCACCTTCGAAATCACTATTTCCACTTTCGTTTCTTCTATTTTGTTTGTTAGGTTGATTGAATCTGTAAATTAATGAAACGGTATATTGTCTAACTCTCCATTGAAATTCACTATCGGTAATTACATCGTCTGTAATAGTTAATGATCTCCTTTTTCTTGAATTGAAAACGTCGCTAATATTAAATGAAGCGGTTAAATTATTTGGAATTAATTCTTTACTCAACGCTAAATTCATAGAGAAAATTCCTTCGGTTTCCGTTTGTGCGTTTTGGGTTGGACCGCGATAAAAGGCGTTAGTTTGCCAATCGATTTTTCCGGGTAAGGTTACTTTCCCGCTAAAACGACCAAACCAACTGGTGTTTTCATTTCCATAATCTACGCCATCGTATTCTCCTTCTTTTATTGAACGGAAGAAATTGAAACTTGCGTTTAACCGTAACCAATCGGCAGGATTGTAAATGGTACCAATTTCACCACCAAATCTATCTTCGGTAGCTAAATTAATAGGAAGCATACGCACAATAGGAATTCCGTCTTTTGTGAGTCCGCTACCTTCATCTTCTTCAGGATCAAGTTGAACACGTTCAAAAGAGCCGGTTTCATGCTGATAATAAACCGAACCTGTTAAGGTGAGTTTTTCCCATTTTCGGAGATAACCCAAATCGAATTGATTGGAAAAAGCTGGATCTAAGTCTGGATTTCCTTGAAAAACATTAGTTCTACTGGAACGAGAAGGAAACGGATTAATATACCAACCACGTGGTCTATTAATTCTTCGGTTATAGCCTAAAGTAATATTTTCATCTTCTTTTAATTCATAAATTAAATTTACCGTCGGAAATAAACCTAAATAATTTTTATCGAAATTGGTATCGAAATCAATTTGAAGAAAATCTTCGAGTACTGCTTCACTATAATAAGGATCGATATCTCCTTTTAATTGTGTATGTTCCAAGCGTAAGCCTAAAAGGAATGAAAAATCACCAAGTTTATTTCCGTATTGTGAATAAACTGCATTTACATTTTCATTGTAGGTAAACACGTTCGATAACGTATCTAACGTATATTGATTGTCTTCAAAAATGCTGAGTTTGTAATCGGTTTTTTCTTCTTCAAAATTACTACGGAAACCAGCTTCAAATTGAGCTTCTCCCATTGGTAAAACATAATCTGCTTGAATAAGATATTCGTTTTGCGTTTCAACTTCAAAAATTCGTTCTCTTGCAAGAAGTGAGTTTACAGGAGAAAATTGATTTTCTTCAATTTGTGTAGGTCTTTCTTCATTATCATAAGAATATTGAAAATCTGCAGTTAATTTATGACCTTCATCATTAAATTTATTTACATAGTTTAAAGAACCTTGATAACTCTCGTCGCTCTCTTTTTCAATTTGCTCTCGGTATGTTTTACTATCTAATACATCGTTATTAAAACGATCTGTGTTATTTGTCGTCACATCTTTATCATCCCCAAATCGCATAAAAACACTACCTGTGATGGAAGATCGATCATTTAAAAAATATTCCATTCCTACATTTGTATTGAAACCAGTATAAAGTCGATCATATTCGCGATCTTCAATAATTCGATCAAAATCTCCGGTATCATTTACATAGGTGTTGTTGAAATAAGCATTTCCCGGAGAATTTCTATAATAACGACCTATAGTTGTAAAAATGTTATAATCGTCTGTTCTTAAATTTAAATTTGTAGAAATCTGACTATTTGTAGGATATCCTAAATTGGCAGAAACAGAACCGTTAAAACCAAGTGTTTTCTCTTTTTTAAGAATAATATTTAAAATTCCTGCGGAACCTTCGGCATCGTAACGCGCGGATGGACTCGTAATTACTTCTACACGTTCAATAGCATCGGCTGGCAATTGCTGAAAGACATTTGTATCACCAAAACCTGCCATTGCTGAAGGTTTTCCGTTAATAAGAATCCGAACATTTTCATTTCCACGTAAACTAATTCCGCCTTCAATATCTACAGTTACCGAAGGAACGTTACTTAATGCATCGCTAACTGTTGCGCCTTGTGTGGTAAGATCTTTCCCGATGTTATAAATCTTTTTATCTAGCCGAACATCTACTTGAGTGGTTTCAGCTGTAACCACAACTTCATCGAGATTATCTGCGCTAATTCCTAAAACTATTTTGCCTAAATCAATATCACGATTTATAGTTCTATTTTTAAAAGTTTTGGGCTTAAAAGAAATATATTCTACTAAAATATTGTAAGTTCCTTCTTTTACTTCAATACTAAAATTTCCGTCAAAATCGGTAACACCACCTTGATCACTTAGTTCTCCGGAGGGGTCTTTAAACGTAATTGTTGCATATTCTAAAGGAATTCCAGCGTCTTTATCAACTACTGTTCCTGAAACAGTATGTTCTTGCTGAGCAAAAAGTAAGGTTGAAAATAAAAATAATAATCCGGTTAAGGAATTTTTTAGAGCGTTAGTTCTTAAATTCATTTAGCGTTTTATTATTTGACTTCTGAAAGCTTTTTACGTTTAATTCGACAGTCGTTAAAATTGCGTTAATAAAAAAGCCACCTAAATTTTAGGTGGCTTTTTCAGATGATTAAAACTAAAATTATTCTTTTTTAGCTTTTTTCATTTGTCTTTCTGTAACCGCAATATATTTATTATACTGTGGTTCAGTTAAAATATTATGCATTCTATTCATGTTATTCTCTTTGAGAACTTCGTAGCGACTACTGAAACTCTTATTAGACATGTCTTTAGCTTTTTTTTGCTCTTGCAAAGTATGTAATTGCATGTAATGTTCTTTCAATGTATTTGCGACTAACACCTCCTGTTTTCCTGATAAGTTCAATTCTTTTTTAAGATATTGTGTGTATTCTTTAGCGTTTTCTTCAGCAGTATTGCTAGGGTTTCCTTGCAACAAATCTTGTGCAGCTCCAAATTGAAACGAGAGTAAAGTAACTGTAAAAAGTAATATTATTTTTTTCATAACAAATTTAATTTTGAACACAATTTACTTTAAAACATACTCGAAGCCCGTTAATGTCTAGTTAAAATATTATAGAATTTCTTTAATTTTTTCAGGAGGTCTGCCAATTATGGCTTTATCATCTTTTACTACAATTGGTCGTTCAATTAGTTTTGGATGCTCTTGTATCGCTTCAATCAATTCTTCTTTTGAAAGTTCTTTCCCTTTGTAGTTTTCTTTCCAAACTTTTTCTTTAGTCCGTATAAGTTCTTCAGCAGAAATGTCTAATAAATCTAGTAGCTCTTCGATTTCTTCTTTGGAAAGTGGTTGATTCAAGTATTTTACAATCGTAAAAGTTTTTCCTGATTCTTCTAAAATTTTAAGTCCTTCACGTGATTTTTGACAACGTGGATTGTGGTATATTTTTATCATTTTATATTGATTTTGGTCTTAATATAAAAAATAATTTATTATTATTCCTCCTTTTGTCCCATCATCATAAGATAAGCTTTTAAAAAAGCATCAATATTTCCATCCATTACCGCATCTACATTTCCAGTTTCTTCCGCAGTTCGTACATCTTTTATTAATTTATAGGGATGCATTACATAATTTCTAATTTGTGAACCCCATTCAATTTTTTTCTTGCTGGCTTCAATATCTTCGCGTTGTTCTAATTGTTTTTGAAGTTCAATTTCATACAATTGCGATTTTAGCATTTGCATTGCGCGTTCGCGATTTTCGTGTTGCGAGCGGGTTTCTGAACAAGAAATATGAATTCCGGTGGGATGATGCACCAATTGTACTTTAGTTTCTACCTTATTTACATTTTGTCCGCCCGCGCCGCTTGATCTCGCGGTTGTGATTTCAATATCAGAAGGATTAATTTCAATTTCTATAGAATCGTCTACCATTGGGTATACATAAACAGAAGCAAATGAAGTGTGTCGTTTTGCATTGCTATCAAACGGCGAAATTCTCACTAAACGATGAACGCCATTTTCTCCTTTTAACCAACCGAAAGCATAATCGCCATCAATTTCAATAGTAACGGTTTTAATTCCTGCAACATCACCTTCTTGGTAATTGAGTTCTTTAACTTTAAAACCGTGTTTTTCTGCCCACATTAAATACATGCGCATCAGCATTTGTGCCCAATCACAACTTTCGGTTCCGCCGGCGCCAGCAGTTATTTGAAGGATCGCAGAAAGATCATCGCCTTCTTCAGAAAGCATATTTTTAAATTCTAATTCTTCTAAAAGGTTTTTTAATTTATCGTAACGCTGATTTAAATCTTCTTCAGAAGCTTCATCTTCTTTGTAAAATTCAAAAATAACTTCTAAATCTTCATAAAAAGTTACGGCAGCTTCGTAATCTTCAACCCATTTTTTTTCTTGGTTGAGCGCTCTTACAATTTTTTGGGCTTCTTGCGGTTTGTCCCAAAAATCTGGGGCAAAAGTCTTTTCTTCTTCGTTACTTATTTCAACACGTTTCGCATCGATGTCAAAGATATTGTTTTAGGGCGGTTACACGATCTTTGAGTTCTTTTAAGCTGTCTTGCGTTATCATAATTGAAATTTTGTATACTTCAACAAAAATAGGATTTCGCAGGTTTTGGCAAAATTATTTCCGCGGAATTTTATAGTTTTATCCTAAATATGAAAAAGAAAAAATGATAGATTTAAAAAGCGATACGGTAACGCGTCCAACTCCTGGAATGTTAGAGGCTATTATGAATGCTGAAGTTGGTGATGATGTCTATAAAGAAGATCCAACAGTAAATTTATTAGAAGAAAAACTAGCCGAAATGTTCGGAAAAGAAAGCGCGTTGTTTTTTCCTACCGGAAGCATGGCAAACCAAGCTGCCATAAAACTTCATACGCAACCCGGCGAACAATTAATTTGCGATAAATGGGGACACGTTTATAATTATGAAGGCGGTGGAGTTTCTTTTAATAGCGGAGTTTCGTGTAAATTAATCGATGGAAATAGAGGAATGATTACCGCTTCGCAAGTTGAAGAAGCAATTAATCCACCAGATTTTTATCATAGTCCGTTAACTTCACTTGTTTGTTTAGAAAATACGACGAATAAAGGGGGCGGAGCTTGTTATGATTTTGAGGAAATAAAAAAAATAAAAGCAGTTTGTGATTCTCATAATTTGGGTTTGCATTTAGATGGCGCTCGACTTTTTAACGCGTTGGTAGCTAAAAACGAATCACCAAAACAATATGGCGAAATTTTCGATACCATTTCTATCTGTTTATCAAAAGGATTAGGAACGCCAATGGGTTCCGTTTTAATTGGTAATGAAAAATTGATGAAAAATGCGATGCGTGTTCGTAAAGTTTTAGGCGGCGGAATGCGTCAAATTGGTTTTATGGCTGCCGCCGGTTTGTATGCCTTAGAAAATAATATTGAGCGTTTAGCTGAGGATCATCAAAAAGCGAAAGAATTAGGGAATCTCCTAGCTGAACAATTCTATGTGAAAGAAGTGGAAACGGTCGAAACCAATATTGTGATTTTCTATCTAAATGATTCTATAAAAGAAGCTGATTTTCTTAAAAAGCTAGAAGAAAAAGGAATTATCATTAGCGCAATGGGACAAGGAAAATTAAGAATTGTTACGCATTTAGATTATACCGATCAAATGCATCAAGAATTTATGTCGGTTTTAAAGAATTTAGGTTCAAACACGTTATAGATTTCAATTATGATGATTTTCAGTTTAGTGAAAAATATACCGAACAATAAAAAGAGCCGGTGTTTATTCGTTAACACGTACTATTTTTGGGTTCCAGAAGTCTTGTGCTAAAAATTAGTTTACACTTCTGTTCGTATTCCGTCATCTCTTTACGTAATGTTAGATTTTTTTAAATATTAATTCACTTTACGATTTCGTATCCTAGCCATACTTTAGCTATACACTAGCACTTACTTTACTACCCAGTTACTTATTAATTTTTATAAAAATTTGGGTAGACAACTGTTATAAGACCCAAAAAATACACTCAAAATAAATTTCATATTATAAAGAGTTTTGGTATTTTCCAAATTATTAGTTTACATGTTCTTAATTGTTAAGGAGGATTTTTTACTTTCAATTGTTTTAAGAATAGAAGAAGTCGTTTTTAAATAAATCAGATTATGATGAGAAGAATTTTACTCTTATTAGTGCTTATAGTTGCTTCGCAAGCCGTTAAAGCTCAGTGTAATGTAAATACAGGTCCAACGCTGTGTTCAGACCCTGCGAATAATGTTTACATTATTGATCCGACCACAGATTTTGATATTACTTTTGAAAATGCTAGTGGGAATCCTATCGCTTTTGTGAATTGGTCCCCTAATACATTTTTATATGTAAGTGCTAATCAGAATTTCCCTCTTCCTAACAATGGTAATAACCCTACCGGAAATATTTATTTCAACGGTAATTCACATAGTAACCCTTCTAATCCGCATCCTACAGCGGGTGCAAATATACACGATATTTATACTTATAACTACACGATTCCAGGCTCTGCCGGATGCTCACCTACTTCCGGTCAGCTGACCATAGTAACCGGTGGTTTTACGTATGATGATTTCTGTAGAGGAGATGTAACAGCCTTAAATGATATTTCTTTGTTAAATTATAATAGTGCAGGAAACTTAAACTGGTATAGTGATGATACAGGTTCAACTTCAATTCCAGGGACCACTCAGATTCAGGGAGGGCAAACTTATTATGTAGATTTAGGAATTGCCGGTTGTTCCCAAGTTTTTCCGGTAGATATTGAATACGCTACACCCACTCCTGAAGTTGAATTAATGCAGGATTTTTGTACTCAGGCAACATGGCAAGCTGCAGGTTTTTCAAATTCTGGTGATGATTTAAGTAAAGTTGTTGTATGTGGTAGTAATTTGCAGTGGTATAGTGATTCAGCTGGTACGACACCCATAACTAATCCTAGTAGTGTAACGCTAGCCGATGGGGATGTTTACTATATCTCCCAAGAAATAAATGGATGTGAAAGTGCACTTCTTCCGGTTACAATGACTGAAAATGAATGTGCTTGTATAGAAAACCCTAGTTTTCAAGATGCATCTGGAAATGTTAATTTAGAAGGTTACACTTTCTTTTCTAAAAACTTCACGGGTGGTATTAGTGCTTGCCAAGGCATGAATTATTTATCAGGAACTCCTCAATATACAAATACAATACAACAATATGATTTTAATAATAATAATGTGGCGGTTACCTATGCTACCCCGGCAAATATTCCTTGGTTAGCTGCAAATGGTGTAAATATTTCAGGAACTTCCCCCTTTGGTTGTTCAGAACGTTCTATTAAACTAAATGATGATGCTGCAGGATTAAGAACAGGAACAACTATGGTAAAAGAGTTTGTCGCTGGCGAAGTAATATCTTTTGATTTTCTTTTTCTGATGAATGACCCCGCTAATCATCTCCCACGAGAGAAGCCTTTTGTTACCATAAGGCTTATTGACCAACAAGGGAATTTGGTGCAGGAGCGTTGTATTAATGCAGATCCTGACAACTGTATATTCAATTTGATACCTGCTGCTACGAATCCCAATGGAGTAATTCCCATTACTAATCCAGTTGTTTATACTGATTGGTCTTGTATTAAACTAAATACTATTGAATTGCAAGGGCAAGCAGCTCGAGTGGAAATTACTACAGGTGATTGTGATTTAACTGGTCACTGGGGCGTGGGTTATTTTGATAATTTTTATGTAGGTGATGATAGTCCCGGTCTTTGTGACTCAGCTTTTGGTTATATGGCGGTAAACCCGATCGATCAGCCCAGTGGAAATTATGCGAACTGTTCTTTGTTTGGTGGGACTGTAGGAGTAAACCCTAATTGTGCGCCAGCTTTGGCAGCAAACAATGTTACTTTCCCAATAGAGATTTGTGGAACGTATAGTTCTCCAATAGGTAACCCAAACGGAGGCGATGCTCCGGTAACGGATATTACGATTGACGTGGTTTCCAATGGTACGGTTGTTTATTCTGCCAGTACCTTTACCCAGCCTAGTCCTGGAGAGTTTTGTATCACGATCAACCAAAGTGATATTTCTAATCCTTATGGAGAATTTACCATTGAGGGGGAATTAGAATTCACGATGAACTGTGGAACTCCTTATAACTATTATGTTCAAGCTCAAAGTAACGGTTTTAAATTCTGCCCTGTTGCGGGTTGTCCAACACCATTTCCACCGGAATGTAATGCAGGAGGTAATCCAAACCCTATCTCTTATGATCTAACTAGCCGTGATTCGGATATTTTATCGAACATTCCTGCTTCAGAGCAAGGTAACTATGAGATCACTTATTATGATGATGAAACGGGAGCTTTAACCCAAGAC
>NZ_JBHLUA010000026.1:0-993 GCF_042433895.1 Mesonia maritima | reverse complement strand
TAACTAGCCGTGATTCGGATATTTTATCGAACATTCCTGCTTCAGAGCAAGGTAACTATGAGATCACTTATTATGATGATGAAACGGGAGCTTTAACCCAAGACCCTAATTCCTTAATAGCGAATCCTGCTACTTATTCCATAACCACCACCACTGTGGTTTATTACCGATTAGACTATGATTATGGTGCTTTAGGAATAGCTCCGGTAGATGACTGTTATGATGTTGTTCCTCTTGAGATAGTAATAGGAGAGGAACCCAATACCCCAGCTACTGTTGTTGATTTGGAAACGTGTGGTAATGGAGGCACAGGCGAGTTTAATTTAGAGGATCGTTTATCTGATATATTTTCTGGATTAACCCAGTCGGATTACACTTGGGAATTTTATGATGATTTTACTGCTGCCGATACCCAAGACACCACTCAGGAAATTACTGCTCCGACTACTTATACAGGTGCAAATGGGGCTACTATCTATGTTCGAGTAATGAATGAGGATAATTGTCATAAAATAACCACTTTTGATTTAGTGGTCAACCAGCTTAACTATAATACTCCTGTTATGTTGTCTGAATGTGATACCGATCCGCAAGACGGTTTCACTTCTTTTGATTTAACCCAAGCTAGCAACCAGATAGCAGGAGGGAATGCGAATATAACGGCTACTTATTATTTTACTCAAGCAGGAGCAGAGAACCAAACTGCTTCAGACCAGCTTCCTTCGCCGATCAATAATTTTACCAATACCGATCAGGATAATCAAACTGTATATGTGTACATTGAAGACACCTCAGTAAATTGTGGAGTTGTGGAGCCACTTTCGTTGGAAGTGATTCCAAGTCCTGTAGCCAATGCTGCTGGTCCTTTATTTGTGTGTGATGACGATGAAGATGGGCAAGCGCAATTTGATTTAGGTGCTTTAGATAATACAATAGACGGTGGAGCGAGTAATGTTACGGTAAGCTATCACGCCAGTCAAGCATTTGCTAATG
>NZ_JBHLUA010000025.1:0-1085 GCF_042433895.1 Mesonia maritima | reverse complement strand
TGCTACAGCATTCTCATATGGGTCGTATTGTTGTGTCATACTGATGTTGATCTCGTTTCTCTCCGCGAAGTTGGTATAGGTAAGGTTACAGTATTGTAGACCGCGGTCGGAGTGATGGATGAGCTTTTGGTCGGGGTATTTTCTTTGTTTCAAAGCCATTTTGAGGGCATCAATGCAGAGGCTCGTTTTCATATGATCATCAATTTTGTAACCCATTATTTTCTTAGAATAGGCGTCTGTTACCAGCGCCAGATATGCATTACCACCATCTGTTTTGATGTATGTGATATCACTTACCCAAAGCTGTTCTGCAGCTTTAGGAATGAAGTCTTTAACTAGATTTGGATATTTATAAAAATGATGTTTTGAGTTTGTTGTGATATGTGCTCTTTTGGTTCTTGGTATAAAGAGTCGATGTTTTCTAAGAAGTAGATAGAAGCGATCTCTGCCCATTTTGATGTTCTTTTCAACAAGTGCCGGCTTGATTGATTTATATAGCTTTAAACTGCCCGTTTTTGGCATTTCCTTTCTGACCTGTTCAACAAGGTTAAGTATGGCTTGTTCTTGCTGGTTGGACTTTTGATGTGTTGCCAGACGCTTGTAAAAAGCTTGTTTAGATATCCCGAAAGATTGGTAGACCCATTTCATTTTAAAAGGTCTCTTTTGCGTTTTTCTATTTCTTTGGCCAATGCTTCGGGCAAATGCTTTTTTGCCAGATCGAGTCCTGATAGGTTCTCCAGATTAGCGATGTAATCTCTTTGAAACTCTTTAATAAACTCGAGTTCTTCGATCTTATCTTTTAGCTTTTTGATCTCATCTTGTTTACTCATACCTCGTTTCTTTTGTTCTAAGGTACTGTATTTTTTTAGCCAATAATCAATAGAAGATCTTGAAACGTTATAGGATTTGGCAGCGTGGTTAAGGGAAATTTGACCATTCTGGATTTGGTCAATGATCATTAATTTGAGTTCAAAACTTACTTTTTGGTACTCTTTTTTTGGGCATGGAGGTTTGTTGTCTTTCATCTTGATCCTGAATTAAATGATTGATTTTTGGTCAACCTATTTCAGGAAATGACGTTTTTT
>NZ_JBHLUA010000024.1:0-1197 GCF_042433895.1 Mesonia maritima | reverse complement strand
TGAAGGCTTCCCTGTTTTTCATACAGTTTAAAAATCAACTATTTTTAAGTTATGAAGAAAAGCAGATTTACAGAAGCACAAATAATTGCAATGCTTCAACAGTACGAATCGGGAATGAAGGTTACCGACATTTGCCGAGACAAAGGAATTACCACGGCGGCGTTTTATAGCTGGAAGCGTAAGTATGGTGGTATGGATGCTCAACAACTCAAAGAGCTTAAATCGCTCCAGGAAGAGAATCAGCGTCTAAAGCAGATGTATGCTGATTTGAGCCTTGACCATCGTATCCTTAAAGATATTATTGAAAAAAAGCTTTAAAGCCTTGTGAACGTAAGGAATTGACCGAGCAAGTAGTTAAGCAGGAGAAGTTGAGTATTGTGAGAGCTTGCGAGTTGGTTTGCTTAAGTCGCTCTATGTGGTATTATAAGACCAAGAGGGATGATTCTGAAGTAATAGACAAACTTACAGAAATGAGTGAGATCAAACCTAATCGGGGATTTGATTACTATTTCTACAGGATCCGATCACAAGGCTTTAAATGGAACCGGAAACGAGTCCTTCGGGTATACAGGCTTTTAAGTCTGCAATTGAGAAGGAAGAGTAAAAAGCGTCTTCCAGCTCGTGTTAAAACTCCCCTGGATCAACCTCAGGCACCAAGACAGGTATGGAGTGCAGATTTTATGAGTGATGGTCTAATGACAGGAAGAAAGTTTAGAGTATTTAACCTTATTGATGATTATAACAGAGAAGCGCTATGTACCACTCCAGCACTATCAATGCCTGCCCTACGTGTTGTGGAATATCTAAGGCAGGCCATAGAGGTTTACGGCAAACCTTTACAAATACGAGTGGATAACGGACCAGAATTTATTTCAAAAATATTTATGTCCTACTGCGAAACTGAAGGAATCGAGATCAATTATATCCAACCAGGAAAACCATCGCAAAATGGTTACATTGAAAGGTTCAATAAAACATTTAGAGAAGACGTTTTGGACGCTTACATCTTCCGGAATTTAGAAGAAGTACAACAGATAGCTGAGGGCTTTAGGGAAGATTATAACAAATATCACCCACATAAATCAATGGGCAGAAAAAGCCCTAATCAGATCTATAAAGAATTTTCATTGGGTCTAGACCCAATGAAAAAAGAAAAATTGTGTAATTTAGAGCTGTCCGAAAACGGGTAAGTCTTCA
>NZ_JBHLUA010000023.1:0-517 GCF_042433895.1 Mesonia maritima | reverse complement strand
CACGTTCAGTTCTGTGAGGTCAGACCTCGTTTTCAAGTTGTTGTGATCAAGGTAGTATGTTCTTTCATAAAATCAGTTCTTATGGATAAATATAAAGAAACTTTTGGAGTTGATATTAGTAAAGATGTCTTTGATGTGTATGGTAGTAAATCTGGTCATTCTCAATTTAAGAATGATTCTTCCGGTTTTAAGTTATTTGCTAAGTCATTATCTAAAGAGAGTCTTGTAGTAATGGAAGCTACAGGTTATTACCATTATCGACTTGCCCAGTTTCTTTCCAAAAACGGTATATCGGTATCGGTGGTAAATCCTTTGTCAGTTAAGCGTTTTATTCAAATGAAACTCTCCAAAATAAAAACCGATAAGAGCGATGCCAAGGCTATTTGTAATTATGGTGTGTCCAACGAAGTGCCCCTGTACAATGCCCTTACTGATGTACAGGCAGAATGCCTGCAGCTCTTTCGCCTTATGGATAGTTACCTGAAGAAACGTACGGCGACCAAGAATAAACTTCACG
>NZ_JBHLUA010000022.1:0-94942 GCF_042433895.1 Mesonia maritima | reverse complement strand
TGTCGAAGGTTAATTCGTAGACAAAATCGATGGTGTTTTTTGCCTGGATAAGTTTAGGTAACAATTCTAAAAGTTCAACTTCTACGCGAAAATCAAATTCTACTTCTATAAGTTGTTCGGTTTTACTTTTTAGATTTTTTAATTCCTGATTGGTAACTATTTCACCTTTATTAATGATGATAACCCGATCGCAAATAGCTTCAACTTCTTGCATAATATGAGTGGAAAGAAATATTGTTTTATTTTTTGCAATTTCTTGAATGAGCTTCCTGATTTCTACTAATTGATTTGGATCTAAACCGGTGGTGGGTTCATCTAAAATTAATACGTCAGGATTATGTAGAAGCGCGTTTGCCAAACCTACACGCTGACGATAGCCCTTAGAAAGCTGCTCTATTTTTTTGTTAGCTTCAGGAGCTAAACCGGTTAATTTTATAACTTCTTCAACTTTATTTTTTTTAATGGCGTAAACATTTGCATTAAACTGTAAATATTCGCGGACAAACATTTCTTCGTAAAGTGGATTATGTTCCGGGAGATAGCCTATTTTTTTTTGAAGTTTTAGTTTATCTTTTTGAATATCAATATCATTAATGAGAGCAGTTCCTGAAGAAGGCGAAAGTGAACCGGTAAGAATTTTCATCATCGTAGATTTTCCTGCGCCATTCGGACCTAGAAAACCAACAATTTCTCCCGTTTTTACTGAAAAACTAATATTATCCAGCGCTTTTTGTGAGCCATATAGTTTCGTAATATTTTTCACTTCAATTCCCATAATCAACAAAATTTAAATCAAAAATAAACAAATTAGGATTGGTACATCTTTTTGAGTTTCGAAAAATTAGTTCACTTATTTTATTTCTTCAAAATAAAAACTACCTTAGAAACAAAATGAAAAATTCTCTGTATGGAAAAATCTTCTGATTTAATAAGCCTTATTTCTTCTAATGATTTAAAAAAAATCTGCAATAAGGAATACGAATTAATCGATTTTACGTCAGATAAAATCGAGCTTTTTCCACCTTATCAATCGGTTACGCAACTTCATTTAACGTTGCGTCAAGAAGGTGCTCACGAAATTCAGAAGAATTCTACTCAGCCTCTAAGAGAAGCTTTTCAGCAATTTTTTCAGCATAATTTCAAAATTAATTTACCATTAAAAAATTCAACCATTTTACAGGAACGAAAACGAGCGCTTTTTACCATTGCCTTTTCATTATTAGCTAAGGGAGATTCGGTTTTATGCCCGAATCCGGGTCGAGAAGATTATCGCCAAATTTCAGAATTAGTAGGCGCAAAACCTATTCAGTATTCATTAGAAGAAAAAAATAATTGGCTTCCAGATTTTACTGAATTAAGGAAATTATTAGATAAGAATGTGAAATTAATGTGGCTCGATATTCCGCAATTTCCTACTGGTGCAAAATTAAATATTAGCGATTGGGAAAATTTAATTTCTTTTACTGAAGAAAATAAAATTATACTCGTAATCGATAATTCACAAAGTTTTATTTTAAACAATAATCCCGAAAGTATTTTTAATTATACTGGCAACTTTCAACATAAATTAGAACTTTTTACTTTAAAAGAAACGTTTAATAACGCAGCTTGGCAAATGGGCGTTGTAAGCGGAGATGAAAATTTAATCGAAAAAATTGGAGCAACAAACAAAATGATAAACGATGAATCATTTTTACCACTCCAGCAAGCTTCTATAAACGCGTTAACCTCAGACAGTACTAGCGATTGGATTAAGAAACAAAACCTTCAGCATAAAAATACGCGAAAAAAACTACAGACTTTTTTAACTGAAATTAATTGTAAACCGATAAATGAAAATTCAAGCGGAAGTTTTATTTGGGCTAAAATTGAATCGAACGGAAAAACATCAATTCAATTTTGTGAAGAATTGCTGAAAAAGTATAGTATTTTTGTCATGCCGGGAAATAAATTTGGTTCAGCGGGAGAAGGTTACATTTGGGTTTCACTTCATATGAACCAATCAAAAATTGAAGAAGCGATAAATCGTATAAAAAATTCGGTATAAAAAAATATTGCATGGAAAACACATCAGCACTACGAAATTGGTTAAAAAAATTTGATTCTAATCATCCATTTTTAATCGCCGGACCTTGTAGTGCCGAAACCGAAGAACAAGTTTT
Organism: Mesonia maritima; assembly: GCF_042433895.1. Taxonomy (NCBI): domain Bacteria; kingdom Pseudomonadati; phylum Bacteroidota; class Flavobacteriia; order Flavobacteriales; family Flavobacteriaceae; genus Mesonia; species Mesonia maritima. The sequence continues at coordinate 92,780 of NZ_JBHLUA010000022.1, read as the reverse complement.
AAACATTGCGTATCAATTAAAAGATAGTAACGTATCGGTTTTGCGTGCTGGAATTTGGAAACCCAGAACACGTCCTGGAAATTTTGAAGGCGTTGGCGCGCTCGGTTTATCATGGTTAGAAAAAGCAAAAAAGGAGACCGGTTTATTAACTACTACTGAAGTAGCAAACCCGATTCACGTTGAATTAGCGCTAAAACATAATGTAGATATTTTGTGGATTGGCGCTAGAACAACCGTTTCGCCTTTCGTTGTACAAGAAATTGCAGAAGCTTTAAAAGGGACCGACAAAACAGTACTTATAAAGAATCCGGTAAATCCAGATTTAGCGCTTTGGTTGGGCGCGGTAGAACGTTTTTACAAGCAGGATATTAAAAATATTGGTGTAATTCATCGTGGTTTTTCCAGTTATGGCGAAAATAAATATCGAAATATTCCTGAATGGCAAATCCCGATAGATTTACAGCAAAAGTTTCCCGATTTGCCACTAATTTTGGATCCGTCGCATATTGCCGGAAACCGAAAATTAATTTTTGAACTTTGCCAAACCGCGTTAGATTTAAATTATGACGGATTTATGATTGAAACACATCACGATCCCGATAACGCTTGGAGCGATGCTGCCCAACAAATTACACCTGATCGTTTAAAAGAAATTACCGAGCAATTAACCACACGAAATAAAAAATCTGAAAGCAAAAGATTTATTGAAGAACTTTCAGAATTGCGTATTAAAATAGACGATTTAGATGATACGTTGATTAAAACGTTAATCGATAGAATGCATATTGCTGATGAAATAGGAATGCTTAAAAAAGAGCAAAACGTTTCTTTATTACAAGCTGAACGTTGGGCAGAAATTTTAAATAAAATGATTGCAACCGGAAAAGGAAAAGGTCTAAGCGAAGAATTTATTCTTCGAATTTTTAAAGCCATTCATCAAGAATCGTTAGAACACCAACATAAAAAAATACAAGCCTAAGTTTTAGTTATGAAAGGAATAGTCTATAAATCTACGGGAAGTTGGTATTTGGTAAAAGCTGAAGATAAAGAATTTTATAATTGTAGAATAAAAGGAAAATTCAGAATAAAAGGAATAAAAAGTACAAACCCGATAGCGGTTGGTGATCGCGTTATTTTTGAAAAAGAAACCATTGGCGATGAAACTATTGGGATTATAAAAACTATTGAAGAGCGCGAAAATTATATCATCAGAAAATCGGTTAATCTTTCTAAGCAAACTCATATTATCGCGGCAAATATAGATGTCGCTTTTCTTTTAATTACGTTGAATAATCCGCCAACGCTTACCACTTTTATCGATCGGTTTTTGGTAACCGCAGAAGCTTATCACGTACCAAGTATTTTACTTTTCAATAAAGTGGATACGTATTCTGAAGAAGAAAAAGATGAAGTTCGCTTTCTTATGGGGTTGTATAAATCTATCGGGTATGAATGTATTCCAATTTCAGCAAAAACCGGTAAAAACGTAGATCGTGTAAAGGAAGAAATGCTGAATAAAACTGCAATGTTTTCTGGTCATAGCGGAACCGGAAAATCGACGTTAATCAATCAATTGGCGCCAAAATTAGATTTAAAAACCGCTTCAATTTCAGAACAACATTTGCAAGGTCAGCACACGACAACTTTTGCAGAAATGTATGATTTGTCTTTCGAAGCAAGAATTATAGATACACCAGGAATAAAAGGTTTCGGAATTGTAGATATCGATAAAGAAGAATTAGGCGATTATTTTCCAGAGTTTTTCGAATTAAAAGAAGCTTGTAAATTCAACAATTGTTTACATCTTGAAGAACCAAAATGCGCGGTAAAAGAAGCGTTAGAAAACAATGAAATTCCGTGGTCTCGTTACAAATCCTATGTTCAAATAATTGAGGGCGAAGAAGAAAATTACAGAACCGATATTTATAAATCATGAGAGTAATAATTCAGCGAGTTTCAAAAGCAGAAGTAAAAATAAGTGCGCAAACAAGCGGAAAAATAAATAAAGGATTATTGGTGTTAATAGGAATTGAACCTGAAGATTCTTCAGAAGATATTAGTTACTTATGCCGAAAAATAACCACAATGCGCATTTTTTCTGATGAAAATGGCGCGATGAATCTTTCCTTAAAAGACATTGATGGCGAAGCACTTTTAATTAGTCAATTTACACTTCATGCCAATACAAAAAAAGGAAACCGGCCGAGTTTTATACGCGCGGCAAAACCGGAGACAGCTATTCCGCTTTACGAAAATTTCATACAAGAATTTGAAAATTATTTAGAAAAGAAAGTACAAACCGGAGAATTTGGCGCAGATATGCAAGTTTCTTTAATCAACGACGGCCCGGTTACAATTTTTATGGATTCGAAGGAGAGAAGCTTTTAAATATTTAATTGCTCAAAATAAAGTGTTATAAAAACATTATCCGTTAACTTTGTATTGAATCAAAGTAAAATTAGTGCTCAAGATTACGATTCGCTAAAACAATATTTTGATAAAATAATTGAAATAGAATCAAAACAAATTATTCTAGAAAAAGTTTAATTATGAATATTGAAGATGCGCAAGTTGCGGTAGATAAATGGATTAAAGAACACGGAGTTCGATATTTTAATGAACTCACCAATATGGCTCAACTTACGGAAGAAGTAGGTGAAGTCGCCAGAATAATCGCTCGTCGTTACGGAGAACAAAGCGAAAAAGAAAGCGATAAAAACAAAGATTTAGGCGAAGAATTAGCCGATGTCGTTTTCGTTGTTCTTTGCCTAGCCAACCAAACCGGAATTAATCTTCAAGAAGCATTCGATAAAAAATTGCAGTTAAAAACAAAACGCGATCACGACCGTCACCAACAAAACAAGAAACTACAATAATATGAACATTAAAAAAGTAGTAAATACAAAAGGTTTTTGGAAATCGGTAATTATTTTAGCGCTTGCATTTATCGTAATTTATAATATAATCGATTGCGGTTTTAGTTATGAATTCGATTTTAATCAATTCGCGCAAGCAAAACTTTCTTCAACTAACCAAATTATAAGATTTATCATCGCGAATATCATCGGTGGATTTTGCTACGGTTTTGTAGTCGTTTTTTTACAATTTAGAGGAAAGCTGAAAAGAGAAGAAAAGAAATACCAATAATTTTTATATGAATTTGTTACTCAGCAATTACTCCAAAGAAATTAAAGGACAAATTCAAATTACCGGTTCCAAAAGCGAATCGAATCGATTACTTATTCTTCAAGCAATTTATCCCAAAATTAGTCTCCAGAATCTTTCAAATTGTGATGATACGAAAGTGCTTCAAAACTCTTTAAAAACTGAAGAAAAGGTCATCGATATTCACCACGCCGGAACCGCAATGCGTTTTTTAACTGCTTATTTCGCTCAAAAAGAAAATAGTGAAATTCTGTTGACAGGAAGTAACCGAATGCAAGAGCGACCTATAAAAATTTTGGTAGAAGCTTTACGAGCATTAGACGCTAAAATTGAATATGAAAAAGAAGAAGGTTTTCCGCCATTGAAAATTTCAGGAAAAAGAATAGAAAAAAATCTAGTGGAAATAGATGCAACTGTAAGTAGCCAATATATAACAGCACTAATGCTAATCGCTCCCTCGTTACAAAACGGATTAACAATTCAGTTAAAAAATAAACCAACTTCCGTTTCTTATATTAATATGACGCTGGCTTTTCTTGAAAAACTCAATATAAAAACCACTTTCAAAGAAAATATAATTACAATTAAACCAGCTAAAAATATTTTAACTAAAATTGAAATTGAATCCGATTGGAGTTCCGCATCCTATTTTTATAGCATCGTAGCATTAAGTGAACAAGCTGAAATTACCCTCTCAAATTTTCGGGAAAATAGCATTCAAGGCGATCGAGTAGTAGCCGATTATTTTAAAGAATTTGGTGTAGAAACCACTTTTTATGGAAACGCTATTCAGCTAAAGAAAAACCGAACTGATAAGTTGCCAAAAGTATTTAAAGCGAATCTTATTTCTTCTCCAGATTTGGCACAAACAATTGCTGTTACTTGTTTTGGTTTGAAAATCGATTGTCATCTGGAAGGTTTACGCACACTAAAAATAAAAGAAACCGACCGATTACAAGCGTTGAAAAATGAATTGGGAAAATTAGGTGCTAAAGTTTCCATTACTTCAGAAAGTATTTACGTTAAAGCTTCAGCTGAAATAAAAGAAAATCAGAAAATAAAAACTTATCAAGATCATCGAATGGCAATGGCTTTTGCACCGTTAAGTATGAAAGTGCCTATTGAAATTGAAGAAGCAGAAGTAGTTTCAAAATCATTTCCAGATTTTTGGCAAGTATTAAAACCACTTGGTTTTTCCGTTAAAACCACGCTCTAAAAATCTATTTTCTAAATAATTGTCCATTTACTTGACAACCCCTACCTAGAGATTGTATATTTGCGATTCTTAAAATTTTAAATATGGGAATGAAACTTTCACAGTTCGATTTTGAACTGCCTAAAAATCTTTTAGCTGAATACCCTTCAGAAAATCGTGATGAGTCACGTTTAATGGTGGTAAACCGCAAAGAACAAACCATAGAACACAAACTTTTCAAAGATCTAATCGATTATTTTGAACCGGAAGATGTAATGGTATTAAACAATACCAAAGTTTTTCCTGCGCGTCTTTTCGGAAATAAAGAAAAAACCGGCGCTAGAATCGAGGTTTTTTTACTTCGCGAATTAAATTCTGAAACACGCCTTTGGGATGTTTTAGTAGATCCGGCAAGAAAAATAAGAATTGGAAATAAATTATATTTTGGAGAAGATGAGAGTTTAGTAGCTGAAGTTATAGACAACACCACTTCTCGCGGAAGAACCTTACGGTTTTTATATGATGGTTCTTACGAAGAGTTCAGAAAAAAATTAAATGAATTAGGAGAAACTCCGCTTCCAAAATACATAAAACGTGATGTAGAAGAAGATGATGCAGAGCGTTACCAAACAATTTACGCTAAACAAGAAGGAGCTGTTGCAGCGCCAACTGCCGGACTTCACTTCTCAAAACATTTATTAAAGCGTCTGGAAATTAAAGGGGTAAACTTAACCGAAGTTACTTTACACGTTGGGTTAGGAACTTTTACTCCGGTAGAGGTAGAAGACCTTTCCAAACATAAAATGGATAGCGAAGAAGCAGAAATTACCAAAGAAGCAACTAATATCATCAATAAAGGTTTAGAAGAGCGTCGTAGAATTTGTGCTGTGGGAACTACCGTAATGCGTTCTTTAGAAAGCTCAGTTTCTTCAAATAGCCGATTAAATGAATTCAAGGGATGGACCAATAAATTTATTTTTCCACCTTACGACTTTAGTATCGCCAATTGCATGATTACGAATTTTCATACGCCAAAATCTACCTTGTTAATGATGGTTTCTGCATTTGCAGGACATGATTTAATGAAACGCGCTTACGAAGAAGCTGTTAAGGAAGAATATAAATTTTACTCTTATGGAGACGCGATGTTGATTTTATAAATAATCGATTCTATAAAGTTTCTAAAGGCTGCGCAATTTTGTGTAGCCTTTTTTGTAGCTATGGTTTTGGGCGTTTCCCTTCGGGTCGGGCTGTCCGCTGTATCTTTTTATTTATTTTAAAACAAGTTTTCGATAAATAAAAAGGATGCCGCTTCCATCCCTAACGCAAGAGTAAATTCACTTAAAATAAAACGAGCGAGCTTATTTCTTCTTTGTGAAAGATAAAATCAGGAATATTTAAAATAATTTTCGACTAAAAGGAATAAAAGAAAACAACTCAGTTAAGTTTAATACCTTTGCAACGTGAAAAATAAGAAAAAAGATATACGCGCACTAAGTAAAGAACAATTGCAAGATTTCTTTATCTCAATCGGTCAACGACCTTTTAGAGGAAAACAAGTCTATGAATGGCTTTGGAGTAAAGGTGCTCATACCTTCGAGGAAATGACGAATCTTTCTAAAGAAACGCGTCAAATTCTAGAAGAGAATTTTGTAATTAATCACATTCAGGTAGATGAAATGCAGCGGAGTAAAGACGGCACGATAAAAAATGCCGTGAAACTTCACGATGGTTTTACTGTAGAATCAGTTTTAATTCCTACTTATTCAAGAACAACAGCTTGTGTTTCGTCGCAAGTAGGTTGTAGCTTAGATTGTAAATTTTGTGCGACCGCAAAATTAAAACGAATGCGAAACTTAAACCCTGATGAAATTTACGATCAGGTAGTAGCAATAGATCAAGAAAGTAGATTATATAATAATCGACCACTATCTAATATTGTATTCATGGGAATGGGAGAACCACTTATGAATTACAATAATGTGCTCAAATCTATTGAAATGATCACTTCTCCGGAAGGTTTAGGAATGTCTTCAAAAAGAATTACAGTTTCAACTTCCGGTGTTCCTAAAATGATTAAAAAGCTTGCCGACGATGAAGTGAAATTTAATTTAGCTTTATCACTTCATTCTGCGATTGATGAAGTTAGAACCCAAGTGATGCCTTTTAATCAAACCTTTCCGTTAGAAGATTTAAAGGAATCATTACTCTATTGGTATCAAAAAACGAATAAAAAAGTTACATACGAATATTTAATTTGGAAAGATATAAATGATTCACAACGTGATATTGAAGCGTTAGTTGAATTTTGTAAGTTAATTCCTTGTAAAGTAAACATTATTGAATACAACCCAATAGATGACGGAATGTTTCAACAAGCCGATAGCAAAATAACAGATCGCTATCAAAATGCGTTAGAGAAAAGTGGAATTACGGTTACAGTAAGAAGATCCCGAGGAAAAGATATCGATGCAGCCTGCGGACAATTAGCGAATAAGTCTTCTAAATAAAATATATGGGAACAACTATAAGTTATAGTAAATTATTTGTTGGTTAGAGCTACTTCTTGAAATAACGGTAAAAGACGGACTTTTTTAATTTTCAACTCTATTAGTTAAATATTTGTCCTTTAACGGATTGTATTTTTTAGAAGTTATTTACACATCAGTTATATTAAAAAAATATTAAAATATTTGGTTAGTAATTGCTATTATACTACTTTTATCAATAAATAAAGTGAAACTAAAAACAAATAAAATGAAAAAAATTACATTTTTAGCTATTGCAATGATTTTTTCAATTGCTACGCAAGCACAAGACACGTCTTTTGAATCTTCAGAAGGTTATACTTTAGGTGAAATAGATGGACAATCCACTTGGGTTGTGAATCCTGATTATTCTTATTTTGTAACTGTTTCTGATGAACAAGCTTCTGAGGGCGCTTATGCATTAAAATTAGGTTTAGATGATCAAAGTGCCATTCCAGATGGAAATATTGCTGGTCCAACATATGACGTTAGTGGATCTATAGATTCTAATGCTGATAGTATGGAGTTTGCCGTAGATATTTATGCAGCTGATGCTACCGTTGGTGAAATTGATTATTTTATTAATGATTCTCAAGGGAATACGACCACTCGGGTAGCAATTTTTAATGGAGAAATAAATATTATTGCTCCGTCAGGTGGTCAACTTGCTATTGTAGCATCTACTTCCATAGCAAATCAAACTTTTGCAAATTTGAAAATCAATTTAAATTTTGTTGATAATGAAATAATTTATTATGTTGATGATACAGTTTTATATACTGGAACATTTTGGGGAGGAACATCAGTTGGATCGCTTGGTTTTTTAACTGCTGGTGACTCAGAATATTTTGTTGATAATATTACCTATAGTGACATGTTGAGTACGAAAGATTTTGAAACTGTTTCTTTTAGTCACTACACACAAAATAATCAATTGGTTATGAATAGTGATTCTCAAATTGGAAATGTTGCGATTTTTAATATTTTAGGACAACAAGTTATCTCAGAAAATGTTAATTCAACTTCAGGGAATATTGATTTAAATGCCTTAAGTAGTGGTGTTTACTTAACTAAAGTTTCTGTGAATAATGAAACTAAATCTTTCAAGTTTGTAAAGAAATAAGTTCTTAGATATGTAATTTCAAAAGCGTCTACAAGTTTTGTAGACGTTTTTTTTGCTTAAAACTTGTGAGTTTTAAAAGTAGTTTTTCAAACTTTTAAATAAAATGCTTACCTATTTAGAAAAAGACGAATAGTGAGTATAGAGGTTACTATATTCTAGATTCAAAAGGGAATCTACTTTTTTATATGGTGCTAAATAGTATCTTTGCGTTCAATGAAACCCATAGCGCAAATAAAACAGCCTATCGATTTTGAAATGGAACTTTTTGAAAAAAAGTTTTCCCTTTCTATGTCTTCCCGTGTGGCTTTGTTAAATAAAATAACTCATTACGTCGTCAATCGAAAAGGCAAACAAATGCGACCTATGTTTGTTTTTTTGGTTTCTAAAATGGTTTCCGGTGGCGAAGTTAATGAACGTACATATCGCGGGGCTTCGGTTATTGAATTAATCCATACCGCAACTTTAGTACATGATGATGTTGTAGATGATAGCAACCGACGACGCGGTTTTTTTTCCATAAATGCACTATGGAAAAATAAAATTGCCGTTCTAGTAGGCGATTATTTGCTTTCTAAAGGTTTATTACTTTCTATTGATAATAACGATTTCGATCTGCTGAAAATAATTTCAGTTGCTGTTCGCGAAATGAGTGAAGGCGAATTACTTCAAATTGAAAAGGCCAGAAAACTCGATATTACTGAAGAAATATATTACGATATCATTCGGCAAAAGACCGCTACGTTAATTGCTGCTTGTTGCAGTTTAGGCGCGGCTTCGGTAAAACCCGACTCGAAACACGTAGAACGGATGCGGAAATTCGGCGAACTTATCGGGATGGCGTTTCAAATAAAAGACGATTTGTTTGACTACGGAGAAGATAAAATAGGAAAACCCACAGGTATTGATATAAAGGAGCAAAAAATGACGCTTCCGTTAATTTATACCCTAAATAATTCTTCAGAAAAAGAAAAACGTTGGCTCATTAATTCGGTTAAAAATCATAATAAAGATAAAAAGCGCGTAAAAGAAGTTATTCAGTTTGTAAAAGATAGCGGCGGTTTACGGTATGCTGAAGAAAAAATGAAAGCTTTTCAAGAAGAAGCGTTTTCAATGTTAAAACCTTATCCAGACTCTCCTTATAAAGATTCATTGCTCTTAATGATGAATTATGTAATCGATAGAAAAAAATAATTTTTTTAATTCCAGGCAACCTTTTTTAAAAATTGCGCGTCTATATAAATAGAACCCTGTAAAAAATTAGGTGAAAGTAATTCATTTACATACCAACGAAAAAAGGTTAATAAAAAAAGCACTCAACAAAAATAGAGCTGCACAACAAACCATTTACGAACGTTACGCACCAAAAATGTTAAGCGTTTGCAGAATGTATATAAAAGATACACATTTTGCTGAAGATGTAATGCTGAAAGCTTTTTTAAAAGTATTCACCCATTTAAAGACTTTTAAAAACGAAGGAAGTTTTGAAGGCTGGATTCGGAAAATAATGGTTCGAGAAGCCATTAGTTTTTTACGAAGCCATAAAAAGTTTCAATTTTCTGAAGATGTAGAATATTCAAAATCAGTATTGTTAGCCGATAGTTTTCAACCCGATTCAGAGATCGATTATATACAAACGGAAATTGATAAATTACCGGAAGGCTACAAGATTGTATTTGTAATGTATGTGGTAGAAGGTTACAAACACAAAGAAATTGCTGAATTGCTCAATATTACTGAAGGAACTTCAAAATCACAGTTGGCAAAAGCGCGAAAATTATTACAGGATCGGTTAAGAAACCACGTTAAAGAAGGAAATGCAGATGAATAATTTCGATAAAAATATAAAAAATAAGCTGGAAGAGAGAAGGTTAACGCCTTCAGATAAAAGTTGGGAAAAACTTTCTGATAAGTTAGCTGAAAAGGAACAAAAATCAACAAAAAAAATATGGTGGTTAGGATTGGCTGCCAGTTTTATAGCTGGAATACTAATCAGTACGTTATTATTTAAAACTAATCAACCTGAAATTCAATCAACTGAGATTATAGTTGAAGAAAAATCGGTTCAAAAAATTGATGCTGAAGAAAACTTTTCCGAAGAAATAATTCCTGAAAAAGATCATGATATTGTAAATGTAATCGATTCTCCAGAAGAATTAAAATCGACTAAAACTTCAGAAAAATTAAAAAAAGAAGTTCAAGAAATTGCTACACCAAAAAAATCAACACCGGTTGAGGTAGTAATTACCGAACAAGAAACAACGCCAGAAGAAGCTCACGAATTATTTCTCGTTCAACAAATCGATAAAAAAGCTCAAGAAGTAGTCGACCACGTAAAAGAGCTTAGTAAAAACCGTGAGGTAACCGATGCAGAAATCGACGCCCTCATAAAAGAAGCTCAATTAGAAATTAGAACGCGAGATATTTTTAAAGAAAACCGTAATAAAGTTAATGCGCAAGCTTTATTGCAAAACGTAGAAGCAGAACTAGATCAATCGTTTAGAGAGCGAATTTTTGTCGCCATCGAAAACGGATTCACACAAGTAAAATCTGCCGTTACATTTTTAAATAGATAAAATCAACACTAAAAATTACTAACTATTATGAAAACAATAACCATTTTGTTCAGTATTTTCATGGCTTCATTTTGCATCGCTACGGGAAATGCACAAGTAAAATTCAACATTAATAAACAATTTGAATTAAAAGTTGAAAAACTCGAAGCACAAAAAGAAGAAGTAAAAAAACTAGAAAAGGAAAAATTAAAAAAAGAAGTTGAAGCTATAAATAATCAACTAAGCGAAGGCGATATTTCTGAAGTAAAAGCGGCAGAATTAAAAAAAGCAGCGGCAGAAAAAAGAGCGTTAAATATCGAAAATCAATTAACGATAATCGATCAGAACATAGAACTGCTTCAACGTAATAAAGAAGAAATCGCCGAAGACAGCGACAATTATTACACTTCTATGGAATATATGGAATTTGAAGAAACCAAAGTTTATGACTCTGTTCCTAAACGAACCACTTCTGGACCTATTTTAGCATTCGGTTTAAACAACACAATTATTGATGGGCAAAGTTTAGATGACTCTCCTTATAAAATTGGCGGAAGCCGTTTTTTTGAATTAGGTTATGAATTTGAAACTGTTTTAACCGAAAGTGGTTTTGCAAGATTTCGCTACGGACTTTCCTTTCAGTTCAATGGTTTAAAAGCAGATAATAATCGCTACTTTGTAGATAATGGAGATGAGACTAGTTTAGAAGAATTTGAGTACAATTTAGATAAAGCAAAACTTCGAATGGATAACTTGGTAATTCCGCTGTATTTAGAGTTTGGTAGAACTAGCATTTGCTATAAGGAAGAAAATTCTTATTACGACAAGCCAGATAAATTTAAAGTTGGAGTAGGAGGTTATGTTGGAGTAAATCTAAATACCATTCAAAAATTAAAATACCAAGAAAATGGGAATGATAAAAAAGTAAAAATTTCAGATGACTTTAATACTAGTAATTTTATTTACGGATTAAGCGCTTATATAGGTTATGACGATTGGTCACTTTATGCAAAATACGATTTAAATACTATCTTTAAAGATAACCCAATCGATCAAAGAAACGTCTCTATAGGAATTCGTTTAAGTCGTTAATTTAAAAACTAATCAAGATGAAAAAAATATTAATAATTCTGACTCTTTTTTGTTCTGTTACACTTTTAGCGCAAGAACAAAAAACTAAAGCGCAAGTAAAAATTGAAGAATTACAAGCGCAAAAGCAAACCATTACACAACTTGAAAAGGAAAAGCTGAAAGAAAAAGTAGCTTCAATTAATGAGCGTTTAGAAAACGAAGAAATTTCTGAAGAAAAAGCCGCAGAATTAAAAAAAGCTGCTGCAGAACAACACGCGCTAAATATTGAAAATCAATATGATTTAATCGATTTAAATATTGAATTAATAAAGAGAAACCAAACTGATTCGATTGCTAAAAATTCATATATCGATGTCGGTGCAATCTTAACCGATACCAAAAGAATGTCGGCTGTAGATTCTATACCGAGTGTATTATTAGCTGCTCCTTATGTCGGTTTAGGAATAAATTCTGTGCTAAATCAAGCCCAAGATGTATATAAAGATATTGGACTTTACGGCGTGTTTGGAATAAGATTTACCACTATTTTTTCTAGAAAATCACCAGAGTTTCGTTTAAATTATGGATTAGCAGCCGAATTTTATAGTTTGTCTTTAAAGGAGGATTACGTTTTTGCAGATGAATCAAATCAATCTACTGTAATTGAAAGCCCGATAAATTTAGAATATTCACGTTTTACAATGTCAACGCTTATACTTCCGGTTCACATAGAATATGGAAAAGCAAAAATAGATTATAGCGGAAATCGTGCAAAGTACGATTTCTCAACCGATTGGAATTATGGAATTGGTGGCTTTGTAGGAACAAAATTAACTTCTTCTCAAAGTTTTAAATATGAAGATGAAGGCGAAGATGTTACTAAATCGGTTCAGCGACCTTATAATACAGATAACTTTTTATATGGTTTAAGCGCTTACGCCGGATATGGACCTTTCAAATTAAATGTCCGTTATAATTTAAACTCAATTTTCAAAAATTCAAACGCCAACGGAAATGTGTTAAGCGTCGGAGTTTTATTAGGTTATTAACAAACTTTTTAACAAATGTTCTTTCGTGAGCAGCGACTAATCTTTTAACTTGCGAGCCATTATTAATAAAATTAAAATTCATGAAAAAAATATTATTCTTATCTGTTTTCTTCTGTTCATTTTTACTTCAAGCTCAAACCAGTTTTTGGCAGAAAGTAAAAGTAAATAAAGAAGAAGTAAAAGAAAGTTTAGCGAAAGTAAATTTAGAAAATTCTTATACACTAAACTTAGAAGGCTTAAGATCAAAACTTCTAAAAGCTCCTAAAAAATCTTTCGAAACTAATAATTTAGGAGAAGGGGTTGTAGTTTCATTTCCAAATATCACCGGAGAATTAGAAAATTTCCGTGTGATAGAAGTTTCCAACTTTTCTAAAGAATTAGCTGAAAAATATCCTTCAATAAAATCATATAGAGGAAGTTCAGTTGAAAATCCATCTAAAAGAATTAGCATTTCACTGTCGGAAAGCAGAATAAAAGCTATTTATTTTTCTGAAGCTAAAACTTCATTAATCGAACCTATAGCAAAAAAATCAAAAACTTATGTTGTATATGATAAAAATGCACTTTCCATAAAAAATGATTTTGAATGCTTAACTGGAAGTACCGAAAATCTTCCAGTTCAATCGCGTCAAACAGACGACACTACGCTGAGAACATTTCGTCTAGCTGTAGCTACAGATGGTGAATTTACCCAATATTATTTTAGTAATACCCAGAGTATTCTTTCTGCAATTAATGATATTCTAAATGTTGTAAACCCTATTTATGAAAGAGATTTGGCTATAAATTTAGAGCTTATTTCTAATACTGATGATTTGTTCTATCCAAGTCCAACCACAGACCCTTTTACTGAGACCGGGTTAGATTTAAATGCAGAAGTACAGTCTGCTGTAACAAATGAAATTGGAGAAGCCAATTATGATATAGGAATTATGTTAAGTAATAGGGTTTCTGGAGGAAGTGCCGGATGTATTGCATGTGCTTGTACAGATGGTAGCAAAGGTGGTGCTTATGCTGGTGCTACTATTGGATCTCCTGAAGGGTATGTATATTCTTTAGTTGTAGCGCATGAAATGGGTCATCAGCTTGGTGCAAATCACACTTTTTCTCGCTCAGAAGGAACAGGTGTAAATGTTGAAACGGGAAGCGGGGTAACCATAATGTCTTATGCTGGAATTACGCAGCTTTGGAATGTCCAATCCACATCAAGCGACTTCTTTTTACATACTAGTATAGACCAAATTAGTAATTATATACAATCTACGGGTTGTGCAACAGAAACTTCAACTACCAACCAAACTCCTACAGTAAATGCCGGAAGCGACTATACAATTCCTTCTAGTACAGCTTTTAAGTTAAGTGCTACAGGATCAGATCCAGATCCTAATGATCAATTAACTTATTCTTGGGAACAGTCAGATTCAAATAATACAGTAAATAACACTTATTTATATCCTAATCCAACTTCAACTTCAAATCCTAATTTTAGGGTTTACAATCCTACGGCAAGTCCTATTCAATACTTTCCTCCTTTCGAGGAAGTTCTAAACGGAAGATTATATAGTACCTGGAATGTGACCTCTACAGTAAGTAGAATATTAAATTTTGTAGTCCAAGTTCGTGATAATTCTAATTTAGTGGGTCAAACGGCTTCTGATGCTATGCAAGTGGAAGTAGAGGGGAATTCAGGTCCTTTTCAAATCACCTCGATTGATGATTATGATGGATTTGCCCAAGGGGCTCAGCATAATTTAACTTGGGATGTAAATGGGACTGATGGCGGTAACATTAATACTTCAGATGTAAAAATATCTATCTCAAACGATGGAGGCGAAAGTTTCTCTACGTTAATTGCCTCTACAGCTAATGATGGCCAAGAAAATATAACTTTCCCTTCTCAAGAAATTGATAAAGCTTTTATAATGATCGAAGCAATTGATAATATTTTCTATACTGTTAGCCCTTCTTTCGCGATAGGAAATGATTCTACTATCAATTGTGATGAATTTATGGCACAAGGTCCTATTTCTCTCACTAATGGTTTTGCTGAAATTGAAATTGATGTGCCAAATTCGGGAATAATAGAAGATTTAAATGTTAATATAGATGTGTCGGGAGTTAATACAGAAGGTATATTAATTGTGTTCGGAAGAATGGAAGATGATGAGCCTACTTATCTTTATGTTGCAAATTGTAGTGGTAATTCGTTAGATGTGAAATTTAATCAGGGAGGCGAATCTATTTTTACAAACTGTGGAAATTCTAGCGGTCAATCTGTTGAGCCTATTGGAGATTTAAGTGTATATAATGGGGCAGATATGCAAGGTACTTGGATGATTGCAGTAGCAGATGTAGTTGGCGGAAATAATAATGCAGTTATAAACTCCGCAGGAATTGAATTCTGTTCTAGAGATATTGTCGATCTTTCAAACGAAAAGGTTACCCAAAATTCTTCTGTAAAACTTTACCCAAACCCAACTAATGGTGAAGTTAGAATGAGCTATAAAAGCACTTCAGGGGAAGATGTTGAAGTAGGTGTTTTTGATTTGACCGGTAAACGTGTTTTTAGTAAAACAGCTAATTTTACAAATGCAAGTTCCACTAATTTAGATTTATCTGCACTTGCAGCAGGAGTTTATTTAGTGAAAATGAATGATGGAAATCAGCAGTTTGTTAAGAAACTTATTGTTGAGTAAAAATTAAAAATAAACCGTTAACTTTAAAACTGCTTTCCAATAATCGGGAAGCAGTTTTTTAATCTATAGTATATGAAAATTTATATAGTAATTTTAAGTTTGATTGTTCTTTCAGGTTGTCGATCTTCAAAATCTACCAATCAAGATAATAAAGAAGTTTCTTACGATATGCTTTTGCAAGCGAATGCACACACCTTAGATTTTCCCGAAATAACCATTATCAATTCAAAAGATGAATTGTATAAAAATTATAGCGAACTCAATAAAACCCAGATGCCGGGCTTACCAGTGCCTGAAGTAGATTTTTCTAAAGAAACAGTAATTATTTTTTCTTATCATATTGAAAATAAAAAAAGTAATGATTTAGAAATTGAAAAAGTAAGTACTACTAATAATAATACGTTAGAGCTAAGCATTACAGAGTTTTTAAATCCCGGTCAGCCTAACGATAGAATTTTTAAGCATCCATTTTTTATAATGAAAGTCCAAGGAAAATATAGCGATGTAAAAATAATTCGAGAGTAAATTATAATAAATTTTACAATATAGAAAAAGGAAGTTTGTCACTTCCTTTTTTTATTTTATACTACTTTTGCAAATCCTAATCTTTTGAAAAAAGCATGATAAAAAAATCGACCATAGATCAAGTTTTTGAAACCGCTCGGGTAGAAGAAGTGATTGGCGATTTTGTTCAGCTTAAAAAATCAGGAAGTAATTACAAAGGCTTAAGTCCGTTTACAGACGAGCGAACTCCAAGTTTTATGGTCTCTCCCGCCAAACAGATATGGAAAGATTTCTCCAGTGGAAAAGGAGGGAACGTAGTGGCGTTTATAATGGAACACGAGCATTTCAGTTATCCGGAAGCTATAAAATATTTAGCAAAAAAATACGGAATTGAGATTGAAGAAACCCAACAAACCTACGAAGAAAAAGAACAAGCAGATGAGCGCGAAAGTATGTTTTTGGTTAGTGAATTTGCCAAAGATTTCTTCCAACGAATGTTACATAAAACCGATGCTGGCAAAGCAATCGGCTTAAGTTATTTTAAAGAACGAGGGTTTTCTTCAGAAACCATTCAAAAATTCGATTTAGGATTTTCACCCGAAACCTGGGACGCGTTTAGCTCGGAAGCTTTAAAAAAAGGATACAAACTCGATTACCTGGAAAAAACCGGACTCACCATTGTAAAAGGAGAAAAACAATTTGACCGATTTCGAGGAAGAGTAATTTTTCCCATTCAATCGATGTCGGGTAGAACCTTGGGTTTTGGCGGAAGAATTCTTACCAACGATAAAAAAGCTGCTAAATACCTCAATTCGCCAGAGAGTGATATTTACCATAAAAGCAAAGTTTTATACGGAATTTATCACGCCAAGCAAAGTATTGCGAAAGAAGATACGTGTTTTTTAGTGGAAGGTTATACCGACGTTATTCAACTTCACCAAAGCGGAATTGAAAATGTTGTTGCATCTTCAGGAACGGCGCTAACGCCAGATCAAATTCGATTAATTAGAAGATTAACACAAAATATAACGATACTTTTTGATGGTGATCCGGCCGGTTTACGTGCTTCTTTACGAGGTTTGGATTTAATTCTCGAACAAGGGATGAACGTAAAAGTTTGTACCTTTCCAGAAGGCGAAGACCCCGATAGTTTTGCTCGCAAGAATACGCAAGAAGATATTTCGGCTTACATAAATGAGCAGGCAAAAGATGTAATTCGTTTTAAAGCTTCATTATTGGTAGAAGAAGCCAAAAACGATCCGATTAAAAAAGCTGAAGCGATTCGCGATATGGTTGGAAGTATTGCAAAAGTTCCAGATCATATTCAGCAAGAAATTTATTTACAGGAATGTGCAAAAATAATGGACATTTCTGAAGAAGTTCTCTATAGTTCGCTTGCGCAACTTACAGCAAAAAATCAGCGTGATAATTCAAAACGGAATAAAAAAGGAAATGAAAACCTTCGGAAAGTTGAAGAACAAGCTGAACAAGTTTCACGACCTAAAGTAAATCAACAATTTGAGTTGGAACGAAGCATTATCAGTTTGCTTTTACGCTACGGAAATGAAGAAGATCACTTTGAAGATTATATTTTAAAAGCCGATGCCGAAGGCGAATTAGCTTTAGAAGCCGAACATCAACACGCAAAAGTTTATGAGAAAATTTTTCTCGATTTACAAGAAGATGAAATTGAATTTACCAACGAAAATTTTAAATCACTTTACTTTAAAATAATTGAAGAATTCAGCACTAAAGAAGAGTTTAAAATTGAAACCTTTATTAATCATCTTTCACCAGAAGAAGCCAAAGAAATTACTTCAATTTTAATGCAAAATGAGCGCGATGTTTTGCACCGTTGGGAAGATCAAGATATTTTTGTGAAAGATAAAAATGAGTTGGAAGCCAGAGAAGTAAACGAAACAATTCTAAACTTACGGCGCTACCTTATTAAGCAAAAAGTACAAGAATTAATGCAAAGCGTTTTAGAGAAAAAAGCCGAACATAATCCTGAAGTTCTAGAAGAAGTAAAAGAATACAAAAGCCTAGAAATAATTATTTCTCAAAAATTAAATCGCGTTATTTAAGCTCTTGCGGAATTTCACAAACCGGAATCGGCTGCATTTTATGTTGATTTTGCGTATTCAATCTTTTGTAAATTTTAAAAACTTCAGCTTCTCTACCGGAAAAATCACTTTCAGTTTTTTGTGAATTATCCATTTTCATTGCCCATTCCAATTCAGGGTAACTCGCGCCTATTTGGTCTTCATCGGTTCTATCGTCGCCCCACAAACCATCGGTTGGTTTGGCGTTTAAAATTTCAGTATTTACGTTAAAATATTCAGCAATTTTATAAACTTCAGTTTTCATTAAATCGGCTATCGGACTTAAATCTACGCCGCCATCGCCGTATTTTGTATAAAAACCAACACCAAAATCTTCAACTTTATTTCCGGTTCCGGCGACCAATAATTTTTCTAGAGCTGCAAAATAATAAAGTGAAGTCATTCGTAAGCGAGCTCTGGTATTTGCCAGTGACATAAAACGATCTTCTTCATTTTCAACTGAAGGTAATTCGGCTAACAAATTATCGAAAACCGGCGTTAAATTTACTTGAACAGTATCGACATTTTTATAATTTTTTTGAAGCCATTGAATATGATTTTTCGCGCGGCTAATTTGATTTTCTGCTTGATGAATCGGCATTTCAACACAAAGCAATCGTAAGCCTGTTTCGGCACAAAGGGTAGAAGTTACCGCAGAATCTATTCCGCCGCTCACGCCAATTACAAAACCGTTCATCTTGCTTTTTTCAGCATAATCTTTCAGCCATTTCACGATATATTTTGCGACTTTTTCGGTTTGCATGAGCTTCTTTTTTAATGGAATTGAATTACCTTTGCAGCAAAAATAACGCGAAAACATAATTAATAAAAGTCTTTCACGTTAAACACTTTGTAAAAGATGTTGAGGTATGCTTAAAAATTTTTTTGGGATTTTAATTTTATTGCTTGTTTTTTCAGCTTGTAAAAATGAAAATAAAGTTGAAGAAGAGATTTCGAAAATACCGGTTTCTTTTGAAGTAGAACGTTTTGAAGAAGAATTTGCTGCGGTTTCTCCTGAGAATTTATCCGGTTTAAAAGCTGAATATCCATTTTTATTTCCACAACGATTTCCAGATTCACTTTGGTTGCAAAAAAAGGAAGATACTATTCAACAAGCCTTAAATCGAGAAGTTAAAAAAGCCTACTCGAATTTTGAAGAAGAAAAAGAATCGCTCACCAATTTATTTCAGCATTTAAAATTTTATTTTCCAGAGTTTAAAACACCACGTGTAATTACCATAACTTCAGAAGTAGATTATACCAATAAAATTGTACTAGCCGATAGTTTGTTGCTTATCGCGCTAGATAATTATTTAGGAGAAGAGCATGAATTCTACACGGGAATTCCAGCTTACATTCGTGCCGATTTCAGGGAAGAACAAATTGTGCCCGATATCGCTTTTAAATATGCGCAACAATTTGTTTCAGAGAATAATTCACGAAGCTTACTTTCTAAAATGATTCATTACGGGAAAATTCTTTATCTCAGTAAAAAATTATTACCGAGTGTTTCTAATGAAGAAATTATGAGTTACACCAAAGAAGAATGGAATTGGGCGCAACAAAATGAAGAGCAAGTCTGGCGATTTTTTATTGAAAATGAATTATTGTACGATACAAATCCTGGATTAGATAAACGTTTTATAAATGTGGCGCCGTTTACGAAATTCGGTTTACAGCTCGATAATCAAAGTCCGCCACAATTGGGGCAATATATCGGTTGGCAAATAGTAAAACAGTTTGCAGATAAAAATCCTGAGGTAAGTTTACAGAAATTATTACAATTAGATGCCGAAACAATTTTTGAAGAATCTAATTACAAACCAAAACGAAATTAAATGAGTGATTTAAAAAAATCTGAAATAAAAATTCAAGTTGAAGTCGATGAGAATAACGTTCCTGAAACTTTAAACTGGAGCGCACAAGACGGCGGAATCGATAATGAAGAAGCAAAAGCAATGTTATTATCGCTTTGGGATAGCAAATCGCAAGAAACCTTACGAATAGATTTGTGGACTAAAGATATGCCGGTAGATGAAATGAAAGTTTTTTTCCATCAAACTTTAGTCGCTTTAAGTGATACGTTTTATCGTGCTACTGAAGATGAAAAAATGATGGAAACGATGAAAGATTTTTGTGATTATTTTGCTGATAAATTAGAATTAAAAAAGGAATAGCAGCTTGCAAGAATTCCTTTTTATTTATAATGCTAAAAGTGAATATTCTTCGCTGAAAAGCAGTTTGCATAAACTTTTAAGTCCAACAACTTATGCCTGTAATTTATGCAAATTAACTCACGGTTTTTTTAGGGAAAAGAAAGCTTGGCGTGTATTTAGAAAAAGAAACGCCGCAGTCGATATGAAATTTCTGTATGCAGATGAATTTGAAAAAGAATATGCTTCAAAATTCGGTGCAAAATATAAGTATCCCATTATTTTAGAAAAAACCGGTTATGAATTAGAAGTTTTTATTTCTACGGAAGAATTAAATAAAGCGAAAACCTTAACTGAATTAATTAAGCTGATGGAAGCTCGGCTTAATTAGTTTTTTTAAATAAAAATTAATTTGCCAAATTAGCGTTAACTTCTTCAATGTAATTTAGTAATTCTTCGCGGCCAGTTTCATTACTGGAAGAGGTTACAAAATAGGGCGGCATACTTTCCCAAGTTTCTAATAATTTATCACTGTATTGTTTGATATTTCGATCTAAAGCATTGGGTTTAAGTTTATCTGCTTTGGTAAAAATTATTGAAAATGGAATAGCATTTTCGCCGAGCCATTGCATAAATTCCAAATCAATTTTTTGTGGTTCGTGACGAGAATCTACTAATACAAATGCACTTATTAATTGCTTTCTGTGAAAAAAATAATCGGTAATAAATTTCTGAAATGTCTTTTTCGCTTTTTTACTTACGCGCGCATAGCCGTAACCCGGTAAATCAACTAAATGCCAATTCTTATTAATTAAAAAATGATTTATAAGTTGAGTTTTTCCTGGTCTTCCTGAGGTTTTTGCTAAACTTTTTCTATGCGTAAGCATATTAATTAAGGAAGATTTTCCAACATTACTTCGGCCAATAAACGCGTATTCTGGAAGATTGCTTTCAGGACATTTTTTTACATCGCTGTTACTAACAACAAATTCAGCCGAATTAATTTGCATTTCCTTAAAGTTTTCGTTCTTCAAGCCATTTATAAAGCAACTCGTTAAATTCTTGCGGATGTTCCATCATTGCTGCATGGCCACATTTATCAATCCAATACAAATCAGAATTTGGTAAAAGTTTGTCAAAATCTTCTGCTACTTCTGGTGGCGTAACATTGTCTTGTTTCCCCCAAATAATACAAGTTGGCGTGTGCATTCTAGGCAAATCTTTTGCCATATTATGTCTAATCGCACTTTTAGCGATTGCTAGCGTTCGTAGTAATTTATTACGGTCGTTTACGGTTTTGTAGACATCATCCACAATTTCTTTGGTAGCTATTTTCGGGTCGTAGAAAACATTTTCGGCTTTCTTTTTTATATAATCATAATCGCCGCGCTTAGGGTAACTTTCGCCCATGGCGCTTTCGTATAATCCAGAACTACCGGTAATTACAAGACCGTTGATTACGGCGGGATATAATTTTGTAGTCAACAAAGCAATATGTCCACCTAGTGAATTCCCTAATAAAATTACGCCTTTATATTGTTTATGATCGATAAACTCTTTGATGTATTTTGCGAAATTACCAACACTTGTTTTTAGTAAAGACATCGTGTAAAGAGGTAATTCTGGAATAACAACTTTGTAACCTTTTTCAGGAAAAAAATTTGCTACCCCGTCAAAATTGCTCAAGCCACCCATCAAACCATGTAGAATGATAATAGGAGTGCCTTCTCCTATTTCGATGTACTTAAACTTTCCTTCTTTCTTAATTTCTTTTTTCATCAATAAATCTTGCGGTTAGCAAACGCAAATATAGATATAATTGTACAAGTATAGGTATTTTTCGGGAAACCAAATTCTTAAACTCTACGCAAATAGCAGATTTTTAAACAAATGAATTGCTAATAAAATCATAAAATAAATCTCCCACTTTTCAACAGCTTTAAACGCAAGGAAATAGCGGTTAACTTCTCATAATTAAAAAGTTGTGCGTAGAAAACTTATTAACAATGTGGTAAAAAGTGGTAAAAAGTGGTAATTTTTTCAATATATTTGAACATAGATTTTAATTCATGATCAATCTAATCGGTACATACGAATGTAAAATTGATGCGAAAGGCAGAGTTTCATTGCCTTCAGCATTAAAAAAGCAGTTGTTGCCGATGTTGGAGAACAGCTTTGTTTTAAAGCGAAGTGTATTTCAGAATTGTTTAGAATTATATCCAATGAATGAGTGGAACTCACTTATGCAACGGGTGAATAAACTTAACCGATTCAAGAAAAAAAATAACGATTTCATTCGTCGCTTTACAGCAGGCGTAAAAATAATTGATGTTGATGCAAACGGAAGACTGCTTGTGCCGAAAGACTTGTACACGTTTGCCGGACTTGAAAAAGAAATTGTCTTGTCTTCTGCGATAAATATTGTAGAAATCTGGGATAAAAATAAATATGAATCGGCTATAGAAGATGCAACCGATGATTTTGCAGATTTAGCTGAAGAAGTAATGGGAGAGACAGATGAACAATCAGAATTATCATAAACCGGTTTTATTAAAAGAAACTGTTGAAGGCTTAAATATTAAACCGTCAGGAGTTTATGTGGATGTTACGTTTGGTGGCGGTGGTCATTCTGCTGAAATTTTAAAACAGTTGAATGCTGAAGGAAAATTATTTGCGTTCGATCAAGATAAAGACGCGCAAAAAAACGCTTTCGATGATGAGCGGTTCACTTTAATTCCTGAAAATTTCAGGTTCATAAAACGTTTTCTTCGCTTAGAAGGAGTTCGAAAAGTTGACGGAATTTTAGGAGATTTCGGCGTTTCTTCTCATCAATTTGATGTTGCTGAACGAGGTTTCTCTACGCGATACGACGCAAAGTTAGATATGCGAATGAATCAAAGCGATCAACTTAGCGCTTACGAAGTCATTAATCAATATTCAGAAGAACAACTTAAACGAATTTTTTATGAGTACGGCGAATTAAAAAATTCACCAAAATTAGCGCGAACCATCGTTTCTGTAAGAAAAGAAAAACCTATAGAAACCGGCGACGAGTTGCAAGAACTTTTAATGCCGTTGCTTTTTAAGGGTAAAGAATTTAAAATTCTAGCGCAAATTTATCAAGCAATTCGTATTGAAGTCAATCAAGAAATAGAAGTATTAAAAGAATTTTTGCAGCAGACCGATAAATTGTTGGTAGAAGGTGGGAGATTAAGTCTAATTTCTTATCACTCTTTAGAAGATCGTCTCGTAAAACGCTACATAAGAAGTGGTTTGTTTGAAGGTGAGCCCGAAAAAGATTTTTACGGAAATATTTCTGTTCCGTTTAAAAAAGTGGGAAAACTTATTAAACCAACTTCCAAAGAAATAAAAGAAAATAATCGTGCTCGAAGCGCAAGACTTCGTGTTGCTGAAAAATTATAAGGTATGAAAAAAGGAGTTTATGATTTTTTAAAAGGCAAGTTTCTTATTAGTGATGATGCCATGAAAAATTGGCGTTTCATTTTGTTTTGCACTTTTCTCGCGATTATTATGATTGCATGTTCACATCAAGCAGAACGAAAAGTTCATCAAATCGCTAGAATGAATAAAGAAGTTCGTGAATTAAGAAGCGAATTTGTTGATACGAAAAAAAGATTAATGCAATTAAAAATGGAATCCAGTATCACTAAAAAAATGTCCGGTACAGGAATTTCGCCATCTAACGTTCCGCCTCAAAAAATAATTATACACAGATAAATTCTGAATGACTACAGAAAAAAACATATTAAATCGGTTATACTTGGTTGCAGGCTTTATGTTTCTTTTTGCCGTTGCGGTTGGTTTTAAACTGATTAATATTCAATTTGTAGAAGGAGCAAAATACAAAGAACTTTCAGAAAAAAGAGTTTTTAAAGATTTTACCATAGAAGCTAACCGCGGGAATTTATACGACGCTAACGGAAGTCTATTAGCAACTTCAGTTCCAGAATACGATATTCGTTTTGATGCGTTAACCGTTTCAGAAGATGATTTTCAAAAATATGTTGGTCCGCTGGCGGCTGAACTTTCCAAATTATTCGGAAAATCAAAAGCGCATTACGAACGCGAATTACGAAGAGCGCGCGCCAATAAAAATCGCTATTATTTAGTCGCCAGAAATCTAGGCTATTCACAATATGTAAAAGTTCGTGAATTTCCGATGTTCAATTTAGGCGCTTATAAAGGAGGTTTTATAGCTGAACAACGAACGGTAAGAGAGTTGCCTTTAGGAAAAATTGGCGAACGAACCGTCGGTTACGGTCAAGCAGGTTTAGAAGGCGCTTACGATGAATATTTACGCGGAAGGAATGGACATCGTTTAAAACAGAAAATCGCTCAAGGCCAATGGAAACCGATTAGCGATGCCAATGAAGTTGAACCCGAAGATGGTTTAGATGTCGTTTCAACTATCGATGTAAATATTCAAGATATTGCGCATCATGCTTTATTAGGTCAACTTGAAAAATTTAAAGCAGACCACGGAACAGTTGTCGTAATGGAAACCAAAACCGGAGAGATTAAAGCGATGGCAAATCTTGGTGTAACTTCTAGCGGAACTTATTACGAAAAAAGAAATTATGCCATTTGGGAAGCGCACGAACCCGGTTCTACGTTTAAATTAATGGCGATGGTCGCGGCTTTAGAAGATAAAGTTGTCGATACCAGCGATGTAATTGATACCGAAAACGGAAAAGTAAAATATTTTGACAGAATTGTGCGCGATTCTCATCGTGGAGGCTTCGGCAAAATTTCTGTAGCCAGAGCTTTTGAAGTTTCCTCGAATACCGCGTTTTCAAAATTTATTTACGAGAATTATAAAAATAATCCTGAAGCTTTTGTAAACCGATTGAATAATATGGGTTTAAACCAAAAAGTCGGTTTAGAAATAAAAGGAGAAGGAACGCCAAAAATTCCGCATCCTGATGATAATAATTGGTACGGAACCACACTTCCATGGATGTCTTTTGGTTACGGAGTTTTACTTACGCCCCTCCAAACGCTAAGTTTTTATAATGCTATCGCGAATGATGGAATTATGATTAAACCGCGTTTAATTAAAGAAATTAGAGATCGAAATCAATTGGTAGAAGGTTTTCATAAACCGATTATTCAGAATTCAATTTGCTCCAAAGAAACCGCAAAGAAAGTGCGTGAGATGATGAAGAATACGGTAAAAAGAGGAACCGCTTCTAATATTTATAATGAAAAATATTCAATGGCAGGAAAAACAGGAACTTGCTTAACAGGATATGGAAATGGAAAAGAATCTTCAAATTATATCGCATCTTTTGCAGGATATTTTCCAGCTGAAAATCCTAAATATTCTTGTATTGTGGTGATTAGTAAACCCGATAAAGATATCGGTTTTTATGGGAATGTTGTAGCAGCTCCTGTTTTTCAAAAAATAGCGCAGAAAATTTATACCGATACGCCGGTTATCGATGAATTTAACACCCTTGAAATAGATAATCCTTCCGCAGAAAAAAGTTTTAAATCGTATTACGCTAAAGCGCAAAAAAACAATTCCAAAATGCCGAATGTAAAAGGAATGCCGGTTATGGACGCGGTTTCACTTTTAGAGAATTTAAATTTAAAAGTAGAAATACAAGGGAATGGAATAGTGAAAAATCAGTCGATTCAAGAAGGAACAAGTATAAAACAAAATCAAACAATAAGCTTAATAACAGGTTGATACATTTAAAAGACATATTATTTGGGGTTTCCATTCAGCAAGTAATTGGTAATACAAGTATTGCGGTTAATAACATTACGTTCGATTCCAGAGCGGTAAGTTTAAATGATGTTTTTATTGCAATTCGAGGTGCAAAAGCAGATGGACATTCATTTATCAAAAAAGCGCAAGATCAAGGCGCGTTGGCAATAATTTGTGAAGAATTACCAGCGCAACAAGTTAGCGGAATTACGTATGTTATTGTTGAAAATACCAAAAAAGCACTGGCTATTTTAGCCGCAAATTATTATGGAAATCCTTCAGAAAATTTAAAGCTGGTTGGCGTTACGGGAACAAACGGAAAAACCACAATTGCTTCCTTATTGTATCAATTATTCACCAAAGCAGGTTTCACGGTTGGGTTAATTTCCACGGTAAAAATTTGCGTTGGTGATAAACAATATGAAACAAAATTAACTACGCCAGATTCTATTACAATTAATAAATATTTGCGCGAAATGAATGAAGCTGGAGCAGAATTCTGCTTTATGGAAGTCAGTTCTCACGGAATTGACCAACATAGAACAAGCGGATTAAAATTTGCCGGCGGAATTTTCACCAATTTATCCCACGATCATTTAGATTACCACAATTCGTTTGCTGAATATCGAGATGTGAAAAAACGTTTTTTCGATGAACTTCCAAAAACAGCTTTTGCGTTAACCAATATAGATGATAAAAACGGAAAGTTAATGCTTCAAAACACAAAAGCGAAGCAAAAAACCTATGCGTTAAAATCAGATGCAGATTATCGAGCGAAAATTGTGGAAAATGAATTTAGCGGATTATTACTGAATTTAAACGGAAACGAACTTTGGACGAAATTGATCGGAAATTTCAATGCTTATAATATTGTGGCAATTTACGCAACGGCAGATTTATTAGGCTTAAGTGAAATTGAAAACCTTCGCATAATTAGTGAATTATCATCGGTAGACGGTCGGTTTGAATATTTTATTTCTCCAAACAAAAAAATTACTGCAATTGTAGATTATGCACATACGCCAGATGCCTTAAAAAATGTGTTAGAAACTATTAACACCATAAGAACTAAAAATGAAGAATTAATTACGGTAGTTGGTTGTGGTGGAGATCGCGATGCTACAAAACGACCGATAATGGGAAAAATAGCTTCTTCTTTAAGTACAAAAGTTGTCTTTACAAGTGATAACCCAAGAACCGAAGATCCCGATAAAATTATTGAAGATGTAGAAGCTGGTGTGGAACCGCAAAACCAGAAAAAAATAATTTCAATAACCAATAGAAAGCAAGCCATAAAAACCGCTTGTAGTATTGCTGAAGAAAACGACATCATTTTAATCGCCGGAAAAGGGCATGAAACCTATCAAGAAGTAAATGGGGTAAGAAGTGATTTTGATGATATGGAAATAGTAAAAGAATTTCTTAACCAATTAGACAAATAATAGCCGCTCATGCTGTATTACTTATTTGATTTTTTAGAAGAACAATACCAATTGCCGGGAGCACAACTTTTTAGGTTTATTTCCTTTCGGGCAAGTATGGCTATTATTTTATCACTTTCCTTATCAACTATTTTCGGAAAAAGAATCATTAATTATTTATTAACCAAACAAGTTGGTGAAAGTGTACGTGATCTTGGTTTAGAAGGTCAATCAGAAAAAGCGGGAACGCCAACAATGGGAGGTTTAATTATCATTTTTTCAACCTTAATTCCCGTTCTACTATTTGCTAAGCTAGAAAATATTTATGTGATTCTTCTTATTATCACCACACTTTGGATGGGAACCATCGGTTTTATTGATGATTACATTAAAACATTCAAAAAAAATAAAGAAGGTTTAGAAGGAAAGTTTAAAGTAATAGGCCAAATTGGTTTAGGAATTATTGTAGGTGCAACGATGTTTTTTCATCCTGATATCACGATAAAACAAAAAGCCTCACAAGAACAAATTCAGCAAGAAAAAGTGATTGGTGAAGATGTGGTGAACTATAATGCAGCTGAAAAATCTACCAAAACAACCATACCGTTTGTAAAAAATAATGAATTTAATTATTCAAGTTTAATTACCTGGATAAATCCAGATTACGCGAAATACGCGTGGCTTATTTTTATTCCGATTGTCATTTTTATTGTAACCGCGGTTTCTAACGGCGCAAATTTAACCGATGGAATCGATGGTCTCGCTGCGGGATCTTCGGCCATAATTGTGCTCACACTTGGTTTGTTTGCGTGGGTTTCTGGAAATATTATTTTTTCAGATTACTTGAATGTCATGAACATTCCTAATTCTGGGGAAATGACAATTTATATTACCGCTTTTGCCGGAGCTTTAGTCGGTTTTTTGTGGTACAATACATTTCCGGCGCAAGTTTTTATGGGCGATACGGGAAGTTTAACCATTGGCGGAATAATCGCGGTTTTAGCAATTGCCACGAGAAAAGAATTATTAATTCCGATTTTATGCGGAATATTTTTAATGGAAAACCTATCGGTAGTATTACAAGTAGGTTGGTTTAAATATACCAAAAAGAAATTCGGGCAAGGGAGACGTATTTTTTTAATGTCGCCGTTGCATCATCATTACCAAAAACGCGGAATTCACGAAAGTAAAATTGTCGTGCGTTTTTGGATTATCGGAATTTTACTCGCCTTAATAACCATCATCACCTTAAAACTGAGATAATGAAATTAGTGGTTTTAGGAGCGGGAGAAAGCGGAGTTGGAGCCGCGATTTTAGGAAAAAAGCAAAACTATGAGGTTTTTGTTTCAGATAAAGGAACAATTGCTGAAAAATATAAAAACGTTCTTTTACAAAATAATATTGAATGGGAAGAGAAACAGCACACAGAGCCTAAAATTTTTAATGCTGATGTAGTGGTGAAAAGTCCTGGAATTCCCGACAACGTTCCAATCGTTAAGGAATTAATAGAAAAAGGAATTTCTGTTATTTCTGAAATTGAATTTGCGTCACGATATACCAATGCAACATTAATTGGAATTACCGGAAGCAACGGGAAAACCACGGTGACCAATTGGACTCAATTCGCCTTAAAAAATGCGGGTTTTAATTCCATAATGGCAGGAAATATTGGCGATAGTTTCGCAAAGCAAGTCGCTTCGCAACAAGCTCCAATTTACGTGTTGGAACTGAGCAGTTTTCAGCTGGACGGGATTGTAGATTTTAAACCACACATTGCTGTAATCACAAATATTACGGAGGATCATTTAGATCGGTACGATTATAAATTTGAAAATTACATCGCTTCAAAATTCAGAATAACTAAAAATCAAACAAAAGATGATTTTTTGATTTATGATGCGGATAATAAGAATATTTCAAATTGGTTAGCAAACCATTCAATTGAAGCAAAAAAACTTCCGATGAGCTTTTCAAAATTAGAAGGAGACGGAACATATATAGAAAACGAAAATTTAATAATAACAATAAATAACACAAGCTTTAACATGCCAACAACAAAAATAGCTTTAAAAGGAGAACATAATACCAAAAATGCAATGGCGGCTTCAACCGTGGCGCAATTACTTCGTATAAGAAAACAAACTATTCGTGAAAGTTTAGAAAGTTTTCAAGGCGTAGAACATCGTTTAGAAAATGTGCTAAAAATTAATCAAGTTCAGTATATAAACGATTCAAAAGCGACAAATATTAACGCCACTTATTACGCGCTAGACAGCATGACTTCAGAAACAATCTGGATTGTCGGCGGTGTTGATAAAGGAAATGTTTACGAAGAATTACTTCCGCTAGTCAATGAAAAAGTGAAAGCGATTATTTGTCTAGGTGTCGATAATGAAAAAATAATAAAAGCTTTTAAAAATTGTGTAGAACATATTGTTGAAACGCAATCCATGAAAGATGCGGTAAACGAAGCTTATAAAATAGCTGAAAAAGGAAATACCGTTTTACTTTCCCCCGCTTGCGCGAGTTTTGATTTATTCGAAAATTATGAAGATAGAGGTCGCCAATTTAAAGAAAGCGTGAGAAATCTATAAAAAAAATATTGTGGCAAACGAAGCGAAACATACAAAGATTAATATTTTTTCTTATCTAAAAGGCGATAAGATGATTTGGGCTATTGCCGGGTTGTTGGCTATTTTTTCATTTATTCCCGTCTATAGCGCAAGTAGTAATGTTGCGTATTTGTATGGTGATGGAAGTACATTTCAATACTTGGTTTCGCATTTTATTCATCTTTTTTTAGGTTTTGCCATAATTTATGCGGTACATAAAATTCCGTATCATTATTTTCGCGGACTTTCCATTTTAATGATTCCTATTGTAATTCTTTTATTGCTTTACACTTTAGCACAAGGAACTACAATAGATGGTGCAAATGCAAGTCGATGGATAAAGATTCCTATCATAAATAAAACGTTTCAAACTTCCACTTTAGCTTCGGTAGTTTTAATGATTTATGTCGCTCGCTATCTCTCTAAAATCCATTCAAAAAAAGTAACCTTTAAAGAAACCATTTTACCGTTGTGGCTTCCGGTAGGCGTAATTTTAGCGTTAATTTTACCGGCCAATTTTTCTACTACCGCAATTATTTTTGCAATGGTTTTAATGTTGGTTTTTCTAGGCGGTTATCCGTTAAAATACCTCGGAATTATAATTGCTTCAGGAGCTTTATTTTTATTGCTTTTCGGACTTACCGCAAAAGCTTTTCCTGGTGTTTTTCCCAATCGTGTAGATACTTGGATTAGCCGGGTTGAAAATTTTGCGAACAATGAAGATACTGAAGCCGATTATCAAATTGAAAGAGCTAAAATAGCAATTGCACGTGGTGGAGTTGTAGGAACAGGAATAGGAAAAAGCGTACAACGAAATTTCTTACCACAATCTTCCTCAGATTTTATTTTCGCCATCATTGTTGAAGAAATGGGATTAGTTGGCGGTATAAGTGTAATGCTAGCGTATTTATTTATTCTTTTCCGATTAATAATCGTTTCTACAAAAGCAAACACCGTTTTCGGGAAATTATTAGTCATTGGTGTAGGTTTACCCATAATTTTTCAAGCCTTAATTAATATGGCAGTTGCGGTAGAATTATTTCCCGTAACCGGACAAACTTTGCCATTAATAAGTAGTGGTGGTTCTTCCATTTGGATGACTTGTTTAGCCTTAGGAATTGTACAAAGCGTAAGCGCAAAACGAGAAGAAATAAAACAACAGGAAGAAATAGAGACTGAAGAAGAAAGTGAAAATCCGTTAGATGTGTTAAGCGAAGCGTTATGAAAAAATTGAAATTCATATTATCAGGTGGAGGAACTGGCGGACATATTTATCCGGCAATTGCTATTGCAGATGAATTAAAGAAAAGACATCCAGAAGCCGAATTTTTATTTGTCGGCGCAAAAGATCGTATGGAAATGCAAAAAGTTCCTAAAGCCGGCTACAATATAAAAGGACTTTGGATTAGCGGTTTACAACGAAAACTTTCTCTAAAAAACGCATTGTTTCCCTTAAAATTAATCAGTAGTATTTTAAAAGCGCATCAAATATTAAGTGAATTTAAACCCCACGTTGTAATTGGTACTGGCGGTTTTGCAAGCGGTCCGCTATTGAAAGCTGCAAATCAACAAAAAATTCCAACCTTGTTGCAAGAACAAAACTCGTATGCGGGAATTACAAATAAATGGTTAGCCTCGAACGCTAAAAGTATTTGTGTAGCGTATGAAAATATGGAAAATTATTTTCCGAAAGAAAAAATACGATTTACAGGAAATCCTGTTCGGCAAGATTTATTAGAGATTAATTCGAA
This sequence comes from Mesonia maritima, assembly GCF_042433895.1. Classification (NCBI taxonomy): domain Bacteria; kingdom Pseudomonadati; phylum Bacteroidota; class Flavobacteriia; order Flavobacteriales; family Flavobacteriaceae; genus Mesonia; species Mesonia maritima. The sequence continues at coordinate 61,124 of NZ_JBHLUA010000022.1, read as the reverse complement.
AAGAGAAGAAGCAATCAATTTTTTTAAGCTTGATAAAACGAAAAAAACCGTCTTGGTTTTAGGCGGAAGTTTAGGGGCTCGAAAAATAAACCAACATATCGAAAAACACATTCCTTATTTTGAAGATGAAAATGTGCAAGTTATTTGGCAAACCGGGAAATTATATTTCTTAGACTATAAACATTACGAAGCGAGTCCGCATTTTAAAATCTATGAATATTTAGATCATATGGCACTTGCTTATGCCGCTGCTGATATTATAATTTCAAGAGCTGGCGCAGGTTCTGTAAGCGAATTATGTGTAGTAGGTAAACCGGTAATTTTTATTCCATCTCCAAATGTAGCCGAAGATCATCAAACTAAAAATGCCCAATCGATCGCTAATAAAAACGCGGCTATTTTAATAAAAGAAACCGACTTAGAACAAAATTTTAAAAAAGCGTTTACGAAGCTCTTGGCATCAGAAGAACAACAAAAAATGCTTTCAGAAAATATAAGAAAAATCGCAAAACCTCACGCCACAAAAGCTATTGTAGATGAGGTTGAAAAACTTATAAATCCTACGCTGTGAATCCATTTAAAGACATAGAAAATATATATTTTATCGGCATTGGCGGAATAGGAATGAGCGCGCTTGCGCGTTATTTTAAATTGAATGGAAAAAATGTTGCCGGCTACGATAAAACCGAAACTGAACTTACCCGAAAATTGGAAAACGATGAAATTTCTGTATTTTTCACCGATGAAGTTCAGCAATTACCGGCAGCTTTTCACATAAAAGAAAAAACTTTGGTAGTTTATACTCCCGCTGTTTCGGTGGAAAATCCGCTTTATCAGTTTTTTAACGAGAAGCAATTTTTGGTTAAAAAACGTGCAGAAGTTTTAGGAATGATAACAGCAGATCTTCCCACTTTAGCAGTAGCTGGAACCCACGGGAAAACCACTACTACTGCCATCTTAGCACATATTTTGAAGCAGTGCGGAGTAAAACTTACCGCTTTTTTAGGCGGTATTAGTGAGAATTACCAAACCAATTTTATTTCTGATGGAAATGAAGTTGTGGTTGTAGAAGCCGATGAATTCGATCGCTCATTTTTACAACTAAAACCAACCATCGCGGCAATAACTTCTATGGATGCCGACCATTTAGATATTTATAAGGAAGAAAAATCTTTACAACATTCATTTCAAGAGTTTGCAGCAAAAATTAAAAATCCTGAAAATTTTTTCTACAAATACGGGTTAAAAAATCTAAACGGAAAAACAATCGGGGTTGAGGTTGAAGCAGATTACAGCGTTCAACAAATAGAAGTTAAAAACGGTAATTATCATTTTAATTTTAAAACGCCTAAAGAGACCATTCAAAATATAATTTTTGGTTTACCGGGGAGACATAATATTTTTAATGCAGCTACAGCTTTAGCATTAGCCATGAAATTTGGGATCGAGGGAGAAAAAGCTGCAAAACATTTAAAAACATTTAAAGGCGTAGACCGTAGGTTTACTTATCATTTAAAAACTCAAGATTACATTTTAATTGAAGATTACGCGCATCACCCAACTGAAATTAATGCGGTTCATCAAGCCATTTCAGAAATGCATCCTAATCAAGAAATTTTAGCGATTTTTCAGCCACATTTATTTAGCAGAACAAGAGATTTTATGCAAGAATTTGCCAGAAGTCTTTCAAAATTCAATAATGTTTTTTTACTTGATATTTATCCGGCGCGCGAAAAACCTATCGATGGAATTACCAGTGAAGTTTTACTTGAAAAGATTTCACTTCAGAAGAAAAAAATAGTGTCAAAATCCGAACTTCCAAAAGCAGTGAAAAATACCAACGAAAAAGTAATTGTAGTAATGGGTGCCGGCGATATTGGAGAAGAGGTAGAAAAAATAAAAATCGAATTGATTAATGAAAATTAATTGGAATTACATAAAAGCTTTTGCTCTATTAATTTTAGTGGTTTTTCTGTACAGTTTTTCTGCAAAAAGACACGCTACGCGCAACTTAAAATCTGTAGAAGTTGCGTTTACCAATGGAGAAAACCTCTACATCACTGAAAACGCGGTTAATAAGTTGTTGATAGTAAATCCGGATTCCGTTCAAAACGTAAGCAAAGAAATTTTAGTTTTGAATAAGTTAGAAAGCGTGTTAGATAACCACGATATGATTGAAGATGCAGAAGTTTATTTAACCGTCGACGGAAGTTTAGGAACGCTAATTACCCAGCGAAAACCAATTGCCCGAGTAGCAAATAAAAAGCATTTTTATATCGATACTAACGGAAAAAAAATGCCGCTTTCTGCAAATTATTCGGCGCGCGTTCCGTGGGTGAGTAATATTTCAGAAAAAGAAATAGCAGAAATATTTCCGTTGTTGAAGAAGATCGAAAAAGATGAATTTTTAACCAAACATATCACTGCTATAGATCGTTTAGAAAATGGCGATTATAAGTTGCAGTTACGAACGCTGGATTTTGAAGTTCTTTTCGGAAAAATTTCAGCGATAGAAAGAAAGGTAGATAATTTTAAAGCATTTTATAAAAAAGCCTATATCGATAAAAAGCTCGATGCTTATACAAGCGTGAATTTACAGTTTGAAAATCAAGTTGTTTGCACTAAAAAGTGATACTTTTTTATTATGGAAGATAAAGACATTGCAGTAGGATTAGACATAGGAACCACAAAAATTGTGGCCATGATTGGTCGTAATAATGAATACGGAAAAATGGAAATTTTGGGTATTGGTCGCTCAAAAAGTTTAGGTGTTCACCGTGGTGTTGTCAATAATATTACGCAAACCATTCAATCTATCCAGCAAGCAGTTCAAGAAGCAGAAACCGATTCTGGTATAAAAATAAGCGAAGTTGTTGTAGGTATTGCCGGGCAACATATTCGCAGTTTACAACATAGCGATTACATTACGAGAGAAAATTCAGATGAAGTAATTAGTGAAAAAGATATCGATATTTTATGTAATCAAGTGCATAAATTAGTCATGCTTCCCGGTGAAGAAATTATTCATGTGCTTCCGCAAGAATTTAAAGTCGACGGTCAGGCTGAAATCACCGAACCTATCGGAATGTACGGCGGTCGTCTTGAAGCCAATTTTCACGTAGTGGTTGGTCAAATTTCTTCCATTAGAAATATTGGTCGCTGTATAAAAAGTGCAGGTTTAGATCTTACCGGCGTAACTTTAGAACCGTTAGCTTCAGCCAATGCCGTATTAAGTCAAGAAGAAAAAGAAGCTGGTGTCGCGTTAATCGATATTGGTGGCGGAACTACAGATCTTGCCATTTTTAAAGACGGAATTATTCGTCATACCGCGGTTATTCCGTTTGGAGGAAATGTTATTACCGAAGATATAAAAGAAGGCTGTTCAATTATTGAAAAGCAAGCCGAATTACTAAAAGTGAAATTCGGTTCAGCTTGGCCTGGCGAAAATAAAGACAACGAAATTGTTTCTATTCCCGGTTTGCGCGGAAGAGAACCTAAAGAAATCACGTTAAAAAATCTTTCAAAAATAATTCACTTTAGAGTAGTTGAAATTATTGAACAAGTTTACTTGGAGATTAAAAATTATGGGCACGAAGAACAGAAGAAAAAATTAATTGCAGGAATTGTAATTACTGGTGGTGGTGCACAATTAAAACACCTAAAACAATTGGTGGAATACATCACAGGAATGGATACCAGAATCGGTTATCCTAATGAACATTTAGCTGGAAATAGTGACGAAGAAACGACTAGCCCGATGTACGCAACTGCAATTGGACTTGTATTGAACAGCATTGAAAAGATTAAAAAAAGAAAAGAAGAAGAACATAAAGAAGAAAAAGTTACAGAAGGAGCTTCTGCCCCTGCAGTAGAAGAAACTTTTGATCAAGAAATTCCCGAAGCCGAAGAAGAATTAAAAAAAGACCCAGAAGCTCCGGAACCAAAACCGTCTAGAAAACGCAAAAATATCTTCGAGAAATGGTTTGAGGATTTTAAAGATTTTTTAGACAACGCAGAATAAAAAAAAGCTAAGAAAAAGAAAATACTAAGAAAAGGAAAATTATAGAATTATGAGCAGCACAGAATTCGACATTTCATTCGATCTTCCCAAAAATCAATCCAACGTAATTAAAGTTATTGGCGTTGGTGGCGGTGGATCAAACGCGATTAATCACATGTTTCAACAAGGAATTAACGGAGTAGATTTTGTAGTCTGCAATACCGATGCTCAAGCCTTAGAAAACAGTCCCGTTCCTATAAAAATTCAGTTGGGAGTAAATTTAACCGAAGGATTAGGAGCAGGAGCAAACCCTGAAATTGGTGAGCAAGCCGCGTTAGAAAGTTTTGAGGACTTAAAAACCATGCTCGATACCAATACAAAAATGGTATTCATAACTGCTGGAATGGGTGGTGGAACCGGTACTGGAGCTGCGCCAATTATCGCTAAGCAAGCTAAAGAAATGGATATTCTTACTGTAGGAATTGTCACTATTCCATTTCAGTTTGAAGGCAAAATGCGAAATGAACAAGCACAATTAGGAGTTGAAAAACTGCGTAAAAATGTAGATTCGCTTATTGTAATTAACAATAATAAACTGCGCGAAGTATACGGAAACCTAGGTTTTAAAGCTGGTTTCTCTAAAGCCGATGAGGTTTTAGCAACCGCTTCTCGAGGAATTGCTGAAGTAATTACGCATCACTACACGCAAAATATTGACTTGCGTGACGCGAAAACCGTTTTAAGCAATAGCGGAACAGCAATTATGGGTTCTGCAGCTGCTTCAGGAAGTAATCGAGCGCAAGAAGCGATTATGAAAGCATTAGATTCACCTTTATTAAATGATAATAAAATTGCCGGAGCCAAAAACGTGTTGCTGCTTATTGTTTCCGGTTCAGAAGAAATTACGATCGATGAAATTGGTGAAATTAATGATCACATTCAAGCGGAAGCCGGTCACAGCGCTAATATTATTATGGGTGTTGGTGATGATGAAAATTTAGAAGAATCTATTTCTGTTACCGTAATTGCTACGGGATTTAACATGGAACAACAAAATGTTATTGTTAATACAGAAACCAAAAAAATAATTCACACCCTGGAAGATGAGCAACGGGCGGTTCATAATTTAACGCCTAAAAATGAAGGAAATGTAAATACCAACAGAACGCAACAGCCTGTTAAAAAAGAAGAACCAAAGAAAATTGTTCATACGTTAGAAGAAGAGGAACCTAAAAAGGAACAGCCTTCTAATCCAACACCTCAATCTCCTGAAAATACGATGGAATTAATTCCTACTTCTTCGTTAATACGCGATTTAGAAGTAGATTATGAAGAGGTTAAATATAATGAAGATGATTTTGTAATTATTGATGCGCATCAAAATGTTCGCGATATTGAAGTAAATGAACCTGAGGAAGTAAAACCAATTTCTTCTCATTCAGAAAGTGAAGAGCAGGGAATGTTTACCTTCGATTTTCCATTAAAAGAAGAAGAAAAAACTATTTCAAATGAAATAAATGAAGAAACTTCTGAAGAGAAAATAGTTTTTAATCTTGAAGAAGAGCCTAATAATATTGAAGTGAACGCACCTGAGGAAGTTCAATCTAATTTTCAGTCTGAAAAGCAAACGGAAGAAAAACGTTACAGTTTAGAAGATTATATGGAGTTGGAAAAAGATTTAGAACAAGCTAAACCTACTCCAAAAAAAGAAGAACCAGCTGAAGATAAAACTTCAAAATTTGAAGTCAAAACCACTTCTAACGAACAGCAAAAATCAGCTTCAGAAGATAACGAAGAAATAGATCCGTTTAATAATCCTATTTCTGAAGATTTAATTGCTCGTGCCGCAGAACGTAGAGCACGAATGAAAAATTTCAACTATAAATTCAGAAATAATAGCAATATAGATGAAATTGAAAAACAACCGGCATACAAACGTGCAGGTTTAGACTTAGATAACGATAAACCTGGTTCGCAAGAAAAATTATCGCGTACAAGTTTAAGCAATGATAGTAATGACGAAATGACGTTTAGAAGCAATAATTCTTTCTTGCACGATAATGTAGATTAATTGATTGATAGGCGATGAATCACCCGAAGTTTTCTAATGAATTATCTTCGGGTTTTTCATTAGAATAACTATCTTCGCATTTCAAAATAAATCAAGCGATGAGTTTAGAAAAAGAAGTGATGACACAAATGAAAGCAGCTATGAAAGCAAAAGATGCAGCTGCTTTAGAAGCATTACGTGCAGTAAAAGGAGCAATTCTTTTAGCGAAAACTGAAAATAACCATCAAGAACTTACTGAAGAAGAAGAGGTAAAACTTGTTCAAAAACTTGTAAAGCAACGTAAAGATAGCGCGCAAGTTTATAGAGAGCAAAACCGCGAAGATTTAGCTATTCCAGAAGAAGAACAAGTCGAGGTAATCGCACAATTTTTACCGGAACAACTTTCCGAAGCAGAAATTGAAGCAAAAGTTGAAAAAATTATTGCGGATACAAATGCTGAAGGAATGAAAGATATGGGAAAAGTGATGGGGATCGCTTCAAAAGAATTGGCAGGAAAGGCTGATGGGAAAACTATTTCAAACATTGTAAAGAATAAATTATCCAGTTAAAATTTTAATTGGAAAATAGGCTCCGTGGCGCAACTGAATAGCGCATCAGATTTCGGCTCTGAGGGTTGCAGGTTTGAATCCTGCCGGGGTCACAAAAAACAGCTACTAAAATTTAGTAGCTGTTTTTTTATACAATAAAATTGAAATTAATTATATAACAAATCTGCTGCTTGTGGAATTGTCAGTTTATAGTCATGATCTTCATTTGGTGTTTCGACAAGTTGCCAATTAAAATTGATATTTAATTCTTCAGCAATCATTTTACTTTCATTATAAAAATAATAGGCACGATCATAGCGATTATCGCCTTGCATATCCACTATAGAATTATGCCGCAATCCCGGAGAATTTGGATCATTATCTAGAGTTCCAATTTGAATAATAAGTTTTTTAGAAAAATAATTGCTAGCATCTATATTTTCGATAGGTGAATTTTGTATTCCGTAAGGGAATTCAATTGTATCGTCTGGAAGTGTATACCAACCTGCTGCGCTAGCGATAATAGTATTGACGTTAGCGTTTGGTTTTAGCATTAAAAAACGATGCGCAAATTGAGCGCCGGCAGAATGACCGTAAATATCATATTTGTTAGAAGAATTTCCGATAAGACTTTTCACCTTATTAAATATTGGCTCAATAAGTGAAAATGTCCATTTAGCTTCATTGTTTAAAGTTTGTGTTGACGGATTATCACCATCAACAAAGACGTTTCCTAAATTATATTGATCTCCGCCGGGAAAATTTTCATCAGAAAATTCGGGAGCGATAATAATAATATTTTTCGCATTTGCTTCTTCTATCCAAGCATTTCTGTATTCCGCGGCATTTCTTCCGGCGCCGTGCAAAACAAAAAGAATAGGCATCGAAGTCGCATAACCGTCGGGAATATGATAAAATACATTTATAGGTTTAGAAGTCAGCGGTGAATATTCGTCATAATAAATAGCTCCGGTACCGGTGATCTTTTCTTCATCTACTTCCGTAGAAACATCATTTTCATCACACGAAATAAATAGAAGAATTAATCCAAAAAAGATATAGCAATTTTTCATTTTAAAAATTATTGATCATCGGGCAAGTTATTTAAAACCTCGCCAATCGAAAGCATACCAGTTTATAGAAGTTAACCAATCCAATTAGGTTAATGTTGAAGAAGTTCCTCACTTTTAGGATTAAAAATTCGTGCCATTTTATTTATTTTTTTTGAAATTACGGGATTTCGCACACAGGAATAGCCGAATATAAGTCCTTCTTTTTCAGTATTTATAAAACATTTACTATAAGGATGCGCAATAATATTTTGATGATAAAATACGTTGGAAATTTCTTTGTCTGAAATAGTATCGGGAAGTTCTGCAAGAATATGAAGACTTCGTGCTTGCGAAGGTTTTATAGTGATATTTTCGTTAAAATGCTCTTTAAAGTTTTTAAGAAAAATTTCTTTTCGTTCTTCAGCTATAGAGACCACATTTTTTACATGATTATAAAGATGATTTTTTTCAATAAATTGACTCATTACTACCTGATTGGAGGGTGAAACAAAACGGTGCGAATGTTTTTGTAGCGCTTTAATGACTTCAAGCAAATAATAGGGAACAACCATATACCCTAAGCGAATAGATGGATGCAATAATCTATTAAAAGTTCCTAAATAAACCGTACGGTTTTCGTGATCTAAACTGAAAAGCGATTCGTTTTTAGTGCGCCAATTGCTAATTTCGTGATCATAATCATTCTCAATAATAATGCTTTCGTTTTTATGCGCCCATTCTAACACTTCCAGTTTTCTTTTTTTACTCATTTGAATTCCTGTTGGGTAATGATTCGAAGGCGTAACGTGCAATAATTTAGGTTTTTCTTTTTCGGTTAATTGCAATTTGTCTAGCATAATTCCTTCATCATCAATCGGTAGCGCTTTTATGTTAGCTTGCAAACTTCTAAAAATAGAATGAACATTCGGAAAAGTAGGATTTTCCATAACCATCGTATCACCGGTATTTAGAAGCGCATTTCCTACTAAATAAAGTGACTGCAACGAACCGGACACAATTATGACTTGATGATGATCGCATTTTATTCCACGAATAAGGTTAAGGTAATTGGCGATATTTTTTTTTAGTGCTTCAATTCCGGAAGAATCAGAATAGGAAAGTGCGGAAGATTTTATATTTCGCCAATACAAGTTTGAAAGTTTTTTCCATTGATTTACCGGAAAAATATCAAGTGGCGGTAAGCCTGGTCTAAAGGCTACAAATTTTTCAGAAGTACTATTGATGAGCGAAACATTTTCTTGAAAAGATTTTCCTTTTTTGGAAAGTTCAGGATAATTTATTTCTTCATCAATTTCCTCGTGTGGGGAAAAATAGGTTTCTCTGTCACTTACCCAATATCCTGCTCCTTTTTTTGATTCAATAAATCCTTCTAAAATTAAAAAATCATACGCTTTTATAATCGTGCTTCTTGAAACCGATAGTTTTTCTGCTAAATTTCGGGTAGAAGGTAATAACGAATGTGGTGGAATTTCCTTGTTTTCAATCTTCATTTTAAAGAATTCGCAGATTCTTAAATATAAACTTAAGTCAGTTCTAAAAGAATTTAAATCGAACTCTTTCAGTATTTTAGAAGTGATTAATTTCAAATTGGTATGTTTAATTAAAAGTAATTGGTATGCGAAAGATAAGAAAAACTTTGTTCTATTTGAGATACGATATTAATAATATTTAAGGCTAAATTTTGAGTATTTAGTTTTAATCAAGTTTAATTTTTATTAAAAACAAATATATTATGGCTAAAAATTACATATTCTTAGTACTGTTGTGCGTTTTTTCTCTTTCAGGATACGCGCAGCAATTGGTTATTACCAATGTGGTGGACGGTTCTTGCGGTAATACCAGTAAATTTGTAGAGCTCTATGTTAGCGGAACCGTAGATTTAAATAATTATAAATTAGTGAGACGTTCCAATGCAGGAACTTGGGCAGATGATGGTGTAGACATCGACCTTTCTGCTTTTAATACTAGAACCGATGAGTTTATTTACCTTATTAGAGATTTAGCAACTTTAAATACAGAATTTCCGAATGAAAATATTTCCGATAGTAATTCTGAAGTAAGCGATGATATTAGCCATAACGGGAATGATTCTTACCGATTAGTGGAAATTGCCGGGGATGTGGTTATAGATCAATTTGGTGGCGATACCGATGGAACGGGAGAAACTTGGGAGTATTCAGATTCTTGGGGTTCTCGTAATAATGATGTTGGGCCAAACCCTGTTTTCACTGAAAGTGAATGGACTTTTCACGGCGTAGACGTATTGGATACTGAAGGCGATTGTAATGGCGCCGATCCATTAGAAAATACCGTAACTACAATAGGCGAATATTCTAATGTGAACTTAGCTACTCAAACTTTTCATAAAAATCTGAAAATTTCACTTTACCCCAACCCTGTTACTAGTGGGTTTCTTACGATAGAAACCCCTAGTAATACTTTAACTAAAATTGAAATTTTCAATGTATTGGGTAAACGTGTTTTAATAGAAAATAATCCTGCTGATAAAATAGATGTAAGCTTGCTGAAAAGTGGCGTTTATATTGTTTCAGTAGGAATAGGAGAAGAAAATATATATAAAAGAATAATTATAAAATAAACTGATTATGAATAAGTTTTTAAATCTATTTTTATTTGGAATTATCCTCTTAGCGTTCAATTCGTGTAGTACCGATGATGTTGAAGGTGAAATTCCTATCGAAGAAACGGAATTAGTAGAAATTCCAGATAAAGCTTTTGGAGAATATATGTTATTTCAAGAAATTCCCGGAATCTCATCAGAAATCGAAGGGAATGAAACCAAATATTATTTAGATCCAGATGAAGTAAACGTAGTAAGCGAACTTTCACTAAGTAAAACAAGTAGTAATGTTCAAACCTTAGTTGATGCCGGTTTAGCGACTGCAGAAACTAAAATTACCGACCTTACCGGAATAGAATATTTTCTTGGCTTGCAACATTTGGTATTAACTTCTAACGATGTAGAAGAAATTGATCTTTCTAATTTAGTTGCTTTAGAAGAACTAGAAATTAATTTCAATTTAATTGGAAATTTAGATGTTACCAACAATCCCGAACTTACTTTAATTCGCTATAAAGGAAGTGCGAGCGCCGATGAAAATCAGTTATTATCATCAATTGATTTATCAAATAACACGGAGTTACGTCATTTGTATTTGCCAAATCACAATTTTACAAGTATAAATTTAAGTAACAATCTTCAAATAGATGAAATGCTAGATATGAGTGGAAATCCAGGACCAGATGGAGATCCAGATACGCCAGATATAGTTGTTCCGGCAGCTATTTACGACCAATTAGCGCCAGAAAATAGATTAGGGGTAATTTCAGATGCTAGTGTTGAGGTAACCGCTTTTATTGCTGCTTCACCAATGACGATTTCAGAAGATGGTGGTGTTTCTACCATTACAGCTTCCTTAAATGTTGCGACAAATCAAAACGTAACTATAAATCTTAATTTCGCAGGAACTGCAACTTTAGATACCGATTATTCAGTTTCTTCACAATCTGTTACAATTCCAAGTGGCGAAACCGAAGCAACAATCGATTTAACCGCAACTCAAGATAGCGATATTGAAGGAAACGAAACGGTTGAAGTAAATTTAGGAGCGGTAACCAACGCAATCGCAGCAGAAAATCAGGAATTCACTATAAATCTGGAAGATGACGATATTGAGAATCCATTAATTTTAAATGAAATTCTTTACGATCCTTCCAACGATAATTTAGATGGTGACGCAAACGGAGATGGAACTTACGCGCAGAATGAAGATGAATTTATAGAGATTTATAATAATTCTTCTTCACCATTTGATGTAAGTGGTTATAAAATTTTTGATACCGAAGCATTAGATGCAGATACACCAAGACACGTAATACCAAACGGAACGGTAATCCCTGCTAATAGCGCCATAGTAATTTTTGGAGGTGGAACTCCAACAGGGAGTTTTGGAGGAGCGATAGTTCAAACTTCAACTACAGGAGATTTAAATTTAAATAATTCTGGAGATGTATTAACTATTCAAGACGCTGAAGGAACCGTGGTGATTTCTTTTGATATTGAACCACTTTCTAACAATCCTAATGAATCGTACACTCGAAATCCTGATATTACAGGAGATTTCGAACAACACGGTGGCGTAAGTGCAACATTATTTTCTCCAGGAACAAAAACCGATGGAACATCATTTTAATTAGTAATTAAGAGAATTTATTTGAATGGAAATAACAGGACCAATTATAGCAGTAGTTTTTGTAATCATTGTAGCGATACTTTTAGTGAAGAAATTTTATCCGCATGCGGTTCTTTTACTATCCGGTATTGCAATGCTATTGGTTTCCTATTATTTGAATTATTCTGTTCCTGCATTAGAAAAACCAACCGGTTTTTTTGGCTTCGATTTATTTCGTTATATGAAAGAATCTTTTGCCGATACTAATGCAGGAGTAGGATTAATGATTATGGCAATTGGTGGTTTTGTAGCGTATATCGAAAAAATAGGCGCTTCAAAATCATTGGTTTACATTGCATTAAAGCCATTATCCTTATTTAAGAAACAACCTTATATCGCGGCTTCATTGGTAATTCCTATTGGCCAATTATTGTTTGTATGTATTCCCTCGGCAGCAGGATTGGGATTGTTGCTAATGGCTTCGGTTTTTCCAATTCTAATTAATCTAGGTGTAAGTCGTTTGTCGGCAGTTTCTGTAATTACGGCTTGTACTGCTTTTGGTATTGGTCCCGCTTCAGCAATTACGGCAAGCGCAACTTCAATTATAAATCAAGATGCAATTTCATTCTTTTTAGAAGATCAAATTCCGTTGATTATTCCGTTGAGTATTTCAATGATGGTTACTTATTATTTTGTAAACCGATACTTCGATAAAAAAGAAAATAAAAAGCACAAACCTTTAGAGAAAGTAGAAAAATTAGAATTAACCGCACCCTTATATTATGCGATTATTCCAATTTTACCGCTTATTCTGCTTATCGTTTTTTCTGAAATATTCAGTTTTTTTGAAACTCCAATTGTACTCGATACGACCACGGCAATGTTTATTAGTCTATTTGTCGCTTTAATTTTTGAATTTTTCCGTAAAAGAAATATTCGTGAAGTATTAGCTTCCTTAAAGATTTTTTGGAATGGAATGGGAGATATCTTTAAAACGGTAGTGACTTTAATAATCGCGGCAGATATTTTTTCAAAAGGATTAATTAGTCTTGGTTTTATTGATGGATTGATAAACCTTTCTCAAAATATCGGTTTGGGCGGTGTAGGAATTGGCATCGTGATGACCGTGATGATTTTCTTAGCTTCAATGTTAATGGGAAGCGGAAATGCGTCATTTTTTGCTTTCGGTCCGTTGGTCCCAAATATTGCCGCCAAACTAGGAATAAAAAGTAGCTCTATTATTTTGCCGATGCAACTTTCAGCTTCAATGGGAAGAACAGTTTCTCCTGTAGCGGGCGTTTTAATTGCCACTGCCGAAGTTGCCGATGTTTCTACTTTCTCCATTGTAAAACGAAATTTAATTCCACTCATAGTGGCGTTGGTCATTATGTTAATCTATCATTTTATATAAAATATGCTTACACTTATAAAAAATGCAAATGTCTATGCTCCGGAATTCCTCGGAAAAAAAGACATTTTAATAGGAAATAATAAAATTTTAGCCATCGAAGATACCATAGAAGGTCACGCTTCTATAGCAAAAACTTGGGATGCTAAAGGAAAAATCGTGACGCCTGGTTTTATCGATCAGCACGTTCATATAATTGGCGCCGGCGGAAAACACGGTTACGCTTCTATGACTCCAGAAATTATGATGGGGCAATTTATAAACTGCGGAACCACAACTGTGGTAGGTTTGTTAGGAACCGACGGAACCGCAAGAAGCATTAAAACTTTATACGCAAAAGCAAAAGCACTTACCGATGAAGGAATTACAGCGTATATGTTTACCAGCTATTTCAGCATCGATCCGGTAACCATTACTAGTTCTATTCAAGACGATATGGTTTTTATCGATAAAGTGATTGGTTGTAAAGTTGCCATTAGTGATGAACGTTCATCTTATCCCACTGCTACCGAATTATTAAGGCATTTACGTGAAGTTCGCGTTGGCGGACAAATTTCCGGGAAAAAAGGAATTTTGCATATTCATTTAGGAAGAATGAGTTCACAAATAGATATTTTATTAGAACTCGTTGAAAAACATGAATTTCCTATTGAAAATATTTCTCCAACTCACGTCGGAAGAACAAAATCTTTATTCGAGCAATCTTTAAAATTCGCTAAGTTGGGCGGAATGATAGACATTACTACTGGCGGAACAAAATATACAGATCCGTATAAATCGGTTTTATATGCATTAGAAAAAGGAATTTCTATCGATCAGTTAACGTTTAGTAGCGACGGAAATGCCGGTTTAGGAAAAAAAGACGAACACGGAAATTTAATAGGCTTTACCAAAGCGCCAATTAATTTAAATTTTGAACAAACACGAGCTTTAATAAAAGAAGGTAATTTACCGATTTCGGAAGCTATTAAATTAGTTACCACAAATCCTGCGAAAAATTTAGCGCTTAAAGAAAAAGGCCGTATTAAAGTTGGTTTCGATGCAGATTTATGTTGCCTCGATGACGATTTTAATTTAAAAGATGTGTTTGCAAAAGGTCAACTTATGATGGAAGATACCAAAGTTTTACAAAAAGGAAATTTTGAACATTAATTTCTACTTATGAAATCAATAAAAATAATAGCATTTTTTATTCTCTTATCGCTTCCCGCTATTTGTACCAGTCAGATTTATCTGGATAAGTACAATTTTGGTGAAGGTCTTCATTTTTCAGGAGAAAACGGCTATTCAATTCAATTAGAAGGTTATGCACAACCTTATGTGGAGACCAAGCGTTACCTCGGGAATTACGATTCAGAAATTTATAAACGATTTAGAATGCGTCGTTTGCGGTTAAGTTTATCAGGAAATTCTGAAAATGAAAAACTGAGTTACCGATTAAAAGTAGATTTAAGCGGAACACCAGAAATAGATATTGAAGGCGAAGATGATGCGGGAACTTTTCTATTAGATGCGTATTTAGAATATGATCTAACCGATGATATTTCGTTAACCTTTGGGCAACGTTCTACCGCTACCGATAATCGTGAATTAAGAATGAGTTCGCAAACGCTGCAACTTGTCGAGCGAAGTAGAGTAACTTCAGCATTTAGTACTATTCGAGAATTTGGATTATTTGCAGATGGAACTTTTAGAATTCCCGGCGGTTCTTATTTAAAACCTACGCTAACGCTTACCAATGGCGATGGTTTAAATGTGTTTCAAAAAGACCGCGGGGGATTAAAATATGGCGGGAGATTAGACTTTTTACCTTTCGGTTTATTTACCTATTTCGGCCAGTTTAGACAAGTCGATATGGTTCGAGAATTAACACCAAAATTAGTGGTTGGTGTAAATTACAGCTATAACGACGGAATGAGTTCTCGCCGCGGAAGAGAAAGCGGAAGCGTACTTTATTTAAATGATGATGGTGATGAAGCCTTGCCCGATTACACCAAATTCGGAATCGATTTTCTGTTTAAATACAAAGGTTTTTCAATGCTGGGTGAATTTGTAAAAAGTACCGCAACGGTAGGAAACGATATTACCCAACGCGTTCGAAATGATGGTTCTACCTCGACAAGTTTTCTGGTAAACGGAATTCAAGATGTAGAAAATTATGTAAAAGGAAGAATGATGTTAGGGGAAGGGTATAACATTCAAGCCGGTTATTTATTTAAAAATTTAATTTCGGTAGATGCACGTTACACACATTTAGAAGCCGATACGTATTCGTTTTTAAATAACGGAACATTTTACAATCGTCCTAATTATTACACTTTCGGAATTAGTAAATATTTAGATCGAAATTATGGCGCTAAAATTCAGACTTCATTTACGTATGTAGATGCAGCTCCGGGTTCAAACGACTTTAACGGAGATCCAATCAATGGAAATGAATGGATCGCCCGACTAATTTTTTCAATCGGATTTTAAAAAAATAGCAATGAAAAACACTCTTATTATAGTATTATTTTTGTCGACTTCGTTTTGCGCTGCACAAATTTTAAATCCGCAACCCAAAGAAGTCACTCAAAAATTCTTTCCGGATTTTGATGTCGAAATAACTACACCGGCTTTTCAAAAAAAGAAAGGTTTTACCACTTATTCTGAAATGATGGCTTATTTAAAGCCGCTCAGTGAAAACCATCAAGATATAGCGACTTTATCATATATTGGCGAAAGTCAAAAAGGAGAAAAAATCCCTTTCCTTTTACTGAATAAAAAAGATTCAAACCAAGAGAAAGTAAAAGTTTGGATTCAAGCCGCCATTCACGGTGATGAACCCGCAAGTGCTGAAGGCGTTTTATTTCTTATCAAAAAACTATTAACGGACGATTCTTATCAATATTTGTTCGATAAGCTTGAAATCGGGATTATTCCGATGGCGAATATCGATGGCTTTAATAAACAACTTCGCGATGCTAAAAATGGGTTAGATCTAAACAGAGATCAAACTAAATTGAACGCCAAAGAGAGTATTATTTTAAAACAAGCCTTTAGCGATTTTAATGCGGAAGTTGCTTTAGATTTTCACGAATACCGACCGTTTAGGAGAGATTTTGTGCATTATGCAGAATATGGCGTTACCAATCCGTATGACGTGATGTTTTTGTATTCTGGAAATTTAAATGTTCCTGAAAATCTGCGAGAATTTACTAAAAACGAATTTGTAGATCCGGCAAAATCATACTTAAAAGAAAACGATCTGCGTTCGTTCGATTATTTTTCAACTTCCGATTGTCAAGGATATACTTGCTTCAATTTAGGATCTATTAATGCGCGTTCGAGTGCAACTTCTTACGCCTTAACCAATGCAATTTCTACTTTAATTGAGGTTCGTGGTGTTGGGTTAGGAAAAACTTCCTTCAAACGAAGAACGATGACCACTTTTTTAATCGCAGAATCATATTTAAAATCGGCTTATGAGAATTCAGCATTTATAAAAGAAGTAATTTCAGAAGCTATTCAAAATAAGCACGAAGCTGTGGTGAAATCAAAACGGTATGTTTCAAAAGCACAAATGAAATTTATCGATTTAGCCACCAATGAAATGATTTCTGAAGAAGTGATTTTAAGAAACGCTTTGAAATCTTCTGCTACGTTAACACGAAAAAGACCAACAGCTTATGTGCTTTTGCCTTCACAGGAAAAACTTGTAAAACGTTTACGAGTGTTGGGTTTAGAAGTGAAAGAATTAAATAAAGAAACTTCAGCAGAAGTAGAAAAATACACCGTTACAAAATACCACCCAAATCTTAATAAATATGAAGGGGTTCATCGGCAAGATCTTACGACGGAAACTTCCACCGTTCAAAAGGAATTCGCGTCTGGAAGTTACGTTGTATATATGAATCAGAAAAATGCGAATCTGGCAATAGAAACGCTAGAACCTGAAGCCGAGAACAGTTTTTTGTCATATAACGTGCTCGAAACCGATTTAGGAGAAGAATTACCGTATTACCGATACTTGAAGCAAGAAAAATTATAAAAAGATCCAGTTTACCATGAAAAATATAGTATATCCAATTATGTTTTTATTCGCTATCGCAATGATGGCTCAAGAAAACAATACCATTAATACAAATTCGGCGAGTTTTGAATTAGGGGAAGGTTTACGTTTTAATTTTGAAGATAATAATTACCAATTTAAAATTGGTGGTTTTGTGCAACCTTCTTATACCTACTCAAAATTTGAAGATGAAGATGGTGAAAATGAATTTAATGCGAAACGGACCTATTTTAATATCGGCGGCAAAGCCTTAAAAGAAAAAGTAAGCTTCTTTATTCAAGCAAATTTTAGTTTGTCAGATCCGCTTTTAGACGCTTGGGTAGCATATCATCCAACTGAATTTCTAAATATTACAGTCGGTCAAAAACGTACATTTGTAAATAACCGCGAAATGACGTTTGATGAAGATAAATTTCAATTTACAAGAAGAAGTTTATTAAGTACGTCGTTAAGCAATACCGGTCGGGAATTCGGAGTGTTTATTGAAAGTAATTTTAAAGTTGGTGGCGTCGGAATCGATCCACAACTTGCTTTAACTTCAGGAGATGGAAGAAATTCTTTCGGAACCGATTCTAGAGATCTTGACAGAGGCGGATTAAAATATGGCGGACGTTTAGATATTTATCCGCTCGGTTATTTTTCTGAAGGAAACGGCGTTTACACCGCAGATTTATTGCACGAAGCTACACCAAAATTTGTAATTGGTGGCGCGGCAAGTTTTAACGATGGCGCAAGTAATTCGGTAGGAGAAGGCCATAATGATTTTGTGATTTATGAAGAAAACGGTAAACCACAATTGCCAGATTATAGACAAGTTTATGCCGATATTTTATTTAAATATCAAGGTTTTTCAATCTTAGGAGAATATGCAAACTCTTCAGCAACCGGGCTTGAGCAAACTTTTGTAAATGAAGCCGGAAGTGTAGCTTTGCAACCGCAACAAATTAGTGAATATTTATCCCTAGGCGATGCCTCGAATGTTCAGTTAGGTTACGCAACACTTTCAGGTTATGCGGTAGATTTGCGATATACTAAAATCACCCCTGAATTTGAAAATAATGATTCTTCAATTTTAATGGATACAAAAGCTTATACCTTAGGACTTTCAAAATACTTTAAAGGGAATAATTTAAAATTACAAACCGCTTTTTCATCAGTAGAATATGGAAACGATACCAAAGAATTTATTGGTGAAATTGTATTGCAAGTAGTTTTTTAGACTAAATTACAGCCTCAAATTTTTTAAAAAATATATTAATCCAAGTCTAAAGAATGAGCAACTCGTTTAAAAATTTCTTTTTAAAAGTTTCAGAAAAACCTGCGATTATAAAAATTATTTTTCGACTACTTGGTCCATTAGCTTTTGTTGTTTTTCATTTTCAAGTTTTAGAGAAACCGGAAGCGCTCAGCAATGAAGCGTTTTCGGTTTTAGGGTTAACAATTTGGATGGCAATTTGGTGGGTAACCGAAGTAGTTCCTATTGCCGTCACCGCTTTATTACCGATGGTAATTTTTCCATTATCAGGCGTTTTAGCATTAGGCGAAACCACAAAATTATATGGACATAAATATGTTTTTTTATACGTCGGTGGCTTTATTCTAGCAATTGCTATTGAACGTTGGAAATTGCATCAACGAATTGCTTTAAATATCATTCATATTATCGGCTCAAAAGTCAGTTATATTATTTTGGGCTTCATGGTTTCTACCGCATTTTTATCGATGTGGATTTCAAATACCGCAACTACGGTAATGATGTTGCCAATCGCGATGGCAATTATTAAACAATTCGAAAAAGAGCAACAAACAAATGAAGTAGGAAATTTTGGAAAAGCCTTAATGCTTTCCATTGCCTACAGCGCTTCAATTGGAGGAATATCCACACTTATCGGAACACCGCCAAACTTAGTTTTAGCTGGAATTTTAGAGAAATTATATGATATAAAATTAAGTTTTTTCGATTGGATGAAATTTGCTTTCCCAATCGCTGTTATCTTGATTTTCTTTTGTTGGAAATATTTAACGGCGGTCGCGTTTAAATTGAATAAATTAAAATTTCCCGGCGGAAGAGTTGAAATTCAAGAGATGAAGAAAAAACTCGGTAGAATTTCTTATGAAGAAAAAGCTGTTTTAATTGTGTTTACCTTAACCGCTTTTGCTTGGATTTTCAGATCGCTTCTCGAAACCATTATTCCGGCTTTAGATGATACCATTATTGCGATTTCAGCAGCTATTATTCTTTTCTTAATTCCTACAAAAAAGCGAGATCGTAGTATTCTAACCTGGGATGAAGCTGTAAAAATTCCGTGGGGCATTATTATTCTTTTCGGTGGCGGAATGGCACTAGCCGAAGGTTTTACTTCAACAGGATTAGCCGTTTGGATTGCAGAACAACTTACGCGATTAGAAAATTTACCGCTTTTCTTTCTAATTCTAATTTTAGTCGCCGCTGTAAATTTCTTAACTGAAGTCACTTCAAATTTAGCGACAACAGCGATGCTTTTACCAATTTTGGCACCCGTGGCTTTAAGTTTTAATATTCATCCTTATTTTATTATGATAGGCGTTACTTTAGCAGCTTCTTGCGCATTTATGTTACCGGTTGCTACGCCACCTAATGCGATTGTTTTCGGCTCGGGTTACCTAAAAATTCCCGATATGGTAAAGAAAGGTTTTCTCATGAATATTATTTCTATTCTTGTGATCACGTTTGCGATTTACTTTTTATTGCCGTTCGCTTTTCATATTGTAGCTGACGGCTTTCCTGAAATTTTAAAATAGAATTTTAGTGATCATTAAAAATGGATTCAATTTAAATTTCTATTTTGGTTTTTTAAATCATTTATGAAATTGAATCTCACATCAACTCGATTAAATCTTGAAATCATTAAAGAAGAAGATTTGCAGGAAATTCATGAGTTACATTTACATCCCGAAGTAGATAAATTCAATACTGCGGGAATTCCTGAAAATATTGAAGAAACTCGAAAAGTAATCGAGAAGTTACTAGCTTCTGTAGAAAGTGGAAATGCGTATGTTTTTTCAGTATTTATAGCATCAACGCGGCAATTCATAGGAATGATTACCTTAAATTTAGGTTCGAAAAAATATAATGCGGCGGAAGTTTGGTTTAAATTTTCGCCTCAATTTTGGAACAAAGGTTTCGCTTCAGAAAGTTTAGGAAGAATTATTCAATTTGGTTTCGATGAATTAAACTTACACAGAATCGAAGCTGGTTGTGCAATAGAAAATTTTGGAAGTATACGTGTTTTGGAAAAAGCAGGAATGAAACGTGAAGGTCACCGCAGAAAAGCTTTACCGCTAAAAACCGGTTGGAGCGATAATTTTGAATATGCCATTTTAGAAAGTGATTTTAGAAAATAAATTATCTAGTTAAAACTTCTTGGCAGTAAAGCTTTCCGTGTTAATTAGGTAATATAGTCAGATTTTTAAGTGCTCTTTGTGAGCAACTACGCTAATGTTAGATATCGTAAGTGAACTTTTCTTGCGGAAATTTTATAATGAGAAACGGTGCATGTTTTTATCTTAAGAATCTAAATTCATAAATATATATAAAACTCAAATTCAAATACTTTTAATTTTCATTCATTATATTGTTGATATTTAATTATTTAAGTTAAAATAATGCAAAATTTCATTGTGAAAAATATTTATATGCTATTTTCGTTTAAAGTTTTTATAAATTAATTAAACAAAAAATTATGAAAAAAATTACTTTAACCTTCGTTTGTGTGTTTTTTGCGCAATTACTATTTGCTCAAACCGCACGTGTTCAAATAATTCATAATTCTCCAGATGCAGCTGTGCAAGAAGTAGATGTATACATTAATGGGAATTTAGAATTAGATGATTTTGAATTTAGAACTGCCACACCATTTGTAGATTTACCTGCGGGAGTTACTTTAACGATAGATGTAGCACCTAATAATAGTACAAGTGCTTCAGATGCAATTGCTAGCTTTAATTTTAATTTAGCTTCAAATGAAACTTATATCGCCATAGCCGATGGTATCGTGAGTACTACAGGTTATAATCCTTCTCCATCATTTGATATAGAGGTTTACCCGTTGGGTCAAGAAGCTGCCGCCAATCCTTCAGAGGTAGATGTACTTGTTTATCATGGTTCTACAGATGCACCTACCGTAGATATTGTAGAAACAGGAGTTGGAGCAGGTGTAGTGGTTGATGATATTTCGTATACTAACTTTGATGGATATTTACAATTACCTGTAGCAGACTATACTCTCGAAGTTCAAGATGCTTCTAATACAACCACGATAGCTTCTTATGAAGCACCTTTGTCTACTTTAGGTTTAACCGGAGGAGCAGCAGTGGCTTTAGCTTCTGGATTTGTTGACCCTTCAGTGAATAGCGGTGGACCTGAATTTGGAATTTGGGTT
The DNA here is from genome assembly GCF_042433895.1 of Mesonia maritima. Taxonomy (NCBI): domain Bacteria; kingdom Pseudomonadati; phylum Bacteroidota; class Flavobacteriia; order Flavobacteriales; family Flavobacteriaceae; genus Mesonia; species Mesonia maritima. The sequence continues at coordinate 39,380 of NZ_JBHLUA010000022.1, read as the reverse complement.
GCGCTTCCAACAGGAGGGAATTTAGTTGAACTTGCAAATTCTACCGCTCGCTTGCAAGTTATCCATAATTCTGCTGATGCAGCTGCATCAACAGTAGACTTATATTTAAACGGAGAAATGTTACAAGACAATTTCGAATTTAGGACTGCGACACCCTTTTTAGATTTTCCTGCCGGTGTAGAAGCTGAAATTGCAGTAGCACCGGGAAATAGTACCGATGTTTCTGATGCAATAGCCACCTTTCCCGTAACACTACAAGCAAATGAAACTTATATTGCAGTTGCTGATGGAATTGTAAGTCCAACAGGTTATAATCCAGCTCCAGCATTTGGTTTAGAAGTTTATAGCGGTGCCAGAGAAACTGCGATGACCTCAGGAAATGTTGATGTATTGGTCCACCACGGTTCTACAGACGCGCCAACCGTAGATGTAGTAGAAACAGGAATTGGTGCAGGAACGCTAGTTGATGATATTTCTTATACTGACTTTCAAGGCTATTTAGAATTAGGAGTGGAAGATTATACAATTGATATTCGTGATGAAAATAACACTACAACAGTTGCTTCTTATCTAGCTCCGTTAAGTACATTGAATTTACAAGACCAAGCACTTACAGTAGTAGCTTCTGGTTTTTTAGACCCATCAGTTAATAGTGATGGAGAAGGATTCGGTCTTTGGGTTGCTACAGCTAATGGCGGTGATATGATTCCTCTACCTGAAAATCCGTTATCAGTAAATAATTTTGAAAAGAATAATATAGCTTTATATCCTAATCCTACTGATAATGTATTAACAATTAATGGGTTAGTTGAAGCTTCTTACGAAGTTCGTTTTTTCGATATGCAAGGTAGAATGATAAAAAATGTAGAAGTTGAAAATGGAAACTCAATACCCTCTATTTCTCTTGGAGATTTAAATTCAGGAGTGTATCAAGTAGCAATTTATTCAGAAAACAACTTAATTGAAAGCAAACGATTAATTAAAAAATAATTTTTTTAAACAATAACTTCAAAAATCCTTCCTTATAAAAATAGGGAAGGATTTTTTTATGTTTTAAATTTAGATGAATATTTTTAAAATAAATCTTCACCAACATTTTTTAATAATTCTTTAAAAAATTTTAATGTCTTATCTTTGATAATCCTAAATTAAACTTATGAAAAAGATATTATTATTCTGCGTATTTAATTTTCTCATACTTTCATGCAAACAAGATAAACCTATTGTAAAAGAATACAAAAGCACGATGAATCATGTGCTTGAAGTACACGATGAGGTTATGCCAGAAATGAGCGAAATCAATAATTTAATTACTAAATTACAAGAGAAAATTGATGCTGGTGAGAATTCTGAAAAGTATCCAGAAGCACTTAAAAATTTAAAAGGAGCTCACGCGTTTATGATGGAATGGATGCGAGATTTTGCTGAAAAATTTCCAAATGCCTTGGAAGAACCAACTTTTAGTGAGGAAAAATTTGAGCGAAAATTGAATATCTTAAAATCAGAAGAAAAAGAAGTTATCGAAATGAAAAAAAGAGTAGAGAGTAGCATTAAAGAAGCTAAAAAATTACTTTAATTCTAAAAGTTATCGGTTGCTATTTTTTTCTTAACTTTCAAAAAAACGAATCAACTTATGAAAAATACATATTCTACAAATATCAATTTGCCACAAATAGATTTCGCCTTGCTTTTTTTTAGAATCGGTATTTCTGCTTTAATGCTCGTACACGGAATTTCTAAAGTAATTATGCTTTTTGGAAGTGAAGAAATTGTATTTGTAGATTTATTTGGAATTGGAGAAGAACCAACACTCGCTTTAGCGGTTTTTGCTGAATTTATTTGTTCAATTTTAATAATTATTGGTTTAGGAACTAAATTAGCCGCAATCCCTTTAATTATTACAATGGTAGTTGCAGCTTTTTATATTCACGCTACAGATGGTTGGGGAAGACAAGAGCTTCCTGTATTTTATTTATTAGGATATTTATTTTTATTTTATACCGGTAGCGGTAAATATTCACTCGATCATTTTCTTCTAAAAAGAAAAAAAGAAAAATCCTAACTTACTTTTTGTACAAGTTCTGTTTGCGTTTTATCAGATTCAATTTTATTGGCTAAATATTGCGCGTCTTTTTTTATACCGCCTAGAGTGGCAGAACCACGTGTGTGTAGCCACGGAAGTCCAATAAAGTAGAGACCTTTCATTTTGCTAATTCCGCGGTGATGTTTCGGGTAGCCATCAGTATCTAACTCTAAACCTTCAATCCAATTAAAATTTGGTCGGTAGCCGGTTGCCCAAACAATATTTTTTACATCGGTTAAGGTTTCATTTTCCGTTTCAATTTCATGTTTATGCGCATCGTTTGTTCTTCCTACGGAAACTACATTTTCTCGATGAAGAATTTCTTTAACGTCAGTTCCGATAACGGGTTGCTTAGCGCGACTAATTTTTTTACCCAGCCACGAATTTTTACTGAAACTTAAAAATCCTGTTTTCGTAAACCACCACCAAAGCGTTTTTCCTAAAATTTCTTGCGGAAGTGTTTTAATATCGGTATCGCCAGAATAATAGGTTTTTCGATCTTTATTAGCTGAAATTTCATCTAAAATTTGAAAACCACTATCGCCGGCTCCAACTATCATTGCCGGACCTTCTTCTAATTGTGAAGGGTTTTTGTAATAATTACTATGAATTTGAAAAATATCTTCAGTAATTAATTTGGAACAAGGCGGCGTATACGGAATATGAAAAGGTCCTGTGGCAACCACAACTTGTTTAGCTTCTAAAATTTTACCATCTTCTGTAGTTACAAAAAAATGATGGTCATCTTTTACAATTTTGGTTACCAATGTATTGAGCTGCACCGGAATTTTAAATTTTTCAACATATTTTTTAAAATAAGTGGCAACTTCATATTTATTAGGATAATGTCCTTTTGGAGCCGGAAATTCTAATCCTTCTAAATGATTGAATTGCGTTGGGGTAAAAAGCGTAAGCGAATCCCAACGGTTTAGCCAAGAAGCGCCAATTTCTTTTTCTTTATCGATTACCAAATAGGTTTTTCCCATTTGTTTTAATTGGTAAGCCATCGATAATCCTGCTTGTGCAGCACCAACAACAATAAAATCTAGCATCTTTTTTGTATAATATGGTTTTGGGTATTATACATTTTTAAATTTTGATAAACAAATAAAATTTAAATTACCACGCGCGGAATACTTTTATCTAATCGCGTAAGCAATTCGTAATTTAATTGTTCACTTAAGTTTCCGAAGTAAGAAACATTAATGGTTTGTTTGCCGTCTTTTCCGATAATAGTCACGGTGTCGCCAACTTCAACATTTACGTTAGTTACTTCAATTAAAAACATGTTCATGTTTACCGTTCCTACAACGCTTAAACGTTTTCCTTTTACCAAAACACGACCAGTATTGCTTAAGCTTCTGCTAAAGCCATAACCATAACCTACAGGGACACTGGCAATTTTCATATCGGTTTCAGCAAGAAAAGAAGTTCCGTAGCCTACAAATTCTCCCGCTTTTACATTTTTTATATCAATAATGCTAGAACGCCAACTTAAAACACTTTGTAAATCGAGTTCGGTTTTTTTCTGAACGTTGTACATTAATTGTATTTCTTTACTCGGCCATAAACCGTAAGTAATGATCCCGATTCTTACCATATCGTAATTAAATTCAGGATAAGCCATAATTCCTGCGCTGCAAGAAGTATGTAATTTTTCGGCTTTAAAACCTTCTTTAGAAAATCGCTCTACACTTTTTGAAAAACGCTGGTGTTGCTCTTGAATTCGTTTATAATTTGTACTGCTTTCTGCGCCGGCAAAATGCGTGCAAATTCCTTTTAAGTTGAAGTGATTTTTATTTTCGTGAAGTAATTTAAATAAATGGTTTAATTCTTCTTCATCAAACCCATGTCTATTCATTCCTGTTTCTAATTCTACGTGAATGTTCAACTTTTTATTCAGTTTTTTGGCTTCTGCTAAGAGCGACTGAAAAGTTTTGATGTTGTACACAAAAAATTCAATTTCATTTCTCACGACCCATTTTTTATCTTCTACCGTAATATCTCCCATAATCATTATGGTAGAATTTTTCTCGGTATATTGGTAGGCGATTTTCGCTTCAAAAGAACTAAAAACTGAAAAATGATTTACGCCCAAACGCTCTAATTCAGGAACCATTTGTTTAATTCCGTGGCCGTAAGCATTTCCTTTAATAACGCTGGAAAGTTGCGTTTTTTCTTTAATAAGACTTCGAATAAATTTTAAATTATTGGCTAAGGCTTCTCGGTTTAATTCAATTATAGAACTATGGTTAATTATCATGATAAAGCTTTTTTGGCTAATGAATAAAATAAATTAACGCCATTTTCGGCAATTTCATCAGGAAAATCATAATCGGGATTATGCAATTCCGGACAATTTTCTCCGGCTCCTAAACCGAACATCGCGCCTTTGTATTTTTGGGTAAAACTACCAAAATCTTCTCCCCACGAAAACGGCATTTCTTTTTCAATAAAATTTAATTGAATTTCTTTTGCGGCTTCTTTAATCATGTTAAAAGCTTCTTCAGCATTATAATTTGCCTGAAATGATTCTTTCCAATTCCATTGAATATAAAGTTCGTGTTTTTTTGATATGGTATTAATCGCACCGATTAACGCTTCTTTTTTTGTGATAAAATTATCGTGTTTCCAAGTTCTAAACGTATAACTGATAAGCGCTTCGCCAGCGGAAGTTCCGTAAGCCGGTTTTCCCATTTTTACTTGAATTGGTGTAGCGAGAAAATAATTTTTATCGGTTGTTTTTTTACAATCGATTTCGTTTAAATATTGAATTATTTCTGAAACTGCCAATGCTGGATTTATTCCTTTTTCGGGCATTCCCGCGTGGCTCGTTTTTCCGGTAAGTTGAATATCTACACTTTCTACTGAAGGAGTAAAACTGCCAGCTTTGGTAATAATAGAACTTTTTTTATAGCCGGGAACATTGTGTAAAGAAAACGCAAAATCAATAGAAAACTCTTCTAATTTTTTTGATGCTAAAATGCGTTGCGCGCCTTCGCCTGTTTCTTCTGAAGATTGAAAAAGTAATAATACTTTTCCTGAAGAAATAGGTTCTTGTTCTAATTTTTTAGCAAGAAATAGTAACATTGTCATATGACCATCGTGGCCACATTTATGTGAAATATTTTCGGCTTTAGAAGCGTAAGAGAACTCGTTTTTTTCAGCAATGGGTAACGAGTCTAATTCTGCTCGAAATAATATGGTTTTTCCCGGTTTTTTAAAATTTAATTCTGCTAGTAGAGAATGTTCAGAAAAACCTTGATGAACGGTGCAATTTTCAATTTTTTTTAATTGATTTAAAAGGTAAGAACTCGTGTTCTTTTCTTCTCCCGAAAGTTCGGGATGTTGATGTAAATAATGTCTAATTTCTTTAAAATGCATACGGTTCAAGTTAATTTTTTTACACGAAATTAAAAGCAACAAGGTGTTAATCTCGGGTTAATTTTTTTTGAAGTATATTGAGGCTTTAAGTTTTTCTATGAAAATTTTATCTATAATTTTTGTACTTGTTTTTATAGGTTCGCTCCTGATTATTATATTTTCTCGCTCCGTAATTTTATTAGATTATTTATACCTTTTTATATTTAAAAAACCAGCTTTTGTACATTTTTTATGGCGAAAACCGCGAGAACTTTCTTCGCTTGATAAGCAATTTCTCAATCATAATTTTCCTTTTTATAAACGTCTTCCGCAGAAAAAAAAGAAGGTTTTTGAGCACCGAATAATTTCTTTTATTGCCGATAAAGAATTTCAAGGAAGAGACGGAATTATTATTACCGAAGAAATGAAACTTTGGGTTGCGGCTACTGCAATTATGCTAACTTTTGGAATGCGGAATTACAAACTCCCGATGTTAGAAATTGTATTAATTTATCCTGATATTTATCTTTCAACAGTAACAAAAAAATACCATAAAGGTGAATATAACCCGTATATGCGCGCGCTGGTTTTCTCTTGGAAAGATTTTCAGCAAGGCTATAATATTCATAACGATAATTTGAATTTAGGAATTCATGAATTTATTCATCTTATTCAAATAAACAGTTATAAAAAAGGAGATATTAGCGCGGTAATTTTTACCGATACGAGTAAAGAAATTATTCGATTGCTTGCCGATGAAACTATACGAGAAAATTTATTGAAAGCAGATTATTTTCGAGCTTACGCGTTTACAAATCGAGTAGAATTTTTAGCGGTTTTAGTGGAATATTTTATAGAATCCCCAACTATTTTTAAAGAAAAATTCCCTGCTTTTTATTTCAAAATTAGGGAAATGCTGAATTATAATTTTATAGGGTATTAATTTTTTTCTTTATTTCTAACGTAGATAAGTTTAAACTTCCCTTTTTGATTTTCTCTTGATTCAATTTCAAATTTATCTATCGAGCTAATCATGGGCGTTAATTTTTGAAATCCATAATTCCGCGAATCGAAATTAGGTTGTTTTTTCTGTAATAAACCGCCAACGTCGCCTAAAAATGCCCAACCGTCTTCATCGGCAACATCAGAAATTGTGCTCGAAATTAGTTTAATAACTTTTGGGGTGATTTTATCGACATCACTTTTCTTAGAAGATTTTTCTTTACCATTATTATCGGCTTCTTTTTGTTTCAGAATTTCGATGTAAATAAATTTATCACACGCTACAATAAAGGGTTCGGGTGTTTTCTTTTCGCCAATCCCGATTACTTTTTTGCTGGCTTCTCGTAATCGCGTTGCCAAACGTGTAAAATCGCTATCGCTGGAAACCAGGCAAAAACCATCAACTTTATCGGCGTATAAAATATCCATCGCATCGATAATCATGGCAGAATCTGTAGCGTTTTTTCCTTGCGTATAACCGTATTGCTGAATTGGATTTATGGCATTTTCTAACAATACGTTTTTCCATTTGGCAAGATGAGGTTTTGTCCAATCGCCGTAAATACGTTTAATCGTAGGATTTCCGTATTTGGCAATTTCTTCCATCATTTCTTTTACGTTAGCTGAGGGAATATTATCACCATCAATTAATACTGCAAGATTTGTTTCCATGTAAGCTTGTTTTTTGTAAAAATACGGTTTTGTCTGCCTGTGGAGATTTTTTTTTAAATAAAAACTCCTATATTTTTAAAATATTAACAACTCATCTCTTTGATATATGTAAAATATTAAAAAAAGGTTGTAATTATTTGGATATTGTTATTGTTATTGTTATTATTAATATTGAATTAATATTGCTTAACAATACTAATAATTATGAAAAATTTTTTTAAAATCTTTAGTGTTTTTATTTTTTGTTTAGCTTTATTTTCTTGTAGTAAAGAAGGAAATATAGATCAGCTTAACGAAGTCGAATCTAATGAAAATAGTCAGTTCACTTCTAAAGAAGATAGACTAAAATTCTTTGGAAAATCAAACACCCCAAATATAGGGGCTCCAGTAAGAGATTTTTCACTAAGGGTAGAAAGTGATTTGGTAAAAGGAGATCATGGTTGTTATACAGTCAATGTAAGAGTATATGGAAGCGATGGTGAGACTACTTATTTACTTGCAAATCAAAACGTTCAAGTGGGTGAACCATGTAATACAACTGATTCTGAAGATGTGTCAGAAAGTGAAGAATGTGAAACCGGTTACATAAGGGATACAAATGATTTTGTTTTGCATAGTGAATTAAAAAATGAATATTGCTTGTTGAATTTATTGACAAATTATGATGAAATTTATGACAAATACATCAAATCAAGAGATGAGTTATTGCTCGATAGTAGTTTGTAAATATTAAAATAAAACCTCTATGTTGTAAAACATAGAGGTTTTATTTTTTAGAAATGGCGTCCATTATTAAATGCGCGTGAATTCTAGAATTTTCAATAAACCATTTGTGCGTTTCGGTTCCGCCACAAATTACGCCGGCTAAATAAATTCCTTCAATATTGGTTTCCATGGTTTCATCGTTATACTGCGGAATTTTTCTTCCGTCGGAAGATAGTTGAACTCCCATTTTTTCGAGAAACTCAAAGTTTGGGCGATAACCGGTTAAGGCTAGCACAAAATCGTTTTGAAGTATAGATTTATTTCCGTTTTCATCGATAATTTCAACTTCGTTTTCGGTGATTTTAGTGATTTTAGTATTGAAAAAAGCTTGAATATTTCCTTCTGCAATTCTATTTTCAATATCTGGTTTCACCCAATATTTTACACGTTCACCAATTGTTTTTCCTCTAACGATCATCGTAACATTTCCGCCTTTTCTATAAATTTCTAACGCCGCATCTACGGAAGAATTACTCGCGCCAACTACAACAACATTCTGACAAGCAAAATAATGCGGGTCGTTATAATAATGATAAACCTTCGGAAGATCTTCTCCCGGAACATTCATGTAATTTGGAATATCATAAAAACCGGTAGCTACCACTACATTTTTAGCTGAATACGTTTGCTTAGAAGATTTTACTTGAAAATCGTTTTGAGTTTTTTCAACCTTTTCAACTTTTTCAAATAAATTAATTTTTAAATTATTGGAAGTCGCAATTCTGCGGTAATATTCTAAGGCTTCAGATTTAGTAGGTTTTGGGTTGTTGCTAATAAAAGGAATTCCACCAATTTCCAGTTTGTCTGAAGTCGAAAAAAAAGTCATATTGGTCGGGTAGTGGTAAAGCGAATTTACCAACGGACCTTTTTCGATTACAACATACGATAGATTTTTTGCTTTAGCCTGTAAAGCGCTCGCAATACCAATAGGACCGCCGCCAATAATTAAAACATCGACTTCAGTTTTTTTAGGAGTTTGCAATGGAACGTAAATCTTTAATGGTTTCAGAAGGGTTTGTAGACTTAAAAACAAAACTTCCGGCTACTAAAACATCTGCTCCGGCTTCAACTAATTGTTTAGCATTTTGGTCAGTTACACCGCCATCAATTTCAATTTGGGTTGAAGCGTTATTATCAGCAATTATTTCTTTTAATTGTTTTACTTTTTTATAGGTATTTTCAATAAAACTTTGTCCGCCAAAACCGGGATTTACACTCATCATACAAACCAAATCGATATCGGTAATTACATCTTCCAATAAACTCACGTTTGTATGCGGGTTTAAAGCAACTCCCGTGCGCATTCCCGCGGCTTTTATGGCTTGTAAAGTTCTATGTAAATGTGGACAAGCTTCGTAATGTACGGTTAAAATATCGGCACCTAATTCAGCAAAAGTATCGATGTAGCGATCTGGATCTACAATCATTAAATGTACATCAATAATTTTTCCGGCGTATTTATTTATGGCTTTTAAAACCGGCATTCCAAAAGAAATATTTGGTACAAAAACGCCGTCCATAATATCAATATGAAACCAATCTGCTTCGCTTTCGTTTACCATTTCAATATCGCGCTGAAGATTAGCAAAATCTGCGGCTAAAATAGAAGGGGCTATAAGTTTACTCATTCGTTGTAAGTGTTTGCAAAGAACTACAAAAGTAGTAAGAATAAACTAATTTAATTTCACAAACGAATTAAGAATATTTTTAATGGCAGTTTGTGAAGAAAAATCGAGCATTTGAATATGATTTAAATATTCTTGAAATTTTACGGGACTGTAACGTGTGTTTATCGAAACAAAATCAGAGTGGTAATCTTCAAAATTTTCTTGAACTACATCTTGTTCAAAAATTTTAATTAAATTAAAATGTCTTCTATCATAATTTATATTTTTCCATAAATTATCGATAATCGAGCTTTCTCCTTCTATAATCTGAAGAAAACTACCGTTAGAAAATAAAAGAAGTCCATTAATGTGAGCGTTATTATTTTTAAGTTGACTTAACAATAAAATTTGCTCTATTTCATCTTGAGATAAACCGGGAGAAACAGTACTTACATAACAAATCGCTTTATGCATATTTAGGGTGTTTTGTTGTTTTAAATGTAGGGAAAAAAACAAATTTCAATAACGGTTTTATTAGAAATAACATTTCTTTATCATGCTAATCGTAATTTTTGTACTTTAGAATTAAATTGCAACTATAAATTATGATTTTTATTGAAAATGAAGGAGTTACAAATCCTTTTCTAAATTTAGCTTTAGAAGAATATATCTTACGAAATTTTGATCATGGCAATGATTACCTGCTTTTCTACGTAAATGAGCCTTCTATAATTATAGGAAGAAATCAAAATACTTTAGAAGAAATTAATCACAAATATGTTGAAGAAAAAAATATTCATGTAGTTCGTCGGATTTCCGGTGGCGGAGCTGTTTATCATGATTTTGGAAACCTAAACTTCAGTTTTATAACTGATTACGATGTTAAAAGCTTGAATAATTTTAGAAAATTTACAGAGCCGGTTATTAAAGTTTTAAATAAAATGGGCGTTCCGGCAGAATTGAAAGGAAGAAATGATATTGTTGCTAACGATAAAAAAATATCCGGTAATGCGCAATTTTCTAGCGTTAAACGGATGTTTAGCCACGGAACTTTATTGCTGGATAGCGATTTAAGTGAAGTAAGCAACGCGTTAAACGTAAAAATGAGCAAAATTGAATCGAAAGGACACAAATCTGTGAGAAGTCGTGTGGCGAATATTAATGAATTTTTATCTGAAAAATTAAAAGTTGAAGAATTCAGAAAACAAATTTTAAAAGGTTTATATGAAGATCGTCCAAATTTTGAAACTTATAAATTAACACCTGAAGAATGGAAAGGCGTTCACCAATTAAAAGACGAAAAATACAGTCAATGGGATTGGAATTACGGAAAATCACCAAAATTTAATATCCATCGAACCAAGCGTTTTCCAATTGGAGAAATTGATGTTCGCATTTTTGTAGAAAAAGGACACATAGAAAACCTGAAAATTTATGGAGATTTCTTCGGAAAAGACCCCGTTTCAAACATCGAAGAAAAACTACAAGGAATTCGGTACGATTTAGCTTCAATTAAAGAAGCTTTACAAGAATTTGAAATGAAACTCTATTTCGGAGACATTTCAAAAGAAGAATTTGTAAACCTGATATTTGGAGCAGATGAACTATAAATAAAAACCCCGGTCATCACTCCGGGGTTTTTTCATCAATCAAAAAACGAACAGTTATATTCCGTAAAATATTTCACGGGACTGTTGCTGCAAATCTAATAAAATTACCCTAAATAGGTTTTTAAAATTTTGCTTCTTGTAGTGTGTTTTAATCTGCGAATTGCTTTTTCCTTAATTTGGCGCACACGTTCTCTTGTTAAATCAAAGGTTTCTCCAATTTCTTCCAGCGTCATCGGGTGTTGGTCTGCTAAACCAAAATAAAGTCGAATAACATCAGCTTCTCTTAAAGTAAGCGTTTCTAAAGCGCGTTCAATTTCAGTTTTTAAAGAATCGTGTAATAAATCTTTATCGGGATTTGGTGATTCTCCAGAACGTAAAACATCATATAAATTAGAATCTTCACCTTCAATTAAAGGGGCATCCATCGATACGTGACGCCCAGAATTTTTCATGGATTCCTTTACGTCATTTACCGTCATATCTAATTCTTTCGCAATTTCTTCAGCACTCGGTGGACGCTCGTGAGATTGCTCAAGAAAAGCAAAAGTTTTGTTTATTTTGTTAATCGAACCAATTTTGTTTAACGGCAAACGTACAATTCTAGATTGTTCAGCTAAAGCCTGTAAAATTGATTGTCTAATCCACCAAACCGCGTAAGAAATAAATTTAAATCCGCGTGTTTCATCAAAACGTTTTGCAGCTTTAATTAAACCTAAATTTCCTTCGTTAATTAAATCGGGAAGCGTTAATCCTTGGTTTTGATACTGTTTTGCTACCGAAACCACAAAACGTAAATTGGCTTTGGTTAATTTTTCTAAAGCGCGGTTGTCGCCGGCTTTAATTCGCTGGGCTAATTCTACTTCTTCATCGGCTGTAATTAAATCTACTTTTCCGATTTCTTGCAAATACTTGTCCAGCGAAGCAGTTTCACGATTGGTTACCTGCTTCGTAATTTTAAGTTGTCTCATTGAGTTTCTCCTGAAATTTAATGATAAAAGAGTTATATGTTATTATACGTAAGAATGCAAAAAAATGTTACACACATTATAGAATTTAACTAGATAAAGTTTTAATTGTTTGTAATTCAGTATTTTAAAATTTAATTTTTTAGTAAAAATATTCAGTTTTAAAATCATTTTTTTGCATCATTAACTTTTTAATGTTAGCAATCAAATTGTTAACTTTGCAATTCTCAAAAAACAGACGAAAGACTATGTTTGATAATTTAAGTGATAAGCTAGATAAAGCCTTTCATGTCTTAAAAGGACACGGGCAAATAACCGAAGTAAATGTTGCTGAAACACTAAAGGAAGTAAGAAGAGCCTTAGTAGATGCCGATGTTAACTATAAAATTGCAAAAGATTTTACCAATACGGTTAAGAAAAAAGCCTTAGGACAAGATGTTTTAAAAAGCTTGAAACCCGGCCAAATGATGGTGAAGCTTGTAAAAGACGAGCTTACTGAATTAATGGGCGGCGATGCTGAAGGAATAAACCTTTCAGGAAATCCTAGTGTTATTTTAATGTCCGGTTTACAAGGTAGTGGTAAAACTACTTTTTCGGGAAAATTAGCCAATTACTTAAAAAATAAGAAAACCAAAAAACCACTTTTAGTCGCTTGTGATGTTTACCGTCCTGCAGCGATAGATCAGTTACATGTAGTTGGTGATCAAATTGGAGTGAAAGTTTTTTCAGATAAAGAAAATAAGAATCCGGTAGATATTTCAGAAAAAGCCATTTCGTATGCAAAAGAAAATGGTTTTAATGTGGTGATTATTGATACCGCCGGTCGTTTAGCTGTAGATGAAGCGATGATGACCGAAATCTCAAATATTCATACCGCTATAAAACCGGAGGAAACTTTATTCGTGGTGGATTCTATGACGGGTCAAGATGCGGTAAATACGGCAAAAGCATTTAACGATGTTTTAAATTTCGACGGTGTTATTCTTACAAAATTAGATGGTGATACGCGCGGTGGTGCTGCAATTTCAATTAAATCGGTTGTAAATAAACCAATTAAATTTATTGGTACGGGAGAAAAAATGGAAGCTATTGATGTTTTCTATCCATCTCGTATGGCAGATCGTATTCTTGGAATGGGAGATGTTGTCTCTTTAGTTGAAAGAGCGCAAGAACAATACGATGAAGAAGAAGCCAGAAAACTTCAGAAGAAAATTGCGAAAAATCAGTTCGGTTTTGATGATTTCCTAAATCAAATTCAGCAAGTGAAGAAGATGGGAAATATGAAAGATTTAATGGGAATGATTCCTGGTGCTGGAAAAATGCTGAAAAATATGGATATTGATGATGATGCCTTTAAACATATTGAAGCCATTATTCACTCCATGACGCCGGAAGAACGCCAAAAACCATCAGTGATTAACGCGAGTCGTAAAAAAAGAATCGGAAAAGGTTCAGGAACTTCAGTAACCGAAGTAAATCAATTGCTAAAACAATTTGACCAAATGGGCAAAATGATGAAGATGATGCAAGGTGGCGGGGGAAAGAAAATGATGCAAATGATGAAAGGAATGAAATAAATGATTGCAAGAGGGTTAAAGCGTAAAAGTTTTAACCCTTTAAAATTTATACAATGACAATATTAGACGGAAAAAAAGTTAGCAACGACATTAAAGATGAAATTGCTGAAGAAGTAAAAAAAATGCAAGCGAGAGGAGAAAAAGTTCCTCATCTTGCTGCAATTATCGTAGGAAATGACGGTGCAAGTATGACTTACGTGAATAGCAAAGTAAAAGCTTGTAAACGCGTAGGTTTTGAATCTACACTTATTAGAATGTCGGCTACTAGTAGCGAGTTAGAACTGCTCGATAAAATTGAACAGTTAAATAACGATGAGTCTATCGACGGATTTATTGTTCAGCTTCCGTTACCACCACAAATCGATACGCAAAAAATTTTAATGGCAATCGATCCCGATAAAGATGTAGATGGTTTTCATCCTACAAATTTTGGAAAAATGTCATTAGATATGACTTCATTTATTCCGGCAACGCCGTTTGGAATTTTAGAATTACTAGAACGTTATGATATTCCTACAAAAGGAAAGCATACTGTTGTAATTGGTAGAAGTCATATTGTAGGAAGACCAATGAGTATTTTAATGGGAAGAAGTGGTTTTCCTGGAAATTCTACTGTTACGTTGACCCACAAATACACCAAAAATATTACACAAATAACTTCTCAAGCCGATATTATAATTATTGCAGTAGGAATCCCTCATTTCTTAAAAGCTGAAATGATAAAAGATGATGCGGTAGTTATTGATGTAGGAATTACTCGAGTTCCCGATGATTCTACTGAAAAAGGTTATGTAATTACTGGTGATGTAGATTTTGATAACGTAAAGAAAAAAGCGTCTTATTTAACTCCGGTTCCCGGTGGAGTAGGACCAATGACAATTTCTATGTTGCTTAAAAATACATTATTAGCGAGAGAACGCCACCAAAAAAGAATGAAGTGATTTATTTTTATTCAGTAAAATAAAAGCATAAAAAAAGGAAAGCATTTCGCTTTCCTTTTTTATTAATTATTCATCTGCTTCTTCGAGTTTCCAATCTAAATAATTATGAAGATCGGTTTCTATAAAGCGCATTCCTATACTTAAAACGCTTAAATCGTCTATATAACCTAAACCGGGAATAAAATCCGGAATTAAATCAAGCGGATTAATTACATATAATAAGGCAAAAACAATAGATGCGATAGTAAACCAAGGCACGTTTTTATAAATTCCTCTTTTGTAATCTTTCAACATGCTTAACATCAGTTTTCCGAGTTCGGCATATTTTTCCAACATTCCTGAATGCTGAATTTTATCTTCAATTTCTTCTTCGTGACCAATTACCTGATCTAAGTCTTCTTGTGAAGTTTTGCTCGCTTCTTCGCGAACATAATCTTCATCTATTTTTTTATTTTTCTTGTTGAATAGCATAAATTTCTCTTTAAAGTTTTTCTTCATCTTGCACTTCCTTTCCGTATTCTTTTTTATAAATTTTTACGATTAATAAAAATAAGGAAATTAGTAATGGTCCAAAAATTAATCCTATAAAACCAAAAAGAGGAACGCCAACCACGACCCCGAATAAAGTTATTAAAGGATGAACATTACTTAATCTTTTTAAAACATACAATCTAATAATATTATCGGTAGAACCTACAACCACTGTTCCGTAAATTAAAATTGCTATAGCATTCCAGTTGTGACCTTGTGCAAATAGCAAGATTGTTACCGGAATAATTCCTAAAGCGGTTCCTATAAATGGAATCATAGAACCAATTGTGGTAATCACAAACCAGAAAAACGGATCTGGAACTCCAAAAATTAAAAACCCGATAAGCGCAATTATTCCTTGACATAATGCGACTAATGGAATTCCGACAGCGTTTGCTTTTACCATCGAGCGGCTTTCTTTTCCTATTAAAAATAAATTATCATGATTTAAAGGAATATATTCTTCTAGCGATTCTCGCAATTGTCTTCGGTTGGTTAACATGTAATACAACATGAAATACATAATTCCTATAGCAATAAAAGCATCAAAAGTTCCTCCAGCTAAATTTTTTAAATTATCAGAAACCCAATTTGTAATTTGTCCTGTATCAATTTGACCGCTAATTTCATACCCGAATGAATGTTCTAAATCATTTATTTGGGTTTTTATAGCTTTTACTACACGTTCAGAATTATTAACTGCTTTTCCGATTTTAGAACTCAATAAAAGCACAATTCCGGTAATGGGAACTAAAATTCCTATAAATGAAATTGCCATGAGAACACTAGCCGCTAAATCTTGATTCCAACCTCGATTTAACAATTTAACCATCCAGTTTTTAAAAAGTACGTAAAACGTTACCGCTCCTAAAACCCCGGTTAGGTAAGGTGTCATCTCCTTAAAAATTAAAACACCAAATAATAGAATTAACAACAATATAAAAAGTTGTCTTACTAACGAAGGTGGAATTCTTCTCATAAATTTTAGTTTGCAAAGAGTTGTTCTGGATCTCGAAAAGCTTTAAACTCTAATGCATTATGACTCGGGTCATAAAAAAACATCGTAGCTTGTTCGCCTGGTTTTCCCTTAAACCGAATGTAAGGCGAAATTTCGAACTTTATTTTTTTTTGTTGAAGTTTTTCTGCTAATGAATGAAAATCATTCCATAAAAGTACAACCCCAAAATGTGGAATTGGAACCGATTTTCCATCCACATTGTTGGGTGTAATTTTTGCTATAGGTTCTTGGGTTTCGTGAATTACAAATTGATGTCCGTAAAAATTAAAGTCAACCCATTTTTCACTACTTCTTCCTTCAGTTAAACCCAAAACTTCGCCATAGAAAACTCTCGCTTCATTTAAATCATGCACCGGAATTGCTAAGTGAAATGGTTGTAAATTTTTCATTTAATTATTTCGTAAGGCTTCAATCAGTTCTTTTTTTGTCATTTTCGATCTTCCTTCAATACCAACTTTTTGCGCTTGATCGTAAAGTTGATCTTTACTCCATTCTTCATATTTGTGTGCTTTTCCGCCTTTTTTGCCGGCATCTTCAGTATTGGCAATTCGTGCAGCTTTTTCTTTACTATAACCTTTGTCGCGTAAAGCTTCGTATTGATCTTCGTTTTTAATTCTTGGCTTTTCCATCTTTTTTCTCTAAAGTTACCAAGATTAACTTATAAATTTTATAAAAAAATGTTAGGATTTTGATCTGCCGCGTTTTCTATTCTTTGGCTGAAATTTTTTCTGTTCAGTGGTTGAGGTGTTTGATTTTGAGCTGGTTGAAGCTTCTTCCGTTTTGCTTGAATTCCCGATAAGTTTGTTGAGTTCACTAAACTCTGTTGAAGTTAATTCTCTATATTCACCTGCCGGAAGATCTAAATTTATATTCATAATACGAACGCGTTTTAGCTGAACAACTTCATAACCTAAATATTCGCACATTCTTCTAATTTGGCGGTTTAAGCCTTGGGTAAGAATAATTTTAAATGTATTGTTTCCAGTCTTTTTTACTTCGCATTCACGCGTTACGGTATCTAAAATAGGGACGCCGGAACTCATTTTTTTTACAAAATCTATCGTTACCGGTCTGTTTACTTTTACCAAATATTCCTTTTCATGATTGTTACGTGCTCGTAAAATTTTATTTACAATATCGCCATCGTCGGTTAATAAAATTAAACCCTCGCTCGGTTTATCTAATCTTCCAATAGGGAAAACTCTCTTGTGGTAATTTATATAATCTATAATATTGTCTTTCTCTACGCGAGTGTCTGTTGTGCAAACAATTCCTACAGGTTTATTAAAAGCTAAATAAACGTGCGGCTCTTTTTTTTCTGAAATAGGTTTTCCGTCCACGCAAACTTCATCTTCCGAAGTTATTTTTGTTCCCATTTCGGGGATTTTTCCATTTATGGTTACTCTTCCTTCTTCAATAAGTTTATCGGCTTTTCTTCTGGAACAGAAGCCAACTTCACTTAAAAATTTATTGATTCGGGTTGGAGTTTGATTTCCCATAAACTATTAATTGTTTAAATACTGAATAATTGCTGAATTAATCGCTGAGTTATTTAATGAATGTCCGGCGCCTTCTGTTTTTAATAATTCTGAATTTTTCCAGTTTTTATGAATTGCTTCCGAAGCGGAAATAGGTGCAATTTTATCGTAAATATCATGAATTAATAAACCTTTAGTCGATAATTTTTCAGCAAACTTCGCGATTGAAAATTCTTGAAAACGATAGCCTATTTTTTCTTGAAAATAATTTTCGAGATCGTTCATTACGCGCGGTTTTAAACTCAATATGCGTTGAAAATCGCTCATAATTTCAGTTAATTCAGAGGGCGGACCTAAAAGTACAAGTTTTTCAATTTCTACTTCACTTGTATGCTGATTGAATACTGTTGTCATCGCACCAATACTGTGACCAACAATATAAGCCGGTTCAACATTTTTAATCATTGTGCTTAAACATTCGCTATATAAAGGAACGTGAATATAAGAACCTTCAGAATAACCATGAGCTGGCGCATCGAAGGCGAAAATATTATAATCTTTTGCTTGTAATTCTTCTATCAGTGATTTCCACCGATGAGAATTACTTTCCCAGCCGTGAACCAACAAAACCGTTTTTCCTTTTCCTTGCCAATGATACGTTTGTAATTCCAGTTCTTTATGGCGAACTGTAAAAGATTTGGCTTGATTTAAAAATGGTGCTTGTTCGGGTTTTACTTTTCCTCGTCTTGGAGAACAGAAAAGATAAAATGTTTTTTGGGTTGCTTTTTTGGGTTTTACCAAATGCAACGAATTTATTTGAACGCCTATTATTTTAGGGAGGTACTTCTTAAATTTTTTCTTCATAGTGAAGTAAACTAGACTTCATCGGTGTCTTTTTTCCGTTTTATAATTCCAATTCCTGATAGAAAGAAAATTAAACCGACAATGGCAAATGGCCAAGCACCAGGAATATTTATGCTTCCGAAAATTCCAAAAATTCCTAAAACAAGACTAATCATTCCGGCGACGGTAAGTACAATTCCAACTATTTTTATCATTGTTATAATTTTTTGGTTAGTGATTAAAGATACTTAGAACTGAAGGAAGCGCTATAAAGATTAACATTTTCTAAAGAAGATTTGCTTATTTCTTCCAGCGTTCAATTTCTTTTTTTGCGGCATTTTCTCCGCCCCAACTTTTTATAACAATTTTATCGTTCGGGTCGTAATGTAACAACCACGTGTTAATCATTTTTCTAATTTCAGGATAATTAAGCGAAAATTCATGGAAATTTTCAACCTGAATAATCCGCTTAGACTTATCATAAGGAACGGCAATAATTTTATAATCGCTTTCGCCTTCGTCTATTAATCTTACGAGCGCAATAGGAATTACTTCTAAAACGCTTCCGCTAGGTTCGGTTTCAGAAAGTACAAAAATATCTAGCGCATCGCCATCGCCTCCTTTTTTTGGATCTGAAAATGTGGAAGGAACAAAACCGTAATTACCAAAATAGGGAAGAAAATTAATTATTCTCGGTTTTCCGTCTGTGCTATCGACTTCAAATTTTTTTTCTTCAGGATGATATTCAATTTTATGGTTTGTTCCTGCAGGAATTTCTACTACAGCTTGTAAAGCATTGTTTTTAGAAAAGGTAGGAAGATTGTAATAATCAATTTTTTTCGCTACTTCTTTTTCGTTTTGCTTTTCTTGGCAAGCGCACAAGATGGAACTTGCCAAAAGACATAACAGAAAATTTTTCAGCATATAAAATTTTTAAAGTAAATATTTTTTAGATGATTTTAAATTATTTCCAGCCGATCCAGAAATGCTTAATTTTCGCATCGTCTGGAATTTGTGAAGGTTCAATTTTCACATCGGTATTGTAACGCGCGTCTCCCGAAATATTTTCTTTGTCGATAGTGACGTAAGCGTTAATTTCATCAATAAAAATTACTGCAGTTCTAAGCGTATTTTCAATGCGGGAAATTTTATAATTCTGGGTAATGTCTTTAAATGTACTTTCAGAATTTAAACCTTTTGCAGTTTTAAAACGTGGATCTTTCACCTGAATATTAGCAATTGTACTTGTACTATCAAAACTTTGTACAGGGTCTAATAATAACATTTCTTTGCCTTTTTTATCGAAAATATAAATTTCGCTACCAGCGTTAAATCCTTCTTGACCACTTGTTTTTACAATAGAATCATTGACGAAAACAGAGTCTAATTTTCTAACTTGAACTTCTTTAGTTAATAAACCGACATTGGTATTGGTAATTGCAAACGGATCGGTCTTTTCTTCAGAAGAACAACTGGCGATTAATAACGAAAGGGAAAATAATGATAAAACTACTTTTTTCATGATTCGGGATATTTTTGGTAAAAATAGGAATAGTTGAGCGCTTGCAGAAATAAATTTATCTTTTTAAGAAAGTTTAAAAAATAATAGAAGAGGTCTAAAGTCTTTTTTTGAATACCTATCTTTGCAGCTTATGAAGAAAGAACAAATTGAGAAGCTGGTTGAAGAAGGAAAAATGCTTCCGCTTATGGAAGAATTTTACACCATTCAAGGCGAAGGTTTTCATAAAGGAACCGCGGCTTATTTTATTAGAATTGGCGGTTGCGATGTGGGTTGCCATTGGTGCGATGTGAAAGAAAGTTGGGATGCCGATAAACATCCGCCAACGGTTACCGAAAAAATTGTGGATAATGCGGTAAAATATAGTGATACAGTTGTAATTACCGGTGGCGAACCGCTTACGTGGGATATGACTGAAATCACGACGCGTTTAAAAGAAAAAAATGCGAAAATTCATATTGAAACTTCCGGCGCTTATAAACTCACTGGAATTTGGGATTGGATTTGTCTTTCCCCAAAAAAAATAAAACTACCACAACCTGAAGTTTACGAAAAAGCGAATGAACTAAAAGTGATTATTTTTAATAAACACGACTTTAAATTTGCTGAAGAACAGGCTGCAAAAGTTAATAAAGATTGTATTCTCTATTTGCAACCCGAATGGAGCGTTCGCGAAAAAATCATTCCGCTTATTGTCGATTATGTAATGCAAAACCCGAAATGGAAAGTTTCATTACAAACGCATAAATATTTAAATATTCCATAAAATTGAATCTGCTAATTAACTTCCATTAAAAATTTTTTAGGTGAAAATTATTCATTGTTCAGTAAGACATAGTTATTGAATTTATTTTTATTAGAAATGTCATTTTTTTATTACTCACTCTATAAATTTATTCTTCTAACTCCTTCTAAAAATGAGCAGCCGGAACATATAGCAAATATAATTTTAGCTTTAATTCTTGAGTTTACAATATTTGGATTACTGAATGTTTTAAAATATTTTAATTTGAAATTCAATATTTGGGAAAATAAGATACTAATAATTGGAATTTATCTATTTTTCTTAATTCTTGGATATCTTATGTTTGTTAGGAAGAAGAAATATCTTATGCTAGAACAGCATTTTGATTCTCAAAGCCGAAAAAGAAAAGTTGTAAATTATTACATGATTTTTTCCTATTTGATAATACTGATTTATGTAAACTTTTTTATTAACTAATATTCTGACTGACAAAATTGAATCCCAAGATTTACTTGGAAGAAAAAATATCAATATTGAGAATAAGGAGAATCGAATTTTAAATAAAAATGACCAATAATTTTTGTATCAAAATTATCCATCGTAATATTGCAATGAATAAATGAATTATGGGAATTACCAAATCAGAAATATTTACCGACGCTCAAAATGAACTTGCCACAATAGCAAAAGTTATTGGTCATCCGGCACGCGTGGCAATTTTACAAGTTTTATTGGAGAAAAAATCTTGTATTTGTGGCGATTTGGTAAATGAAATTGGTTTAGCACAACCCACAATTAGTCAGCATTTACGAGAATTAAAAAATGTAGGATTAATAAAAGGTGATATTGAAGGAACGCGGGTTTGTTATTGTATAGATGTAGATAAATGGCAGGAAGTTCAACATTTATTAATGCAATTTTTCAATAGAAAACCTACCGACATTTCTTGTTGCTAAAAAAATTTGAATAGATTAATCGTAATATTACGATATAACAATTAATAAGAAGAAAAATGAATACAGCAGAATTTTTAAAAGAATTAGAAAAACAACCCACAGCTAATTTGCTGTTTGAGTATAAAGAGGGAAACTTTGTGCGAGCAGATTTTCACTTAACTGAAATTAAGAATGTGGATTTTGATACTGTAGATTGCGGAGGTGTGCAAAATAAATGGCAAGAAACGCATGTACAAATTTGGGAAAACCCGATTCCTGAACCTCAGCATTCAGTAAGAGCAAAAAAAGCGATAGAAATTTTTGAACTGGTAGATAAAATTCGACCAATAAATAATGCAGTTGATTTAAAATTTGAATATGGAAATAAAAATTTTCACACCGCAGTTTTACCGGTTCGTGAAATTCAGCATAAAGAAAATTTGATTGTTGTAAAACTAGGCGAAGAAAACACAACTTGTAAAGCGAAAGATCGCGCGAGAACTCCAGAAGAGAAAGAACTTGCATGTTGCGCGCCGGTTTCAGTTTCAGAAGAAAAATCAACGTGCTCGCCAAATAGCGGATGTTGCTAAATAGAACAAAATGACAAAAAGTAATAAAAAAATGTCTTTTTTAGACCGATTTTTAACGGTGTGGATTTTAGTAGCGATGTTAATAGGAATTGGTTTAGGCTATTTTTTTCCTGATTTTCCTACGCTTATTAATTCATTTAGTTCTGGATCTACAAACGTTCCGATTGCTATCGGCTTAATTTTAATGATGTATCCGCCATTAGCAAAAGTGAATTACAAATTATTACCAAAAATTTTTAAAGACGTAAAAACTTTAGGCTTGTCATTATTTCTAAACTGGGTTGTCGGTCCTTTTTTAATGTTTGGTTTAGCATTAATTTTTCTACAAGACCATCCAGAATATATGATTGGGCTAATTTTAATCGGTTTAGCACGTTGTATCGCGATGGTTTTGGTTTGGAACGATTTAGCCGAAGGAAGCTCAGAATATGGCGCGGGTTTAGTAGCGTTAAATAGTATTTTTCAAGTCTTTGCGTATAGCTTTTATGCTTGGCTTTTTATTACCAAATTACCGCCACTTTTTGGTTTTGAAGGTGCAATTGTAGATATTTCAATAGCAACAATCGCAGAAAGTGTTGCTATTTATTTGGGAATTCCTTTTTTATTGGGGATTCTCACCCGAATTATAGGGGTGAAATTAAAAGGAGAACATTGGTATAACACGGTTTTTATTCCTAAGATTTCACCGTTAACCTTAATTGCTTTGCTGTTTACAATTGTAGTAATGTTTAGTTTAAAAGGAGAATTAATCGTAACTATTCCATTTGATGTTTTATTAATCGCCATACCGCTACTTATTTATTTTATCGCTATGTTTATCATTGGTTTTTTTACCAGCAAAGCAATTGGCGCTTCGTATCCGGTAAATGCTTCGGTAGCGTTTACCGCATCAGGCAATAATTTTGAATTGGGTATCGCGGTTTCCATCGCAGTTTTTGGCTTAAATAGCGGTCAGGCGTTTACCGGTGTAATCGGTCCGCTGGTGGAAGTTCCCGCACTTATAGGTTTGGTTCAAGTGGCATTTTGGCTGAAAAGAAAATTTTATAATTCAAAAGAAAATGAAGTTATACGCGAGTAACACACAATTAGAAGAATTAATTCAACGCTTAATAAGTCAAACCGCTTCTATTTCAGAAGAAAGAAGAGCGCAATTAGATAAATTAGTTGAAGCAATTAAAACTGATATTTCTTCCTTTGGAATTGCACAAGTTATGATGATTTGCACTCACAATTCCCGACGAAGTCAATTAGGCGAAGTGTGGTTAAAAACATTAATCGATTATTATAATTGTAAAGATATTGAAGCTTTTTCCGGCGGAACTGAGGCGACGGCATTTCACCCAACAATGATTAAAGCAATGACAGAAGTCGGGTTTGAATTTCAGCAAATTGAAGAAGGAGAGAATCCGCATTATAAACTCACTTCTTTACGAAATCCAGCAAATTACAAATCATTATTTTCGAAAAAATACGATGATCCGTTTAACACAAAAGAAAATTTTATAGCCGTGATGGTTTGCTCTGAGGCAGATGGTGGTTGTCCTTTTGTAGCGGGAAGTTCACATAGAATTTCACTAACTTATGAAGATCCTAAAATTTTTGATAAGCAGCCAAACGCGTTAGAAAAATATAAGCGAAAAGTTTATGAAATTGGCAGAGAAATGCTGTATATTTTTTCTAAATTATAATAAAAAAAACCGCTCAATCGAGCGGTTTTTTTTGAATCGAGATTTTAATTTAATCTTCTTTTTCAATATTTTTAAAAGGAACTTCTACAAAGGTATCGTCCCAACCCATTAATAAATTTGTGCCATTTTCAGTAGGTTGAAAAGCCACTGAAAAATTTTCTATAGTTGCCGCAGCAGATCGTGCAGGAGCTTTTATACGAACCAGATCTTGTTCTTTTTTATAATTATTTATAGTTCCCCAGATATTTATATTTTTATTCAAAATAATCGTCCATTCTTCCTCATTTGGGATTGTGTAAAGCGTATATGTTCCCGATGGAATTTTATTTCCTGCAATTCGCATATCATTATAAAACGTAATTTCTGTGGCTTCATTTGCACCGGTTCTCCAAATCTCTCCGTAAGGAACCAAACCTCCAAAAATTTCGCGTCCTTTTTTTCGCGGACTACTATAAATTATTCTTGCCATCGGCGAATGATCTGTATTTCTAATTATAGCAACTTCCATTGGGCTTTTATCTAAATCAGAAAAATCTTGAGCCGAAACCGCTGTAGAAGTGAAAATGCAAATAAATAATAAACTTAAAAATTGTTTCATCATGATATTTTTTATTAGTTTCTAATATACATTACGAAGGCACGAAAATTTGTTAAGAGAATACTTTTATTATGTTAAAAATAAAACATTGCTTACTCAATTTTTTTCATTCCTCTAAAACTCAACTTTTTTACGAATATTGTTAATAACTTCAAGAGTGGCAGGGAATTTAGGTTTCCGTAGAAGGTCTTGTTTTTCTATATTTGTGTTCTTAGTATGTTAATTTTTGAATTATATGAGTGAAGAAGTAAAAAAGAATTATTCCGCCGATAGTATTCAGGCTCTGGAAGGAATGGAGCACGTAAGAATGCGTCCATCAATGTATATTGGAGATGTGGGTAATAGAGGACTCCATCATTTAGTTTATGAAGTTGTAGATAATTCTATAGATGAAGCAATGGCAGGTCATTGCGATGCTATTGATGTGGTAATTAATGAAGATGGTTCAATCACTACAAAAGATAACGGACGTGGAATTCCAATTGATCTTCACAAAAAAGAAGGCGTTTCTGCATTAGAAGTGGTAATGACCAAAATTGGTGCCGGAGGAAAATTCGACAAAGATTCATATAAAGTTTCAGGAGGATTGCACGGGGTTGGTGTAAGTTGTGTGAATGCGCTTTCTGAACATTTGCACGCTTATGTTCATAAACAAGGAAAAGTTTGGGAGCAGGAATATGAACGAGGAAAACCACTTTACCCTGTAAAAAGTACTGGCGATACCGATTTTACAGGAACTATAGTGACTTTTAAGCCTGATCCTACAATTTTTAAAGAAGGAACACGCTATAATTACGATACTCTTGCTGGTCGATTGAGAGAATTGGCGTTCTTAAATAAAGGAATTAAAATTTCGCTAATTGATAAACGAGAAAAAGAAGATAATGGCGAATATAGAAGCGATAATTTCCATTCTGAAGAAGGTTTAAAAGAATTTATCCGCTTTTTAGATGCAACACGAGAGCCATTAATTGGCGATGTGATTGCAATGGAAGGTGAAAAAAATGACATTCCTGTTGAAGTTGCCATGATTTATAATAATTCGTACGGTGAAAATTTACATTCGTATGTAAATAATATTAACACACACGAAGGAGGAACGCATTTATCAGGTTTTAGAAGAGGATTAACTTCAACATTGAAAAAATATGCAGACGCTTCGGGAATGCTCGATAAATTAAAGTTTGAAATTTCAGGAGATGATTTTCGTGAAGGTTTAACTGCGATTGTTTCTGTAAAAGTTGCTGAACCTCAATTTGAAGGGCAAACCAAAACTAAACTAGGAAACCGCGAAGTAACATCAGCAGTTTCTCAGGCCGTTTCAGAAATGCTTGATATTTATTTAGAAGAAAATCCGAATGATGCAAAAACCATTGTTCAGAAGGTGATTTTAGCTGCTCAAGCGCGTCACGCTGCCAAAAAAGCACGTGAAATGGTTCAGCGAAAAACCGTAATGAGTGGTGGCGGACTTCCTGGTAAACTTTCAGATTGCTCAGAACAAGATCCTGAAATCTGTGAAGTATTTTTAGTAGAGGGAGATTCTGCAGGTGGAACTGCAAAACAAGGAAGAGATCGTAATTTTCAAGCTATTTTACCCTTACGTGGTAAAATTCTGAATGTTGAAAAAGCGATGCAGCACAAAGTTTTCGAAAATGAAGAAATACGAAATATTTATACCGCTTTAGGTGTTACTATCGGTACCGAAGAAGACAGTAAAGCGTTAAATCTTTCAAAATTACGCTACCATAAAATCGTGATTATGTGTGATGCGGATGTGGATGGTAGTCACATTGCGACTTTAATTCTAACGTTCTTTTTTAGATATATGCGAGAATTAATTGAAGCTGGTCACATTTACATTGCAACACCACCTTTATATTTAATTAAAAAAGGAAATAGAAAAAGATACGCTTGGAATGAAAAAGAGCGAGATGAAATTACCAATGAATATTCCGGCGGTGTAGCAGTGCAACGTTACAAAGGTTTAGGAGAAATGAACGCAGAACAATTGTGGGACACCACCATGAATCCTGAATTTAGAACCTTACGTCAAGTTACTATCGATAATGGAGGGGAAGCAGATAGAATTTTCTCGATGTTAATGGGAGATGAAGTGCCACCGCGTAGAGAATTTATTGAGAAAAATGCGGTTTATGCTAATATAGACGTTTAAAAAATAGTATTTATTACTTTTAAAACTCGTGTAGATTTTTCTACACGAGTTTTTTGTTTTAATATTAACCAACCAATTGAATTATTATGAAAAAAATACTATTACTAAGCTTGTTGCTGTTATCGCAATTTATTTCCGCTCAAACCAATATAGGTGAGTTAGTAACTTACGCTATTGAAGATATAACTCGATTTGGAAATGCTTTTATAAATCCCGCCGCAAAAGGAGTAATGTATAATGTGAATAATGGTTGGTACAATACTGCTGAATCAAAAAAGTTTCTTGAGTTTGAGATAGCTGTAACCGGAAATTTAACGTTTGTACAGCGCGATGAAAATTCATTTCCGGTTAATGTGAATGACTATAATAATATTCGTTTTGAAGACGAAGCAATTGCTAAACAAGTTGCTACTATATTCGGAAGAAATAATCCGGATATTAAAGTTTTCTTAGATTATACTACTCCAGATGGAGAGGAATCTGTGGAGGTTCTTCTTCCGCAAGGGATTGATGAAGGTCAAGTAAAATCAGTTCCTAATGTTTTTCTTCAAGGCAGCGTAGGTTTAGTAAAAGCTACAGAATTAAAGTTTCGTTATGCGCCAGAAGTCAATTATGGTGATGTAAAAAAACAACTTTATGGAGCCGGTATTCAACATGAATTTACAAGTTGGCTAAAAGAAGATAATACATTTCCTCTAAAAATTGCTGGTTTATTAGGTTATACAAATTTTAAAGGCTTTTTCGATTTAAAAGAATCAGGAGAACAAAATTCAGATCAAGGGATAGATTCTGAAATGGATACGTGGACCTTTTCTCTAATTTCTTCCACAGAGTTTGAAATGCTGAATTTTTATGCAGGAATTGGTTATTTAACAGCAAAGTCTGAAACTAAATTTAAAGGTGTATACAAAATAGCAGAAGAAGACGAAATCTTTCAGGATTTGCTGAATAATTATTCAGTCACAAATAAAGTTCATGGGTTTAATGCAACTATAGGAGCAAGGCTTTCAATAGATAATTTTCGGATAAATACCGCGTTCAATATTCAAGAATTTTACAACTTAACAGTTGGATTTGCATATGTTTTTAATTCCAACTAACATATTTCAGTAAAAGAGTGGAGCTTATTACGTATATTTAAATTGAAATCTAAATTTTGACCAATTATGAAAAAGATTATCACTTTCGTTTTAATTTTGGGTGTAACGTCAGTTTACGCACAAAATAGCATTCAGAATATTTTAGCAGCTGGAATAGATGATGCGAAGAAATTCAGTAAATCCTATGTGGCTCCGGCGGCAGAAGGTGCTATGTATAGTATAAATAATGGCTGGTATAATAGCGGAGAAGCAAAAGAATTCTTAGAATTCGATATTTCTATTATCGGGAATTATTCAACTGTAAAAGATGAAAATAAAAGCTTCACGCTAAATACTGATAATTATAATTTTATTCGTTACGGAGATGGTTCAACGTCAAAAAAAGTAGCTACTGCTTTTGGTTATAACGATCCTGAAATTTCTGTTTTTGTAGATTACCCCACTGAAAATGGAACTGAAAGTGTTGAAATTGTTTTGCCACAAGGTATTGGCGACACTTCTTTTGATTTTGTGCCTACCGCTTTTATTCAAGGAAGTATAGGTCTTTTAAAAGGAACTGAAATTAAAGTGCGATTTGTGCCGAAATTAAAATTCGATGAGGTTGAAACTGGTTTGTTCGGAGCAGGAGTTCAACATGAAATTACCAGTTGGTTGAAAAATGAAGATATTTTTCCAGTAGCAATTTCCGCATTAATCGGTTATACACATTTTAATGGTTCGTACGATTTAGACGAAGGTGATTTTGAAGGCGAAAATCAAATGATAGAATCGAATATGAATACGTGGAATTTCTCTGCAATTGTTTCAACAAAATTACCTGTAATTAATTTTTATGGTGGTTTAGGTTATATTACCGGAAAAGCAGATACCGATTTAAAAGGAACTTATACGATTGATGAAGGAGTTTTGCAAGGGCAAACCTTAAAAAATCCATATAGTATTACCAATTCTATAAATGGAATAAATGCCACCTTAGGAACAAAATTAACCTTAGGATTCTTTAAATTAAGTGCAGCTTACAGTTTTCAAGAATATAATAATATTTCAGTCGGGTTACATTTTGGCAGTTAGATTCAAGCTTTTAACCCTTTCTTAGCGGAATAAATAGTTTCAATTTTGTATTTTAGCGCTCAGTGAAAATTCAATTAATTAACATTAAAAATTCATATAATGAAAGTTACAGTAGTAGGAGCAGGAGCCGTAGGTGCGAGCTGCGCAGAATACATCGCTATTAAAAATTTCGCTTCAGAAGTAGTTTTACTTGATATTAAAGAAGACTACGCAGAAGGAAAAGCGATGGATTTAATGCAAACAGCCTCATTAAATGGTTTCGATACAAAAATTACAGGAAGCACAAACGATTATTCAAAAACAGCCAATAGTGATATTGCTGTTATTACAAGTGGAATTCCGCGTAAACCGGGAATGACAAGAGAAGAGTTAATCGGTATTAATGCAGGAATTGTAAAAGAAGTATCTTCAAATTTAATTAAGCACTCTCCAGATGTAACTATAATTGTGGTAAGTAATCCAATGGATACAATGACATATTTAGTGCATAAAACTACCAACTTACCTAAAAATAAAATTATCGGAATGGGCGGCGCTTTAGATAGTGCACGTTTTAAATACAGATTAGCTGAAGCTTTAGACGCTCCGGCTTCTGATGTAGACGGAATGGTAATAGGTGGTCACAGTGATACCGGAATGGTTCCCTTAACAAGATTAGCGACAAGAAATAGTGTTTTAGCTTCAGAATTTTTATCAGAAGATCGTTTAAATCAAGTTGCTGAAGATACTAAAGTTGGTGGTGCAACCTTAACTAAAATGTTAGGAACGAGTGCTTGGTACGCGCCGGGAGCTGCTGTTTCTGGTTTAGTTCAAGCTATTGCTTGTGATCAACAAAAAATGTTTCCGTGTTCAGCATTATTAGAAGGTGAATATGGATTATCAGATTTATGTATCGGTGTTCCTGTAATTTTAGGAAAAAACGGAATCGAAAAAATAGTTGAAATAGACTTAAGCGATGCTGAAAAAAATAAGTTGAAAGAAAGCTCAGAAGGTGTGAAGAAAACCAACGGTTTGCTCGAGATTTAAAGCAAAATAATTAAAAATTTAAAAAGCCTGTAGCGAATCTATGATTCTACAGGCTTTTTTTGTGAAATTTATCTTAAAAAAATTATTGTCATTTCTTTTTTGAAACCCTATATTTGTCCGTTTTAAAATTAAAAATTAATAATTTCGAGGAATAATGCAGAATAAGGGATTAATTAAGCTATTCGCAGTTTTATTTGGTTTGGTATGTATTTACCAACTCTCATTTACCTTCATTACGAATAAAGTAGAAGGAGACGCAGAAGCATTTGCTGAACAAAAAGTAAGTGAAAATGTAGAAGATTATTCAAACCAACGTGAACAAGTTGAAGCGAGGTATTTAGATTCTATTAGCGATAATAATATTTTCGCGGGAATTACTTACGAAACTGCAAAAGAAAAAGAACTTAATAAAGGACTTGATTTAAAAGGTGGTATTAACGTGATTCTACAAATATCAGTTAAAGATATTTTAGTTGAACTTGCCAACGGATCTAATGATCCTGCTTTTAGAAAAGCCTTAGCGGAAGCTGACGAAGCACAAAAAGATAGTCAAGATGATTACCTAGATCTTTTCTTTCAAGCTTTCAATAATCAACCTGATGCAAAATTAGCCTCTCCCGATATTTTCGCGAATAAAAACTTAAGCGATGATATTAATTTTGAAATGGGCAATCCTGAAGTTCAACAAGTTATTCGTAGAAAAGTTGATGAAAGTATTACTTCAGCATTTGAAGTTTTGCGTAAACGTATCGATAAATTTGGTGTAACACAACCAAACATTCAGCGTTTAGGAGATTCTGGAAGAATTTTGGTAGAATTACCTGGAGCGAAAGATATCGAGCGTGTAAAAGATCTTTTACAGAGTACCGCTCAATTAGAATTTTGGCACGTATTTAAAGGAAATGAATTCAATTCATTTTTAGGTCAAGCTAATGCAAAATTAAAGCAAGTTTTAGCACCTGAAGAAGCAGAAGAAACTGAAAATACTGCAGCGCAAGATTCAACAGCCACACAAGAAGAAGATATTGATGAATTATTAGCTGACGCTGAAGAAGAGGAAACACAAGAATCTAATGAGCCTTTATTTGAATTAATTAAAGCGCAAGGCGGCGGACCGGTTATCGCAACTTTTGCTTTAAAAGATACGGCTACCGTAAATAAATATTTAAGAATGCCGCAAGTGCGTTCGTTATTATCGGCAGATAAAAAATATGCAAAATTCGTTTGGGGAATCCCATCTTCAGTAGAAGGAAATGAATTGATCGATTTATATGCTTTAAAAGCAAATAAAAGTAACGAGCCAGATTTAAGCGGAAGCGTAATTACCGATGCTACACAAACCTATGATCAACTTGGTCGTGTGGCAGTTTCTATGGAAATGAACGGAAAAGGAGCGAAGAAGTGGGAAGAAATGACCGGAAAAGCTTACAATCAAGGTTCGCAAATTGCTATTGTTTTAGATGATATTGTATATTCTGCACCTGGTGTAACTACTGGACCAATTTCAGGCGGAAGAAGTGAAATTAGCGGTGACTTTAGTGTAACTGAAGGGCAAGATTTAGCAAACGTTTTACGTGCTGGTAAATTACCGGCTTCAGCAGATATTGTTCAAAGTGAAGTTGTTGGGCCTTCTTTAGGTCAAGAAGCTATCGATAGCGGAATTATGTCATTCTTAATTGCATTAGCATTCGTATTATTATGGATGGTTTTCTATTACGGAAAAGCGGGAGGTTTTGCAGATATTGCTTTAGCGATAAATATTCTTTTCATTTTTGGAATTCTTGCTGGTTTAGGTGCTGTACTTACCTTACCTGGTATTGCGGGTATTGTATTAACCATCGGTATGTCGGTCGATGCGAATGTTCTTATTTTCGAACGTATTCGTGAAGAATTAGCAAAAGGTAAAAGTCAGGTAGATTCGATTAAAGATGGATTTAGCAATGCGCTTTCTTCAATTTTAGATGCGAATATTACTACAGGTTTAACTGGTATTATTTTATTAGTCTTCGGAACTGGACCAATTAAAGGTTTCGCGACTACGTTATTAATCGGGATTTGTACCTCATTATTTACAGCAATTTTCGTAACTAGATTATTTATTGATGGTTACGGTAAAAACGGTAAGTCCTTAATGTTTGCGACTGGAGCTACTAAAAATCTTTTCCAAAATGTTGATATTAAATTCATCGCGAAAAGAAAAATAGGCTACGTTCTTTCAGGAATTTTAATTGTAGCGAGTTTAGTTTCTTTAGCAGTTAACGGTTTAAATCAAGGTGTTGATTTTGTTGGAGGAAGAACTTATACTGTTCGTTTCGATCAAGATGTTAACGCCACAGAAATTGAAAGAGAATTAGTTTCCACTTTTGGTAGTGCTGAAGCAAAAACATTTGGAACCAATAACCAATTAAAAATCACAACAAAATATAAAGTTGATCAAGAAGGAACTGAAGTTGATAATGAGATTTCAGAAAAACTTTATCAAACTTTACAATCGTATTTACCTGCAGGATTAACGTACGATCAATTTAAAACTGTTGACGATGATAGCGCAGCTGATGTAGGAGTTATGTCTTCTATGAAAGTTGGTCCAACAATTGCCGATGATATTAAGAAAGCATCTGTTTGGGCTGTTTTAGGTTCATTAATCGTAGTTTTCTTGTATATTTTATTCCGATTTAGAAAATGGCAATTTAGTTTGGGTGCGGTTGCAGCAGTATTCCACGATGTATTAATTATCTTAGGAATATTCTCGCTTGCTAAAAACGCAATGCCATTTAGTATGGAAATCAACCAAGCATTTATTGCGGCAATTTTAACGGTCGTTGGTTATTCGTTGAATGATACGGTGGTTGTTTTCGATAGAATTAGAGAATTCTTTAAAGAACATACAAGTTGGCCATTCCATAAAACAATTAATTCAGCATTAAATAGTACTATCAGTCGTACGTTGAATACGTCGTTAACTACTTTAATCGTGTTGCTTGCCATTTTTATTTTCGGAGGTGAAAGTATCCGCGGATTTATGTTCGCTTTAATTATTGGAGTTGTAGTTGGTACATATTCATCTTTATTTATCGCTACACCATTAATGTACGATACGGCAAAGAAAAAGAGTGATGAATTATTAAGAACAAAAGAAAAAGAAGAAGAAAAAGAAGAGGAAGAGCCAATTCAGGCTTAATCTTCTCAATAGTTATCATATAAAAAAGTCCTTCAATATTTGAAGGACTTTTTTTTGTGAAATATTATTTGTTGATTCGTTTAGTTAGTTTTAGTTCGCTTATAATACGGAAATAAAACTTAATTTTTATGAATTATTACTGAATCTCCTACGGTTAGATTCCATTTATCTGCCATTCCGCTATTTACTTCTAAAACATATTGCGCGAGAGCTTCAGAAGGAATAGGAGTTTCATCCATCGCTTTTGCGTTTCTATAAATATCTACAACTTTTTGATTACTGTTGATGTAAATCATATCTAAAGGAATGTAAGTATTTTTCATATAGAAATTTGGTCGCGGTTTATCGTTTCCGTAAACAAATAGCATTCCTCTGTTTTCTTCCATCGATTCGCGATGCATTAAACCAGTTTGATGCTCGTAAGAATCCTCCGCTAATTCAATTTCTAATTCAGCTAAGGTATCTTTTGATTGATTTAAAAATAATAATGAACCTTCGTTGGTGAAACTTGGTTGATTAGTTTCAATTCGTTGTTCTTCGTTTTCATTCCCTTCTTTACAAGAAATGGATAAACATAAGCTTGCACACAAACAAACCGGAATTATTTTCCTAAACATTCTCTTGGGGTTTAGTTGACTTTAACGATCTGAAAATTAAAAATAACCCGATTAAAATAAATGGAATACTTAACCATTGTCCGGTATTTAAAACCCACGTAGCGCGTTCGCCAACTTGTGCTTCTTTCACAAATTCTACGAAAAAACGAACCGTCCATAATAAGACTAAAAACAAACCGAAAATGAAGCCTAAATTATTACGCTTTTCGGTTTTCCAATACACAAACCACAAAATTAAAAAGACAACTACATAGCAAGCTGCTTCATATAATTGCGCCGGATGTCTGGGAAAAGTTTCGCCTAATTGTTTAAAAATTACTCCATAATCTGTTCCTGTGGGTTTTCCTATAATTTCAGAATTAATAAAATTTCCTATTCTAATGAAAACCCCACCAATTGCAACAGGAATTACAATTCGGTCTAAAATCCATAAAATTGATTTCTTAAGAATTTTTTTGCTGTAAAAATACATCGCGATAATAATACCGATTGCGGCTCCGTGACTAGCTAAACCTTGAAAACCGGTAAATTCAAATTCCGGGACAAATCGCGCCGGTAAAAATATGGAAAGCGGATCTTCCCAAATAAGTTCGGTTTGATAAAATAAAACGTGACCTAATCTTGCGCCAATTAAGGTAGCTAGAACGGTATAAATAAATAGTGGATCTAATTTTTCATCAGCTATATTTTCGCGTTTATAGATTTTTTTAATGATATACCAACCTAAAGTAAAGGCCACTAAATACATTAAACTATAATAGCGAATCACGTAAAATCCTAAATCGATTCCTTTGGAAGGATCCCAAACTATGGCTGAACTAAGCATTTGAAGCAATTAAAAATTAGATTGTAAAGATAAATATTTGAATGAGTTTAGCTTACTTTCAGTCCAGAAGATTTTTATGAGTTCTTTTTCTTCGGTGGAACAGGATCGAAACCAGAATCGCCCCAAGGATGGCAACGTCTAATTCTATTGAAACTTAAAGAAAACCCTTTTAGTAAACCATGCACTTTAAACGCTTCTAAACAATAATGAGAACAAGTAGGCTGAAAACGGCAACTTGCCGGTGTAAGTGGTGAAATAAGGTATTGATAGATTTTAATTAAGAAAATAAATGGTGCTATCAATACCTTTTTTATCATACATTATAAAGAAAATTGTGTGCCTTCTTTTCCGTCTTTTAGGGTGATTCCGTTTTTAGCAAGTTCATCTCTAATTTTATCACTTGTAGCGTAATCTTTATTATCACGAGCGTTGTTACGCAAATCGATTAACAATTCTACAATATTTTTAAGCCGATCTGTGTCTTGATTATTCTCTAAAACCGCGGTAGCTTCTAAACCGAGTACATCGAAAGTAAAAACTTTTAAAGTTTCTTTTAAAATTTCTAAATCAGATTTGGTGATCGTAGCTTTTTCAGCGTTTATGGCATTAATTTGTTTGACAGCTTCAAAAAGTTGAGCAATTAAAATAGGACTATTAAAGTCATCATTCATTGCATCATAACAGTTTTGTTTCCATTCTTTTACATTAAAAGAGGAATTAGCTGAAACTTTTAATTTAGGAAGTAATGCAATAGCATTCATTAAACGTTGAAAGCCTTTTTCAGCAGCAGTTAAAGCTTCATCCGAAAAATCTAAAATACTTCTATAATTAGCTTGCAGCATAAAAAATCGTGCAACGCTTGGAGAAAAAGGTTTCGATAAAATATCATTATCACCCGAAATTAAATCAGCCGGAAGAATGTTGTTACCGGTGCTTTTCGCCATTTTTTTTCCGTTTAGGGTAAGCATATTTGCGTGCATCCAATAATTTACAGGATTTTTTCCGTTCGCCGCTTGCCCTTGAGCGATTTCACATTCATGATGCGGAAATTTTAAATCCATTCCGCCACCGTGAATATCAAATGCATTGCCTAAGTATTTAGAACTCATTACCGTACATTCTAAGTGCCAGCCAGGGAAACCTATGCTCCAAGGTGAAGGCCAACGCATAATATGTTGGGGTTCTGCTTTTTTCCAAAGGGCGAAATCTTGCGGATTTTTCTTATCATCTTGAGCGGTAAGTTCACGTGTATTTGCGATCATATCTTCAAGTTTTCTTCCGCTTAAAATTCCGTAATGATTAGATTCGTTATATTTTAAAACATCGAAATAAACAGAACCATTCGCTTCATAAGCGAATCCATTATCGATAATTTCTTTAATAATTTCAATTTGTTCTACAATATGTCCAGTTGCTGTTGGCTCTATACTTGGCGGAAGATTATTGAATTTTTGAAGAATGGTATGAAAATCTACTGTATATTTTTGAACAACTTCCATGGGTTCAATTTCTTCCAGTCGAGCTTTTTTAGCAATTCTATCTTCACCGGTTTCAGCATCATTTTCTAAGTGACCGGCGTCGGTAATATTTCTTACATAACGAACTTTATAGCCTAAATGTTTTAGGTAACGAAAAACTAAATCGAAAGAAATAAAGGTGCGACAATTCCCGAGGTGAACATTACTGTAAACTGTTGGTCCACAAACATACATCCCAACGTAACCATCGGTTATAGGTTTAAAAGTCTCTTTTTCTCCGCTTAAAGAGTTATAAATTTTTAACTCTTGTTCTTCGTATAAAGCCATTAAATTTTCTTTTGAAAAATAAATTGTTTTTAAAAATCAGTATCTAATTGAATGTAATCTAGAAATTCTCTGCGTGTTGCTGCATCTTTAAATTTTCCGCCAAATTCACTTGTAACGGTGCTACTTTCAATATCGCGAATTCCGCGGCTATTTACGCATAAATGTTTGGCGTCTACTACGCAAGCTACATCTTTGGTTCCTAAAACGTGTTGCAATTCTTGAACAATTTGCATAGTCATGCGTTCCTGAACTTGCGGTCGTTTAGCGAAATAATCTACAATTCGATTCATTTTTGAAAGTCCCACTACCGTTCCATTAGAAATATAGGCTACGTGCGCACGACCTACAATTGGAAGTAAATGATGTTCGCAAGTTGAATAAACGGTAATGTTTTTTTCAACCAGCATTTCTCCGTATTTATATTTATTTTCAAAAACGGAAGCTTTTGGTTTTCGCGCAGGATGTAAACCTCCAAAAATTTCATTTACAAACATTTTTGCTACGCGTAGAGGCGTTCCTTTAAGGCTGTCGTCTGTTAAATCCATTCCTAAAGTGTGTAAAATTTTTCTTACATCTTCCTGAATAGCTTCAATTTTTTCTGAATCACTTAAATCAAAAGCATCTTTGCGAATAGGGTTTTCTTGGCTCGAACCTACGTGGTCGTTACCCATTTCTTCAATATCATCCAATATTTTATCGATTTTCATATAATCTAGTTCTCTAAAACATTTAAAGTTGCAAAGATACAGATTTTTCAGGTTTTAGCTTTAAAAAGATATTTTAAAGAGATAGGACCTTATAATTATTTTGAAATTTTTAAATTGCTTTGTAGTGTTAAGCTTAAGATTGTTTTTATTAATTATAAAAAATCATCTATATAATCAAGAATTTTTTATGGCTTAAGGGGGGGATTTAGATTACTTACTTGTTTTAAAAATAGAGAATATACTTTCTAATAAATAATATTACCATGAAAAGAATTATCCTGTTATTGATGTTAGCAGTAGTGTCAAATGTAGTTCGAGGACAGTGTATTGTAAATACAGGTCCAACGCTGTGTTCAGACCCTGCAAATAATGTTTACATTATTGATCCGACCACAGATTTTGATATTACTTTTGAAAATGCTAGTGGGAATCCTATTGCTTTTGTGAATTGGTCCCCTAATACATTTTTATATGTAAGTGCCAATCAGAACTTTCCACTTCCTAACAATGGGAATAATCCTACCGGAAATATTTATTTCAATGGTAATTCACATAGTAACCCTTCTAATCCGCATCCTACAGCGGGTGCAAATATACACGATATTTATACTTATAACTACACGATTCCTGCCTCTGCAGGTTGTGCAACTTCAAGTGGTCAGTTAAAGATAATCACTGGAGGGTTTACGTATGATGATTTCTGTAGAGGAGATGTAACAGCATTAAATGATATTCCTTTGTTAAATTATAATAGTGCAGGAAACTTAAACTGGTATAGTGATGATACAGGTTCAACTTCAATTCCAGGGACCACTCAGATTCAGGGAGGGCAAACTTATTATGTAGATTTAGGAATTGCCGGTTGTTCCCAAGTTTTTCCGGTAGATATTGAATACGCTACACCCACTCCTGAAGTTGAATTAATGCAGGATTTTTGTACTCAGGCAACATGGCAAGCTGCAGGGTTTTCAAATTCTGGTGATGATTTAAGTAAAGTTGTTGTATGTGGTAGTAATTTGCAGTGGTATAGTGATTCAGCTGGTACGACACCCATAACTAATCCTAGTAGTGTAACGCTAGCCGATGGGGATGTTTACTATATCTCCCAAGAAATAAATGGATGTGAAAGTGCACTTCTTCCGGTTACAATGACTGAAAATGAATGTGCTTGTAGTGAAAATTCACAAATCGAAGGTAATAATGCTAGTGATGCTATCTCAGGATTTAAATTTTTTACAGTACAAGTTCCAGGTTCTGATTTAGAGTCTTGTGATACAGGTAATCAAACATATACTTCTCCGGCAAACTCATATAATCCTGCTTCATTTCCTATTAACTCACCCGCCGATCCATTCTCAGTTGTAACTCCGGGATTTTTACCTGGTTTGCCTATTACTCGAACTAGTCCCTTTGGGTGTTCTGATTATGGAATCCGGATTAATGATTATAATCCTACCTATGGCACAGGAAGCGCAGATACAGCAGGAACATTGGTTAAAGAATTTGTTGCAGGAGAAGTAATGACTTTTGATTTTTCAATGTTAATGTATAACCCTGGTCACTCTGATATACAACAGCCTCACTTAATGATGAGACTTTATGATGACTCAGATAATCTTGTTCAAACACGTTGTATAGTTTCAGATCCCGAAGACTGTATTTTTAAAGAAGTTCCTTCTAATGGTGATGTATTATATTCAGATTGGTCTTGTGTAAAACTAAATACTATTGAATTACAGGGCCAACCTGCCAGAATAGAATTGACAGTTGGTGATTGTCCTTTATCTATCCATTGGGCTACGGCTTTTATTGATAATTTTTACGTTGGCGATGACGGTCCTAATGTCTGTTCAGATTCCGCTTTTGGTTATATGGCGGTAAACCCGATCGACCAACCAAGTGGGGATTATGAGACGTGCTCTTTATTTAGTGAGCCTGTAGATCCTAACTGTGAACCTGCCTTAGCATTGAACAACCCAAGTTTTCCTATTCAAGTTTGCGGAACGTATAGCGCCCCAACCGGAAACCCAAACGGAGGCGATGCTCCGGTGACAGATATTACGGTTGACGTGGTTTCCAATGGTACTGTAGTTTATTCGGCCACAACCTTTACCCAGCCAAGTCCTGGAGAGTATTGTGTGACAATAAATCAAGGAGATATTCCTAACCCTTACGGGGAGTTTACCATAGAAGGAGAATTAGAATTCACGATGAACTGCGGAACTGCTTACAGTTATGAAGTTCAAGCTCAAAGTAACGGTTTTAAATTCTGCCCTGTTGCGGGTTGTCCAACACCATTTCCACCGGAATGTAATGCAGGAGGTAATCCAAATCCTATTTCTTA
>NZ_JBHLUA010000021.1:0-131753 GCF_042433895.1 Mesonia maritima | reverse complement strand
AAAGTTTCTTTATATTTATCCATAAGAACTGATTTTATGAAAGAACATACTACCTTGATCACAACAACTTGAAAACGAGGTCTGACCTCACAGAACTGAACGTGGTTTAAGTAGTTAAAGAGAGGGGATTATCAATGTTGTCGAAGTCTAACGCTTAAACGTATATCATAACCTTAATCCTCTCTTTGTTCTTTCTGATTTACAATCTAAATTTAATGAAAATCAAACTTAAGATATGCAAACAGGTTAGGCACGATCAAAAATGAAAAAGAAAAACCAACATATTGACAATTTAACAAAGACAGATAATTGGATTGATTATTTAAAGGAGAATTCTGGACTTCCTGGAAAAAGAGCAAATCTTGAATTATTAATGATTGCGGTTGATTTGGGTGACGAAGAGTTTTTCAAATCTTGTTTAAAATACCATGATATAATAGCTCCGACTAATACACAAGGAGAGTTTGTTGCGATGTGTGGCGTGACTGGATTAGGAAAATTAGTAACAACTGGAAAACAAGAATATTTCAGCTTACTCAAAGAATATGCGAGTGATAACAGGTGGAGAGTTCGAGAAGGAGTTGCTTTTGGATTGCAAATAATTGGAGAAAATGACTTTGAAAAGTTGATACATGGAATTCAGGATTGGGTAACTGGGAATAATTATGAAAAACGTGCTGTAGTAGCTGGACTTTGTGAACCTAAATTACTAATAGAAAAGAATAATTCAGAAATTGTACTTGAAATCTTAGCTGAAATAATTGAATCTATTAATAATATTTCTGACAGAAAGGGCGAATCATTTCGAGTACTAAAAAAAGGATTAGGATACGGATTAAGTGTTGCGATAGTCAATAATCCTGAAAAAGGTAAAGCGATTTTTGAAAAATTACTAAATACATCTGACAAGGATATTGTCTGGATATTGAAAGAGAATTTAAAGAAAAAAAGATTAGAAAAAATGGATAATAAC
This sequence comes from Mesonia maritima, assembly GCF_042433895.1. Lineage (NCBI taxonomy): Bacteria > Pseudomonadati > Bacteroidota > Flavobacteriia > Flavobacteriales > Flavobacteriaceae > Mesonia > Mesonia maritima. The sequence continues at coordinate 130,780 of NZ_JBHLUA010000021.1, read as the reverse complement.
TGGACTGATAGAATGAAGAATGCCAGTGCCTAACAATAAATATACGTAATGCGGGGCGATTTATTAAATTTGAACATTAGAGCATTAAATAAACAAAGTAGCGGTTTGATAGTGAAGTGCCTTGAGTTCCCGCACTACGCATATTCGAGCCGTTGCAATAATACAGACTAAACTTTGAAAAGACTATTCTGATTAATGAAATATAGCATTCCTGATAAAAGAGAATTGACAAAATCCGAAATTGATTTTTTAATTTATCTATTTGATAAAGAAAAACCTGAATGGACTAATTTAATTGGAAACCTTAAAATTATTGCGAGATGTGGTTGCGGAAAATGTCCCGGTATAATTTTTGGAAAAAAATTTAATTCAGAAATTCAAAAAGGGAATTTAATAATTGATTCCATTGGGAAAGGTAAAAATGATGAACTCATTGGAATATCTGTATTTGGAACTGACCAAATGCCGACCGAATTAGAATTTTACTCATTAGACGGAAATTCTGAGGTTGAAGAATTACCAAGCTTAAACTGAAATATGGATATTATTTTTGAGACTATTATAATTTTGATATTTAGATATCCTGGAGCTGGAATACGTTGGTTAATTTCAAGAATTTGGAAATCAAATAAAAAATTCAAAGAGTTTTTAAATGAGGATTCTTATACGAATGGAATTATCGCATTATTATTTCAATTACATATATCGATTCCAAAAAATAAAAAAATACTATTGCCAACACCTTATATAATCCATTGCTAGTAAAGGCTTACTTACGAAAATCCTTGCGGATTTTCTTCGTTTATTATTTGCTAAATTATGTGCTTAAACACGCCACTAATCATACAAAAGACCGTGGTAGCTAATTGAAGAAAAATGAGCTTTAGAATATCAAAATATGGAGTTTTGGCAATATTGATATATTTATTACCATCTTGCATTAGCAAACCCAAAAAGGAAACTGATTTGAATAAGCTGGAGAAGCAAAAAGTTGTTGAACTTAAAAAAAACCATTGGCAAACGTATACATCAATTCTTATTAATGCTCCATTAGAAGAATTATGGAATACTCTGACTGATTGGGATAATATCTCTAATTGGAGCAGCACCTTAAAAAATATTGAAGGAGAAAGATTTAATAATGGAAAGGTTGTTGTCTCCTATTCTGTAAATGGAAACATTTATGAGACGAATCACAATTTTATTTATATAGAAAATATAGAATTTGGTTGGTCTGATCCTATGGAAGGAACTTTTGGGGGATTGACTGATAACCATAGATTCAAGGTTGAAAGAATTTCAGATAATCAGACGCTATTTGTTCAGATGTATGACTTTAAAGGAGAAGGAGATGAAATTAGTGCCAAGGAAGTCGCAAATCAAACAGTCAAATTTTTTCCAACATTTAATCAAGAGTTAAAGAAAGAAGTAGAAAATAAAACTAGCTACAACAAAAAATAAACGGCATTAAAACGAACGTTTATTCAAAACGTTGGCAGTAATGTTGACAATACCAACAGCCTAAAAAATAGAAATGGCTACATCAAACATAGATTTGGCGACCCCATTCTCTTCTTCCAAGCGTAAATTTGGTCCTATAATTTCAAAACGAAAAAATGAAAATTATAGTAACCGGCTCTTTAGGGCATATAAGCAAACCGCTTACAAAAATTCTGACAGCAAATTCCCATCAGGTTGTTGTAATAAGTAGCAATCCAGAAAGAATTGAAGCTATTGAAGAAATAGGCGCTACCGCAGCCATTGGGAGTCTTGACGATGTTGCATTTTTAAGTGCAACCTTTAATGGTGCAGATGCTGTGTACTTAATGATTCCGCCAAATTTCAAGGAGTTCAATAGTTTGGAATACTACAAGAGAATAGCAGAAAACTATAGAAAGGCGATTCAAACTTCCGGTGTTGAACAAATTGTTTTTTTAAGTAGTTGGGGTGCCCATCTCGACAAAGGAACGGGAACCATTCTTGGATCCCACCACGCTGAACTCATTTTAAACCAGTTAGAAGCGGTACATAAAACCTATATCCGTCCCGTATCTTTTTATTATAATTTGCTCAATTATATTGAAATGATCAAAAATGCAGGAATTATTGGTTCCAATTTTAAAAGTGAAGATAAAGTAGCCTGGGTGCATCCAAAAGATATAGCACAAGCGGTTAGCGAAGAAATACTAGTAAAACCCGATGAAATTATAAAGATCAGGTATGTCGCCAGCGATGAAAAAACCGCAACAGAAACCGCACATATTTTAGGAAAAGCGATTGACAAGCCAAATCTTGAGTGGATCCCTTTTTCAGATGCTGAAGTTAAAAAAAGCTTGATTGAAAGGGGACTTCCTGAAAAATTCGCTCAGGATTTAGTAGCCATCAATGCTTCTATAAGTTCAGGAAAAATGGGCGAAGAGTATGAAAAAAACAAACCCGAATTCGGGAATATAAAATTAGAAGACTACGCAGCGGAGTTCGCTAAAGCTTATCATCAACAATAACATATAATTATGGAAAATTCAATTGCAACACTTGCCTATCCCGAAAAAAATGAAAACAGCGTATTTAATGATATGAAAGGATGGCATATCGCTATACGCACAACAAACTATAAAGAACTTATCGCCTGGTATCTCAAAAAGCTTGACTTTAGGTTGATTAAAGAATTTAATGCCGGAGAGATGAAACTAGCCCTTATTGCGCCGCCGGGTGATAACTATTTTATCCTCGAAATATTGGGAGTTAAGGAGAATGAGGAACCATCTTCAGAAGTAAAAGTGGGTTACGATCATATCTGTTTTAACGTGACCAATTTAGACAAAACGATGGCTGCCTTAAAAAGTCGGGATATTGAAATTGTCAGAAGCTTTGAAGTTCCTATCATTGGAAAACGGGTAGCTTTCATTAATGATCCTTTTGGAAATAAAATTGAATTTTCTGAAGAACTGAAATCCTAAAACCAAAAAAAGATGCAAGAAAAGACGCCTAAAAAGTGGAAAATGATGGTGCTGAGTTGGCTATGTATTTATCCTTTATTAAATATAATTTCCTTTTTAGTAATTCCTTATCTTTCAGGTTTACATCAGTTGGTAAGGACGCTTATATCAACCCTTATTTTGGTGCCATTAATGGTACTATTATTAAGTATATTGCAGCATAAGTTCCGTCATTGGCTGGTTAAATAAATTCGTAATAAACTAATGGAAAAGCAAAAATTAAGTCATTTCAAGACCATCAGCGAATTTCACCGGGCCAGAAATTTGCCACCACCCGAACATCCGTTAATTAGTATAATTAACGTTCAGGATATTCAGCACCATAGCGAGCCCATCAATATGGTAATGGACTATTATTCCATTTCTTTAAAGCGGAATTTTAATGGCAAGTTCAGTTATGGTCAAAGTGAATATGATTTTGATGAAGGCTTAATGTATTTTATCGCGCCCAATCAGGTTTTTAAAATAGAACATTCCGAAGACGAACTGAAAAGACTGCAAGGATGGTTATTACTGATTCATCCCGATTTTTTTTGGAACACGGGGTTATCAAAAACGATCAAGCAGTATGATTTTTTCCATTATGCCGTCAATGAAGCCCTGTTTCTATCAGATAAAGAGGAAAGGGTGATGAATGGCATTATTGAAAACATTCAGCAAGAATACCATAACAATATAGACAAATTCAGTCAAAGCATCATTGTTTCTCAAATTGAAACCCTATTAAATTATTCGGAAAGGTTTTACCAACGGCAGTTCATTACCCGTAAGATTCCCAACCATAAGATTTTAGATACTTTGGAACATACGCTGAATAACTATTTTAAGAGTGACGATTTAATCACTAAAGGTTTGCCTACAGTTCAGTATATTTCAGACGCACTGAATATCTCGCCAAACTATTTAAGTAACTTATTGAAATCATTAACAGGCCAAAGTACACAACAACACATTCACGACAAATTAATTAGTGAAGCCAAACAAAAGTTATCAATTTCCAATCAATCCATCAGCGAAATTTCTTATCAATTAGGCTTTGAACATTCACAATCATTCAGTAAACTTTTCAAGGCGAAGACCCACCTTTCTCCTTTAGAGTTTAGAAAATCGTTTAACTGAAAGTTAGCATTTAAAACCCGCTACTTTTCAAACAAAATAACCTTATTGCACAAGTCCGCCCCACCTCCTCCTAAACCAGGTTGAATGTTTACAAAGGCACTTCATTTTCGCCTACAACAAAGTCAATATTGGCTACATCGGATTTCTTTCTTCTGCTGAACTTTGTACCAACAAAATACATAAAAATGAAAGCAGTAATAATCAACGAATTTGGCGGAACGGGCGTAATGAAAATTGAAGACGTAGAACGTCCCGTTCCAGCAGCAGATGAAATTTTAATAAAGGTTTATGCAAGCGGTGTAAACCCTGTGGACAGGGCAGTTCGCGAAGGAGGCAACGATATATTGAGACCTTATTTAAAGTGGCCCTTAATTTTAGGATGGGATGCATCAGGCATAGTAGAAGAAATCGGGAGCAACGTTACAAACTTTAAAAAAGGCGATGAAGTATATGGCGTTCCTAATTTTCCAGGTAACGGTAGCTATGCAGAATATATGGCAGCCAAGGCAAGCCAATTTGCGTTGAAACCCAAAAACCTTTCTTTCAATAAGGCAGCCGCCATTCCATTAACGGGGCTTGTAGCAGCTAATTCAATTTTTGACCTTGGAAAACTGGAAGCAGGGCAACGAATTTTTATTCAGGGGGCATCAGGCAGTGTAGGAAATTTTGCAGTACAATTTGCCAAGGTAAAGGGTGCTTATGTAATTGGTAGTGCTTCTACGGATAAACTAGAGTTTGTAAAACAACTTGGTGCCGATGAAGTAATTGACTATAAGACACAGTCCTTTGAAGAGTTATTGCAAGATATTGATGTTGTTTTGGAAGCTTCATCAGTGCGGGATAACAAGGAGCGCTTAAAGAGTATAGCTGTATTAAAAAAAGGCGGAATTTTTATAAGTGCTAATGTGGACTTCCCTTTTGACGATGCCGTTAAAAAAGCAATGGAGAAAAAGAATGTCAAAGGAGAATTTCTTGCTGCACAAACAAATCACTTGACCTGGCTCAATCAATTTGCGTAGTGGAGCAACGAAGGCAAATTAAAAGTGACTCTTGGCAACGTGCATTCTTTGGAACAAGTTGCTGATGCCCATAAGGAAACTGAAACAGGAAAAGTACTTGGAAAAATCATATTAGAAGTGAGAAAAGAAAATTGAAATGACAAGACACATTAAAACCATAACCGAATTTCATCAATATAGGGGTTTACCTAAACCTGAACATCATTTAATTAGTGTTATTGATATTGAGAATGTCCAACATTGGCACGCTGATGAACCGATGAATTTGGCCTTAGATTTTTATGTAATAGCTCTTAAAAGAGTTTTTAGTCAAAGCAAAGTTACCTACGGGCAAGGCCAATATTATTATGATGAAGGTATGATGTCATTTATGTCGCCCAATCAGATTTTTAGTATTTCTAAAGAGAAAAAATCAGCATTAAAACAATCGGGGTGGGTGTTGCTAGTTCACCCCGATTTTCTTTGGAATACTGCCCTGGCCAATAAAATAAAGCAATACGAGTATTTTGAGTATTCGGCAAATGAAGCATTAAGACTTTCAGAGAAAGAGGAAAAAACGATTGTCGGAATTATGGAAAACATTCAGCAAGAGTATCATTCAAACATAGATAATTTTAGTCAGGACATTATCATAGCGCATTTGGAAACGCTTTTGAATTATGCCGACCGTTTTTATCATCGTCAATTCCTAACCCACAGAAAAGTCAATCATCAGGTTCTTGACAAGTTTGAAAAATTACTGCTGGATTACTTCAAGAATGATACGGTAACTCAAAAAGGTTTGCCAACAGTTCAATATGTTTCTGAGGAATTGAATCTATCTGTAAGTTATCTAAGCCGTTTACTTAAAACCCTTACCGGACAAAGCACGCAACAGCACATCCATAACAAATTGATCGAAAAAGCCAAAGAACGATTATCAAGCACAGAGTTAACGGTAAGCGAAATCGCCTATGAATTAGGCTTTGAACATTCACAATCCTTCAGTAAATTTTTTAAGAAGAAAACAGACATTTCACCTTTGGATTTCAGAAATTCATTCAATTAGAAACACTGCCGCCAACAAAGATCGGAGTTAAAAACCAAGCTTTTTAGTTTAATTATTACGCCTAATCCTCCTAGTATGGCAATCTACTTTTAGCATTAGTAAAAGCTATTTTTACCAAATAGACCGTACCAAACCCTTACGGTTAAATAACGGTTCATTTATTTTTATATTTCTGAGGAAATTTATCCCCTGCCCAAAGAACAGGTCTTTTTTAGATTCTTTCATTCGTTTAAGCTGAAGTTCTAAATCCTCTAATTTTTTTATCTCATATAGTACAGATAGTACAAAATCGTAGTATTTTCGATTTGAAATTTATCTTTATTTCAATTGATATTATTTTTTAGCAATAACTATTTTAATGCTTAAACGCATTTTTCATTAGTTCATTTCTTGGAATATCTTGAACTTTCAATAGTTTTTCCCATTGGGCTACATTCTGCTGAATTGTTCCTTATCCTATAAACCTACTAGTTTATTCCTAAAATTGACTCTGCACAAGTAAACTACCCCTTTAAAATTCAGCCCGCTTTAAATCCTACTTCAAGAGGCTCTCTCAAAATAATAATATTCACCTATCAAATTAAGCTTAATCTTAAATTCTAAATTAAATAATAGACTTTAATTCAGTCAATTTTAAAATTCCATTACGCTATCCAATGCATTATCCGCATCCTTATGATAAGGTTAGCTGAGTAGCCTCAAAGGTTTTCTGCTTTAAATAAGTTCGTAAATCAGGAGAAGATCACAACCGCATATCTTTATAGAAATTTTGGCTAAGCTTATTTTCTAATCCTTTTCTTTGGTCCTTATAGAGCTATAATTTTACTTTCAGTTCCACTCCAGCATAGGGGGATATTCCGAAATGGGCATCATTTTCAGAATCTTCAAAAATAGCTTTTAGATTTCGGTCGGTAAAGTAGGCAAATCGGGAAGCATTTATCCCCGCCGTAAAAGATGTGCTTATATGTTTGGTGATTTTAAATTCTGGTTTTAGGCCTACGATGATATATTGATGGTTAAACATCACCTCTTTTTCTTCTTTTTCCAATAAGGCCAGTTGCGCATTCATTTCAATATTAAAATATAAGGAGAAATTTTCACTGAACGTATAACCTGCCAATAATTCGAGTCCATTCATCACCGAAGCCTTAATCTTATAACGCCCCTCATAACTATAATTGAAATAAAAAGCCGGGAAAAGCATCGGGTAGCCAAAGGCATTATTTAGGACTGCACCACCCCCTAATTCAAGATTCTGATTAAATTTTTTAATGAAAATTACTCCTGCATTTCCCAAGATTTGGTTGCTTTTAATATCATTTAAAGATTCTTCCGCAGTATAAACACCAGCCCCTACGAAGGCGATTAAAGCCCAATCATTCTTTAAGGGGCGAAGGTGAAATAACGAAACCTGAAGGTTGGTAATATGAGAAAAACCTCATTCTGGTTTAAGTTAGTATTGTCCAAATCAACCAGAGCTCCTGAAATATCTACACCCCAAATTTTTGGAAGACTGTCTTTACTAATACTTAGTGGCAGTTTTAAATTTGCCTGATATACGAACGCAGAACCTTCTTTACCCGATGATTTTTCAACATCTTCGGGGTGATACTTTGAGGTTCCTAAATACTCTGTTTTCAGGGAAATTTGAGCGTTTACCGAATTGCCTATTAAAACCAATATGATACTAAAAAATAGCTGCTTCATTGTGTATATTATTTGAAACAAAACTATAGTTTAGTAAAATTTCCACGTTTTACATTTGACAATCAGTCTTTATTTTTTGATGAACTGTAAAAAGTCAATTTTATAAAAGCCTACATTTGAAAAAATGAAATTTTCTATAAAAAACATACGCTATTTTTTTTGGGTTTTTATTTTATTGATAATCCTTTTACAACTGGCTACCAATAAAGAACTTCAATTTTCTGGGGCTCTGTTATATACTTTTGGGGTAATGGCAGTATTGATAATGCACGAAACTATTGTTAGGCGAATATTGATTGAGAAATACCAATTTTACCAAGTTAATGCCAAGCTGATAGCTTATAACTTGCTCTTAGCACTGTTTAGCTCTTCATTATTAACGGGATATGGTTATTTTATATTTACGAAATTTTTAGAGCAAGAATACCTTGTTGAAATTAACGATTTGCTTACTTCGATGTTTTTTGGCCTGTTTTTGCTAATTTTTTTATTTCAGGAATGAGTTATGCCATAGAAACTTTAAAAAGAAATTTGGCTTATGAAAAAAAGCATCAGGAATTAGAAAAAAACGTATTGAAAATTGAAATAGAACATTTGCGCACTCAGCTTAGTCCACATTTCACCTTTAATATTTTGAACAACCTACAATTCCTTATTAGAAAAGATAAGGACGAAGCTTTAGAACTCTTATCGCGGTACAGCAAGATATTGAAATATTATATTTATGAATCCCAGAATAGGTTTATACAACTGGAAGATGAAATAACTTTCTTAAAGTATTATTTTCAAATAGAAAAAGATAAATCAAATGAAGAATTGGGTATTCACTTTAGCCTTAACGATATCCCTAAAAATCAGCTTCTAATTATTCCGTTTTTACTGTCCACTTTTATAGAAAATGCCTTTAAACACGTGGCACCCAATACAAACGGAAATTTTATCCATCTCAAAATATTCGTAAAAAATGATTCAGTATTAAACTTGGACATAGAAAACACCTTTGCTGAATTTTCTTCCGAAGAAAAAAGGCCAGGAGTGGGGCTGGAACAAGCCAAAAAAAGATTAGAATTGTCGTATCCCGATAATTATGAGCTACACCAAGAAACTGAAAATGGAATTTATAAAGTGGAGCTGAAAATAAATTTATCAAAAAATAATGAAATGTATCGTAGTTGATGACGAACGGATTGCCCGTGAAGGTTTAAATGAATTTATAAGGGAATTTGACTTTTTGGAGCCTATAGATAATTATGGCAATCCTCATGCTCTTCATAAATTAAAAAAAGACGCCGTAGATCTTATATTCTTGGATATACAGATGCCTTTTTTGAACGGTTTGGAATTTGCAGAAACCCTAAAAGATTTAGGAACTATGATAATTTTTACCACCGCCCATCCTGAATTTGCCCTTAAAGGCTATAAAGTCAATGCTATAGAGTATCTTTTAAAACCAATTTTCTTTGAAGATTTTAAAGTAGCGGTTTATAAAGCAAAAAGATTATATGAGTTAATGCATAAAAAGGAAAACTCGTTATCCCCACTGCTTTTTAAAGAAAACGGGTTTTTTTACAAAATATATCCTCATCAAATTCTTTATATAAGTGCTTTGCAGAATTATATTGAAATTTACCGAGAGAATGAAGATAAGATGGTAATTCATCAAACCTTGAAAAATATATTAGAAGAACTTCCATCAGGTGATTTTTTACAAATCCATAAGTCTTATATCGTGAATTTAAAATATTTCAAACGCATTCAGGATTCCACGATGGTTATAGAGAACATAGAGCTTCCCATTGCCAGAAGCAGAAAAAATTATGTACTCAGTTATATTAAAAATTACTTTGAAAATTAGGATAGAGTGTATTTTATAAGGTTTCTATACCATTTGGTAAAAGGAAATGACAGGAGAAGCTCAACTATTCCAAAAAGGAAAATCGAATGAATTTAATAAGGAGAAATTTCCAAAAGGAAAGCATAAAGGAAATTTCTGTGATGATTTAAAAGATAAAAACTAGCTACAATAATAGTAAGCGTCACATAAGTATGATGTAGAAGATAAAAGAGGAGCACAAGAGTTTATCAATATTAATAAATTCAAATTCAGGTTGAGTGCGGCTTTTTAATACCTACAAAAAACTTTGGGTACACGGTCACTTAAACTGAATGAAATGAAGAGCTTTTTCTGATGGTTCTTTTTTCTTGAAATCCCAGAAGATTAAACTTTTTTTGCTAATTTGTATAAGAGCTATAAAATATAAGAAATATCGATCTTGCTACTATTCGAGGTGTTTCAATTCATGTCATAAAATTTGTCCCTTTGTGCAATGACTACTCTTTGCACCTATTTGGATAATATTCTTTTCCGGTTCGGAGAGATCCAAATCATTTAAATCATGAAATACAACAATGACAAACTTCAGCGGATACTTCGATAAAAATTAACGGACTAAATACTGCAACAGAATTGACTTCTTTGTATATATAAGTTGTGATAGCAATGTGAGTTCGTTTAGCGATATGGTAGGATCATTTATATTTGTTACCCAACCACTTTCTTTAAAAGAGAATAACGCAGTTTCTTGTTCTTTATATCCTAACCCTTCAAATCAGTTTATTTATTTAGAAAATAATTCTTCAATTAATTTGGTTGAAATATTTGACTTAAAAGTAGTAAAAGTACTTCCTGAAAAGTTTAATTCTAACTAAGCAATACATAGTCTTCCTGTAAATGAATATTAAAATTTTTATTCATACGTCTGACAATCAATAAACATATTTTGTATTTTTTAATTATGAAATTGATTAATATCTTAAAATTTAAGGCTGTATTTTATTAAAATAATTAATAAAATAAACGAATTTTCTCTTTTGCTTGATTTGATCAGATGAGTTGGATTTCACTTCTATTTTTAAAGTTTTTAATATTTTCTACAAAAACTATATATTATAACTTCATTAGATAGTAGGTTTTAATGTTCTACGAATTCTATCTTTTTCTAACCTTGGAATGAATCTATTTACCCAGATTAGAATTTATATACCTAAGTTCTCGGGAAAAAAACTTATTCAGTAAATAAAAGCCAACTTTGATTCTAGGCTCAGCAGTACTCGACTGCAATTTGAAAAGTTGCTAGGGATTCTTCGTAAACGGGTTATGTGATGAAATTATTATTTTATTAATGATATATAGAAGAGTTAAATAAGGTAATTATTCAGAAGCGCTTTTTAAAAAAGAAATTGACAGACAAGAGTTATAAAACGAATCGAAAAACAAATGGCTTTAATTTCTCAAAATTTTTACCGAAAATGTTGGCTAACTTTTATTATCGCTATTGGATTACCGTTGGGAGTTGTAGTAGCAGGAAGTCTTAATAATATGTCGTTTTCAGGAATAGGTTTTAGTGTTTAGCTATATGAAGTTCAATAGGAATGATGATGGATTGTAAAGCTGAAGAAGAAGAAGGCAGGTAACTTGAAATTGAAATTAAATAGAAATTTCATGAAAAATCACAACGTTAAATTTCTACAATTTTAAGTTTAAAAAGGTAAAAGAATATAGGTTAAAAATAAAAATATACTTAATACCGAAACACCAATAATAATTCCTTCTCCTAATCCGTGTTTTTTTCCTAAATTATAGAACTGATCTGTTTCAAGCTGTGTTATTTTTCTTCCTTTTTTCATTGCAAATAATAATTTCCTAGCCTTACTTTCAAGTAAAAGCAAAGTTAAAATTGTGTATTAAATTAGCTTAGGGGAAACTATTTATAGCATTGTAAATTTACAATCTTAGTTTAATTAATATTTTTAATTAAATCTTAAAAATTATACTTTTTATCGAGCTGATTTGCTTTTTAAAGATTCTTTTTTAGATAAATTTTAATTGTATTCTGTTAAAGTTAAATTTAGAGGTTATATAACCAAAAAAGAGAATTGGAAATTTTAAACGAGATATATTAAAAGCATTTATGCATTAACCAAAAATAGAAAACCCAAGCGGGTCAAGCTTGGGTTTATTTGCATGAAAAAAGTAATATGATTGCGCTACGCTATATGGTCTAGTATAACTTTACAACAACCATGAGTTAGAGGCTTGCTATAAAAGTCAATCACTCTTTTATAGGAATAAGCCTTTAGCTTATCTTTTTGTTCTATCGACGAAGTTACAATAATTATCTTTAAATTGTCGTATTTTAACATTTCTATAAGATTCCACCCGTCGAAAAACGGCATATTTATGTCTAACAACAGCAAATAGAATGTATCTTCTTCAGTTTTATTATTGAAATATTGAAGGGTTTCTTTTCCAGATGTAAAACACATTATATCTTTTTCATCGATTCTATTTTGCTTTTTTAAAAGTAGTTTGTGCAAAGTGAGTACTACCGGATCATCGTCAATTATCAGGACTTTGCTTTTACTCATAGAGAATGTTTTTGTATCGTTTCAGTTTTAAGTACGATTTCTTTTATAACTTGATCAAGCTCGTAAGCAGATTCAGCAATAAAAGAATAAAGTTCTTTTTCAGTTAAATTACTATCTTTATAATCGTTATGAGTAAGAATTTCTGTTAAACTTAATATCTTGGCCAATGGTGCGCGGACTTTGTGTGATTGTATCCACGCTATTTCTTTAAGAATTTCATTTTGCTTGGTTATTTCTCTCACCATTCGTTTAGATGCTGTTATATCTTTTACGGCACCAACTACTCTTACTGCTTTGCCATTTGCATTTCTAATAATATATCCTGAATCTTGAACGTGTGCAATTTCTCCATTAGCTTTAATAAAACGGTATTCACTTTCCCATTTATTATTGTTTTTATTTGCTAAGGTGACAAATAAATCATGTTTTACGCGTTGGCGATCGAGATGATGGATTTTTTTAAACCAAAAACCTTGCACAGAAGTTGTTCGTGTTTTTTTATAGCCGAAGATTGTTGAATATCCTTTACTTCGTGTAACAACATCCGTTTCGGTGTCCCAATCCCAAATAAGTTCGTTAGTGGCTTTCATTGCTAATTCAAAACGCTCGTGGCTCGATTTAATTTGAATATCTTTTTCTTTAGCAACTGTAATATCCTGAATAATCCCTCTTAGAGTAGTGGGATTACCGTTTTTATCGGTTTCTAATTTAATACGTTGCCATACCCATTTTGTTTTCCCTTTAGGGGTAATTATACGATGCTCAAAATCCTTATATTCATTTTCAATAAGAATTTCAGAGAATTTTTCTTTTAATAAATATTGTTCTTCGGGATGAAAAGTTTTTATGAGGTGCTCAAAAGATGGAGTAAATTTGTCAGGATCTTGTTCATAAATCTTATAAACTTCATCGGACCAAAAAGAAACTTCATTTGAAAGTTGTCTTTTCCAATAGCCGAGTTTTGCAATGTTCTGTGCTTCTTTTAATTTTTTGTTGAGATCTCTTAAATTAAATTCCGCTTTTTTAGTAGCGGTAATATTCTTACCTATAGCATAAATAAGTCCTTCTTCAGGTTCTGAGGAAGCAGTCCAGGACAACCAGATTATATTACCATTTTTATGAATATATCGAAATTCGTTTTGAAAAATAGGAATTCCTTTAGCTAAACTCGCCATTTCATTGTGAAGAAGTTTTACGTCTTCAGGGTGAACTAATTCTTCAAACGGAATACTTAAGATTTCTTCTTCAGAATAACCTAAATTTTTTGTGAACGCGGGATTAATCTTTTTAAAATAGCCATCTAAGCCTGCAATACAAAGTAAATCATTAGAAATATTGAAAAAAGTATTAAGCTCTTCTTCCTTTTTCTTTCGTTCAATTATTATAGCTACTTCCTCATTTATTCCTTTAAGTAATTGGGAGAATTGCTTTAATTTTATTTGTTCAATTTTCGTGAAAAGTAAAAGTTCGCCAATTACTTTATTAGAAATACTAATGGGAATTGCTACTCCGTTTAATTTTTTAAAATCAAGCAATTGCGTATTTGTGAAGTTTGTAGTAGAAAAATATTCTTTTGTGTTTTTTTGCCAAACCTTTCCTAATAAACCTTCTTTGCGCTTTATGGAAGTCTTTTTAAGCTTAATATTTTTAGCGTGTGTATGTGTAATTAAATTTAGATGATTATTATCAATCGAAGTAAGCCAAATTTCAGCGTATTCTATATCGAAAAAACTTTTAATGGTATGTAAAACTTTTTCTAAACCAGTTTTTAAGTCGGTAGAAACATCAAAATTTTTATTAATTTCAAGAATTAATTCTTTTTGGGTGGCTCTATTTTTTTCTGAAGTAATATCTTGTAAAGAACCAACAACTCTAACTGCACGTAGATCTTTGTCTCTGGCGATGTAACATCTTCCTTTTACGTAGGCTATTGATCCATCAGCTTTTATATAGCGGTATTCTTGATCCCATTGCGAGATTTTTTTATCTGCCAGTGCATTTTGTAAATCGTTTAAAACTGCTTCCTCATCATCAGGGTGAATATGGGTTTGTTCTCTTAAATTTTCTGAAGAGTAAGTTTTTGTGGAATATAAATAGCCAAAAAGCTTATTAAAACCTTCACCCCACGTAATTTTTTGAGAAGCTATATCATAATCCCAGATAGCATCATTTGTTGCTCGCTGGGCTAACGTATAGCGGGAGTTTAATTTTTCAAGTTGAAGTTTATGCTGAATTTTTTCAGTTACATCAAATATAACCCCATCAATAATTTTTTTACCTTCAGCGTTTGCTGTAATAGAGCCAATCTCTTCAACCCAAATTATACTTCTGTTAGCTTTATAAATTCGATATTGAATATGGAAGTGTTCCAAGGTTTGAATATTCCTAGAAATAGAAGCTAATTTATAGAAATCGTCCGGATGAACGCAACGCAGAAATTTTTTAGGATTTTTTAGAAAATCTGTATGGGAATAGCCTGTTAACGAAGCAACGTTATGACTTAAAAACTCTAATTGCCAATTATCTGTAACGCTATAACGGTAGATAACGCCGGGAATATTTGCTAATAAATTTTTATAAGGAACAGTCCTCGATAACATTTCATGATTATCTGCAGAAATTAAGGTTTGTACCACAAATTCTAACTGCCCTTTTGCATTAAACACCGGTGAATTTTTACAGGTGAATTCATGATGTTTATAAATAAACTCAAAGGAATCCGTTTCATTTTTTGTCTTAATATTTTCTAAGGAAACATCAAGCTTTTTTTTAAACTCCGTTTTATTTTCTACAAAATCTTGTAAATGAAACAAACTTTTTTCTGTACTAAAATCTTTAAAAAATTCGTCGTACTTCAAGTTTGTAGAGCTATATACAAAATTTCCTTTATAATACGTTAGAATCGCTTTTGCAGAAGAAGAATTCTCTATAAGAGAAGTTAGTTCATTTAAAGTCATATAAACAGGGAGATATCCGTTTGGCTAATATAGAATGTTTGTCTTTTTTTAACAAATATTAAACAGTCTAAATTTAGTTTTTATGGAAATATGTCATAACATTAATTAAATTGATTGCGAAAAGTTAAAAAATAGAATATGAGTAGAGGATTTGTGAAAGAAGAAGACCAGGAAGAAAAACCGATAATTCCACCACGCGCCGCATTACCTGCCGGAGTCACCAATTACGTTACCGAAAGAGGTTATCAAGATTTAGAAGAAGAAAAAATAGAATTAGAAGCCGAACGTAAATCGGTTAGCCACGAAAATGAAACCGAAAGAAGAAGAGCAGTAGCTGTAATCGATGGAAAAATAGCTTTATTAAATGAGCGAATTTCTTCAGCAAGAATTATTTATGCAAAAGACCAACCAAAAGATGAAGTTAGGTTTGGCGCAACGGTTACACTTAAGATAAATGGCAAATCTCAAGAATTTAAAATAGTTGGGGTAGATGAAGCTGATGTGAAAAAGAAAAGAATTGCATTTGTTGCCCCTATAGCTAAAGCGATTACCGGTAAAAAAGAAGGAGAGCAAACAAATTTTAAATTAGGTGAAGAGGAAAGAAATATCGAAATTATTTCTATAAATTATGACGATTGATAATTTAGAACAAGGCTTTTTCGGAATTGGAATTCAGAATGGAAAAACGCCCGAAAACTTAGGGGTTTTATGGCGATCTGCTCAAAATTTTGGAGCAAATTTTATTTTCACCATTGGCAATCGTTACGAAAAACAAGCTTCAGATACGCATAAAGCTGTTGGCGCAATTCCATATTTTCATTATAACACGTTCGAAGATTTTTATGATCATCTTCCTAAAGGCGCTATGTTAATTGGGGTTGAACTTTGTGAAGAAGCAGAATCGCTAGAAAAGTTCGATCATCCACGCCGCGCCGTTTATCTTTTAGGCGCAGAAGATCACGGATTGTCTTCCGCAGCAAAAGAAAAATCTCATAAGTTGGTAAAATTCTCTACACCATTGAGCATAAATGTTTCTGTTGCCGGAAGTATTGTAATGTACGATAGAAATTTAAAAGGTCCGGTTATTTATTAATTCCTTTCTCAAAATTTAAATATTTCGGTTTTTCAAGCTGAAAAATTTACTTCAAAAAATATTTTTGTTTTTGCTGAATACCTTATTTCACAATTTTTTTTGTGAATATTTTATCTGAAGTATGAACGTGTAGAAAATAAACTCCGTTTGCTAAATTATCGGTAGCGATTGTTTTTGTGTAAGAATTCATAGTTGAAGTTAAAATTTGTCTTCCTTTTACATCATACAATTTAATTATTTTTTCTCCTGAAATCGATTTAGGTAATCGAATTGTAATTTTATCTTCAAATGGATTAGGAAAAAGAAGAAGTTTTGCTTCTTCAATATAATTATTTGTTGCTAAGTTGTCATTAATATAAGAAATCGCATTGGGCATATTTGGGAACGGACCAATATTTCCTGAAAAATCTCCTTGTGGAATCCCGGTAGTTTTTAAAATATTCCGAAGTTCTATTCCGCTAAGGTACTTTCCTGTTAATTGATGATAATACGATTGCAAAACAATTACACAAGAAGTAACAATTGGAGTAGCCGAACTTGTACCTGAAAACGCGGTATAATTTTGGTTAAAATCATTTCCCACCATTGCTTGATCTCCATAACCCGTAGTATATACGTTGTAACGCCAAGCTTGAACATCAACGCGGCTACCAAACGTACTAAATTGTAATTTTGAATGTGAAGTGTCGGGAGAACCCGCGCCAACAATAATTGCACCGCTGTCACCTCTGTTCATATAGTTTAAATAAATTGAGCTGTCAAGATTTTGAGCGCCATTACCCGCGGCAGCTACAATAACAATTCCCGCATCTGTTGCGGCTTTTGTAAGATCCCAAATTATATTTGTATATTCTGCAGGAACATAATCTTCATTTCCCGGTTCTGCGCCACCGGTTTGTATTTCATACATAATTACAACTCCTTCAACACTATTATTTATTGCTGCAGTTACTGCTTCAGCTCTATTATAGCCATATTGTAGGGAATATTCAGGATATAAAATTGCTTCCTCTGTTCCGTAAGCCATTCCAGTTGTTCCATAAGTTCCTCTATCTGCAATAACTACTCCAATAGCGGCGGTTCCGTTTTCAGAAAATCTTCTGAAACCGATGGATGAACATCGAAATTTTTAGCAATTGCTACTTTTCCTTCATTTAACTCTTCGTGAAAAATATTTATACCATATTCTACATCTTTCAGTTTAATTCCGCTACCGCTCAATCCCATACTAAAGGCATAATTCATATTTACGCCAGGATTTGGTCCTAAATAATTTTGAAGTGACTCGTAATTTGGTGTGGCTGGCGGAATATCGGCAGGTGGTTTAACAAGATTTTTTTCTTTTATTTCTACGTATCGAATTTCTGGGAATTCGATAAGTGATTTTTGAAGATGTTTTAATTTATCTGAAGAGATTTCAGAAAAACTGATTTTTAAAATTCGTTGAAGTCGTGCTACACTTTCTGTTGATTTATTTTTCTTTTCTGCTTGACTTTTTAAATAGCGAAATTGTTCTTCATCTAACTGAATTGCGTTTTCTACTGTAAAATTATAATCGTGAAATAATTCTTGAAAAGTTCCATTAACTGAAAGTAATTGTTCTTTATAACTAGAATTCTATTGAAAATTTACTTCCTCAGAAAAACCAATATAGATACTTTCTGAAGTTTGCGCTAAACCAATAATAGTGCTAAATAGAATAAATGCGATAGATAAAAGAAAATTTTTCATGCAAAAATGTATAGGTAAAGGACATAAAATTAATTATTTATAACGATATGGTTAATTAAAAAGTTCAATTTTTTCCTTTTTCTGTAATTCTAGTAGAATTCATTTTAATAAAATAAGAAGTATAATATCTTCGTTTCAAAAATAATATGTGGGAAGAAGCGATTTCAGCAATAAAAAAATCAGATGAATCTTGGTTAAAAAATAACCATCACGATTTTAAATTATTTTTTGAATCTGAAAATATTCTTCCACTCGGTAAATTATCAGAAACCGCATTATCTCATCATTACAAGCATAAATTATTTAAAATGTTTGTAAGTGAAAAGTATAATGGTTTAGCGTTAGATTTTTTATCTGCTTCAAAATGGATTGAAAATGCTTCTTATTTAGATGGAAATTGGGGTTGGTTATTAGCAATTGGCGTTGGTGGCGCATATTTTATTGATTTCCTTCCGCATGAAATAGCAGATCATTATTTTTCTTCTGAAAATGCGCTGGTTGCCGGAAGCGGAAAACCTGACGGAGAAGCTATAAAAAAAGATGAAAAGTACACAATTAATGGGAAATGGTCTTTTTGTAGCGGAGCAGAACAAGCGTCCTTATTTACAGCCACCACTACTAAAGATAATCAATTAACTGCGGTAATACTTCCCAAAGAACAAGTTGAAATTTGGAGAGATTGGAATATGATTGGATTACCGTTTACCTGTAGTCATACTATTATAGCTAATAATATAGAAGTTACTGAAAATCATTTTTTTAGTTTACAGCAAGTGATTCAAGAGAACAGCTATTCGCTCAGTAAAATTTCTTTTTTAGGTTTCGCGATGATATGTTTCGTTCCCGTAGTAAAAGGAATTAGCAAGTGTTTTTGGAATCAGGTTGAAGAATTATTAATAGAAAGACAATCTACTTGGCAAGAATACCAATCAAAACGGTATTTATTTATAAAAGGTGCGTGTGAGAATTTTAAGCAAACACTTTTAATAGTACAAGAGAAGTATGAACAAATTTAATAGTACAAGAGAAGTATGAACAAAACCTTTCGCTAGCTGTAGAAGAATTTAATCTTGTTAAAGAAGTTGATACCGATCTTATTGAAGAAAATGGACTTCAACTTGCTAAATTCTGCAAAAAATCTTGTGACGAAATCTTTCCGAAACTAGGAATGAGTGTTTTACAAAAAACACACCCTCTTCAAAAAACATATCAAAACCTTCTAACTGCATATCAGCACATGATTTTTCAATCCTATTAATCGTTTTCTGAATGTTAAATCGGTAACATTTTAAAACGAGAAAAAGGAGCATTTATTTTCTTAAATTTTCAACTTTAAGATTACTTTAACAGTAAATTTGACGTTTTAACGGTTAAAAAACCCGTTTAACTGATTAAAAATGAGTCAAAAACAACTCAATTTTAACATAATCATGCTTTCAAAAGGCTTGTTAATACTGACGTAACGTTAATTTAATTAACATTTTATCTAAAAATTTGGAGTATATGTAACTTATTTGTAGTTTTATCGAACAAATAATGCACTTAATCGATAATTTGAATTTGAAACTAAATTATAACATATTATTTTTCGTTTTACTTCAAACTTTAATGTTGAATGCTCAACAAGAAATATACAAAAATTCTTTTGAAGCAACTCCATTAAATGTAACCCAGTATAGTGGAAATCCTACAATGCATTCAAATATTACTTCTGCTGTTTGGTCTAATGACGGGTACAATTTTAATTTTTCTCAAGAAACAGGGGATACAGGTAACGCCTTAGGTTTGAGTATAAACGGAGGTTCTAAATATACGCTTACATTAACTATAGCGGCTGGACAAACTATAAGCATTAGTGGTCTTAATTTCTGGGGTAAAAAAGAAATGGCTAATATGTCTTGGACAGTTAGAGTAAATAATTTTCAAGTTGGAACCGGGAATACAACTCAAGTAGGAGATTTTGTTGGGCCGTTTACTCTTACTAATCCTATGAATAATTTAAGTGGAACGGTAAATATAGAAATTGATGTAAACGGTAATGGAAATGGTACTTATAGTTTAGATGATTTCACACTTTACGGAAGTGCTTCAAATCCTTGCCCGGAAGTAAGTTTCATGCCAGTTGATAATGTCACTTGTGAAAATAAGTTCGCCACTTTTTATGCATATTCAATTGAATTATTGATGTCTCAAGAATCTGAGACATACCAATGGAAGGTGCTTGATAATGGAGCTTATGTGCCATTAACTAATGCAGGTAATTATTTGGGTGTTGATACACCAGCATTTTCTATACAGAATACTCCCTTAATTTTTGATGGTAATAAATATATATGTGAAGTAACTTCTGGAGGTTGTACCTACATATTAGGTCCAATAACTCTAAAAGTTTACCCCAAACCTCAACCGATAACGATACAATATAATAATTAAAAAAAAGCTAAAAATAAATATTATGAAAAAGAAATTATTCACTCCGCTCATTACAGCAATTTTGATCTTATTTTGCTCTGTGGCCTTTGCACAACAAGAAATTTGTGGAGGTGATGTTGAGCAATATGATGTAACACAAACTTCGGGTTCTACGTATGAATG
Source organism: Mesonia maritima (assembly GCF_042433895.1). NCBI lineage: Bacteria > Pseudomonadati > Bacteroidota > Flavobacteriia > Flavobacteriales > Flavobacteriaceae > Mesonia > Mesonia maritima. Next base: position 110,084 of record NZ_JBHLUA010000021.1, on the reverse strand, counting down.
GGAGGTTTTAGAAGGTGGTTTTGCAGGCACAATTACTGGAAATGATACCAATGAAATAGAAATTGACTGGGCAAATACCCCTGTTGGCACCTACACACTTCAAGTTACCGAAATGGGAGCTGGTGGTTGTGAAGGAGATCCAGTACAAATTACAGTTACTATAAATGAAACACCAACTGCTCCAGTAGTAACAATTACTCAGCCTACTTGTACAACTCAAACAGGAAGTTTTGAAGTAACCTCGCCAGTTGGAAGTGGTTTAGAATATAGTATAGATGGAGGAAATAACTATCAAACCGCGACTACCTTTAATAATTTAACGCCTGGAACTTATCAGGTTATTGCTAGAAATGCAGCAGGATGTATATCAGAATCAACTAATGTAATCATTGATCCAGCACCTGCGGCTCCAGCAGATGCTACAGTGTCTGTTACTCAACCTAACTGTGGAGATGCTGGCGGAACTATAGAGATTACTGCTCCAACGGGAAGTGGTTTAGAATATAGTATAGATGGAGGGAATAATTACAGTTCAGCTACGACATATAATGATTTACCAGCAGGTGATTATGATGTAATTGTGAAAAATGCAGATGGTTGTGAGTCTGGTGTTATAAATGTAACCATAGATCCGGCACCTGCAGCTCCTGCAGATCCAACCGTAGCTGAATTTCAACCAGAATGTGGAGAGACCACAGGAAGTATAGAAATTACGGCTCCAACGGGAAGTAGTGGTTTGGAATATAGTATCGATGGTGGAAATACTTACCAAACAAATCCACTCTTTACAGATGTAGCTCCAGGAACTTATGATGTAGTTGTAAAAGATACTTCTAGTGGATGTGAGTCTAATACAGTAAGTGCTACAATTAATTCAGCACCTGCAGCGCCACAGACTTCACCTATCAATTACAATTAATAACTAGAAAAGAAAACAGAGAACAAGTTTAATTTAAAATTCAATTTTTGACCGTGAACAGTATAATAAAGCATATCGCAAGAAACCTTTCAACTTCAGCTCTAAAAAGCTGTGGGTTGAGCGGTATGCTCATATTGTTCTCATTAGGAATGTTTGCACAACAGCAAGTTCCTCGACAAGACCTTAATCCTTGTCAGCAAAAAAAACCTGTTGTTTATAGTGTAGATGTAAATGAGAATAATGGTAATGGTTCAGATAATTCAATTTATAATTGGAGTGTTTTAGAGCCACAGTTTTCGGGAGAAATATTTGTTTTAACTTCAAGCGGAAATAAAATTGAAATTGAATGGCAAGATTCTCCAAGCGGAATTTATACACTTAAAGTACTTGAAAAAAACTTGCTTACTGGCTGTACAGGAGATCCAAGGTTTTTAGAAGTTTCTTTAGATGTTGGACCTCAATTTGATCCTATTCAAGGTCCAGATATGTTGTGTGAAGGTGAAACCGCGTTGTATTCTCATACGCAACTTAACGGCACTTGGACAATAATTAAACAAGGAGGTAATGCTAGTATCGATGATCAAGGCTTGCTTACTGCGGAAAAAGAAGGAAAAATCACATTACTTTATAATTTTAATATTGGAATTTGTGAATATTCCGTAGAAAAAACAATTTTCATTAATCCTTTACCAGTAGTGAGTTTAGAAGATGCTTCTTTATGTATAGATGAAAAAACAGGTGAAGTTAACTCGCCGGCAACTTTATTCGCTCAAACCGATGACGGAAATTATAGTTTTACTTGGTATAAAGAAGGTGAAGTTTTAACGGTAACCAATCAACCAGAACTATCTGTTCTTAAAACAGGTAATTATAGTGTTCAAGTTAAAAATATAGATACGGGTTGTACCTCGGAACTAATAAATGCGGAAGTGATAGAAGCAGCTATTCCAACAAAAGCAACAGCTTCAGTCTCCCTTGATTTTGATGATAGACAAACCGTAAAGGTAGATGTATTTGGTTCTGGAAACTACCAATACAGCTTTAATGGCGGTCCGTTTCAAAGTAGTAATATATTTAATGATATAGATGCGTTGCCTGGAACTTATCCTATAGAAATCATAAGTGAAGGTGGTTGTAAATCATTAGTAATCGAGGTTACTATTATTAATTATCCTAAATTTTTTACACCTAATCAAGATGGATATAATGATACTTGGAATATCACAAGTCTTCGTTCAGATAGAAGTGCGGTAATTCATATCTTCGATCGCTATGGTAAATTATTAAAATCTATAAAACCAAGTCAAGCAGGTTGGGATGGAACTTATCATGGAAAACAAATGCCGGCGAATGATTATTGGTTTTTAGTTGAATATAAAGATCGTAATAACGGTCAACCCCGTGAATTTAGATCGCATTTTACCTTAAAAAGATAATTTCCTACAATATATAATAAGTTGTGAGAATAAATTTAAAATAATGTAATTATAAGGAAAAAATTAAGTAAACTTATTTAATACCGTTATATTACTGTTCATAGGGCTTATAGAAGGTTTTGTAATTTTATAAACTCTTTGTTATCAGTATATTATTTGGGTTTTAAAAGAAAATCTGTAGATTTGAAACAACCAACAGATTTTTTACACATTCATAATAGAGCCTTAATGCTTTGTAAAAGCTGGGTCTAAGCTCTATTTCTAAATTTGTGTTCAATCTTTTAAAACCTAATTTGCATGAAAACACGATTATTTAAGAATTTCTTATTTTTACTATGTTTCATTTTTTCTACCTTATGTTGGTCTCAATATAATGGTCTAGGAGAATTTGAAGAGATAACTAATTTGGCGGAATTAACTGATGGTTATTATGTCATCGTAGATGAGGATAATAACTTTGCGATGAACAATGTTAATTCGGGTTCATATTTTGAAAATACAGCTGTTAGTCCGAATTCTGGAAGTATAATAAATCCAGATGAAGCTATAGTTTGGAAAATTGAAACAGATGGAAGTGGAAGAACTATTTATAATGAAGAAATAGGTGTATATGTTTCTTATTCAGGTTCGGGAAATAGTTCATCTGAAAGTTCTTTTGTTGGTTCAGATGCAGAACGATGGTCTTTTACTTATTCAAATACAGTATTTTCTGTAGAAAACTTAGGAACAGCGGGTAGGGTTTTACGGTATAACACTGGTTCACCAAGATTTGCGTGTTATTCATCTTCATTTGGGAATAATTTGCTATTATATAAATTAGAAACTACCTCCAACGAGCCAGAATTATTTGGAGTTCCGGCAAGTGTTTCAGGTTTAAATTACATAGAGAATGAAGGTCCTTCTACGCCAGATTCTTTTGAGGTAACAGGACAAAATCTAGATAATTCAAATGTAACTTTAACACTTCCAGCTAATTCAGATTTTGAAATATCTACACAGCAATCTAGTGGTTATTCAAATTCAATTACCTTAAATAATTATGACGGTTCGTCTACGACTATTTATGCTAGATTAATTGCAGGTTTAGCTATTGGAGACTATAATGCCACCGTTATAGTTTCTGGCGGATCGGCAAGTAATATCAGTATAAATCTTGAAGGTACGGTTATTGAAGAATTTAATCTTCCATATACGAATGGTTTACGAGATCAAACCGATTGGGATGAAGCTACTGGCTTTGGTTTTGAGTTTAATAATACCACATTTGAAGCTGCTGCTGGAGGATATATTCGTTTTAGTCCAGGCGGTAATATAATTACACCAACTATAGATTTCACAAACTATACTAATCTAGAAGTATCCTTTGATCTTGAAGATTTCGGTGGTAGTTCTGGTCAAGAAATTACTATTTCTATTTCTGATGATGGAGGAGTAAGTTATATAGATTTAAATACTTTTTCAGTGCCCGGAAGCTATACTACTTTTACAGAAACGATTGATTTATCATCTTACAATACATCTAACGGAAAGATCAAATTTGAAATGACTGGAGGAGGAGCTTCTACACGCTTTAGAGACTTAAGTATAACTATTCCTAATATTACCTATACCTATAACGGCTCGTGGTCTCCTGCAAATCCAGTAGGTAATGCGACTAGTAACGATAATATTGAGGTGATTTCAGGAAGTGTAGAAATCGATCAAAATCTTAAAGTGAATAATATTACGATTAATACAGGAGCTACGTTGGAAATTTCAGCTAATCTTACTGCAGATGGCGATATTACAAATAATGGAGATTTAATTTTTAAAAGTACTTCTATTCAAAACACAGGTACTTTAGGTCCAATTAACACTTCCTCCAGTATTCCCAATGTTACTGTAGAAAGATTTATTCCTGCAAAAAGAGCATTTAGATTTATTTCGAGTTCAGTAACAACTTCTTCTTCAATTAATGAGAATTGGCAAGAAAATCAGCATAATACAGGAACGAACTTTCCGAGTGATAACGAAAATTCTAATGATGGTTTTGGTACTCATATAACAGGTTCTACCACTGGGGCAAATGGTTTTGATGCTACACCGTCGGGCAGCCCTTCTTTATTTACCTTTAATAATACAACGCAAACTTGGGCTGCGGTATCGAATACCGATTCTAATTCATTAACTGCCGGAGAGCCTTACCGATTAATGATAAGAGGAAGTAGAGCTATAAATGTAACAGATAATGATGCAACTCCTACAGATACTAGATTAAAAACAACCGGAAATTTAGTGACTGGCACGCAAATATTTTCAAATTTAACCGATGATGTAAATGAATTTAATTTTGTAGGGAATCCTTATCAATCGGTTGTAAATATGAATAGTGTTCTTAGCGCGAGTACAAATATAGATACCAACGAATATTATGTTTGGGATCCTAATAAAGGAACTCGAGGTGGATATGTTACTGTGGCTTTGCCTGCCGGAACAAATTCTGATGGCTCAGCAGCAAATGAGTATCTGGAGCCTAATCAAGCATTTTTTGTAGCTCCAACCGGAGGTGCAAATCCTGAGCTTGTTTTTGAAGAAAGTCATAAAGTATTCGATAATCTTACCTCAGTTTTTAGTGAAGATGAAGATTTAACATTAACGGTTCAATTAGTTGCTTTAACGAATGCGGAAGAATTGTTAACTGATAGCTTTATGGTTTTATTCAGCGAAAATTATTCAAATTCTTATAATGAAAAAGATGCTTCTAAAATTGGAAATTTAGATGAGAATATTGCCTTAGTAAACGGTTCAAAAATTTTAAGTATTGAAAGAAGAAATCTTCCAACAGCGAATGATTCACTAGCTTTTTATAATAACAACTATAGATTCAATAATTATAATTTAAAGGTTGAGGTTCCTTATTTTGAAAATCAGCAAGCAGTTTTATATGACAATTACCTTAAAACTGAAACAACTTTAGCTGAAGGTCTTAATACCATAAATTTCAATGTAGATTCTTCAATTGAAGAAAGTGTGAAAACTAATCGTTTTTCAATTCATTTCAGAAATAAAACCCTATCAAATCCAGATTTTAATCAATCAAAAATTAGTTTATACCCCAATCCATTTAAAGAAGGAAATCTAACTATTCAGACTTCCTTAACTAATGGCGAAAATGTTGAGGTAGGTATTTATAATATGCTTGGTGAACAAGTTTTTCTTCAGGAAGAAAAGGTGTCAGGTCAACACCAAAAAATCCAACTTCAAAATTTAAATCTTGAGAGAGGGGTTTATATTGTAAGAATACATTCAGCAGAAAAGTTAAGTTCAAAAAAATTAATCGTAGAATAACAAAGGCATGAAAAATTTAAAAATAATTCAATATATAATAGCAGTAGTTATTTTGCTATTCACAATTCATATAGAGGCTCAGAATTTACCAAGTTTTATGGATGACGTAGATGACGAAACACCGGCTGCGCCTATCGATGGTTTTATAGGTGTCGCCTTAGCTGCCGGAGTTTATATGGGAGTAAAAAAAATGAAGGGTAAAAAATAATTAGAGAATTCCAATAATGAAAAGCTCAACTGAAAAGTTGAGCTTTTTTGATTTAGGAAGAAATTTATATAATTCCGTTAACATTTTGCTGGTTGTCGTATAAAAATTAGGGATTAACTAACAAGTGTAAAAACGTTTTTTCATTAAGAACATACCCCTTACTTTCATCAAAAAAAACAGTTAGGGGAACTTTTAATTTCTTAAAAGTAAAACTGTTACAAAAAAAAATTGCATTATGAAAAAAGTTTTACACAACAATGTAAAAGCAAAAATCAGCTTTATATTTTTGCTTTTAGTAGGGACTACGAGTCTTTTTGGCCAAACAAATGCATGGCTTAATGAATTGCATTATCAGAATTCTGGAGCAGACATTAATCAAGCAATTGAAATTGTTATAGAGAATCCTGGTACGCTTTCAGATTATTTAATTGAATTGTACGATGCTAATGGAAATGTCTACAATTCTGAAACTATTAATAATTTCCAAGAAGGGGAAAGTATCAATGCCTTTACAATTTATTATTGGTATCCTCCTACAATCGAAAATTTAGGAGGAATAGCTATTTCTTATCAAGGAAACTTAATTACCGGTCAGTTTTTGAGTTACGGCGGAACAATCACCTCAAACAATGGAACAGCTTCTGGTCTAACTTCTGAAGATATTGGGGTGAGTGAATCTAATTCTACTCCCGGTACAAGCACACTAGAACTATATGGAACTGGAGAATCTTATGATGATTTCGAATGGTCACCTTATTCAACTATTCCTTCATTTTCTACGCAAACTTTTGGGAATGTAAATACTATACAAACTATAGGGGATGGTAGTAATAATCCACCTTTCATTGAAAGCGTAACACAAAATCCTTCTGCAAACATGGTAACTTCTGTAAGTCCTGTCCACGTAACTGCTACAATAGTAGATGTAGACGATTTACCATCGGTCACCTTAAAATGGGGGTATGCAAGTAATTCTCTGTCTAACGACATAGCAATGAATCCTACCTCTGGGCAAAAATTTAAAACCGTTGACCCAATTCCTGCTCAGCAAGAAAACACAATGGTTTATTATCGTGTAGTGGCAGTAGATAATACAGGTCAAACGACTACAAGTAATTTATATTCTTATGGAGTGTTACCGGATAATCCTTCAGGTTTAGCAATCAATACAGTAGATAGTAGATATTTTATAAATTTTGATGAAACGGTAGCGAATGTAAATAATTCAAAATATCAAGGTTTAGGTTTAAAAAGTACTCCTGCTGCGGGTCAATTAGATAGTGATGCTTTTAAAGTTTATCCTACAGGAAATCCACAGAACGTTACTTTTGGAGGCGATTATACTTCATCTTCTGCTTTTCCACGTTATAGAAAAGGACAATCTGCAGGAAACGTTACCGATCAAGGTTTTTATGCGTTTACGGTAGCTAGCAATAATAATGCCTTTGGTGTTCAACCTGGAGGTTCAGTATTCTCAGATGGAAAAATTATTTTACGAATTCAAAATATTTCTGGAGTTGCTATTAATTCATTAGCTGTTGCTTATAAATTATTTGCGTTTAATGATCAAGCTCGTTCTACAGAAATTGATTTTTCTTACGGAACAACTGAGCAAAATTTGGTACAACTTAGTAATTTAAATTACAGTACACCAACTACAGCAGATAGTAACCCTACTTGGAAAGGAAATTATTTTAAAACGGATATTGAAAATATATCAATTCCGGCGAATGGGGTTTATTATTTAGTTTGGTCTTTTAAAGATAAGTCTTCAACCGCTACCGGAGCTCGTGATGAATTTGCGTTAGATGATATTGAAATTATCGCAAATCCTTCTACACTTACCAATCAATTGAGTGGAGTGATAAATGATGTAAAAATGGATGGGGATGTAACCTTAGCAGGTCCTACAAAACTTTCAGGAAATCTCTCTATTATCTCAGGAGGATTAAATACGAATAATAATCTAACTTTTGGAAGCTCTGCAGAGCAAACAGGAACAGTTGGCAATTTAAGTAATGGAACTATTACCGGTCAAGTTACCGTAGAACGATTTTTTAGTGCACGACGAGCTTTTAGATTTATTTCAAGTTCAGTAAATTCTTCAGAAAGTATTTTAGAAAACTGGCAAGAGGGAGCCGAGACCAATACAGCAAACCCCGTACCGGGTTATGGAACACATATTACTGGTTCCGTAAGTGGTGCTAATGGTTTCGATGCGACACCGTCAGGAAATCCTTCATTATTCACTTATGATAACGAAAATCAATCTTGGAGTTCTATTCCAAATACAGATAACACGTTCGTCTCTGCTGGTGAAGCTTTCAGATTAATGGTTCGTGGCGATCGCTCTGTAGATGTAACCGATAATGAAACTACACCAACCACTACTAAAATTAGAACTCGTGGTACTTTAGTTAGTGGAAATAAAGTTCTATCAGGTTTAGGAACCGACGCAGGGGATTATAATTTCATAGGAAACCCTTATCAAGCGGTGGTCGATTTTTCTAGTGTATTAAACAATTCAACCAACATCAATGATAATAATTATTATGTTTGGAATGCTAACTTGGCAATACGCGGAGCTTATGAAACCATAGATTTATCGTCTAATCCGGCAGCTTATTTACAACCTGGTCAAGCAGTTTTTGTAAGAACATTGAATGATGGAAATGCTTCTATTCTTTTTCAAGAAAGTGATAAAGTAGCGAGTGCTTCTACAGCGAATACCGTTTTTAGTGTAAGCAATAAAGCTACTATTTCTATTGATTTATATTCGGAAGAAAATATTACCACTAACTTCCAAAAGAGTGATAACGTCACCATTAATTTTTCTGAAAATGATTCTGATGCGATTTTAGCAAACGATGCTCCTAAAATGGGAAATCTAGATGAAAATTTAGCAGTTGTTCAAGACGGAAACTATTTAAGTTTAGAATATAGATCGCTTCCTTCAACTGAAACTATTATTCCGCTTTTCGGAAATCAGTATCGAAGTGAGAATTATAGATTTAAAGTTAATGTTCAAAATTTTGAAGAGTTAACACCTTATTTAGTTGATAAGTTTACAAATAAGGAATACGAACTTGCAAATGCTCGCCAAACTGAAGTTTTATTTACTATAAATGAAACAAGCGAAAATAGTATTGCTAGTGATAGATTTGAAATTCATTTTAAAGAAAACGCTCTTGGTATAAAAGAATTGCAAACTTCAAGTATAGCAGTTTATCCTAACCCAGTAGAAAATAATGAACTGTTTATTGATTCTGAAAAGTTAAGCGGTGTTGAAAACACTATAAAAATTTACAATCAATTAGGGCAATTGGTGTATTCAACCACAAAATCTAATGGGACTTCAAAATTACTATTGAACGATTTAAACTTATCTAGCGGTTTATTTATTCTTCAAGTAGAAAATGAAAATGGTAGCTGGACCAAAAAATTAATTGTAAAATAAAAAGGAAAGATGATGAAAAAGGAAAAAATTAATATCGTAATCGTTTTAATAGTACTGCTTTTTAGTACTCCAATATTTGCTCAACTACCAGGTTTTGATGATAATGTAGATGATGAAGGTACTTCAGCAGCTCCTATAGATGGGTTTGTTGGTTTGGCACTTGTAGCCGGCGCATTTTATGGCGCTAAAAAATTAAAAAGAAAGAGTAATATCTAATTTTAATAAAACAAAAAAGCCTCTCGAATGAGAGGCTTTTTTTATAATCAATCTATTAAAAACTAGTCTTTTAAGATACTTCTTGAAATTACAATTTTCTGAATTTCAGAAGTTCCCTCGTAAATCTGAGTAATTTTAGCATCACGCATTAAACGTTCTACGTGGTATTCTTTTACGTAACCATTTCCACCGTGAATTTGTACCGCTTCTACAGTCGCATTCATTGCCGTTTTAGAAGCGTATAATTTTGCCATTGCCCCTGAAAGATCATAATTTTTCTTTTGGTCTTTATCCCAAGCCGCTTTCATTACTAAATGTCTTGAAGCTTCAATTTCAGTATACATATCAGCTAATTTAAATGCGATTGCTTGGTGGTTGCAAATTTCAGTTCCAAAAGCTTTTCTAATTTTTGAATAATCGCGCGCCAATTCATAAGCGCCACTTGCAATCCCTAAAGCTTGCGCAGCAATCCCAATTCTTCCGCCTGAAAGTGTTTTCATAGCGAATTTAAAACCGAAACCATCGTCTCCAATTCTATTCTCTTTTGGTACTTTTACGTCATTAAAATTTAAGGTATGCGTGTCGCTTCCTCTAATTCCTAATTTATCTTCTTTGGGACCAACTTCAAAACCATCCCAACCTTTTTCAACAATAAAGGCGTTAATTCCTTTATGTTTCTTTTCACGATCGGTTTGTGCAATTACCAAATAATAATCGGCACTTCCCCCGTTGGTAATCCAGTTTTTGGTTCCGTTAAGAACGTAATGATCGCCTTTATCGATAGCAGTAGTTTTTTGCGAAGTCGCGTCACTTCCTGCTTCTGGTTCGCTTAAACAAAATGCGCCGATAGATTCACCGGTAGCTAATTTGGTTAAATATTTTTTCTTTTGCTCTTCAGTTCCAAACGTTTCAATTCCCCAGCAAACTAATGAGTTGTTAACAGAAACAATTACAGAACAAGAAGCATCTATTTTAGAAAGTTCTTCCATTGCCAATACATAAGAAACGGTATCCATACCGCCTCCGCCATATTCGGGTGAAACCATCATTCCTAAAAAACCTAATTCTCCCATCTTCTTCACTTGTTCAGTTGGGAAAAGTTGTTTAGAATCTCTTTCTATTACACCGGGAAGAAGTTCATTTTTTGCAAAATCTCTCGCGGCATCTCGTATCATTAAGTGCTCTTCTGTAAGCTTAAAATCCATTGTGCTTCTATTTATTAAGATGTTTTTAAATGAAAGGCTACAAATATACTTTTAAACGCGTAAATTTTCAACGATTATTAGGTATTTTTACGAATATGGGAAATTTAAATTATTCAGTAATAGGAGTGATGTCGGGTACATCGTTAGATGGAATTGATTTAGCGCATATTCATTTTATTAGAGAAAATAATACCTGGAAATATAAGTTGAAAGAAGTTGAAACAATTTCATATCCTGAAAAATGGGTGAATTATTTAAAAAATGCGGTTGAAAAAACTAAAGCGGAATTAAAAACCTTAGATGAAAAATATACGGTATATTTAGCTGAGGTTATTAATAATTTCATCCAAAAAAATAAGCTTGCTGAAAGTACCCTTATTGCTTCTCACGGACATACAATTTTACATCAACCTGAAAAAAAGTTAACTTATCAAATCGGAAATTTACCGCAGCTTGCAAAATTAATTAATCGAAAAGTAGTGTGCGATTTTAGAGTACAAGATGTTGAATTTGGCGGACAAGGAGCGCCTTTAGTTCCAATTGGCGACCAATTATTATTTAAAGAATTCGATTATTGCATTAATCTTGGCGGTTTTGCTAATATTTCTTTTGAAAAAAACAAAGAGCGAATCGCTTTTGATATTTGTCCGGTGAATACGGTTCTAAATTTTTATGCTGAAAAATTAGGTAAAAAGTTTGATGAAAACGGAGAAATGGCTCGAAAAAATTCAGTAGATAAAATTTTACTTCAGCAATTAAATGAGCTTGATTTTTATCATCAAAAACCGCCAAAATCCTTGGGAATAGAATGGGTGAAGTCCGTTATTTTTCCATTATTAGAAAAAAGTAAGCTTTCTGAAAAAAATATTATTGCAACCTTTACTGAACATTGTGCAATTCAAATTTCTTCAATTATAGAAAACAAGGCTTCAACACAAGTACTCATAACTGGTGGCGGAGCGTACAATACATTTTTAATTGAACGTATTCAGCAATATACAGACGCTAAAATTATCATTCCAGATTCAAAACTAATCGAATATAAAGAAGCGCTCGTTTTTGGGTTGCTTGGGGTTTTAAAAATAGAAAATGAAATAAATGTGTTAAAAAGTGTGACGGGAGCTTCAAAAAATCACAGTTCAGGAAAAATATTTAATCCTTAAAAATTTCTAAACGCTAACCTGTTTCACAACAATGTGTTTATGTATATTTGTGCAGCAAAAATTAAAATACCCTAAAAATTCAATACTTGTGAAAGATCTACTTAAACTATACGAAAATAAACAACCCGAAATTGTATTCAACTGGAAAGATTCTGAAACCGAAGCGGAAGGCTGGACGGTTATAAACTCATTGCGTGGCGGTGCTGCCGGTGGCGGAACCAGAATGCGCAAAGGTTTAGATATGAATGAAGTACTATCGTTGGCGAAAACCATGGAAGTAAAATTTACCGTTTCAGGTCCGGCAATTGGCGGAGCGAAATCTGGAATTAATTTCGACCCAAACGATCCACGAAAAAAGGGAGTTTTAGAACGTTGGTACAAAGCGGTTTCACCATTATTGAAAAATTATTATGGAACCGGAGGCGATTTAAATGTGGATGAAATTCACGAAGTAATTCCTATTACTGAAAATTGTGGCGTTTGGCATCCGCAAGAAGGGGTTTTTTCCGGTCATTTTAAGCCAAGCGAAGCCGATAAAATTAACAGAATCGGTCAACTTCGTCACGGGGTAATTAAAGTTTTAGAAAATTCAGAATATTCTCCAGATGTAACGCGAAAATATACCGTAGCCGATATGATTACCGGTTATGGCGTGGCTGAAGCGGTTCGTCATTATTACGAAATTTATGGTGGTGATGTTAAAGGTAAACGCGCCGTAGTACAAGGTTTTGGAAATGTAGGTTCTGCAGCAGCTTATTATTTAGCGCAAATGGGAGCTAAAGTTGTGGGAATTATCGATAGAGCTGGAGGATTAATAAATGAAGATGGTTTCTCTTTTGAAGAAATAAAAGAACTTTTCTTAAATAAAAAAGGAAATACACTTGCAGCCGATAACATGATTCCTTTTGAAGAAATCAATGAAAAAATATGGAATATAAAAGCTGAAATATTTGCACCGTGTGCCGCTTCACGATTAGTGACTAAAGAGCAAATTTCAACGATGATCGATAATGGGTTAGAAGTAATTTCTTGCGGAGCGAATGTGCCATTTGCAGATAAAGAGATTTTCTTTGGAGAGATTATGGAGTTTACCGATCAGCGTGTAAGTTTAATTCCAGATTTCATTTCAAACTGTGGAATGGCAAGAGTTTTCGCTTATTTTATGGAACGTCGCGTACAAATGACAGACGAGTCAATTTTTAATGATACTTCCATGACCATTAAAAATGCAATAAAAAATACATTCGATAATAACAGTTCTAAAACGAACATTAGTAAAACTGCTTTTGAAATCGCTTTAAAACAACTTGTTTAATGTAACACAGAAACAGTAACTCTTTTTTAATTCTAACCCATGTTAAAAAATTTTTTGGGCAATAGTCCCAAGTGGTTTAAATATGCTATCGTTTTCTTTTTAGCATTTAATGTTCTTTCATTTTACGTTCTCGGGTCAACCATAACAGCTTGGCTTTTTATAGCAGAATTTATTTTCACCTTAGCCATGGCCCTAAAATGTTACCCATTGCAATCGGGTGGTTTGTTGGCTGTAGAAATTTTAGTTTTGAATTTAACTTCTCCAGAAAAGGCTAAAAATGAAGTTATTCAAAATTTCGAAGTCATTTTTCTGCTCATGTTTATGGTTGCGGGAATTTATTTTATGAAACCTTTATTGATGTTTATTTTCAGTAAAGTGTTTACTAAAATAAAATCTAAACTGGTGTTATCGTTATTATTCGTATTACTTTCGGCAGTTCTTTCCGCTTTTCTCGATGCTTTAACGGTAACTGCGGTTTTAATTAGTGTATCCGTTGGCTTTTATGGTGTTTATCATAAAATTCAATCTGCCGATACAGATTATAACGAAAGCGGAATTCTAGATAGGAAAGAATTAAGCGGTGAAACCTTAGAGAAATTCAGAAGTTTTTTAAGAAGCTTAATGATGCATGGCGTTGTAGGTACTGCACTGGGAGGCGTTTGTACGCTTGTTGGAGAACCACAGAATTTATTGATAGGAGAAAAAATGGGATGGGATTTTGTTGAGTTTTTTGTAAAAATGGCTCCTATTACACTTCCTGTTTTGTTAGCTGGTTTACTTACCACCATTTTATTGGAAACGACCGGTTGGTTTGGATTTGGGCAAAAACTTCCAAAAGTAGCACGTACGATTATAGAAAATTATACCGATGAAATGGATGAAAAACGAACTTCATCTGAAAAATATGGCTTAGTAGTACAAAGTATAGCTGCTATATTATTAATTGCCGGTTTAGCACTTCATATCGCGCCTGTCGGATTTATTGGTTTAGGTTTAATTGTGGTGCAAACTGCCTTTATGGGAATCACAGATGAGCATAGCTTAGGAAAAGCCTTTGAAGAAGCTTTACCTTTTACCGGATTAATTGTGGTGTTCTTTGTAATTGTAGCAATGATTCATGAACAGCATCTTTTTCATCCTATAATCGATTGGGCGCTTACTTTAGATCCGTCAGATCAACCTTCAGTATTTTATGTGGCAAATGGCTTACTTTCCATGATTAGCGATAATGTTTTTGTGGCAACTGTTTATATAGGAGAAGTGCAAAATGCATTTCAAAATGGAAATATAACACAAGCACAATTTGAAAAATTAGCAATAGCGATAAATTCAGGTACTAATTTACCAAGTGTTGCAACGCCAAACGGACAAGCTGCTTTTTTATTTTTATTAACTTCTTCTTTAGCACCACTTATAAATTTATCTTATTTTAAAATGGTGAAAATGGCACTACCTTATACCATTGTATTAGCCTTAATTGGTTATTTAGGAGTCGTGTTTTTTTTGTAGTCAACTGGAAATAACTTAGCTTTATATCTTAAATTATAATTATTTAGTAGATTAAACGTTATCAAAATTAAACGAATAGATTTATGCTAGCAATATTTATGCAAGAAGCTGCCAACCAAGCTCAAGATGCGGCAGAACAAGTACCCGAAGAAAAAACGCTTTCTTTTTTTGAATTAATTTTTAGTGGTGGTATTGGCGGAACAATTATCATTGCTATTCTTTTTGTATTGCTAGTGGTAGCAATGTATATTTATTTTGAACGTCTTTTTGCCATAAAAGCAGCTTCAAAATCTGATCCTAATTTTATGGCTCAGATAAAAGATAATGTTGCTACCGGAAATATTGAAGCTGCAAAAATTAGATGCGCGCAAGAGAATTCTCCGGTTGCTCGTTTAACTGAAAAAGGAATTTCCAGAATCGGAAGTCCGCTAGAAGATATTAATACCGCTATCGAAAATGCAGGAAGACTCGAAGTTTATAAATTAGAAAAAAACGTAAGTATTCTAGCAACAATTGCCGGAGCAGCACCAATGATTGGGTTTTTAGGAACTGTAATTGGTATGGTTTTGGCTTTTCATGAATTAGCAACAAGTAGCGGTCAGGCAGAAATGGGTTCTTTGGCACAAGGAATTTACACCGCGATGACCACAACAGTTGCAGGTTTAATTGTAGGAATTATTGCTTATATCGGTTATAATCATTTGGTTGTAAAAACCGATAAAGTTGTGCACCAAATGGAAGCTACAGCAGTAGATTTCTTAGACTTATTAAACGAACCGGCTTAATATGAATTTAAGAGGAAGAAATAAAGTAAGTCCCGAATTTAGCATGTCTTCCATGACAGATATTGTGTTTCTGTTATTGGTGTTTTTTATGTTAACTTCTCCGGTAATCACGCCCGAAGCTTTAGATCTTATTTTACCTAAAGCCAAAGGGAAAACTACCAATAAGCAAAATTTGGCGGTGAGTATTACTAAAGAGTTAGAAGTTTATATAAATGATGAAAGAATTTCAAAAAATAATTTGGAATTAGAATTGCAGAAGCGTTTACGAGGAGTGGAAGAGCCTACGATTATTTTAAGAGCTGAAGAAAGCGTGCCTATTCAAGATGCGGTAAATGTAATGGATATCGCAAAAAGGAATGAGTATAAAATAGTGTTGGCGGTTAAGCCGCAATAAATAAAAAGTTATATGGCGTTGTTTGAAACCAAACATGAGAAAAAATCGCTGATTATTACGGTAATCATCAATACGCTGTTGCTTATTTTGTTGTTTTTCTTTGGTTTAACCTATTTGGATCCACCACCGGAAAATGGAATTGCCGTAAATTTCGGAACATCAGAAGTAGGTTCAGGTACAGAGCAACCTACAGAACCTGTAAAATCTGCACCGCAACAAAGTACTTCTCAGTCAACTTCAACACCGCAAAGTGAACCAGAAGTAAATGAAGAGGTGATTTCTCAAGATACAGAAGATGCACCGGTAATAAAAGATAAGAAAAAAGAAACCAAACCAACTCCTACTGATAAACCTAAAAAAGAAGAAAAGCCTGCTGAAGAAAAAACTGAACCGGTTAAAGAAAAACCGAAAGAAGTAAAGAAACCAGATCCTAAACCAGATAAATCCACTTCAGATGCAATGAATAGCATTTTAAACGGACCTAAAAAAGATGGTCAAGAAAATGGAGGTGAAGGAAATGATAATCAAGCTGGAGATAAAGGAGATCCCAATGGCGATCCCGATGCTTCTTCTTATTATGGTCAAGGAAAAGGTCTTGATGGCGACGGAAATTATCGTTTAGGAGGTAGAAAAGCATTAAATAAAGAAAAATTTGTTCAAGATTGTAACGAGTCCGGTGTCGTAGTGGTGAAAATAGAAGTTAACCAACAAGGCAAAGTTGTAAATGCTGTAGCCGGTGTTAAAGGCACTACCAATACTGCTTCTTGTTTATTAGAACCAGCTCGTCGTGCAGCTTTAGCCACTAAATTTAATAGTGATGCAGATGCGCCTGTAAAACAGGTAGGGACTATTGTTTACGAGTTCAAACTTTCCGATTAATATTTCCATGAATTATAAAGAAACTTTAGACTGGATGTTCCAGCAGTTGCCTATGTATCAGAAACAAGGGAAAACTGCTTTTAAAAAAGACTTAACAAATAGTTTAGCTCTTTCAAAACATTTAGGATTTCCGCATAAAAAATTTAAGAGCATTCACGTAGCAGGAACAAATGGAAAAGGTTCAACCAGTCATATGTTGGCTTCTGTTTTACAAGAATGTGGCTATCGTGTGGGTTTATATACTTCACCTCATTTAAAAGATTTTAGAGAGCGTATAAAAATTAATGGTAAAGATGTTTCTGAAGAATTTGTAGTGAATTTTATAGAAGAAAATAGTGAATTTTTACAAGATTTACGGCCTTCTTTTTTTGAAATGACAGTTGCAATGGCGTTTCAGTATTTTGCGGAAGAAAACATCGATGTAGCAATAATTGAAGTTGGTTTGGGCGGAAGATTAGATTCAACCAATATTATTACGCCAGAACTTTCTGTAATTACAAATATTGGTTTAGATCACACACAATTTTTAGGAAATACACTAGAAGAAATTGCCAGCGAAAAAGCGGGAATCATAAAAAAGGGAATTCCGGTCGTAATCGGAGAAAGTGCTAAGAATACTCGCTTAGTTTTTGAAGAAAAAGCTCAAGAAACTGGCTCTTGTATTTCTTTCGCTAATGAAATGAATATTTGGGCAGCTTATCCTTCAGATTTAAAAGGAAATTACCAAGAACATAACAAAAAAACGGTAATTGCCAGTCTTGAAATTTTACGCTCTCTGGGTTGGAGTATTGATGAAAGTAATATAAAAGCGGGAATTGCTAAAACAAAAAGCAATACAAATTTAAAAGGGCGATGGGAAACTTTATCACTAAACCCTAAAGTAATTTGTGATACAGCTCATAATGCTGAAGGTTTACGATGTGTCATCCGTCAGTTGTTAGAAGAAGATTTTAAAAAATTACATATTGTTTTAGGAGTAGTGAATGATAAAGATTTATCACTCATTTTACCCCTATTTCCCAAAGAAGCGAAATATTATTTTTGTAAACCTTCAATTCCTAGAGGAATGGATGCGTTACTTTTACAAAACTCCGCAGAAAAATATAATTTGTTTGGCGAAACTTATAATTCTGTTGAAAGAGCCTATTTAGCTGCAAATGAAGCAGCTACTTTAGATGATTTAATTTTTATTGGCGGAAGTACATTTACAGTGGCAGAAATAATTTAATTTTTTTTAAAAAAATACTTTGTGAAATGTAAAAATGGTTTATATTTGCATCCGCATTACAGCAATAAGGGCGCGTAGCTCAGTTGGTTCAGAGCACTTGGTTTACACCCAAGGGGTCAGGGGTTCGAATCCCTTCGCGCCCACTAAAAAATCCGAAGTAATTTTACTTCGGATTTTTTTATCTTTGATTTTTATTTTGGGTCATTAACTCAGTTGGTTCAGAGTGTTACCTTGACAGGGTAGAAGTCACTGGTTCGAATCCAGTATGACCCACTTTAAAGAAGTTCTAAGACACGTTCTAATTTCATTCCTCTTGAACCCTTAATAAGTATAGTACTTTTTTTAACAGACTCCTTTTTGAAGTAATCCTTGAATTCTTCAAAAGTTTGAAAAGCTTGAATTTTATCGGAATTTATTTCAGTTTTCTTAAAGTCTTTTCCTAACACAAAAGCTTCGTCAAAATTATATTCTTTTAATTTATCAATTATAATTTGATGTTCTTCTTTTGAAGTTTTTCCGATTTCAAACATATCGCCCAGAATCACAATTTTTCGGTTTGCATCTATTAGTTTGAAACTTTCTAGTGCTGCAGCCATACTTGTAGGATTAGCATTGTATGCGTCAAGTATAATTTTATTGTTGTTTTTTTCAATAATCTGTGATCGATTATTATCGGGAAGATAACTTTCAATAGCAGCTTTAATTCGGTTTATTTCAATCTCAAAATACGAACCGATAGCAATAGCGATAGCAATATTTTTAGTATTATAGTTTCCTATAAGGTTACTTTTAATTGTTGTATTTTCGGACTCAACAATGACAGTGGGAGAACTCGAAAGCGTTTTAATGGTATAATCTGCTTTTTTGTGTTCACTGAAGGATATTGTGTTTGAATTTTCTGTTAATTCTAGTTGTAACTCATCATCAGCATTTATAAAAATTTTTTTGTCGTGCTTTTGTAGATGTTTGTATAGTTCGCTTTTTCCTTTAATTACACCTGCAACACCGCCGAAACCTTCTAAATGAGCTTTTCCAAAATTCGTGATATAGCCATAATCAGGTAACGCAATTTCGGTCAGTTTTTCAATTTCTTTTTGATGGTTTGCGCCCATTTCCACAATTCCTATTTCAGTAGAACTATCAAAACTTAAAAGCGTAAGCGGAACGCCAATATGATTGTTTAAATTTCCGACTGTAGCTTTTGCATTAAATTTTTGAGATAATACACGATGAATTAATTCTTTTGTGGTTGTTTTTCCGTTGCTACCCGTTATCGCAATAATAGGTAATTTTAAGTAGTTACGGTGATAGGTGGCTAGCTGCTGAAGTGATGACAATACGTTTTCAACGGATATAATCTTTTTATTTTCAATGTTAATTTTTTCATCAACTATAGCATAATTTGCACCTAATTTTAGCGCTTCTTTAGCGAAGGTATTACCGTTGAAATTCTCTCCTTTCAAGGCGAAAAAAATGCTTTTTTCTTTTATTTTACGGGTATCAGTACTTATTCCGCTGCTAGCTAAAAATAGTTTGTGTAATTCTGATATTTTCATAATCTATTTATATAAAAAAGCCCTTTAAGATTAATTAAAGGGCTTTTGTAAACTTTAAATTATATTGTTTTTAATCTCTAGCTCTTTTTCCTTTTTGAGATTTAGAACCAACTCTAGACATTGCATTTCTGAAACCAATATCATCTGTTGCCATATCTTGTGGGAAGTAACGACGTTGAGCAGGATCTAACCAATATGCTCTGTCTCTCCAAGAACCTCCTTTATATACTCTAACTTCGTTGTCAATAAGCGTAGTTCTTTCTGAAGAAGTGTCATATTGTCTATCTAATGAAGAGTTTCCAGTTGAATCTTGCATTACCGATACTCGATGTTTTGGAGAATTGTACATGCGTTTTGATTCATCTTCAATATCTCCTTGTTCTCGATAATATCTTCCTGAAGCTTTGTCTCCATCACGGAAATCTCTATTATCACTTTCTGTAAATTGAGTTCTTAAATAAGTATCTTCTCTAGTAACAGGTTCTTTTTTAATTTCGCCAGGTAAACCTCGAGCAACAATACTTCCATTACTTAACGTATCGTAAGCAATATTATCTGGAGTTAATACTTCAACAGTTCCATCTTGACCAATTGAATTTTTTGTATAAACATTTCCTCGATAATAGTTAAAGTCATTAAATTCATCATCTACGATAGGTCTGTAAACATCAGCTACCCATTCAGAAACGTTTCCGGCCATATCATATAAACCGTAATCATTTGGAGCGTAAGATTTTATTTCCGCAGTAATGTCTGCACCATCATCACTCCATCCTGCAATACCACCGTAATCACCATCACCTTGTTTAAAGTTAGCTAATTGATCTCCGCTTGTTTTTCTACTTCCGGAACGAGTGTATTGCCCATCCCAAGGGTATTTTTTTCTTCCTCTATATTGATTGTATTCTCTTACACTAGACATTCCTAAAGCTGCGTACTCCCACTCAGCTTCTGTTGGTAAACGGTATTCAGGTAAAAGAACACCATCTTTACGTTGTACGTATTTATGTATAGTGTCTTCTTTCACTACTTGAGTTAATCTATCTGAATTTCTTCCACGGATTAAAGAATCGTTGCCACCATAAGTTTTAGTAGGTGCATTTATATAAGTTTCAGTATCAAAAGTAGAATTTGCATCTGTTTGGAATCTGGCTCCTTCAGCAGTATACTCTTCTTGCTCTAATAATAATTGGTTTACACGGTTAGTTCTCCATTTACTGAATTCAGTTGCTTGAATCCAGTTTACACCTACCACAGGATAATTCTGATAAGCCGGGTGACGTAAATAGTTATTCGTCATCGTTTCATTATATCCTAAGCGGTTTCTCCATACTAATGTATCGGGAAGTGCTCCAACATAAATATTTTTATATTTTTCCTCAGTAGGAGGGAACGTTAATTTTAACCAATCTAAGTATTGTAAATACATACGGTTGGTAACTTCAGTTTCATCCATATAAAAGGATTGAACGTGTTGTTGGGTAGGCGTGTTATTCCAATCGTGCATTACATCGTCTTGAACACGACCCATAGTAAACGTTCCGCCTTCGATGAAGACAAGACCGGGACCTGTTTTTTGGCCCTCATAATCTGTTTGGTATTTCATCATACCATCTTTTCCGGTTAAATCCCATCCGGTAGCTCGGGAATTGTCTTTGTAGTCTCTTGAGTTGTTGCAGGCGACAAAGCCTAAAACAGCAACAGCAAAAAATGATTTAAGAGCGGTATTGATTCTCATAATACAATTTAAGTTTGTAAAATTTTGGGTTTGCAATATAACAATTAACGCTAAATTAACAAGTTTGTTTTATTATTTTAGCATTTAATATTATTGCGTTCTCTTTTGTATAACGTTAATTCTTTCAGATTAGTATTTATATCTACTAAATAAATTAATTTTGTGGGTCTAAATATAATACAATTATTTAATTAACGTTATTTCTAGCGATGAAGTTTCTTTACACCATATTTTTTTTAGGTTTCTTTTTTACATTAAACGCGCAGCAAAAGCAATTTTCCATAAGCTGGAATGAAGAAAAAGATGTTTCAACTTCGCCTGAAGAAGGACGTAAACTTGTTCCGGGGTTTGGTAATCAATTTTTTAATTATAATGAAGCCGAACAAACGATTTCTTACACCAATCAATGGAAAGAAGCTGGAAATATAATTTCTTCAGAATTGACGAATATTTCTTATGAAGTAATTTCTGCTTCAAAGTTAAATAATTTAGATAAATCGCGTATACCTTCAACTCCAAACTTCAAAATGTTTGCCTCTAAGGCAAGAGAAGTTTCATACTTTCAATTTGAATTAAGTCCTATAGTAAAGCAAAATGGTGTTTTTAAGAAAATTACTTCCTTTTCAATTCAATATACAAAAGGAGTGGCACGTGATGGAAATGTAACCTTTTCGACTCCTTCTGTAACCAATTCAGTTTTAGCAAACGGAGAATGGTTTCGTTTTTATGTTGAAAAATCAGGCGTTTATAAATTATCCCGAAGCTTTTTAAGTAGTTTGGGAATGAATGTTTCTTCTATTGATCCGAGAAGATTAAAAATTCATGGTCACGGTGGCGATATGCTGCCATTGCAAAATAGTGAAAACGAATACTACGATATTCCTGAAACTTCTATTCGTGTAGTAGGTGGAAACGATGGAAGTTTCGACTCACAAGATTATATTCTATTTTATGCAAAAGCTGTAGATGATGAGTGGAGCGAAGAAAATTTAACCAATCTAAATTTATATGCCAACCGGTCTTATTATTTTATAACTGCAGATGGAAACTATGGAAAAAGAATTGCGCCATTTGTTCAACCCACAGGAAATGCGACAACCACCATTACAACTTTCGATGATTACCAATATCATGAAATAGATGATTATAGTATTGTGAAAACCGGCAGAAGATGGTTTGGCGATCGATTTGATGTCGAAAATGAAAAAGAATTTGAATTTACTTTTGAAAATTTGATTACTTCTGAACCTGTTGAATTCAGAATAAATACAGTTTCCGCTTCAGAAGCTTCAACTTCAATGAAAATTTCTGTAAATGGAGAAGAACTCGGAACTTCTACTTTTAGTGCCATAACCGATGACAATTTTGCTGACGATTCTACAATTTC
The DNA here is from genome assembly GCF_042433895.1 of Mesonia maritima. Taxonomy (NCBI): domain Bacteria; kingdom Pseudomonadati; phylum Bacteroidota; class Flavobacteriia; order Flavobacteriales; family Flavobacteriaceae; genus Mesonia; species Mesonia maritima. The sequence goes on along the minus strand of NZ_JBHLUA010000021.1, from coordinate 87,362 downwards.
TAATCAGTTAATTGTAAATTCTTCTAATATAAATGTAAAGCTGACTTATAATAATGGGGGAAATCCTGCAAGTTTGGCTTATGTGGATTATATAAACGTAAAAGCGAAACGAGAACTTCGCGCGACAAATTCCCAATTAGAATTTACTTGGGAAGACGCTGCTACAACTTCAGGAATTGGAGAATACGTTATTCAAAATGCTTCTTCAATTCAAGAAGTTTGGGATATTACCGATCTTTATAATGTCTATTACATTGAAAATACACAAAATCAATCGAATTTCAGCTTCAAATCTACTTTAGGTGAACGGAGAAATTATATAGCAATTCCCTCATCTAATTTTTATACACCTTTAAAAGAAGCAAATGCTCAAGTCGATAATATAAATTTAAAAGGAACTGTTTTTGAAAATAATCAAGGCCAATTTCAAGATGTAGATTATGTAATTGTCACTTCAGAATTATTGTTGCAGCAAGCAAATCGTTTAGCACAGTATAGAAGAGAGAAAGATGATTTAAATGTAAAGGTCGTTTTAACGAAAGATATTTATACTGAATTTAACTCCGGAAAGCAGGATATTGGTGCTATTCGAAATTTCATCAAATACATTTATGATAACGCTTCTTCTTCAACTAATAGAATAAAATATGTCTGTTTATTTGGAGACGGATCGGTAGATTATAAAAACCGTTTGCAGAATAACAATAATATTGTACCAGTTTTTGAAAGTTTAGATAGTTTTAGTACAAGCCCAAGTACAACTCCTTCAGATGATTTTTATGGATTAATGGATGCCAACGAAGGTGCTAGTATTTTCGGCGGAAAATTAGATATTGCGGTGGGAAGAATCCTTGCAGATTCACCACAAACGGCTAAAATATTAGTTGATAAGATTTTCGATTATGAGAGTAAAGTTTCCTACGGAAGTTGGCGAAATAATTTTGTTTTAATTTCTGATGATGCCGATAAAAGAGGAAATGGTGGAGATGATTTTGACCTGCAGGTTAAACTTGACGAGTTGGGAGATGATATTTCAGAAAATCAACCTTTTATAAATGTAAAGAAAATTCATAGTGATTCTTACCAGCAGGTATCTTCTTCTGGCGGTTTCCGCTATCCTGAAGCAAACGAAGCAATTAATCAAGCGGTAGAGGTTGGAGCGTGTGTAGTTAATTATTTTGGGCATGGAGGAGAAAACGGCCTAGCGGCAGAACGTCTAGTTACTATTGAGAGTATTGAAAACTGGCAAAATGAAAATCGATATAATTTGTTTGTTACCATAACGTGTGATTTTACAATTTTTGATAATCCTTTACGACTTTCACCAGGTGAATATAATTTACTGAACAATAATGGCGGTTCGGTTGCTATGGTTTCAACTGTGAGAAAAATTTTCGTCAGTACCGGCGCTGATTATAATTTCAAATTAGCTCCTTATCTATTTCAATATGATAATCAAGAAGTAACTATTGCAGAAGCAGTTCGCTTAGCCAAAAATGATCTCACAGATCCCGATAGAAGAACCATTTTTTATTTCGGTGATCCAGCTATGAAATTAGCTTTGCCAGATCCAGAAATTAATTTAACTCATATTAATGATATTCCTATTTCTTCTCCGCAAGTCGATACTTTAAAAGCTTTAAGTAAAATTAAAATGAGAGGAGAATTAGTTTATGCTAATGGATCTAGAGTCACAAATTATAACGGAATACTATCAAGTGTAATTTTTGATAAACGTATCGATAGAAGTACATTAAATAATGATGGTAGTGGTGTTTTTGATTTTACCACGTTAGGAGAAAGTATTTTCCGAGGCCAAGCTTCGGTTACCAACGGTGAATTCGAATTTGAATTTGTAGTTCCAAAAGATATTAAAATTCCTGTCGGGGAGGGTCGCGTAAGTTTTTATTCTCAGCGTAATCAATTGTTACAAGATAATAAAGGGTATAATACTTCTATTCTTGTCGGTGGAATAAATGAAAATGCACCGGAAGATAACAAAGGTCCAGAGATACAACTATACATGAATGATGAAAATTTTGTTTCCGGCGGAATTACCAATAGTTCGCCATTTTTATTGGCAAAATTAGCCGATGAAAATGGAATTAATACCGCAAGCGGAATTGGTCATGATTTAGTCGCAATTTTAGATGGAGACGAAACCGATCCATTTGTAGTAAACGATTATTATGAGACAGAAGTCGATGATTATACAAAAGGAAGCGTAAATTATAAATTGCGCGATTTGGATGAAGGTTTACATACCTTAACTTTTAAAGCTTGGGATGTTTATAATAATTCAAGTACAGCGGAGATACAATTTATGGTAACTGGTGATGACGAGTTAAAAATCAATAGGGTATTGAATTATCCAAATCCATTTACCACGTATACAGAATTTTGGTTTAATCATAATCGACCTTTTGAGCCATTAGAAGTTCAAGTGCAAGTTTTCACTGTAACCGGAAAAGTTGTGTGGACTAAAAATCAAGTCATTAATACTGACGGCTTTCTATCGCGAGATATTACTTGGGATGGTCGAGATGATTTTGGAGATCGAATCGGGAAAGGAGTTTATGTTTATAAATTAACAGTAAAATCAACCTTAACAAATAAGAAAGTAGAGAAATTTGAAAAGCTCGTTATTCTCTAATAAATAGAAAACTATATATTTGCCAAACATTAAAATAAGATATGAAAAAAATAACTTTTTTACTTGTAGGATTTTCCATTCTTTTAAGTTCACAAGCAAAAGCTCAAGACGAGATCACAGAATCTGATAGAGTTCCAACAACCGCAGTTCCGTTTTTATTAATTTCAGGAGACGCGAGAGCATCGGGAATGGCAGATATGGGTGTGGCAACTTCAGCAGATACCTATTCGCAACAATGGAATCCCGCAAAATATGCATTTGTAGAAGATCAACAAGGTGTAGGAATTTCCTATGTTCCTTATTTACGTGAATTGGTAAATGATATAAACGTAGGCCAAGTAAATTATTATAACCGAATAAATGAACGTAGCGCATTTGCTGCAAGTTTACGTTATTTTAATTTAGGTGAAATTGAATCGCGCCAAACCGCCGAGCAAGAAGCCTTAATTTTAAAGCCTAACCAAGTTTCTTTTGATTTAACCTACGCGTTACGTTTAGGAGAACAAATTTCAATGGCAGTAACAGGGCGTTACATTCGGTCAGATTTAAGATTGCAAACCAGTAATGCAGATGCTTCTGCAGCAAACTCATTTGGCGTAGATATTTCAGCATTTTATCAAAGTGAAGAAATTGCGTATGATAATTTTAACGGGCGCTGGAGAGGTGGAATTAATATTTCAAACATCGGCCCAAAAATTAAGTATGATGATGCCGGTCAAGAAAGTTTTATTCCAACAAATTTTAAAGCTGGAGCCGGTTTCGATTTCATCTTAGATGCGTCAAATACTATCGGAACCTATGCTGAATTTAATAAATTATTAGTTCCTACACCAAGCGATTCGAATAATGATGGTGTAATCAATAGAGAAGACGATTATTATAATGAAAGTTCTTTTGGAGCAATGCTTTCTTCTTGGAGTGATGCGCCAAATGGTTTCAGTGAAGAATTAAAAGAAATTACGTGGGCTTTAGGAGCAGAATATTGGTACGAAGATAGTTTTGCATTTCGTTTAGGATATTTTAATGAAAGTGATGTAAAAGGATTTAGAAAATTCTTAACCTTAGGTGCTGGTTTTAAATATTCAATTACACGAATAGATGTTTCTTATCTTTTCTCTACCGCAAAATCAGTAACCAATCCATTAGAAGGAAGTTTACGATTTAGTTTGTCATTTAACTTCGGAGAAAAATATAGAGAATATTAAATCTTATTAAAGATTTTAGAATATAAAAAGTACCGAATTTCTATCCGGTACTTTTTTGTTTTAAAGTGAATACGTATTTTAGAAAGATGAAAGAATTAAATCTTCAAACCAAGCTCCAAGTTTTTGAAAATTTAAATGAACTTCCCACAGATGCTAAAAAACTGATGGAAGAATCATTTAAAGCAAGAGATAATGCTTACGCGCCATATTCCAATTTCTTTGTCGGCGCAGCTATCCAATTAGAAAATGGAGAAATAATTACCGGAAGTAATCAAGAAAACGCAGCCTATCCTTCAGGTTTATGCGCAGAACGAACCGCTATTTTTTATGCAGGTTCCAAATTTCCGAAGCAAAAAATTCTTTCGATGGCAATTTCTGTAAAATCACTTCAAAAAGAAATTACAGAGCCAACTCCGCCTTGCGGTTCGTGCAGACAAGCCATTGCTGAATATGAATACAAGCAAAAATCGCCTATTGCGATATATTTTATGGGAGAAAGCGGAAAAATTTATAAATCAAATTCTCTTGTAAATATACTTCCGTTGGCATTCGATAGCAGCTTTCTGTAAAATTTTCCGATTAAAGCTTAAAGAGTTTTTCCTTTAACGCATATTATCTTATTTTTGTTTTCCGCTTTAATTCGTGAGCGGCATAAAAAATAATTTCATGAAAAAGATAACCAAAGAAACATACCTTAAGTGGTACGAAGATATGTTGTTCTGGCGCAAGTTTGAAGACAAATTAGCGCAAGTTTATATTCAGCAAAAAGTAAGAGGATTTCTCCATTTATACAATGGTCAAGAAGCCATTCTAGCCGGAGCGTTACACGCGATGGATCTTGAAAAAGATAGAATGATTACCGCTTACCGAAATCACGTGCAACCCATTGGTATGGGCGTTGATCCTAAAAAAGTAATGGCAGAACTTTACGGAAAGAAAACAGGAACTTCTCAAGGTTTAGGAGGTTCTATGCACATTTTTTCGAAAGAGCATCGTTTTTACGGAGGTCACGGAATTGTCGGTGGGCAAATTCCATTAGGTGCCGGAATCGCTTTTGGTGATAAATACTTTAAGCGAGACAATGTAACCTTGACTTTTTTAGGTGATGGAGCTGCTCGACAAGGAACACTTCATGAAACATTAAACTTAGCGATGACGTGGCAATTGCCGGTAGTTTTCTGTGTAGAAAATAACGGTTATGCTATGGGAACTTCCGTAAAAAGAACCGCAAACCACGAAGATATCTGGAAACTTGGTTTAGGTTATGAAATGCCTTGCGGACCTGTAGATGCTATGAATCCTGCTAAAGTTGCAGAAGCTTTAGATGAAGCGATCGATAGAGCACGTTCGGGTAACGGACCAACATTTTTAGAAATGAAAACCTATCGTTATCGCGGTCATTCTATGAGTGATGCACAAAAATATAGAACTAAAGATGAGGTAAAAGAATACCAGAAAATCGATCCTATTTCTCAAGTTCTAGAAAAAATACAAGAAAATAGTTGGGCTTCTGAAGATGAAATCAAGAAAATTGATAAAGGTGTAAAAGATCGCGTAAAAGAATGCGAGAAATTTGCAGATGAATCAGATTTCCCTGAAACCAGCGTAATGTACGATGTGGTTTACGAGCAAGAAGACTATCCGTTTTTATCACATAAACTATAAAAAATTATGGCTGAAGTTATAAATATGCCTCGTTTAAGCGACACGATGGAAGAAGGTGTTGTGGCAAAATGGTTAAAACAAAAAGGCGATAAAGTCGAAGAAGGCGATATTTTAGCTGAAATAGAAACCGATAAAGCAACCATGGAGTTTGAGTCTTTCTATGACGGCACTTTACTTTATATTGGTGTTGAAGAAGGCGATGGTGCTCCGGTTGATGCTTTGTTGGCAATTATTGGTGAAGAAGATGAAGATATTTCAGACCTCATAAAAGAAGCTGAAGGAAAATCTGATAAAAAGGATAACGATGCTGAAGATGAAGATAAAAATAAAAAGGATAAGGACGATAAAAAATCTTCAAAAGAAAAAGATGATTCTTCAGATGAAAATGATGAAGAAGAAAGTGACGAAGATGCAGATGGTGAAATTCCAGAGGATGTAGAAGTGGTAAAAATGCCACGACTTTCTGATACCATGGAAGAAGGTACCGTTGCACAATGGTTGAAAAAAGAAGGCGATAGCGTAGAAGAAGGTGAAATTTTAGCTGAAATCGAAACCGATAAAGCCACCATGGAATTCGAATCTTTCTATGAAGGAACCTTACTCCACATCGGAATCGATGAAGGTGAAAGCGCTCCGGTAGATTCAGTTTTAGCAATTATTGGTCCGGAAGGAACCGATGTTTCTAAATTTTTAGATCAATTAAAATCTGGTGGTTCTTCCAAGAAATCTAAAAAGTCTGACAAAAAGGAAAAATCTTCAGAAGATAAAGCATCGAAAGATAAAACTTCTTCAGAAAGCGAAAGTTCAGATTCTGGAGATAGACAACATACCGATAGTGATGGCGATCGTATTTTTGCTTCACCTTTAGCTAAAAAAATAGCCGAAGAAAAAGGAATTGATTTAGCTGATGTTAAAGGTAGTGGTGAAAACGGACGAATCGTTAAAAAGGATATCGAAAGTTACAAACCTTCAGAAAAACCTGCTGAAAAGAAAGCAGCAAAATCGGAAGAATCTGCTGCGCAACCTTACGTTCCTGCAGGTGAAGAAAGTTTTGAAGAGGTTAAAAATTCGCAAATGCGAAAAACAATTGCCAAACGACTTTCAGAATCTAAATTTAACGCGCCCCATTATTATTTAACGATTGAGTTAGATATGGAAAACGCGATGAAATCGCGCGCGCAAATCAATGAAATGCCAGACACGAAAGTTTCGTATAATGATATGGTAATTAAAGCTTCGGCAATGGCGTTGCGTAAACATCCGCAGGTTAATTCCCAATGGACTGGCGATGCTACCAAAATTGCAAAACATATTCACGTGGGTGTTGCTGTTGCGGTAGAAGAAGGGTTAGTGGTTCCAGTATTACGATTTACCGATCAGATGTCGATGATGACCATCAATTCAAACGTAAAAGATCTAGCCGGAAAAGCAAGAAACAAAAAATTACAGCCTAAAGATATGGAAGGTAGTACATTTACAGTTTCAAATTTAGGAATGTTTGGTATTGAAGAATTTACCAGCATTATTAATCAGCCAAATTCAGCTATTTTATCGGTTGGTGCGATTGTAGAAAAGCCGGTAGTTAAAAATGGCGAAATAAAAGTTGGCCATACAATGAAGGTTACGCTTGCTTGCGATCACAGAACGGTAGATGGTGCGACTGGTGCAAAATTCTTAGAAACGTTTAAGAAATATATCGAAAATCCGGTTACTATGTTAGCCTAAGATTATCAATATTATATAGTGAAAAATCCCGTGTAAAAGCGGGATTTTTTTATCTTTAAACCTGAACGAAAATCTTGATCAATGAAAAATATACTTATTCTGTCTTTCCTTTTAATTTCTTGGGTAAATTATTCGCAAGTAATTCCAGATGAAATTGCTGAAAATTCTCTAAAAGAAACTTTACACTATTTAGCTTCAGATGATTTAGCCGGAAGAAAGTTCGGTACCGAAGGGATAGAAGAAGCTGCGCAGTATATTGAATCTATTTTTAGCACACATAATGTACAACCATTTTATGAAACTTATCGCGATTCTTTTCAGTATAAAGGTGAAACTGGTTATAATTTAATCGCTTTAAAAGAAGGAAATGATCCAAAATTAAAAGATGAATTTATTATTCTTGGCGCTCATTACGATCATATCGGAATTGTAAATGAAGAACAAACCGTAGCTGGCGATTCTATTGCGAATGGTGCAAACGATAACGCTGCGGGAACAGCTTCAATTATAGCATTAGCAAAGTATTTTGCAAATAAAGAAACTAAAAGGAGTATTTTGTTTGTTTTATTTTCTGCGGAAGAAGAAGGCTTAATCGGTTCTAAACATTTAGCAAAACGCTTGAAAAAAGAAAAGGTAGATATTTACACAATGTTGAATTTTGAAATGATTGGCGTTCCGTTAGTCGATCAATCTTATGAAGCTTATTTAACCGGTTTCAAGGAATCTAATTTTGCTAAAAAGTTTAATGAATATGCAGATGCTGAGGTTTTTGGTTTTTTTGCGAAGGCAAAAGAATTTCAATTATTTAAACGAAGCGATAATTATCCATTTTACGAAGAATTGAATATTCCTGCGCAAACCTTATGCACGTTCGATTTTTCAAATTATGAATATTATCATCACGTCGATGATGAAGCCGAATTAATGAATTATGAACACATGCAAAATCTGCTTGCTAAAATAATTCCGGGTATCGAAGCGATTGCAAATACAGCTACAAAAGAAATTCAGTTAAATACGAAACAATAATTTATGAAGAAAAATATTATTGTCACAGGAACGAGTAGAGGAATTGGTTTTGAGTTGGTGAAAATTCTTTCAGAACAAGGTCATCAAATTCTAGCTTTATCACGAAATGAAAAACCTATAAAATCACTTAATTTAAAGAATGTAACCCCATTTTCTTTTGATATTAATAATAAAAGCGATCTTCAACAAGTAAAAACTTTTATTGCCGAAAAATGGGAAAAAGTTGACGTACTTATTAATAATGCCGGAAAATTAGTAAATAAACCTTTCACTAAAATTACCTCAGCTGAATTTGAAGAAGTCTATAAAACGAATGTTTTTGGCGTTTTTGAACTTACGAAATTACTAATTCCGTTTATGCATAAAAAAAGCCACGTACTTACCATTAGTAGTATGGGTGGCGTTCAAGGAAGTTTGAAATTCCCGGGATTATCAGCATATAGTTCAAGTAAAGGCGCAGTAATTACGTTAACCGAAGTTTTAGCCGAAGAATACAAAGAAAGCGGTCCGTCGTTTAATGTTTTCGCTTTGGGAGCGGTACAAACTGAAATGTTAGAAGAAGCATTTCCGGGATATCAAGCGCCGGTTTCAGCAGAAAAAATGGCGAAATATATTGCGGATTTTTCTTTAAACGGACATGAATTGTATAACGGGAAATTACTGCAAGTTTCTAATTCTACACCCTAATTAATGAAAGAAATTCTTTCAAATTACATACCTGAACGTGCTGTAGATCCTACGTTTCAATTAATTGCAGCATATAATATTCATTTAAAAATCGTAAATGAACGCAAAACGCGTCACGGTGATTATCGAGAAATAAATGGAGCGCCTCAAATTACGGTAAATGCTAATTTAAATCCGTATCGATTTCTAATTACATTAATTCACGAAATCGCTCACTTTTTAGCCTTCAAAAAATATGGTCGTTATATAAAACCACACGGAAAAGAATGGAAATATACGTTTCAGCAATTAATGCTTCCGTTTATAAATCCATCGATTTTTCCGTCGAGATTACTTCCATTAATTGCCACACATTTTAAAAATCCGAAAGCAAGTAGCGATACCGATGCTAGATTATCGGTTGCGTTAAAAGAATTCGATCCGCAGAATAATAAAAACTATATATTTGAAATTCCTACGGGTAGCACGTTTAGGATCTATAACGGAAAAGTTTTTAGAAAAGGAAAAAAAAGAATAAAACGCTACGAATGCGTCGAGATTTCTAGCGGAAAAGTTTATATTTTTCAACCAAACGCAGAAGTTGAATTGGTAAAAGTTTAAAAATAAGGAATGATGAACAGTAATTATTATGCGGTTATTATGGCTGGTGGAGTTGGTTCACGATTTTGGCCGGTGAGTAAAAAATCTTTTCCGAAGCAATTTCATGATATGCTCGGAAGCGGGCAAACGCTTATTCAAAAAACGTACAGCCGTTTAAAAAAAATAGTTCCTGAAGAAAATATTTTAGTGCTTACCAATAGTTTGTATGAAGATTTGGTAAAAGAACAATTGCCAAAGATCACGCAAAACCAAATCGTTTTAGAACCGGCAATGCGAAATACCGCACCGTGTATTTTATTGGCGGCTTTAAAAATTCAAAAAGAAAATTCTGATGCGTTAATGGTGGTTGCCCCAAGTGATCATTGGATTGAAGATGAAGACGCGTTTACCAGAAATTTACAAACCGCTTATGATGCTTGTCAACGTGAAGAATTATTAATGACTTTAGGGATAAAACCAACTTTTCCGAACACCGGTTACGGCTATATTCAATATAAAGATGAAAAGATTTCAGCAGTAAAAAAAGTTCTGAAGTTTACCGAAAAACCCGATTACGCTACGGCAAAATCTTTTTTAGCTGAAGGGAATTACGCTTGGAACGCCGGTATTTTTATTTGGAGTGTAAAAGCGATTACCAAAGCTTTTGAAGAATTCATGCCAGAAATGTATCAACTTTTTGTTGAAGGAATAGAGAAATTAAACACCGAAAAGGAACAAGCGTTTTTAGAAGAAAATTACGCAAAAGCTGAAAATGTTTCCATTGACTACGGAATTATGGAAAAAGCTGAAAACGTTTGTGTGTTACCCGCCGATTTCGATTGGAATGATTTAGGTTCTTGGGGTTCATTACATAAAGAATTACCACACGATGAGAATGATAATGTAGTAATTAATGCGAAACTTTATTTAGAAAATGCTTCAGGGAATATCATTCGCACCCAGAAAGATAAAGTCGTGGCAATAGATGGATTAAAAGATTTTATTGTTGTTGAAAATAAAGATGTTTTACTTATCTTTCCTAAAGAGAAAGAACAAGAAATAAAAAAAATTAGAGAAATAATTCAAGCAAAGTTCGGAGAAGAACTAGGATAAAAATGGCTACATCTGAAGACGAAAAGCAAGAAGCGGTAAATCAAAAATTATCGAAAGATTTAAAAGGGACAGCTAAAAGTTTAAAGAGTTTTCTTTCTGAATTACTCGATATTCGTAGCGATACCGACCGCGATTCTACCATTGAGGCGGTTAAAAAAGATATTCCGTTTAAAGGTCATAACGCGTGGATTTTAATTTTTTCAATTTTTGTAGCATCCATCGGGTTAAATGTAAGTAGTACCGCTGTAATTATTGGTGCGATGCTTATTTCACCTTTAATGGGGCCAATTGTTGGTATAGGGCTTTCCGTTGCAATTAATGATATTGATACCTTACGAAGATCACTTATTAACTTAGGCGTAATGGTTGGCTTAAGTGTGCTCACAGCCTTTTTATATTTTACGATTTCGCCCTTAACAGGAAGTAATGCCGAACTTGAAGCAAGAACTTACCCTACCGTTTTAGATGTGTTGGTAGCAATTTTTGGTGGTTTAGCGTTAATTGTTGCGAAGACAAAAAAAGGGACAATCGCTAGTGTTATTTTTGGTGTTGCAATTGCTACCGCTTTAATGCCGCCGCTTTGTACGGTTGGTTATGGTTTGGCTGAAGGTAATTTTTCAGATGCTGGTGGAGCCTTATATTTATTTTCCATTAATGCAACTTTTATAGCTTTGTCAACTTTTTTGGTAGCGAAACTGTTAGGTTTTCCGTTGGTAAAATATGCGAATTCCAAACGAAGAAAACGTATTGCGCAAGTCGCTTCAATTATTGCGATTATTGTGATGATTCCGAGTGTATATTTATTTTATAATATGCTTCAAGAATCTTATTTTAAACAAGATGCAAAAAAGTTTGTTGATGAGGAACTTATGGTTTACAATGAATCTTTTCTTCAGAAAAATGCAACAGTAGCAGAATATAATTCCGGAAACGATCCTAAAATTGAAGTTTCATTTATGGGAAAAGAAATTCCGAATTCAGTAATTGGATTATGGCGTGAAAAGATGAAACGCTACGGTTATTTAAAAAACGCTTCTTTAATTATTCTTCAGAATGAAAATACAGAATCTTTTGATCAACTTCAATATATGCGAGAGTTTAAACGACGCGATTCAATTAGTTTAATGAATAAAGATGAGCGTATTTCATATTTAGAAAGTGAACTTTCAAAACTCTCAAAGTATGAACAACAACAAATTCCGTTTGCCAATATTTCGAAAGAAGCCAAAATAAATTATGAAGGGTTAGAGAGTTTTAGCTATGCTGATAAATTGGTTTCAAATTTCAATACAATCGATACGATTCCTGAATTTGATCTTCGCTGGAAAAAAGAAATATCAAAAGCGGATAAAGTGAAAAATGAACTGAAACTTAAAGAATGGTTAGCGTATAAATTAAAATTGGATACGTTAATTGTAAAAAGCTTGAACTAAATTAAAGTCCTTTTAATTGCGCGTCTCTTACTTTTTTAAATAAATCTGAAGAATACACAAAATCGGTTACCGCTTCATTATCGGTTTTAAAAATTTGTGTGTGGTTTCCTTGCCACGCCAGAACTCCTTTTTGAAGAAATACTATATTTTCCCCAATTTCGAGTACCGAGTTCATATCGTGCGTGTTAATAACCGTAGTAATATCGTTTTCTCGAGTAATTTCTTGAATTAAATTATCGATCATTATAGCTGATCTTGGATCTAAACCAGAGTTTGGTTCATCACAAAATAAATATTTTGGTTTATTTACAATCGCACGCGCTATGGCAACACGTTTTTGCATTCCGCCACTAATTTCTGCTGGGTATTTTGCTTTTGCGGGTTGAAGATCTACGCGTTCTAAAACTTCATCAACGCGATCCATCATTACCTTTTTTTTCTGATTGGTAAACATCCGTAAGGGAAACATCACGTTTTCGGCCACTGTCATCGAATCGAATAGAGCGCTTCCCTGAAAAACCATTCCCATTTCCTTCCGAAGTTCTCTTTGCTGTTCTTGCGTTAAAGTAGAGTAGGCGTCTCCATTATATTCAATTGTTCCTTGTTCAGGTGTAAAAAGACCAAGTAAACATTTTAGAAATACGGTTTTCCCAGATCCGGATTGACCGATAATTAAATTGGTTTTTCCTTGATGAAATTCCGTGGTAATTCCTTTTAAAATTTCTTCGCCATTAAACCCTTTATGTAAATTTTCTACTTTAATCATTAGCTTAACAATAATTGGGTTAATATATAATTTACGATAATTAAAACAACGCTCGTCCATACAAAAGAAGTCGTACTTGCTTGTCCAACTTCTAAAGCTCCACCTTTCATATAATAACCGTGATACGCAGGAATAGTCGCTAAAATTAAAGCGAAAAAGAAACTTTTAATAAAGGCGTAAACCAAATGAAATGAAATAAAATCTTCTTGAAGACCGCTTAAAAATTGTTCGCCAGCCACAAAACCACCTAAAACTCCTGCCATATAGGCGCCTAAAATGCCCATAAACATAGAAATAGCGATGATAAAAGGATACGTAAGCATCGCTATTATTTTTGGAAAAATTAAATAGTTTGCTGAATTTATTCCCATAACTTCCAAGGCGTCTATTTGTTCGGTAACGCGCATTGTTCCTATACTTGAAGTAATATAAGAACCCACTTTACCCGCCATAATAATAGAAATAAATGTGGGTGAAAATTCTAAAATAATAGATTGCCTTGCAGTAAATGCAATTAAACTTTTTGGAATTAGCGGATTGTTAAGGTTAAGTGCCGTTTGTATAGTTACAACACCACCAATGAAAAAAGATATAAAAATTACGATTCCTAAAGAGTTGATCATTAAATCATCAATTTCCTTAAAAATTAATTGGCGTAAAACAGAAGCTTTGGTCATTCTTCTGAATATATTCTTAATCATTATGAAATATTGACCTATATCCTGAAGGTATTTCATTTACTGAATTTTTGTAAAGCTAAAATAGCAAAAATAATTACCAAAGTATTTAACTTACAATTAATCTTTAATCGCTACAACATTTAATATTTTTGCAGTTGTAATGTAAAATTCAGTTATGAAAAATTTTGTAGCACTGCTAAGTTTAATTGTTTTATTTACCAATTGTAATTCAATTCAAAAAACAGCTTCAGAAAATAAAAATACTTCAGTAAAAGATACGCTTTCCGTTAAAAATAAAAAACCAAAACTTGTAGTCGGTGTGGTGGTGGACCAAATGCGCTACGATTACCTTACCCGATTTTGGAATGATTTTGAAGAAGATGGATTTAAACGATTGATAAACGAAGGCTTTACCTGCAGAAATAATCATTACAATTATGTTCCTACTTATACCGGACCGGGACACACGTCTATTTATACCGGAACTACGCCAAGTGTTCACGGAATTATTTCTAACGATTGGTATGATAAATTTACGGGAGAAGAAGTTTATTGCGCGAGAGATGAAAGTGTAACCCCTGTCGGAACAAGTTCTCTAGCCGGAAAAATGTCGCCCCACCTAATGAAAGTTACTACCATTAGCGATCAAAATAGATTACATACGCAATTCCGCGGAAAAACAATAGGAATCGCTATTAAAGATCGAGGCGCAATTTTACCTGCCGGACATACCGCAAATGCTGCTTATTGGTTCTATGGAAAAGATGAAGGAAAGTTTATAACAAGTTCATTTTACCTTGAAAATTTGCCCAAATGGGTGATGGATTTTAATAATTCAAAAAAAGCTGAACGTTATTTAAAAACCTGGAATACCTTAAAACCAATCGAAAATTATACTGAAAGTGGAAGCGATTTAAACAGTTTTGAATTCGGTTTTTCAGGAAAAGAAAACGCAACATTTCCTTATGATTTAAAAGAATTAAGTGAGCAAAATGGCGGTTATGATATTTTAAAATCTACTCCTTTCGGAAATAACTTAACTACAGATTTTGCAATCGCAGCTTTAAATGAAGAAAAATTAGGAGAAGATAACGACACAGATTTTTTAACGATTAGTTATTCAAGTCCAGATTATATTGGTCATAATTTTGGCGTAAATTCAAAAGAAATTCAAGACAATTATATTCGCTTAGATCAAGATATCGCAAGACTTTTAAACGAGCTTGATGAAAAAGTTGGAAAAGGAAATTATACTTTATTTTTAACCGCAGATCACGGTGCGATAAATGTTCCCGCTTATTTAAAATCTAAAAATATTCCTGCCGGTTATATTGATGTAGCTGAAATGAAAAAAGAATTAACCAGTTTTTTAGGAGAAGAATATGGCGTAACCGATTTAATTGAAAATATTTCCAATAATCAACTTTTCTTCAATTACAATAGAGTAAAAGAAGAAAATATTTCAAGAAAACAACTGGAAACTGATTTAAAAGAATTTTTATTGGAATTTCCGCATATCAGTAAAATAATCACTCGTTCAGCTTTAGAAGAAAATGATTTTACAGAAGGTGTATTTTCGTTAGTTCAAAATGGTTTCGATCAAAAAAGAAGCGGCGATCTGGTAATTATTTTCGATCCTGCTTATATAATTTATCCTGAAAAAGGTTCTACCCACGGAAGTTCGTTAAATTACGATACTCACGCCCCATTAATTTTCTACGGAAATGGAATAAAAAACGGTGAAACTTATGAAAAAACTGTAATTACCGATATTGCACCAACCATTTCAGCTTTGTTAGAAATCGCTTTTCCAAACGGTGCGACTGGAAATGTGTTACCTTTTGTGTTGAAAAAAGACTAAAATACTTTCGATTTAATTTTGTTCCACCGATATTTTCGAATCCATTTTCCTTCTTTTTCATTTACTAAAAAAGGAAGCTTGTTTTTTTTTGCTTTAAAATATCCAGTTAAATAATCTTTTACTAAAACAGGTTTTTTCTTCAGTAAAGCTAATTTAAGAGAAGCAATTAAAGTAATGAGGAAACCATAGCGGAGTTTATAAAAAGCTTCACCTTGCTTGTATTTTGAAGAACTATTATAGGTTTCTCCGGTAGCACGAAGATGTTTTACTTTTAAACTTTCATCAGTTCTAACGTTCCAACCGTAAAACTTTGCCAACAATTCATCTGCCGTGTCCCAACCCATAGAAGCTTTTAACCCGCCAATTTGCTTAAAACAATCCTTTCGATAAGCTTTTAACGCTCCCCGAATATGATCTTTATCGGTTAAGTTTTCAAGTTTCCAATGATCTCCAGATTGTATGTAGCAAAAACCACCAGCCATTCCTGTTTTTTTATCTGCTGAAAAATGACTTGCAACTTTTTCGAGATAATTTGAAGGGAAAATTAAATCTGCATCAAACTTACAAAGCACATCATAATTTTCATCTAGCTGTTTTACTCCCTCTTGAAAAGCCAAAATAACTTTTCCGCCGGGAAGATGTTCTTGTGATGAATTATTATTTATGAAGGAAACAAATGAATATTTTTTAGCAAATTCACTAACAACTTCAGCAGTTTTATCTGAAGAATTATCGTTAACCACCAAAATTTTAGAAGGTAAATGGCTTTGTTCAACTAACGATTGTAGCGTTTTGCCAATAACTTTTTCTTCATTGTGAGCGGGAATAACAATATAGAAACGCATGCTTATTTTTTTCGTTCAGCGTAAACAATATAATAACGAGGGGTAAATTTTCTAAGCAACGGACGAATACCAATTTTTTTTACGGGATTACTCCATTTTTTTCGAGCTTTAATTTCCCATCCGGCTTTTTCTAAAAGCCAATCGAACTGCCAATCTTCAAACTCGTGATAATGTCGATCCCATTTATCGGTTTTACTTCTATATGCTGAAGAAAACCATAATTTTAATGGAACACTCGCTACCAATTTATCGGCTTTTATTTCTCTTAAAACATTGAATGGTGCTAGTAAGTGTTCAAAAATTTCAAAAGCGGTAACAACTTCAGCATCTGATTTTTTTATAGTTGAAAAATCAAGATCTAAATCTTCCCCAATTGTATTATTCACCTCGTATCCCGCATTTTTCATAAATTCCGTAAACGGATTTTCTACACCTAAGTCTAAAATTGTAGTTGGAGGAGGAGCCACTTTTTCCAAAAACTCTAAGGTATTTTTGTAGCGCTTATTTGGAAAATTATTTTCGTACATAGTTAGTACCGATATACAAGCGCATTAATATTCATCCCTGCGCCAACACTTGCAAAAATAATAACATCACCTTTTTCAAGATGTTGATTTTCAATTTGATTATTGGTGACCAAATCATACAACGTAGGAAGCGTTGCGACCGAACTATTTCCTAATTCTGCAATGCTCATTGGCATAATATGTTCAGGAACAGGCTTGTTAAATAATTTGTAGAAACGTTCACAGATTGCCAAATCCATTTTTTCGTTGGCTTGATGAATAAAAATCTTTTTTAAATTTTCAATTGAAACTCCACTTTTTTCTAAGCAACTTTTCATAGCTGTTGGGACGTGCGTTAAAGCGAAATTATAAATTTTTCGACCGTTCATTTTTATGTAACGAGTTTCCTTTTTTAAATCTTGATTATATGAGCCTTCGAAGGTTAAGAAATACGCTTCTTCCCTTGCATATGTAGCCGATTCAAACGCTAAAATTCCGTTGTCTTTTTCATCTACCTCTTCAATAATACTTGCACCGGCGCCATCGCTAAAAATCATACTGTCGCGATCGTGAATATCAACCACACGAGAAAGTGTTTCAGCACCAATCACTAAACATTTTTTTGCCATTCCGGCTTTAATAAAAGCTTGCGCTTGAATAACGCCTTCTAACCAACCCGGGCAACCAAAAACTACATCATAAGCTACACAAGAAGGATTTTTAATTTGAAGTTTATATTTTACACGTGTCGCTAAACTAGGGACAGCATCACTTTGTGTATTTCTGAATTTTACATCGCCGAAATTTTGTGCAACAATAATATAATCTAAAGTTTCAGGATCTATTTTTGAATCAGCAATAGCTTTTTCAGCAGCAATTGCAGCTAAATCTGAAGCGGTTAAATTTTCATCTGCATAACGGCGCTCCTCAATTCCTGTAATGGCTTTAAATTTTCGAATAATTAATTCATTAGAATCGGGAATAGAACTTCCATCAGGGTTCATAAACTTTCTGTTTATAAAATCTGCATTTTTGATGCTGTTTTTAGGAATACAGCTTCCTATACCTGTTATTTTTATAGCCATTTTTTGCTTACTTAATCTTTCCCAAACTAAGGAATATATTTACAAAATTAACCATAATTCCTCACTTTTATTTAACTTTTGTTGATCTAATAATTAAAAGCCGTTAAATTATTAATTTATTAAAAATGTAGGCTTATTAATTATAAAGCAATAAAAAACCCCAAGTAAGTTTGGGGTTTTTTGTAACAAGAAATTCTAAAATTTATTCGGAATCCATATATTCTTCAATAGGATCGCACGTACACATTAAATTTCGGTCTCCATACGCATCATCGACTCTTTTAACTGAAGGCCAAAATTTGTTTTCACTAACATACGGTAATGGAAAAGCTGCTTGTTTACGTGTATAAGGGAAATTCCATTCATCCATGGTTAACATTTCCATTGTGTGAGGCGCATTTTTAAGAAGATTATTTTCTTGATCTTCAATAGCATCAATCTCTTCTTTAATTGAATTTAGCGCATCACAAAAACGATCTAATTCAGCTTTACTTTCACTTTCAGTCGGTTCAATCATCATTGTTCCAGCTACCGGAAAAGAAACCGTTGGCGAGTGAAAACCATAATCTATAAGGCGTTTTGCAATATCTACTACTTCAATTCCTTTTTCTTTAAACGGACGAAGATCTAAAATCATTTCGTGCGCAGCTCTTCCACGTTCACCGGAGTAAAGCGTTTTAAAATGATTATTTAAGCGTTGCTTTATATAATTTGCATTTAAAATTGCGTGTTCCGTAGCGCTTTTTAATCCTTTTGGGCCTAACATAGAAATGTAAGCGTAAGAAATTAAGCAAACTAAAGATGAACCCCAAGGCGCTGCAGAAATTGCAGAAATAGGAGAGGTTCCGCCTGTTTCAATAATTGGGTTTGAAGGTAAAAACGGAACTAAATCTTTAGCTACACAAATTGGTCCAACTCCTGGTCCGCCACCACCGTGTGGAATAGCGAAAGTTTTATGTAGATTTAAGTGACAAACATCGGCTCCAATTTTTCCAGGATTGGTTAGCCCCACTTGAGCATTCATGTTAGCGCCATCCATATAAACTTTTCCGCCATTTTCATGAATTATCTTTGTAATATCTTTTATTTCTGATTCGAAAACGCCGTGGGTAGAAGGATACGTTACCATTAAAGCCGCTAAATTATCTTTGTGTTTTAGCGCTTTTTCACGAAGATCGTCGACATCTATATTTCCTTTTTCAGTAGATTTAGTAACTACTACTTTCATTCCCGCCATAACTGCGCTGGCAGGATTAGTGCCGTGAGCTGAAGAAGGAATTAAGCAAATATTTCTATGAGTATCTCCTTTAGAATCGTGGTATGCTTTTATTGCCATTAAACCAGCATATTCTCCCTGCGCTCCAGAATTTGGCTGAAGAGAAGTAGCTGCGAAACCAGTAATTTCAGTTAATTGATCTTCTAATCGTTTTAAAACTTCTTGATAACCTTGCGCTTGATTTATCGGTACAAAAGGGTGAATATTTCCCCATTGCGGATAACTTAACGGCAACATTTCTGCTGCAGCATTAAGTTTCATGGTGCAAGATCCTAACGAAATCATAGAATGATTTAACGATAAATCTTTGCGTTCTAATTTCTTTATGTAGCGCATCAATTCTGTTTCAGAATGATAACGATTAAAAACATCATTCGTTAAAAATGGCGTATCTCTTGAAACTGAAATGTTTTCTAAAATGCTTTTCTCTAAAGTAGTTACTTTATGCGATTCTTTTCCGGCTACGTGAGCAAAAACCGCGATAATATTATTTAAATCGGTTAACGAAGTGGTTTCGTTTAACGAAATAGCAACCGTATTAGCATCTGGATAATAGAAATTTATTTCGCTTGCTTCAGCAATTTGTTTTACTTTTTCTACATCAGCTTTTACGCGAATCGTATCGAAATAAGTTTCGTTTAATTGATAGAAACCTAATTCTTCAAGTGAGTTTGCTAAAGCAACAGTAGATTTGTGAACTTTATTTGCAATGTATTCTAAACCTTTTGGTCCGTGATAAACCGCATACATTCCTGCCATTACGGCTAATAAAACTTGTGCAGTACAAATGTTTGAAGTCGCTCGGTCTCTTTTTATGTGTTGTTCGCGCGTTTGAAGCGCCATTCGCATGGCTAAATTGCCATCGCGATCTTTGGTTACGCCAATAATTCTTCCGGGAACATTTCTTTTATATTCTTCTTTGGTTGCGAAAAAAGCAGCGTGTGGCCCACCATAACCTAACGGAATTCCGAAACGTTGCGTGGTTCCTACAACTACATCGACTCCTAATTCTCCTGGAGCACGAAGTTTTACTAAACTTAAAATATCTGCAGCTACTGCAATTTTAATTCCAGCATCTTTTGCTTTTTGAACAAAACCTGCATAATCATAAATTTTTCCTGAAGCTCCAGGATATTGCAATAAAGCTCCAAAAAAGTCTTCTGAATAATCAAATTCTTGGTGATCGCCGATAACAAGTTCAATTCCTAAAGGATTAGCTCTTGTTTCTAAAACAGCAATAGTTTGTGGAAGAACTTCTTCAGAAATGAAGAATTTTACTACCTTATTTTTTTTCTGCTTACGATCTCTTACGGCAAAAAGTAAGTTCATCGCCTCAGCCGCTGCGGTAGATTCGTCTAAAAGAGAAGCGTTTGCTAATTCTAAACCAGTTAAATCTACAATCATGGTCTGGAAATTCAACAATGCTTCCAGACGACCTTGAGCAATTTCAGCTTGGTAAGGCGTGTAAGCGGTATACCAACCTGGGTTTTCCAGCACATTTCGCTGAATTACAGGTGGAGTATTAGAATTGTGATATCCTAAACCAATATAGGTTTTAAAAACCTTGTTTTTAGCCGCAAGTTTAGTGATGTGTTCAAGGTATTCTTGCTCACTAAGTGCTTCGGGAAGATCGAGCTCTTTTTCGAGTTTTATTCCGTCAGGAAGTGTTTCATAAATGAGTTGATCAAGTGAATCTACTCCAATAACTTGAAGCATTTCTGAAATGTTTTCAGGTCTGGGACCAATGTGCCGTAACGCAAAAGAATCTGTATTCATATAATCTTTTAATATGCTGTGTTTGTGGTTTGCAAAAGTACGATATTTAAGTGGAAAAAATTGTTAAGTTAATTGTTTAAAAGAGCAACTTTTTTTCACGTAATTTTCAGTAAATAATTAACTGTATTTTTGTGCTATGTCTGTAATGAAAAAAGTACTGAATTTTTATATTAATTCTAGTCTTCACTTAGCGTTTTCAGTAACTGCACTTGCTGTTATAAGTGTTTTGCAATTTCAAATAGAATTGAATTCTACAGTGTTGCTATTTATTTTTTTAAGTACAATTACCGGATATAATTTTGTAAAATATGCAGGTTTAGCAAAACTTCACCATAAAAGTTTAACGGGAAATCTTCGTGGAATCCAGGTGTTTTCTTTTTTTAGTTTTGCAGGTTTACTTTATGTAGCGTCGCTACAATCTGAAAAGGTTTTGTGGATAACGGTTCTTTTAGGAATAGTTACGTTTTTTTATGCGGTTCCATTTTTGCCTAATCAGACTAATTTACGGAATTTAAAAAGCCTGAAAATTTTTATTATTGCGTTGGTTTGGGCTGGAGCTACGGTTTTAATTCCGTTAATTAATCAACATCCTATTTTTGAGCAGTCGGTTTTACTTAGCTTTTTTCAGCGTTTTTTATTTGTAGTGGCTTTAACCATTCCATTTGAAGTTCGTGATGTAATTTATGATGAAGATCATTTAGGAACTTTACCACAATTATTGGGAGTCGAAAATTCAAAAAAAATAGGTTATATTCTTCTTATATCCTTTGTAGTTTTAAAATTTTTTATTGAAACGGTAACGTGGATTCAATTTCTACCAAAGCTAATTACTGCTTTAGCAGTAGGGATATTTATATATAAATCTACAAAAAAGCAAAACCGTTATTTTTCATCGTTTTGGGTAGAAGCTATCCCAATTTTTTGGTTAGCCTTAGAAGTAATAGTTTATTGGTTGTTATAATTAGATTGCTGAAATTGACTAAAAAATTTCGTCTTTAATTCTTTTTCCTCTTGCTCATTAAGCGAATACAAATCTGCATTTTTTAAGAGAGAGGTTAACTTTTTATTCTTTTCAGTATATTTTCTACATCTCGAACAAATTAACAGATGAAACCTGAGCATAAGTTTTTCCCAGAGTTGGGCTTCATTATATTGCGCTTTATCGCAGATGCAACCTGCCTTTTCGCACGATGAAGAAGGTTTTTTTTCCGAATTCATAAAATTATTTCAACCAGTTTTTTTCCAGACACGAAGCCAAAGCGGTTCGTGCTCGATGAATTATTACCCATAGGTTAGACGATGTAATATTAAACTCATTACAAATTACTTCAGTATCTATATTATCTATGGTTTTCATCTTAAATATCTGTGCCTGTTTTTCGTTTAATTTACCTAAACATTCGTAAATCGCGACACCTAATTCTGTATTTATCAATTCTTCTTCGGCGCTTTTTGCAGTTTCGTTAGAAACTTGCTCTTCCAGCCAATCACCTTCTTGATCTTCTTCAAAATAAGTCGGTTTTATTTCAGCTTGTGCCTTTTTTGAATTGATTTTTCTATAATAATCGATAATTTTGCGTTTCAATATAGAAATTAACCACGTACGTTCGGCTGCCTGACCTTTAAAATTTTTCATCGATTTTAAACCGGCTAAAAAAGTTTCAGAAATAAGATCTTTAGCAACCTCTCGATCATTTACCCTTGAAATGGTATAATTGAAAAGATAGTTAGAATATTTTTCAACCCATTTTTCAGGATTGAGTTGATGTTTGCTAGAGGTCATAATTAATAAACTGGTTGCTCTAAAATTACGAAGAATTAGGCAGGTTTGGTTTTAGGCAATTGTGAAAAAAAACATAAAATGAAAAATCTTCTCATTATAGGATATTTATGGCCTGAGCCGGCATCTTCTGCTGCCGGAAGTAGAATGATGCAGTTAATCGATTTATTTCGCGAAAAAGATTGGGAAATTACCTACGCAAGTCCAGCGAGTAATCAAGAATTTTCAATAAATCTTGCTGAATTAGGAATTGAAAAAAAACAAATAAAAACCAATGATAGCTCGTTTGATGAATATTTAAAAGCTGAAAGCTTTACTGCTGTAATGTTCGATCGTTTTATGATGGAAGAACAATTTGGTTGGCGCGTTTCCGAAAATTGTCCAAACGCGATTAGAATTTTAGATACCGAAGATTTACATTTTTTCAGAAAAGCACGTTACGAAGCTTTTAAACAAGGAAGAAGTTTAAAAAAAACAGATTTGCACAGTGATGAAGCCCGTCGTGAAATTGCCAGTATTTTGCGCTGCGATCTCTCTCTAATTATTTCTGAAGCCGAAACGCAACTTCTTATTGAAAAATTTAATATTCAACCGTCGCTTTTACGCTACATTCCTTTTTTAGTTGAAGAACAACCTGAAGATAAACTTGCCGAATTTCCAACGTTTCAGCAACGAAATGATTTTATGTTCATTGGTAATTTTTTACATGCCCCAAATTGGGATGCCGTTCTGTATTTAAAAAATAATATTTGGCCGTTGGTTAAAAAGCAATTACCAAAAGCGAAACTTC
This sequence comes from Mesonia maritima, assembly GCF_042433895.1. Taxonomy (NCBI): domain Bacteria; kingdom Pseudomonadati; phylum Bacteroidota; class Flavobacteriia; order Flavobacteriales; family Flavobacteriaceae; genus Mesonia; species Mesonia maritima. Next base: position 63,908 of record NZ_JBHLUA010000021.1, on the reverse strand, counting down.
ATATTTACGGCGCTTATACAACAGAAAAAGTAAAACAACTCGAAAATAAAAAAGAAGGTTTTTTAGTAGAAGGAAGAGTAAATAATGCCGCCGAAAAATTTCAGCAAACCAGAATTTTGTTAGCACCATTACGCTTTGGTGCTGGAATTAAAGGAAAATTTATTGAAGCGATGATTAACGGAACGCCAAGCGTAACGACCACCATTGGAGCCGAAGGAATTTGCGGAATAAATCCGTGGAATGGTGAAATTGCTAATGACGATAAAACTATTGCCGAAGCCGCAGTTACGCTTTATAAAAATGAAAAAAGGTGGACCAAAGCGCAACAATTTGGGACAAGAATCTTACAAAATCGTTTTCAAAAAGCTACCTTTAAAAATTTACTTTTCGAAGAAATTCAGTATTTAGAAGAAAATTTAGAAACGCATCGTTCAAAAAATTTTATGGGTTCTATGTTAATGCATCACACCTTAAAAAGTACAAAATATATGGCGTTGTGGATTGAAGCAAAAAACAAACTTGCTAACCAGAAAAACGATTAATGGCCGGTATTTATATTCATATTCCATTTTGTAAACAAGCTTGTCATTATTGCGATTTTCATTTTTCTACTTCCCTGAAAAAGAAAACGCCGCTTATAAATGCAATTTGTACCGAATTAATCTTGCGGAAAAATGAAATTCAGAATACAATTGAAACTATTTATTTTGGTGGTGGAACACCAAGTTTGTTAACGGCGGAAGAAATTCAGCAAATTTTTACTACAATTCATAATAATTTTGAAGTTTCCTCGGAAGCCGAAATTACACTAGAAGCCAATCCAGATGATCTTTCTGAAGAAAAAATAAAAGAACTTTCAACTACAAAAATAAACCGATTAAGTATTGGCGTTCAATCTTTTTTTCAAGACGATTTAACCTTAATGAATCGCGCACATAACTCTACCGAAGCATTAAAAGCTATTGAACTTTCTAAGAAATATTTCGATAATATTTCCATCGATTTAATTTACGGAATCCCCGAAATGAGCAATAAAAAATGGAAAGAAAATTTAGCCATTGCATTAGAATTAAACGTTCCACATATTTCCAGTTATGCGTTAACCGTAGAGCCAAATACTGCTTTAAAAACTTTCATTGAAAAAGGAAAAATAAAACCGGTAAACGAGAAAAAGGCAAAAGAACATTTTGAAATTTTAGTCGCTACGTTAACTAACACAGGATTTGTAAATTACGAATTTTCAAACTTCGGAAAAACGGGATATTTCTCTCAAAATAATACGGCGTATTGGATGGGAAAATCCTATTTAGGAATTGGTCCTTCGGCGCATAGTTTCGATGGAAAAAAGCGAAGTTGGAATGTAAATAATAATTCTAAATACATAAAAGCTATTCAGCAAGAAAAATTGCCTTTAGAAACTGAAGAACTTTCGAAAACCGACCGCTATAATGAATATATTATGACGCGTTTGCGCACCATTTGGGGAGTTTCAGTTGAAGAAATTCAGCAGGAATTTGGCGAAAAATACGCTGAATATTTTTTAAAAGAATCGGCAGTTTTATTTCAGAAAGAATTACTACAATCTGAAGAGAAAAAAATAACCATCACCCCAAAAGGAAAATTTTTGAGTGATGGAATTGCGGCTTCTTTATTTTTTGTGGATTAATTTAGAATTTTAGCAACTTCAGCATTTACAAATTCTAAAAAATCTTCATCTTTTTTCGTAAACGGGTCGATCGTGTGAGAATCAATATCAATCTGACCAATATTTTCGCCATTCACAAACAACGGAATTACAATTTCGGCTTTTACATTAATACTGCAAGCGATATAATTATCTTGCGCTTTAACATCGGGAACGCTAAAATTCTGGTTAGATTCTGCCACTTGTCCGCAAATTCCTTTTCCAAATGGAATAATTGTGTGATCGGTTGGTTCCCCTGCAAAGGCGCGAAGTTTTAATTCTTTTTTATCGCCATTTTTAAAATAAAAACCTACCCAATTATAATAAGTTATTTCTTTTTTTAAAAGTGCACAAACTTCATTTAAACGATGATCTACAGAAAGTTCTTTTTCTGAAAGTATGTTGATTATTTCCGGTTTTAAAGCTTCGAAATTCATATTAATTTTTCAGCAAAAGTATTTATTATTCTGCGAATAGGAATTCTTATTTATCTAAATTTGTGAAAGATTTATAGGAGGTGAAAAATATTTTTGAAAAAAATAAAGCGGTTTTAAAATTTCTCGGAATTTTCATAGGAAGTTACCTCATTTTGGCGAGCCTATATCATTGGTATTTACAGGTGGATTTATTTGAAAATTATTACCCTGATTTTATTACCAATTTAGTAGCCGTACAAACAGAAAATTTAATTGAATTTTTTGGTTATTCCAGTAAGATTTCACCACATCCTGTGGAAGCTTCTATGCGATTATTTGTAAATAATGAATATCTAGTAAGAATTATTGAGGGTTGTAATTCAGTAAGTGTTTTAATATTATTCATTTCTTTTATAGCGGCTTTTCATACCGATTTTAAACGAACTTTTCTTTTTGCAATTGCCGGAAGTGTTCTGATTTATATTTTTAATTTATTAAGAATTGTATGGTTAGCAATTGGGATTTACCATTATCCTGAATATGAGGAATTATTACACGGAACGATTTTTCCTGCTATAATTTATGGTACTGTTTTTCTATTATGGATAATTTGGGTGAGAATTGTTTCAAAAACTAAGAAAGATGAATAAGTGGGTTAAAATAGTACTGGTATTTTGCTTATTCTTCCTATTGGTACTTATTCGTTTTTTTGAAAAAGATTTATTTTACGATCCTTTACTTACTTTTTATAAAGGAAATTACCAGTATCAATCTCCGCCAGAAATGGAAAATTTCAAACTGATTTTAAATACATTTTTTCGGTATTTATTAAATAGTGGAGTTTCTCTGCTAGTATTGTATGTTGCTTTTCAGAAGAAAGCAATTATAAAATTTTCTCTAATTTTTTACTGCTTTATTGGAGCATTACTTATGCTATTTTTCAGTTATCTTATTTTTAACTTCGGTAAAGAAAATTATTTTTTGATGTTCTATGTACGTCGATTTTTAATTCAGCCTTTATTTATTTTGTTATTATTGCCGGCTTTTTATTATCAGTATTACATAAAAAAAAGCCGGTAAAAAACCGGCTTTTTTATTTCTACAAAGAGTAGTTATTAATGCGCGTCGTGATCGTGATCATCTTCGTGCATTTCTTCTTCCATTTCATCACCAGCGTGATCTGCTGCTTCTTCTACCTCTTCAGCACCGTTTTCGATAGCTTCTCCGGTTTCTTCAACGCCTTCTTCAATCGCATCGCCAGTATTTTCTGCAGCATTTTCGATGTCTTCACCAATTTCTTCAGTAGCTTCTTCAGTTTTTTCTTCAGTAGTTTCTCTACAAGCGCTCGTTGCAACTAATAATGATAGTGCAAAAAAGCTAAGAATCATTTTTTTCATAATTGTTTGTTTAAAGTTAGTGTGTAAATGTACTATTTTTTCTTTTTTCTAATAAATTTTATTAAAAATAAAAGAGCCTTTTTCTGGTTGAAAAAGACCCTTTATTTTAATAGCTCGAAATGGATTAGATATCGTCGTTTCCGCCCATTCCTGTGTTTTCTTCAACTTCGTTAGCGCCTTCTTCGATTGCGTCACCAGTATCTTCGGCAGCATCTTCTATAGCGTCTCCGGTATCTTCGGCAGCTTCCTCGATATCATTTCCTGTATCCTCGGCAGCTTCTTCTACGTCGTCGGTTTTATTTTCTTGATCTCGGCATGAAGTAAATGCTGTACTAAAAGCAAATAGCATAGCGAGCATTACAATTGATCTTTTCATAACTAAAATAATTTATAGATTTTTTATTTGATTTTATTTGTCGTCTCCAATTTTATCGATTTCTTCATTCACTTCTTTGTCAACTTCGTTATCGATTTTTTCTCCTGTACGTTCAAGAATGCCTTTTTCTTCTTCTACCTTAGGCGCTTCTTTTTCCACTTCAACTTCTCTAACCACTTCTTTTGTTTTAGTTTCTTCTCTACAAGAAGTGAAGTTAGCTGCAATAAATGTTAGAAATATTACAACAAAAATCTTTTTCATAACTATTTTTATTAATGTTTAATTATGAGCTAAAGTATAATATTTAACAATTGTACAATAATGTTAACTTATAAATTTTTATTAAAATTTTATAGCGATTAGAGTTGTTATATTTTTTGCCGAATGTAGCTCATAATTTTTTCAGTTGCGCCAATTCTTTTTACGATGAAGTTTTTCGCATTTTTACCCGCTTGAATTCTATGTGACTCATTATTAATTAATTCATCTATAATTTTTTTTAATTCTGAATAAGAAGCAATGCTGAATAATCCTTTTTCTTGCTGAAGTTGACTAGCTTCTGGAAATTTTTTGAAGTTTTTTCCAATAATAATGGGAATTCCAAAAGTTGCAGGTTCTAAAATATTATGCAATCCGGTTTTTCCCATCGCTCCGCCTACATAAGCAATTTCAGCGTATGAATAGGCTTTTGAGAGTAAACCAATCGTGTCTAAAATAAAAACTTGATAGGAGGAAAGTGACTGATTGATTCTTTCAGAATAAAGAATGGAAGGTTTTTTTAAGGATTGCTGAAGCGATTGAATTTTATCTTTATGAATCTGATGAGGTGCAATTATAAATTTAATGTCTTCTGAAGTAGAATTAATGTATTCTGCCAAAATTTTTTCATCTTCCGGCCAAGTACTTCCGCAGATCATACATTTTTTATCTTGCTTAAATTCTGCTAAAAAATCTAATTCATTATTATAGTTAAGTTGTTGCGTAACCCGATCGAATCTGGTGTCGCCGCTTAAACTTACCTTCTGAAAACCATTTTCGATTAATAATTTTTTTGAATTTTTATCTTGTACAAACAAATGGTCAAAACTCTGAAGAGCCTTACGCATAAATTTCCCATAAGGTTTAAAAAAAAGTTGATTTTCCCTAAACACGCCTGAAACTAAAATACTAGGAATTTTATATTTTTTTGATTGAAGCATAAAATTCGGCCATACTTCATATTTTACAAAAATGGCAATTTTGGGTTGTACAATTTCTAAAAATTTTTGTGCGTTTTTTGAAGTGTCTAATGGAAGATAGCTTACCACATCAGCAATCGAATTATTTTTTTTTACTTCATAACCTGAAGGAGAAAAAAAAGTAACCAAAATTTTATAATTAGGGTATTCAATTTTTAGCTTTTCAATTATCGGTACCGCTTGTTCATATTCTCCCAACGATGCAGCGTGAATCCAAATGCAACCGGAATTTTCAGCAAAGTCATTTTTCAGCTTATCAAAAAGATTTTTTCTACCTTCAAAGAAAAGCTTCAATTTCGGATTCAGCAGTTTCAATAGAGGAGAAATTTGTTGAAATAAACCGATTAGAAGAGAATAAAATTGACGCACGTTTTTCTAATTTTTGCTAAAATAAGTCTTTCTATAAAATTGAATTGTAGGTAGAGACGATATTTTGTAATTTCGTAACTCAATAAAATATGATATGAAAAAGATTCAAATGGTTGACCTGAAAGGGCAATATGAAGGAATAAAAAATCAGGTTAACAATTCTTTTCAGGAAGTGCTGGAAAACACTAGTTTTATTAACGGACCCGAAGTACATAATTTTCAATCTGAATTAGAAAAATATTTAGGAGTTAACCACGTAATTCCGTGTGCTAATGGAACCGATGCTTTGCAAATTGCAATGATGGGGCTTGGTTTAAAACCTGGTGATGAAGTAATTACCGTAGATTTCACTTTTGCTGCAACTGTTGAAGTTATTGCGTTATTAGGTTTAACACCGGTTTTGGTTGATGTAGAAAAAGATTCTTTTAATATTGATCCGGTTGCAATAAAAAATGCGATTACTCCAAAAACTAAAGCGATTGTTCCAGTACATTTATTTGGACAAAGCGCGAATATGGATGGAGTAATGGAAATTGCCAATGAACATAATTTATATGTAATCGAAGATAACGCCCAAGCTATTGGTGCGAATTATCATTTTAAAGACGGAAGCATTAAAAAAACCGGTACGATAGGTCATATCGGGACCACTTCCTTTTTCCCTTCCAAAAATTTAGGATGTTATGGCGATGGCGGCGCATTATTTACGAATGATGAAAAACTAGCCCATACCATTCGCGGAATTGTAAATCACGGAATGTACGAACGCTATCATCATGATGTAGTGGGTGTAAATTCTAGGTTGGATAGTTTGCAAGCTGCAGTTTTACGAGCGAAATTACCAAATTTGGATGCCTATAATAACGCGCGTCGAAATGCTGCAAAACTATATTCAGAAAAGTTAAGGAGGAATAAAAATATTCAAGCTCCAACAATTGTTGGGGATGATGATACGCATGTTTTTCATCAATATTCTTTGCGAATTTTAAATGGAAAACGAGATGAATTGTTGAAGCATCTTCAGAGTAAAGATATTCCTTGCGGAATTTATTATCCAATTCCTTTACATTCTCAAAAAGCCTATAAAGATAACCGCTATAACGAAGGAGATTTTAAAAATACAAATGAACTTGTAAAAGAAGTGATTGCCTTACCGATGCATACCGAATTGGAAGAAGAGCAAATCAATTATATTACTCAAACAATAAACGATTTTATTTAAAATTAATGAAGTTGAGATTATTACTTAATCTCAACTTCAATTGTTTGTGAAATTAAATCGCCTTCTTCAGTCATTCCTTCTATAAATAATAGAATAGATTTCTGAATCGTATTTTCAATTTTAAAACTGATTTGACCGTCTTCTAATTGCATATTAGGGAACCAATCTATAGCGCCATAATTTTCATATATATCACTTGTATAAGAAGCATATCGAGGAGTGTAAAATTCTTTATCAGGAGCAAAACCAACATCTGCGATAAAGCTTTGGGCTTGGTCTATTTTTTTTGATGTGCCATAACTAGTTTTGGTTTTAATTTTTATAACTCCTGCATTTCCCCTCATTCCATATCCTAATCCTGATTTGTTTATAATAATAGATTCTACTTCTGATGTTTTAAGAGTGCTTAAAATGCTTCCATATTCAGTTAATGGCATGCCATTAAAATATATTAATGGACTTTGATTTTCAATCAAGTTAGATGGTCTATTGTTAATAATATGTACTTCGGCTAAATTATTATATACCCTAAAGCCTTGAGTTGAAATAAAATCGGTAATATAGTAATAACGTTTAGATAACTCTTCATCAATTAAAGTTTCATTGGCTAAAATTTCTTTTTCTTGATTTTTAATTTTGTTAGATTCAGATTTCAAATAAACGCTATCTAAAGATTCTATATCACGTAAAAACTCCTGAGGTATTTTTGTATTCGAAATCTTACTATCAACATTTGTTTGTTTTATATAATTAGGAAGGTTTAAAGATTCGTATTTACGCTGAGGTTTTAAAACTCTGTAAAGTTTAGGTTTCGAGAGGTTTTCTTTTTTTGCATTTATAAGACTTATTGAAATTTCTGTACTATCCTGAATATAGAGATTATCTACTTTAAATTCTTTTTTATTTAAGTCTGTAATTTCCATTAAACCGCTTTCTCCGGAAGAAATTAATAATTGGTTTTCATCATCACCTAAGGATTGATTAATTTTTCCCTCTAAGGTAAATCCTTGTTCTCTTTCGTGAAGTAGTTGGGGTGGATTTGAAAATATTTTATTCCACTTGTACTTACTCCAACCTTGAGTTAATAATAAAAGATCTAAGTTATATTGTGTTCTTCTGTCGATATTTTTAAAATAATAATCGCCATTTTCAATTTTTCCTTTTGTATAAGGAAGTAATAAAAATGCAGATTTAATATTATGATTAGGTTGGTATGCTTTCGTTTTTAAAGGTAATATCGAAACACTTAAATTATGAGCAACTGATTTTAGCGCTGAAGAACTCATATTTATTTTTAGAGAATCAATATCGTTCCGGTATAAATATGCGTTAGCGTCAAATTCATTTAAACCTTGGTAGTTAAAAACTATTCGCTCTATAAGAGGCTTTTCGTCTTCATCGAAAATGGTCAAATAATTTATTCCGTTGGCAAGAATTTCTTTACCAATTCTTATATTTTTCGAAGTTTGATCTTCTGAAAACTGAAAAGGAATACTCTCAAAAATTCCGTTTTTATGCAATGCTAAGTAGAAAGTTTTTCCCTCAACAGAACGTAGCGTTTCTGAGTTTGTATTTACCTCTATAATAAGTCTATCTTCTAATAAATTATTGGTTACCATTGTGAGGCCAATAGCTTCGGCTTTTTCAATATACCGCTTTATTTTCTCACCGGAAAAAGTGTTTAATTCAACAAGATAATTTCCATCTAACGTCGGGTTAAATTGAAATTTACCGATCCCAAATTTATTCGATTTAAAACTGGTAATTACATTTTTATTTTCATCATAAACTTTTGCTTCAGAAAATTCAATTCCATTTCCTTGCTCATTAATTAATTTTACACCAATATTATTTTTTGTATTCGCGATTAAATGTCCGCCTTCGGGCAGTAATTGAAGATCGTACTTAACATCTTTATCACTCTCATATTTTATCTCTACTGAATCTTTTTGAAGAATGGTAAATTCAGCATTATAGTAATAATCTTCGCTGAAGTTTTTCATGTAATTGGTATGCGCCACCAATCTATACGATCCTGCAGGTAAAGTATCTAGCTTAAAATAACCCGATCCTTTTCCTTTATTTATGAAAATGGTTTTAGTAGAATAAGGCTTTAAATTCTCATCTAACAATTTTACATAAAGGTTGGTGGTTTCAAAATTTGGTGTATTTCTTTTCGGGTTAAACGCGTAAGCGGAAAACCAAATATCTTCGCCGGGAATAAAAACGTTTTTATTTAAATGAAGAAAAAAAGCCTCCCTGTCGAGGCTAAAATATTCTTGATATTTCTGTTTGATTTTTAAAGAAGGTTTCTCTTTCTGAGCTAATCCGGTGAAACCAACTAATAAAGTAACAACAAGGAGAATTTTTCTAAATTTCAATACGATACATTTTAAAGTTCCGGTGCCGAAGTCACCATTTTCCGATCGATTTTCTTTACCAATCCTTGTAGAACTTTTCCCGGGCCAATTTCAGTAAATGAAGTTGCTCCATCATTAATCATATTTTGTACACTCTGCGTCCACTTTACAGGTGAAGTAAGTTGAAAAATAAGATTTTCTTTTATTTCTGAAGGATTCGTAACCGCAAATGTACTAACGTTTTGATATATTGGGCAAATTGGCGTGTTAAAATTTGTTTCCTCAATCGCTTTTGCTAATTCTTCTCTCGCCGGTTCCATTAAAGGTGAATGAAAAGCACCGCCAACCGGTAAAACTAACGCACGTTTTGCACCGCGGTTTTTTAATTCTTCGCAAGCTTTTTCAATTGCAGCTATTTCACCGGAAATTACTAATTGTCCAGGGCAATTATAATTTGCCGCAACTACAACTCCATCAATTTCGGCGCAAACAGATTCTACTAATTCGTCTTCTAAGCCTAAAACTGCCGCCATGGTAGAAGGTTGTAATTCACAAGCTTTTTGCATTGCTTCAGCTCTTTTGGATACTAATTTTAAAGCGTCTTCAAAACTCAAGGTTTTATTGGCTACTAAAGCAGAAAATTCTCCTAACGAATGTCCTGCAACCATATCTGGTTTTTCATTGTTTGCTAAAACCTCATTCATAATCGTAGAATGAATAAAAACTGCAGGTTGGGTAACGTTAGTTTTTTTTAGGTCTTCAGCAGAACCTTCAAACATAATATCGGTAATATTAAAGCCTAATATTTTATTTGCTTGGTTGAATAAATCTTGGGCTTCTGGATATTTTTCGTATAAATCTAATCCCATTTTTGGATATTGTGCTCCTTGTCCGGGAAAAACGTATGCTTTCATAAATATAATTTTTTGTTAAACAAATGTAATAAAAAAGACCCAATAGCTTAAACAAGCCGTTGGGTCTTTAAAGCGAAATACAGGTTGCTTATAAATTTAATTTTCCTTTTTCACCAATGTCTGTTTCTTTCCCAGATAAAGCTGAAAAGCCTAATTTTATTAAAGTGACAAATTTATTGGTTTTGGTGTCCCAAAAATAAGCCTCTTTTGGGGTAAATTTTATGGCGGTTAAATTCGGGTCGTCTACGCCATCGAACCAATTGTTAGAAATATCTGAATAAAGTTTTTCAAGAATATCTTTATCTACCACAATTTTTGCTTCCCCAAAAATACTCATGAATTTTTTATCTGATGGTTGCGAATAAAGTAATTGCGCATCTTTATCTTTCGCAATATCTTTATTGTGGTCGCTATCTCCAGGACTCAAAAACCAAATACTTCCATCTTTATCTATGGTTTTATGAGTCATTGGTACCGCAGATAGTGGCTTTTTAGTAAGTGCTGTCGCTAACATTCCTGTTCCGATATCGTCGGCTAATTCTTTTAATTTTTCAACAGCTTTTTGATCATTCAATTGTTTAGTATTCATTTTTTTATTTTAAAGGTAATGCGATTACTGACCAAAATGCGTCAAGAGAGTATTAAAATAAATCGGTGTTTTGTTAAGAAGTGTGAATTATTGATATTTTTTTACAATTGAAGCGACCGAATTGTAATATCCACTTCCAAATAAATTCAGATGAACCAATAAATAATACAATTGCCACAATTCAATTCTTTTTTTCCAATAGGGTTGTAGCGGGAAAATTTCGTGATAACATTCAAAAAGTTTTTCTGAAAAACCACCGAATAATTTCATCATCGCAATATCCATTTCTCGCGGAGCAAAACTTACCGCGGGATCAATTAAACACGGATTTCCTTCTGAAGAAACAAAATAATTCCCGTTCCATAAATCACCATGAATTAAAGCCGGAGCTTCTTCAGGGATTTCTTGTTGAATGTTTTTATAAAAAGAAGAAGTTTTAAAATTAAAGCCGTTTTCTTCTGCTAAATTAAATTGCGGCTGCAATCTTTTTTCAATATAAAATTTAACTAAAGAAGAAGTAGAAGTTTTATTGAATTGCGGTAAACTTCCTATATAATTATCGATTTCTAAACCAAAAGTAGATTGCGTTTTCTTGTGCAGTTTGGCTAAACCTTTAGCAAAATCTTCCCAAAATGTAGCCGATTTTGCGCCGGTTTCCAGATATTCTAAAAGTAAATAGGAATGGTCATCAATTTCGCCGAAACAAATAACCTCCGGAATTTTTAAGGCTTCCGCGGAAGCTAATAATGCTAAACCTTTGGTTTCCTTTTTAAACATTTCAGGAAACTTTTTGGCTTTATTTAATTTTACGACAAATTCTCGTTGATTGGTTTTTACATAAAAAACCTCATTAATATCGCCACCGGTTAAGGGTTTAGCGCTTAGAAAATTCCCTAAATTTTCTTTTTCGGTTATTTGTGCTAAAAGATTTTGTAGAATAATTACTGATTTTTTAGATAGGTTATATAGGTAAATGAATAATTGTGTCTTTCATCTTTTTCATGAAAAACTTCATCTGTTTTATTCCATTTTTTGGTATCGATTTCAGGAAAAAAAGTATCGGCTTCAAAATTTGCATGAACGCGGGTTAATTCAATTTTTTCAGCATAATCGAGTGCGAGTTTATAAATTTCTCCACCGCCAATTATAAACGGTTGTTCGTCATTTTTTGCAATTTTAATCGCATCTTCTAAATTATGTACAACCACGCAGCCTTCTGGTGCATAATCTTTTTTTCGTGTAATAATTACGTGGGTTCTATTGGGTAATAATTTTGGAAAAGATTCAAATGTTTTTCGCCCCATAATAATATGATGACCGGTAGTTAATTTTTTGAAACGTTTAAAATCGTCGGGCAAATGCCAAACCAAATCGTTGTCTTTTCCTAACGCATTATTTTCTGCCGCAGCGGCAATTATGGTAAGCATGGCTTTTTAAAATTTGGTAGAATTATCGTCTTTTGGTTCAATTTTTCTCGTCGGTTCATTTTTATTAGGAAGCGGATGTTCTCTTTCAACTTGTTGTTGAAGTTTTTCAATTTTTTCCTGTTGAATTTTCACCAATCTATTCAATTGCTTTTCTTCCCAATCTTTACCCATTAATTTATTGACTAGCAATACATTTATTGCGTGAATTAAAAAGAAAAAGAACCAAAGTAAAATTGCCCAAACAAACCAATCGGTTTTAAAGGGTCTAAAATTTTCTCCGAATTTTAAGACGAGATTCAACACAATAAAAAGTATAGAACCTGCTAAAAAAGCGACAAAATGTGTGGTTAATCTTTTTTTCTGCCGAATTCTTCGTTGCGCGTTTTCAATAAGTTCGCGTTGTTCAGGATCGATTTTTCCTGATTTTTTTGTAGTTGAAAACATATTCATTGTACCTTAGTATCTCTTCCAAATTTAACTTTTTTGAATCAATATTTTACCCGCTTATGAAGAATTTAAGAAAACAATTTCCGGTAACCTCACATTCAACCTATTTAAATACGGCAGCTACAGGATTACTTTCTGAAAAAGTGTTTGAATATCTACAAGATCAAAACTTAGAATTATTGACCTTAGGAAGTTTGTTTCGTGATAAAAAATCGAATTTAATGGCAGAAGTTAGAGAGCGTCTGGCTGGATTTTTTTCCGCGGAAGCGAATAAAATTGCTCTAGTTCCTAATTTTTCATTCGGTTTTAATATTTTGTTGGAAGGTTTAGAAAAAGAAACCAAATTTTTGTTGATAAAAGAAGATTATCCGTCAATAAATTTAGCGGTCGAAAGTCGAAATTTCCCTATTTGTTATGCTGAAATATCCCAAAATCTAGAAGAAAATATTTACAATGCGATTAAAGAAAATAAACCCGATGTTTTTGCTTTTAGCATTGTACAATATATTTCCGGAATTAAATTGTCACAATCATTTCTTAAGCAGCTAAAAAAAGATTTTCCAGCTTTAATTATAATTGCCGACGGAACACAATTTTGCGGAACTGAAAAAATAAATTTTAAAGACTTAGGGATTGATGTGTTGGGAGCGAGCGCTTATAAATGGATGAACGCAGGTTTTGGTCACGCTTTTTTTCTTTTTCATGAAAATGTACCAAACAAAATTTATCCGAAAACAAAAGGTTTTGGTTCTAATATCGGAAAATACAAACAAGAAGAGAACGCATTTATCGGCAAATTTGAACCCGGACATCTCGACACTTCAGCAATTGGTTCTATTTTATCGGCTATCGATTTAATTGAATCTCTAGGGATTTCAACTATTGAAGAACAGTTAAAAAAACTAAGCGAGCTTGCAAAAAATGCTTTTGCAGAACTTAATTTATTAAGCAATGTGGTGAAATCTCGAAAAAATCATTCAACTATTTTTAATATAAAAGGTGACGAAAAACTTTTTCAGCATTTATTAGATCATAATATTATTTGTTCACAACGTGGCGAAGGAATTCGTATAAGTTTTCATTACTACAATACTGCTGAAGATCTTGAAAAACTCATCGATATTCTGAAAAGATTTTGAATTTTATTTTTTCTGAAACACGTAATTCTTATAGAATTTTTTATCGTCGCTAAAAAATTCTTTCACTTTTAATCCGGCTTTATCGGCTAACCATTCTACAACTTCATCATCATATTTTTGAGAAATTTCGGTATGAATGCTTTCCCATTTTTTAAAATTGACTTCTAATTTTAGTTCAGGTATTGTTACTTTTTGTTCTTCTAAACTTACCAAGAAACTTTTCGCCGTTCCGGTTTCCGGATTATACGTTTCCCAATGTTTAAAATTATCGGGTTTAAAATTTGCACCTAATTCCTGATTTATTCGGTGTAAAATATTTTTATTGAATGCAGCAGTCACGCCGGTTTTGTCATTGTAGGCGTCTAAAATAATTTGCGGATCTTTTTTCTGATCGAATCCCATAAAGAGCATATCGTCTTTAGACATCGCCAACTGAATATTTTTTAAAAAATCGATCGCTTCTTCGTGATTTAAATTACCAATATTTGAACCGAGAACGATTATAATTTTTTTTCGCGTGTTGTATTCAGCTAATTTGCCGAGCACTTTAAAATACATTCCTTGCTGAATATTTACCTTTAAATCCGGCATTTCTTCTTTTAGGGCTGCTTCTAATTTTTCTAAAATATGTCCGCTAATATCGATTGGCAAATAGTTGAAATCGTATTTTTTTGCCACTAAATGACGCAATAAGATTTTTGTTTTTTTTCCATCTCCGGCGCCTAATTCAATTAAATCGAATCCGTTTTCGCTATTAAATTGATCTGCAATTGCATCGGTATGTTTTTCTAAAATAGAATACTCGCAATTGGTTAAATAATATTCCGGCAAGTCCATAATTTTCTGAAAAAGCACGTCGCCTTTTTCATCGTATATAAACTTTGAGGATAAAAATTTTGGAAAAGAGGTAAGACCTTCTTGTACTTCTGAAGCGAATTCAGAGGTGTAAGTGAGTTGCTCGTTTTTCATTCTTCGTTTCGGGTTATTTTGCTAATCGAATTCCGTTGAATTGCCAACGCAAATTAGGATGAAAGAAATTTCTATAAGTTGGTTTGGTATGATGGTTTGCCGTGGCAATAGATCCGCCTCGTAAAACTTTTTGATTTACCATGAATTTGCCGTTGTATTCGCCCAACGCGCCTTCAGCTTTTTTATAATTAGGGTAGGGAAGATAGGCACTTTCTGTCCATTCCCAGCGTTTGCCCCAGTTGAATTTTTCTTGAGCGATTTCCCATTCAAATTCGGTGGGTAAACGCAAATTTTTCCATTGTGCAAAAGCGAAAGCTTCGTAATACGAAATATGAGTTAAGGCTGCATTTGGGTTTATTTTTTCAAAACCATTTAGTTTATAGCTATGCCATTCATTATTTAATTTATACCAATATTGTGGTGCTTTAATTTTTTCAGTGTTAATCCAATCCCAAGCTTCGGCATGCCAAAGCAATACATTTTCATAACCGCCAGCTTCCATAAAATCGATATATTCTTGATTGGTGACTAATTTATTGGAAATGAAAAACTCATTGGCGTAAACTTTATGTTGCCCAAATTCATTATCATAATGAAATTCTCCATCTTTTTCTGCGCCGATTTCATAAACGCCTTCTTCGGTATGAATCCATTTCTGTGGAATATCTTCAATTAAATCTTCCTGAAAATTTTCGTGATATGCTGGCAATAACGGATTATTTCCTAAAATATATTTTATATCGGTTAGTAATAGTTCTTGGTGTTGTTTTTCATGATGAATACCAATTTCAATTACCGCATTTAGTTCGTCAGAAATTGTATTATTTTTTAGAAAATCTACCATTTCTCGCGTTACATATTCTCTGTAAGCATAAATTTTTTCAACAGTAGGGCGCGATAAATTTCCGCGGTTTGTGCGAATAACCTTTTCGCCTACACTTTCGTAATAGCTATTAAAAACGTAAGCAAATTGCTCATCAAATAAACTGTAATTCGGCTTATTATTTTTCAGTACAAATTCTTCAAAAAACCAAGTAGTATGACCCAAATGCCATTTTGGAGGTGAAACAAATTCTACAGGCTGAACCACGTAATCTTCGGTCGCCAAAGGCATGCAAAATTCTTCCGTTTTTTTTCGGGTCGCTGAAAAAAGTTCCAAATGTGTAGTTGTTGTAATCATAACAAAAAGAGCTTTTTCTTAGAAGCGCTCTCTATCAAAGTTACGATTTTTTAAATACGAACTTCTTTAAGCTTTGTTAAAGCGAAATGGATTTTCTAAAAAGTAAATGGAATTTTATAGCTAATTGCTTTTGGTTTTCCGTTAAGTGAACCCGCTTTCATTTCTGGAATGTTTAGAATAGTTTTTTTAGCGGCTTCTTGTAACGATTTTCTTCCTTCAGAAACATTTTTAATTTCCGCTTTTCCTTCCTTATTGATGATAAACTCTACAATAATTTTAGAGCCTTTATCTTCCTTAGTATAATCTGCTGGGTATTTAAAATTTTGCTGAATATGTTTTGCTAACATTTGTTTAAAGCAAACATCTTTTGCATCATTATTCTCACAACCCGGCCAAGTTGGCGCAATTTCTTTTCCGCTTACCGAATTGCCTTTTATCTCTTGAGAAAATCCTGTAATTGTAGTAAAACAAACCAATAATAAAATGACAATTCTTTTCATAAGCTTTAAATTTTATACCGCTACAGCACCTTTTATATGCGGATGCGGATTGTAATTTTCTAAGGTGAAATCATTAAAAGTGAAATCAAAAATATTTTTAACTTCCGGGTTAATTTTCATTGTTGGCAATTCACGCGGTGTGCGTGAAAGTTGCAATTCAACTTGCTCTAAATGATTGCTGTAAATGTGCGCATCTCCAAAAGTATGCACAAAATCACCAGCTTCATAACCACAAACCTGTGCGATCATCATTGTTAAAAGCGCATAGGAAGCAATATTAAACGGAACGCCTAAAAAAATATCGGCGCTTCGTTGGTAAAGTTGACACGATAATTTTCCGTCGGCAACATAAAACTGAAAAAATGCGTGACACGGCGGTAAAGCTGCTTTTCCATTCGCTACATTTTCGCTAAACGATTTTGAAGTATCCGGTAAAACGCTCGGGTTCCAAGCAGAAACAAGCATTCGGCGGCTATTTGGATTTTTCTTCAACGTTTCAATAAGTTCTTTAATCTGATCAATTTCGTCGCCGTTCCAATTTCGCCATTGCTTCCCGTAAATTGGTCCTAAATCGCCGTTCTTATCGGCCCATTCATTCCAAATTTTAACGCCGTTTTCCGTTAAATATTCAATATTTGTTTCACCTTTTAAAAACCATAATAATTCATGAATAATCGATTTTAAATGAATTTTTTTGGTCGTCACTAACGGAAATCCTTCACTTAAATCAAATCGCATTTGGTAGCCAAACACACTTTTTGTACCCGTTCCGGTGCGGTCTCCTTTTTCATTTCCGTGTTCTAAAACGTGCTTAATTAAATCGTGGTATTGCTTCATGAATATTATTTTGTGCGTTCGGGCGGGCTTTCGCGAGTCGCTTTTTTCACTTCCTGCTGATGCAGAAATCTCAAAAGAGCTTCAACAAATCGCTCAATCCCTAACGCAGATAAAACTATAAAATATTCCTGTTAATTAGATAAATATCTTTTTAAAAGTTATGCACATTTCTATCTTTTTCTTCGATATGATATTTATCATAATTTAAAAAGAGACTTGAAGGTAATTTTGTGCTAGAATTTAAAAAAACAATTACCGATGAGAACTTTAACTTTAATTATCCTCAGCTTTTTTCTTCAGTCTGTTTCAGCTCAAGAATATAAAGCGGACGTTTCAAATTCTAAATTAAGCGTTACAGGAACTTCAACTTTGCACGATTGGGAATGTGTTGTAAAATCTTTTAAAGGAGGTATAAATGCTAAAATAGAAAATAATCGGTTGGCAAGTATCGAAGATTTCAATTTTCAATTTAAAGTTAAATCTCTAGAAAGTGGAAAATCGAGTATGAATAAAAAAACATACGAAGCTCTAAAAGAAGAAGATTTTCCTATTATTTCTTATCAAGGTACAGCAGAAATTATTAGCGAATATTCTGCAATCTTTTCAGGAAAAATGAAAATGGCTGGCACAGAAAAAGAAGTGGTTACAAAAGTGAAAATTAGTTATGAAGATGGTAAAATCTTTCTTTCAGGAGAAAAAGAACTTAAGCTAACAGATTTTAATATCGATCCGCCTACTGCAGTTTTTGGTACCATTAAAACAGGAGATGAGGTTGCTATTCATTACAACATTCAACTAAGTAAATAAAAAAACAATTTAAAATAGATTAAAATGAGAACACTAGCCAAATTTTTAGGAATCGTATTGGTAGCATTAATGGCTACACAAGTACACGCTCAACAAATTAACTTTGACCGTAATTTAGATAACTTTAGGTATCCCGATAAACGTGGGATAAATGTTTTTGAATCTCCTAAGGACACAACCAACACGTTTAACGGTGTAGATGTTAGGGTAGGAGGATCTTTTGCCCTGCAATATCAGGAAATCGAGAACGAAAATGCCGGATTGCCAGGATATGAAATTAAGGAAGCCGGTAGCAACTTTAACTTAGCTACCGCTAATATGGATTTAGATGTGGCTCTTTACGATGGGGTAAGAATGCACTTACGTACTTACTTGTCTTCTCGTCACCACCACGAACCTTATGTAAAAGGAGGGTATTTGCAAATTGATAAATTAGAATTTATCAAAGAAGGCTTTTTAGAAGGTTTGATGCAATATACTACCATCAAAGTTGGGCATATGGAAAACAATTATGGTGATGCACACTTTAGAAGATCTGATAATGCCCAAGCTCTTTATAACCCATTTGTTGGAAACTTGATTATGGACGCTTTCACTACCGAGGTAGGTGCAGAGGTTTACTATAGAAGAAATGGATTTATAGGAATGGTAGGTTTTACGAATGGTAAATTGAACCAATCTGTAGAAGAAGATGAAACAGGGAAAACCGGAGGTGCTTCATTCTTGGCAAAATTAGGGTACGACAAACAAGTAAATGATGATCTACGTTTAAGATTAACCGGGTCTTTATACAATACCGGCTATGTTCCTCATTCTTATTTGTATAGTGCAGATAGAGCAGGTTCACGTTATTATGGTGTAATGCAAGCGCTAGAAAGTGAAGGAGATGACTTTAGAGCTGGTCGTTACGATCCGAAATTAATGAATAACATCACTGCAGTAATGATTAACCCATTTGTAAAATATGGTGGATTAGAATTCTTTGGAACTGTAGAGATGGCCAAAGGTAAAGCTTCTTATGAAAGTGATGATAGAACCGCTATGCAATATGCAGGAGAGCTTATTTATAGATTCGGAGCTGATGAGAATGTTTATGTAGGCGGACGATATAACTTAGTCGATGCGGAAGATATTTCAGGGGAAGATGTGACCATCGATAGATTCCAATTAGCAGCAGGGTGGTTTATGACAAGAAATATTCTTTTGAAAGCAGAATATGTAATTCAAAATTATAATGATTTTGGTGCTGCAAGTATTTATAATGAAGGAAAATTTGATGGAGCAATGGTTGAAGCCGTGATCTCATTTTAATTAACTTTCAATCACAACTCCAAGAAAACAGTACGAAAAAACATTTTCGTACTGTTTTCGGTTTAAAATAGATGGCTATGGTAAAGTTAATTTTCAAGTTGGTATTCTTTTTTATGATAGCGCAAGTATATGCGCAAAGTGGAACAGTAAGAATAGAAGTTCAAACCAATGTAAATAAATTTACTTGTTCTTGCGATGAAGAGAGTTTTGTTTGTAAAGAATTCAATACAAATCAAAAAGTATTAAAGCTTCCGGTAGCTAGTTTTTCTTGTCCTAAGCGGGTGATTGAGAAAGATTTAATTGAATTGTTTGAAGCTGAAAAATACCCGAATATTTCCATTGAAATTATCGATTATGTGGAAAGTAACAGTATTATTTCCGCAGACATCAAAATAACCATTAAAGAAGTTGAAAAAGTGTATCAGCTTCAATTAGGTGAAACTTACGATAGCCAAAGTTTTTATTTTACCGGAAGTCAAGAACTCGACCTGACCGATTACCATATTGAACCGCCCGTAAAAGCTTTAGGCTTGGTTAAAGTAAAACCTGTAGTGGATATCGAATTCAGAATCCCAGAAGAATTTGTATTGAATTAACCAATAATCATCCCGGCAATGGTTGCGGAAAGTAACGAAGCTAATGTTCCTCCGATAACCGCTTTAATACCGAATTCAGATAAGTTTTTACGTTGTCCCGGAGCTAAGGAACCAATACCTCCCAGTTGAATCCCAATTGAAGCAAAATTGGCAAAGCCACAAAGCATGTAAGTTGCCATAATAATCGATTTCTCATAGGTTAAACTCAAGGCTGTTGCCGGATTTTTTAATTCAGCTAACTGGATATAACCTACAAATTCACTGGCTGCTAATTTGATTCCGAGTAATTGCCCCATTAACATCATGTCTTCTTCTGCTACGCCAATGAGCCACATCAGCGGAGCGAAAATCGTTCCTAATACCGCTTCAATAGAAAAGGATTGATAAGGGCTGTTTTCCGCTAAAAAAGAGTTTAAGTGCGTCCATTGTCCTACTTTACCAAAACCATAATTCACCATGGCAATTAAAGCCACAAAAACCAATAGCATCGCTCCAACGTTGGCAGCTAATTTTAAACCTTCGGTGGTACCAATGGCAATGGCGTCAAGTACATTAGACCCTATTTTTTCTGAAGAAACTTCTACATCGGTATTTACTTTTTCTTGTTGTGGATAGAGCATTTTAGAAATTACAATCGCTCCTGGCGCTGCCATTACTGATGCAGCTAATAAGTGTTTTGCAAATTCTAAACGCGCTACCGGATCGTCACCGCCCAAAAAGCCAATATATGCCGCTAAAACACCTCCGGCCACGGTCGCCATTCCGCCAATCATCACCAGTAAAATTTCAGAACGTGTCATTCGTTCTAAGTAAGCTTTAATCATTAAAGGTGCTTCGGTTTGTCCCAAGAAAATATTTCCGGCCACGTTTAAACTTTCCGCTCCTGAAATTCCTAGTAATTTTGTTAGTACAAAAGCAAAACCTCTTACGACTACTTGTATAATTCCGTAGTAAAAAAGAATCGAGGTTAAGGCAGAAAAGAAAATAATGGTTGGTAATACTTGAAATAAGAAAATGTAACCAAAGCTAGACGTGTCCATTAATCCGCCTAATAAAAATTCACTTCCTGCAGCGGTAAATTCAAGAATCTTTACAAAAATACTTCCTACAAATTCAAATACGCTTTTTACCCAATCTACTTTTAAAACGCCGAATGCTAGTAAGAGTTGAAGTCCTAAACCAATTCCGACGGTTTTCCAATTAATAGCTTTACGATTACTGCTGAATAAAAATGCAATCACTAATAAAGTGAACATTCCTAAAACGCCTCGCCAAAAGCTGGTAAAAGTGAATCCTTGACTTTTAATAATTTTATTTTTGCTTACGACCGTAATTTTTTCAGTAGGAAGTAAGGTGTATTTTTTACTGTTTTCTGTTAAAACTAAGGTGGAATCAGTCAGTTTTTGAATTTGAAATTTTTGAATGCTATCATAGGGTTGATCATAAAAAAACAGCAATAAATTATTTTGCTTTATATAATCGCCTTCAGCGTTTTTATTTTCTTTGCTAAAGGTGAAGCGACCTTCTTTTAATGTTAGTTTTTCGGGAGTTTTAAGCGAAGTCGAATCTCTTTGTAAAGTGTCTATAGCAATGGTAAATTGCCATTCATTTTCTATAGATTGTCCAAAAGAATTTGAAAATCCGAGTAGAAAAAGGAAGGCGAAAATTAAGTAGCGTTTGTAACTATTCACGTTTAGAAATTTCATCTCTTATTTTAGCCGCTTCTTCATAATCTTCTTTTTTAACCGCTTCTTCTAAAGCTTTTTTCAATTCTGAAAGCGATTTCTTTTTAAGAGGGCTTTCGCTTGTATCGGTTGGATTATCTTTTTGATCGCTTTTAAGTGCATCTTGAATGATAAGCTCCGTTTTCTGCGCTTCTTTTTCTTCTTCTTTTGAAGGTGAAGTTTTTAAATGAACGCCGGCTTTATCTAAAATATTTTTATAGGTGAAAATAGGAGCGTTAAAACGTAATGCTAAAGCAATTGCGTCACTAGTTCTCGCGTCAATAATTTCTTCAATTTTATCACGTTCGCAAATTAAGCTGGAATAAAATACACCATCTACAAGTTTGTGAATAATCACTTGTTTGACATTTATTGCAAACCGATCTGAAAAATTTTTGAATAAATCGTGGGTTAGTGGTCGCGGTGGGCGAATGTCTTTTTCTAAAGCGATAGCTATAGATTGTGCTTCAAAAGCGCCAATTACAATGGGAAGTTGGCGTTTTCCGTCAACTTCACTTAATAATAGGGCATAAGCGCCATTTTGTGTTTGGCTATAAGATATTCCTTTTATGGTAAGACGCACTAAACTCATACTACAAATTAATCAAAATAAATTAAATAAAAAAGCAGTCTAAATTGAAGATCTTTTCATATTTAGACCGCCCTTTTAAAAATTTTTTTCAGGGGCACAATTTATAAAAATTATGCGTTATTCGCCTTAAATTCTTTTAATTTTTCAATGAGTTTAGGAACAACTTCAAAAGCGTCTCCCACAACACCGTAATCTGCAGCTTTAAAGAATGGTGCTTCAGGATCGTTATTAATTACAACTTTGTTTTTTGAAGCGTTAATACCTGCTAAATGCTGAATAGCTCCTGAAATTCCTACTGCGATGTAAAGATTTGCCGCTACCGGTTTTCCAGTTTGGCCAACGTGTTCGCTATGTGGTCTCCAACCCATATCACTTACAGGTTTAGAGCACGCCGTTGCAGCACCTAAAACTTCAGCGAGTTCTTCAATCATTCCCCAGTTTTCTGGACCTTTTAGTCCGCGACCGCCAGAAACTACAATTTCAGCATCGGCAATGGTTATTTTATTAGTTGCTTTATCTACTGATTCTACATTTACTGAAAAATCACTTTCATCTAAACTAGGTTCAAAAGATTCTACGCTAGCTTCACCTTCATTTTCTTTTACTCCGAAAGCATTTTTAGCAAGTCCTACAATTTTCACATCGCTAGAAATCGTTGTAAGGTTGAAAGCTTTATTGGTAAACGCATTTCTTTTTACTTGAAATGGCTCTGTACTTTCTGGTAATGCTACTACATTTGGAGCATAACCCGCTTCTAAATTTACAGCTAATAATGGTGCTAAATATTTATCGTTCGCTGTTTGACTAAGTATAACTACTTTAGCGTCTTCATTTTTTGCAGCTTGGGTAATTACATCGGCATACGCATCTGCATTAAATTTGCTAAGTTTATCGTTGCTCACTTCTAATACTTTTGATACGCCGTATTTTCCTAATTCAGCTGTATTTTCTGCATTTATACTTACTGCGGTTACCGAGCTTCCTAATTTGTCGGCAATTCCTTTTGCGTAAGAAGCGGCTTCAAAAGCAGCTTTTTTAAATTTTCCGTTTTCTGATTCTGTATATACTAAAACTGACATATTTCCTTTTTTTGATTAATGGTTTAAAATAATAACTACTAAACCTTTTTTAAATCGCTTTTGCGTCGTTATGAAGCAAATCGATTAACTCATCTAAATTATCGGCATCTACTAATTTCACCTCACCTTTTGGATCTGGTTTAGCAAATTTTACTGCTTCTGTTTTTGCTTCAGCGTTAACAGGATCTACCACATTTAATGGTTTTTTTCTAGCCATCATTATTCCACGCATATTAGGAATTTTTAGATCACTTTCTTCTACCAATCCTTTTTGTCCTCCAATTACTAAGGGAAGATTTGCGCTTAATGTTTCTTTACCGCCATCTATTTCACGAGTTGCAGTTGCTTTGTCGCCCTCAATTTCTAATCCTACGCACGTGTTAATAAAGTTTGCCTTTATCAATTTCGCTAACATTCCAGGTACCATCCCGCCATTATAATCGATAGATTCTCTTCCGGCGATAATTAAATCGTATTTTCCATCTTCAACAACTTTTGCTAATTCTTTCGCTACTTGAAAACCATCGGTTGCCGGTGTGTTCACACGAATTGCGTTGTCTGCGCCAATTGCTAGCGCTTTTCTAAGCGTAGGTTCTACATCTGCTTCACCAACGGTTACAACATCTACAGAAGCACCTTGCTTTTCTTTAAACCACATTGCGCGGGTAAGACCAAACTCATCGTTTGGATTTATTACAAATTGTACCCCGTTCTTGTCGAATTGACTATCTCCTTCAGTAAAATTAATTTTTGAAGTTGTATCGGGCACGTGGCTTATACAAACTAATATTTTCATTTTATTTCTTTTTCGTTAGTTAAAATACTCTGTGCTGCGAATATAAGGAAATTATAAAAAAAATACTATGCAAGCATAATATTTTTTTTGTGGAAAACATTTAGTATTTCGATTGTTGTTTGCTTACTTTTGTGCTTTGTAAAAAACTTAGAGCTCAAAATATTACCATGAAGACAATTCAATTTAGAGAAGCAGTTTGCGAAGCGATGAGTGAGGAAATGCGCAGTGATGAAGCTGTGTATTTAATGGGAGAAGAAGTAGCTGAATATAATGGTGCTTACAAAGCATCAAAAGGAATGTTAGATGAATTTGGACCAAATCGTGTGATTGACACCCCGATTTCTGAAGCAGGATTTAGCGGAATAGGAATAGGTTCTACAATGACAGGAACGAGACCTATTGTAGAATTTATGACGTTTAATTTCTCATTAGTTGCCATAGATCAAATTATAAATAATGCAGCCAAAATAAGACAAATGTCTGGTGGTCAATTTAATTGTCCAATTGTTTTTAGAGGTCCAACAGCTTCTGCAGGTCAACTTGGAGCAACGCACTCGCAAGCTTTTGAAAATTGGTATGCGAACTGTCCTGGTTTAAAAGTAATTGTGCCTTCAAATCCTTATGATGCAAAAGGTTTGCTGAAATCTGCTATTCGCGATGACGATCCTGTTATTTTTATGGAAAGTGAACAAATGTATGGCGATAAAGGTGAAGTTCCAGAAGAAGAATATACAATTCCTATCGGGAAAGCAGATATTAAGAGAGAAGGTGAAGATGTAACAATTGTCTCTTTCGGTAAAATTATTAAAGAAGCTTATAAGGCTGCGGAAAAGTTAGCTGAAGATGATATTTCTTGTGAAATTATCGATTTACGTACAATTCGTCCGATGGATCACGAAACTATTATTGAATCGGTTAAAAAAACAAATCGTTTGGTAATCTTAGAAGAAGCTTGGCCTTTTGGTAATATTTCTACAGAAATCACTTATCAAGTGCAAGAGCAGGCGTTTGATTATCTAGATGCGCCAATTATAAAAATTAATACTGCCGATACACCAGCGCCATATTCTCCTGTATTATTGAAGGAATGGTTGCCAAATAGTGAAGATGTTATAAAAGCAGTAAAAAAAGTGATGTATATCTAAAAGTATACACTTATATTTGAAAACTTCATCTTAACTGATGAAGTTTTTTTTGCTAAAAATTACTATGAAAAACCTTTTACTCTATTGCTTCTTATTTTGCAGTTACGCTGTTTTTGCTCAAACTAAAGCAGGCGGACTAGTTATAGACGAAAAAGGCGATCCTGTTCCGTTTGCAAACGTACTTTTTAAAAATTCTTCAGAAGGTACTATTACCAATGACGACGGTAGTTTTTATTTACAATCTTCCAATTCTTATGATTCGTTAAGCATTTCTTTTGTAGGGTTTAAAAGCAAAACTATTCCACTAAAAAGTGATGTTAATTACGATTTAAAAATTACTTTAGAAGAAGAAGCGAGCGCATTAGACGAGGTTGTAATTTACCAAGGTAAAACTTCCAAAAAAAATAACCCGGCGATAGATATTCTGAAGAAAATCTGGGAAAATCGACGCGATAACGGCGTTAAAAAATTCGCTCAGTATCAATATAAAAAATACGAAAAACAAGAATTCGATCTCAATACTATTGATAGTGCACTCATAAATAGTCGGGTTTTCAACGGAATGGAATTTATTTTCGAACAAACCGACACTAACGAAGTTACTGGAAAAACGTATCTACCTATTTTCATAAATGAAGCAATTTCAAGAGTGTATGGAGATAATAATTTAAATGAAGAAAAAGAAATTCTCCTCGGAAACAAAAATTCAGGTTTCAGTAATAATCAGACGTTAATCGCTTTTGTAAAAGATTTATACGCCGAATATAATATTTACGATAATTACCTGAAATTTTTCGATAAAAGCTTTGTAAGTCCACTATCAACTACTGGAATAAACGTTTACAATTACGTCTTAGCAGATACTGCTTACGTAGATAATAAATGGTGCTATAAAATTGTGTATTACCCCAGAAGAAAAAATGAACTCACTTTTAAAGGAGATTTTTGGGTGAATGATACCACTTGGGCGATCAAGAAAATTAATATGCAAGTCACCAAAAGTGCTAACATTAACTGGGTAAAAGAAATTTATATTGAACAAGAATATAAAGTATTAAACGATTCTATTTTCCTTATTACAAGAGACCATTTTATGTCAGATTTTGCGCTGAATAAAAAAGAAGAATCTCGCGGAGTTTACGGAAAAAGAACAACTTTATACGATGATTATAATTTCGATATCAAGAAAGGAAAAGCATTTTTTAATACAAAAGGAAATCCTTATCAAGAACAGGTTTATAACCGTGATGAAGAATTTTGGGAGCAAAATAGAATTGAAAAATTAAATGAAGACGAGCGGCAAGTTTACGACATGCTCGACACGTTAAAAACAGTTCCTGCGTTTAAACGTTTATATAATATTGGAACTATTTTAGCTTCCGGTTATGTAGAATTTGACGGGTTCGATTTTGGTCCGATTTTCTCAACCTTTGGTTATAACGATGTCGAAGGAATTCGTTTTCGCGCGGGGGGAAGAACGTATTTTACTCGAAATGATCCGTGGCGAATTGAAGGCTATACCGCTTACGGATTTAAAGACAATAAATTTAAATACGGAATTGCCGGAAAATGGCTTTTAGACCGTAAAAGCAGGTTAATTATAACCGGCGGAAACCGTAGAGATGTAGAACAATTAGGTGCGAGTTTAACAAATACAAATGATGTTTTAGGAAGATCCTTGGCGTCTTCAGCTTTGGTTACCGTAGGTTCAAATACCAGTTTAACCAACATAAATTTATCAACTTTTGCCCTAGAACTTGAACCTTTTAAAAATTTTAATATACGAGTCGGCGGTTCTTATCGAACTTTAGAAGCGGCTTCTAATCAATTTAGTTTAGCCTATTATACCAATGAAGCACGTACAAAAACAGCTTCACAAATAAAGCAAACTGAAATATCTACAATTCTTAGTTTTTCGCCCGGAAGAAAAACTACCGGTTATGGCGTTGATAGAATTGTCATAAATGATGGCGATTTTGCACAATTATTTTTAAACTATTCCGTAGGCTTAAAAGATGTTATTAATAGCGATTTTGAATATGAACGAATTCAGTTTTTCTATAGACAACCTTGGCAAGTTGGCGGTTTAGGTGTACTTACTTCCACTTTTGAGGCCGGGAAAACATTTGGAGCCGTTCCATTAGGTTTATTAAATGTTGTACCGGGAAATCAAACGTTATTTTCTATTTTCGGAACTTTTCCATTGCTTAATTTCTACGAATTTGTAACCGATTCTTACACAAGTTTGCATCTGGAACACAATTTTAATGGAAGATTTTTCTCTCGAATTCCAGGATTGAGAGACTTAAACTTACGTGAAATAGTGGCAATTCGTGGTGTAGTTGGTGATATTTCAGAAGAAAGTCAGTTGTTAAATGCTTCAACTTCTAATCCTGTTTTAATGGCGCCAAGCCGCGAGCCATATTGGTCTTGGAGCGTTGGTGTTGGTAATATTTTTAAAGTTTTCAGAATCGATTTTCATTTCCGCGGAAATTATTTTGATAATCCAGATGCACGATCATTTGGAGTTACCGGAGCTTTCGGATTTTATTTCTAAAAAAGTAGGGTTTAACCCTTTACATTTCTTAAATTTGCACCCTTGAATTTTTAGAATTAAATACTAACGTAATTTAGAGAAATGACATTTGATGTTTTAATTGAAATCCCGAAAGGAAGCCGGAACAAATATGAGTATGATTTTAAACTGAAGAAAATACGTTACGATCGTATGATTTTTTCATCGATGATGTATCCTGCAGATTACGGATTTGTACCGGAAACTTTAGCATTAGACGGAGATCCGTTAGATGTTTTAGTATTAGTTACGGAACCTACTTTTCCGGGATGTGTAATTGAGGTAAAACCTATTGGAGTTTTTCATATGGCAGATGAGAAAGGTCCAGATGAGAAAATAATTTGTGTACCGGTAAGCGATCCAATTGCTAATAAAGTAGACGATTTAAAAGGTTTAAACCCGCATTTAATTAAAGAAATCGAACATTTCTTTCAAGTTTATAAAGATCTTGAAGAGAAAAAAGTAGATGTTGGCGGTTGGGGAGATGCTTCAGAAGCAAAAGATATCGTAAATCAATGCGTAAAGCGATTTAAAGATAGTGATGTCCCTAAAGAAGAAGTAAGTATCGAATAGTTATTATTAACTTATTTGTTAATATACAAGCAACACCTTTAAAAAGTGTTGCTTTTTTTATGGAATTTTGATTTTTATGCGTTAGATTTAACAAAACATTAATCATCTTAGCACATGGAATCAAATATTATTTTTCTTCCTATCATCTTAGCAGTTGTAGGAATTATCTTTATGATCATTAAAGCAAATTGGGTGAAAAAGCAACCTTCCGGTAACGCTCGAATGCAATCCATTTCAAAAAGTATAAAAGAAGGAGCCTTAGCTTTTTTAAATGCTGAATATCGTTTACTTGTAGTATTTGTAATTTTAGCATCTATTGCTTTATACGGAATTTCACTGGCCGTAGAAACCACCAGTTGGATGATTATTCCAGCATTTATTATTGGAGCAATTTTTTCAGCCTTAGCAGGAAATATCGGGATGCGAATTGCTACGGAATCGAACGCGAGAACGGCAGAAGCGGCAAGAACAAGTTTACCAAAAGCTTTAAAAGTTTCTTTTAGTGGCGGAACCGTTATGGGACTAGGAGTTGCAGGTTTAGCAGTTTTAGGATTAAGCTTATTATCTCTCTTTTTTATCAATCAATTTATTTCAGGTTCCACTACTTTTTATAGTGATATGACGGTAGTTTTAGAAACTTTAGCCGGGTTTTCGCTTGGTGCTGAATCAATTGCTTTATTCGCTAGAGTAGGTGGTGGAATTTATACGAAAGCTGCCGATGTTGGTGCAGATTTGGTAGGGAAAGTAGAAGCCGGAATTCCAGAGGACGATCCACGAAATCCAGCGACCATTGCAGATAATGTAGGTGATAATGTAGGAGACGTTGCCGGAATGGGTGCTGACTTATTTGGAAGCTATGTAGCAACCGTTTTAGCGGCAATGGTACTTGGTAACTATGTAATTCGAGATATGTCGTTAGAATCGCCATTTGTAGATAATTTCAATAATATGGGACCTATTTTACTTCCGCTAGTAATTGCAGGAGTTGGAATTTTAGCTTCTATATTAGGAACTTTCTTAGTGAGTATCTCTAATAACTCAGCAAAAGAAAGCAAAGTGCAAGCTGCACTAGATCGTGGAAATTGGGTAGCAATTCTATTAACGTTAGTAGTTACTTGGTTTTTAATTGACTGGATGCTTCCTGAAAATATTAAAATGAACTTTTTTGGTGAAGGAACAAAAATAATTCCTTCCATAAATGTGTTTTGGGCAGCCGTAATTGGCTTAGCAGTTGGCGCGTTAATTTCTGTAGTAACCGCACATTATACAAGTTTAGGAAAAAAACCAGTTCTTAATATTGTAAAGAATAGTTCAACCGGAGCGGCAACCAATATTATAGCGGGTTTAGCTGTTGGGATGAAATCTACTTTTTTATCGGTTTTATTATTTGCAGCAGCTATTTATGGTTCGTATGAATTAGCAGGATTTTATGGCGTAGCGTTAGCAGCATCAGCAATGATGGCAACTACGGCAATGCAATTAGCTATCGATGCTTTTGGTCCAATTGCCGATAATGCGGGTGGCGTAGCAGAAATGAGCGAAATGCCCGAAGAAGTAAGAGAACGGACCGATATTTTAGATTCCGTAGGAAATACGACCGCAGCAGTTGGGAAAGGTTTTGCGATTGCTTCTGCCGCTTTAACCGCTTTAGCTTTATTTGCAGCGTATGTAACTTTTACAGGAATTGATGGGATTAATATTTTTAAAGCTGATGTACTAGCTGCTTTATTTGTAGGAGGAATGATTCCGGTTATATTTTCCGCGTTAGCGATGGAATCGGTGGGGAAAGCTGCGATGGAAATGGTAAAAGAAGTTCGACGACAGTTTAAAGAAATTCCCGGAATTATGGAAGGAACCGCAACACCGGAATATGCAAAATGTGTAGATATTTCTACAAAAGCTGCTTTACGTGAAATGATTTTGCCTGGATTAATCACGATTATTTCTCCAATAATCGTAGGTTTAATTTTTGGTGCAGAACCTTTAGGAGGTTATATGGCGGGTGTTTGTGTTTCTGGTGTAATGTGGGCGATTTTTCAAAATAATGCGGGTGGCGCTTGGGATAATGCGAAAAAATCGTTCGAAGCCGGTGTAGAAATTGATGGAAAAATGACTTATAAAGGAAGTGAGGCACATAAAGCTGCTGTAACCGGCGATACTGTAGGAGATCCTTTTAAAGATACTTCTGGACCTTCTATGAATATTCTAATTAAATTGACTTGTTTGGTGGGATTGGTAATTGCTCCGATTATTGGAAATCACAATGAAGATAAGGTAAATGAAATAGGTATTAAAAAAGTTGAAAAAGAACTAAAAATGCAATCTGTAGATGAAAAGAATAAGAAGCTTAGTTTTTCAGATATTAATAAGAAATAAATTTTTTTTTGAATATCAAAAAAACCTCGTAGAAATACGAGGTTTTTTATAATAATACTGACAGTTGTTCTGTTTCTTTAACCGTTAATTCTCCATTGTTGTAGTAATTTACCTCTAAAAAATCATATTCATCCAAATTTTTTATTTCATCGTGAACGTGATTTTTAAAATATTCCATTTGAAAATCAAAATTTTCTTGACTTTCAGAAAAATAAAGTTCAATTCCTAAAGTGCGAATATTTTCTTCTTCAGAAGTTTCATCTAAACTCTTCATTTTTACCCAAGTTGCCATACTATCTGCTTTTATCTCTTTCTGAAATTCTTCTTGAGAATGAACAAATGTAGGTTCTGGTAATTTTTTATCTGAAGAATTACAGCTTGTAAATATCAGAAAAAATGAAAAAATAAGAATTAGATAACTGTTTGTTAAACGCATGAAATTTTCTTTAACTGTATAGAGTTATTAATGTTTTTCCGAAGAATAAATTAAGCTTTTTCAGGATCTATATAAACATTTGTTTCTTGTTTTTTTCGAGCTTTCATTGGGTCTTTTCTTGGCATGGTTCTAAAAATTTGATCCCATAGTGGCGAAGAAACTCCAAATGCTCTGTCGGGTTCTCGGTAATGGTGAATGCTGTGGTGATGCCATAAAATCTTCATGAAATTATTAGGCACTTTAAAAGCATGAACAGAATAGTGAACTGCTAAATATGCTGCATAACCAATTAAAAATCCTGCGAGAAATCCAAATACATAATCGCCTAGAAATACACGATAAATAATGAATAAAACGGTAGCGATTATTAGGCTTAAAAGTGGTGGCATTGCCAATCTAGATTTATCTTTCGGGTAATCGTGATGAACGCCGTGCATTGTGTAAGAAATTTTCTTTTTGCGTTCTGAAGTCGCCGGAATATGATACAAATAGCGGTGCATTACGTATTCAATAAACGTAAAAAAAAATAAGCCGGCAAAAAATAAAAGTACCATTGCAGGAGCTTCAAATCCTTTTTCGATAATCCCGTAGTAAATAAGCGCTGCAGAAATTACCGAAAAAATAATTAGCGGTAAAGAAATATGCGTGTGCGTTAATTTTTCAAGAATAGGGTTGTTAAATAATTTTGGAGATCCTTTATGTTTTGGACGTTTCAGTTTTGTTGATTCCATAGCTTTTATCTTAAAATAAGCCGTGTAATTCGGCGTCAATTTTATTAATGATATTTCCTAAATCTTCTTTTTCTTCGACAAAATTAATGTTATCTACATCAATTACCAACAAGTTGCCTTTTTTATAATCGTGAACCCAAGCTTCGTAACGCTCATTTAAGCGACTTAAATAATCGATAGATATCGAATTTTCATAGTCTCTGCCACGTTTTTGAATTTGAGAAACCAAATTAGGAATACTGCTTCGTAAATAAATTAATAAATCAGGTCCTTTGGTAACGCTTTCCATCAAATCGAAAAGTGACTTATAATTCTCAAAATCACGATTTGTCATTAAACCCATCGCGTGTAAATTAGGAGCGAAAATATAAGCATCTTCATAAATTGTTCTATCCTGAATTATCGATTTTCCGCTTTCTCTAATCTCTAAAATTTGCCGAAATCTGCTATTTAAAAAATAAATTTGCAGGTTGAAAGACCATCGCTCCATCTGATTGTAAAAATCTTCTAAATAGGGATTTTCAAGTACATCTTCATACTGTGGTTCCCAATTATAATGTTTGGCCAGTAATTTAGTCAACGTTGTTTTTCCGGCTCCAATATTTCCGGCGATGGCTACATGCATAAGTTTTATTTTGGCAGAGTGAGTTGGTAATGATAAATAAATTCACCGCTGTAAAGGTACAGGTTTTCATTATTCAAATAAAAATCTTTAACGGCATTTTCAGAAATTGAAAGCGGTTTAAATTCTGTTGAATTTTTTGGTAAAATGCTTAATTTGTTATTTTTCAGTATGATAACTGAACCATTGTCTTCTATAAATGCTTGAATACCATCATTTTTATATTCTGAAATTAAACTTCCGTAAGAATTATAAAATTGAAGTTTTTTTTCATTTAATAACCAACAAAAATTGAAATTACTCCGTTGCCCCAAAATCTGATTCGAAATTGGTTGCGTATGAGATAAGACTACGTTTCTATTATAATCGAATAATTCCAGTTGTTGTAAATCTAGGTTAAAAATCCACAAACTTCGGTCGTTTGCTGTAGTGGCAAAACCTACATTTCTAAATTCTGAAATGGTATTAAAATTAATTCTTCTAATTTCATTTAAGCGATTATCCAAAATTACCACGGTATTCATATCGCGGTAAAAAAGTGTGATTTTCAACGGATTAATAATATCTACTGAAAATATTTTACCAAGCTGAATATCAGAAAATTGATAGTTCTTGTTTGTTTGTTTATCAAGCTTAAAAAAAATATTCTTGTTTATGGAATATTGATTGTTGAATTTATCTACTCCAACAAATTGTTCTTTATTAAATGGAATTTTTTCAACTAGAGAAGTAGCAACTTCTTGCGCGTGAGTTTCACTAATAAATAGCCAACAAAAAATTGTAAAAAATAATATTTTCATAATTGAAAGATACAAAATTATTAGCCATAATTATTCCAAAGGCAATCAAGCGCATCCGTAAGCAAATGAAAACTCAACCCGATAAAAATAAGTTTTACAATACGATGCCGAATAAAAATTGCACCGAATACGTAGATAAGCCAAGCGTAATAGGTATGAAGAAAATGAAAATTAATACTGCAACGGTTAAGTTCAAAAATAAGAGTTGCCCAAAGATGATCTACATCTATGAGCATTGTCGCTAGTAGAATTAACCAATATTTTTTCCAGTTCTTTTTATCATAAAAATACGCAATAATTGCAATCGCAAAAAAATGAAAGCCGTAATGAACAAAGGGTTGAAGCATTTAAAAAAAACTACTCTTTTTCATCGGGTAAAAGTAGGTTTTTTAATTTTCGCTCCAGTAAAATATAACGCCAAATTCCAATAATCATAAACAAAACACAAATTACTAATGAAGAATAACCAATCCAATGCAAACGCGGGTATTCTTTAATTTGCAAAAGCGCAATTCCTCCCACAAGAAGATAAAGCGAAGCACGAATATAAGCTAAAAGCGTACGTTCGTTCGCTAATTTTGTACGCTCTAGAGCGAGATGTTCTCGTAATTTTTTTTCGTTAATTACTTGCGGTTTAAACGGATTGTGAAGTTTTACTTTTTTCATAATTAAAACGGAAAAAATATTGGAATTATAAACGAAGCAGCTATCCAAACAATAAAATTCAATGGCGTTCCAATCTTCAAATAATCATTAAATTTATAATTTCCCGGCGCATAAACCATCGTATTTGTAGGGTAACTTACCGGTGTCATAAAAGTTAACGAACAGGCAAACATTACCGCAATTAAAAACGGTTTCGGGTCAACTTGCATAACTTCAGCTAAGCTAATTACAATTGGCGTCATTAAAACTGCTGCCGCTTTACTCGATAAAACATTTGTCGATAAAAAGGTAAATAAAAATAATAAACTTAAAGTTATTCTCGGGTCTAAACCGCCAATACTATTAAAAATGAAGTCTGAAATTAACTCAGAACCGCCGGTTTTTTCAAGGGCTTTTCCCATCGATAAAACGCCGGCAACCATAAAAATCACTTTCCATTCAATCGCTTCGTAAGCTTCTTTTGGTTTTAAAATGGTAGTGGTTACAATTAGCAAAGCTCCAACCAAGGCGCTTATTAAAATAGAAGTTAAATTTAAAGCGGCCGAAAGAATTACACCAACTAAAATAAGTAAAGCTGGAATTGCTTTCTTTAAATTTAATTTTCGCTCTTGATATTCAGATAACGTTACAATCAGTTTTTCTGACGTAAGCATTTGTAAACTTTTTTCTGAAGCGAATAAAAGTAACATATCGCCCTCTTTTAAAGATACATTCGACACGTTTTTAGTAATGGTTTCTTTTCGATGTCGAATCGCTAAAACCGATGAGTAATACGTGTTTCTAAAATTGATTTGCTTTAATGATCTTCCCGCTAAATACGATCCGTACGGAATCATTACCTCATAAACTTTTTTCTCGTTATGATCGTCTAAAGAAGCCTCAGCCCCGGTAAAAGAATAGGTTTTTAGTTCTTTTAATTTTGCAAGTTTCCGCGGATCGATCAAGATTTTAATTACATCATTTTCACGTAAAACGGTTTCTTCATTAATTTCATAAACACGCCAATGTCTACGTTTAATGGTTAAAATTTGAGCTTGAAAATCTTGTATTAACTTACTTTTTGTAAGCGGTTTATCAATATCTGGGTTGTCAGGTAAAATTTCAATTTCCGCCATATAATCTTCCGCTTCCTTTTTCAGAAAATGTTCTTTTCCGTGTCGCTTCGGAAGTAAAATAGGAGCAACAATAAAAATATAAGTCAACCCGATTACCGAAATACAAAGTGCGGCTAGCGAAAATTCGAACATTCCAAAAGCTTCCGCTCCAATTTTTTTAGCGTAACTACTTACCAAAATATTTGTAGAAGTTCCAATTAACGTACAGGTTCCGCCAAATAAAGCCGAAAATGAAATAGGAATAAGTAAGCGTGAAGGCGGAATATCGGTTTCTCGACAAACCACCAAAGCCATCGGAATTAATATCGCGACCACCGCCGTATCGTTTATAAATGCTGAAAAAAGTGCAGCGGTAAAACAAAAAACCATGAGCGCAAAAACGTAATTTATTTTCGCAATCCTAATAATTTTGCTACTTAAACCGTCGATTAATCCCGTTTTAAAAATCGCAGCGCTAATCACAAACATACAACCCAACGTAATGGTTGCTGGATGATTAAAGCCGGCAAAACCTTCCTCAGGATTTAAAACGCCAGAAACAATAAACAGCGACATAATTAAAATGGAAGTAGTATCGATCGTAAAATAATCTTTTACGAATAAGAAAATTCCAACCGCTATAACAGCAAAAGTGATGTATAAATACATTTTTTAATAGAGCCTTTTAATGGCTTTGCAAGTAAAAATAAACTTTTATGTGAAACTTAATACCCTTTTTCTAAAGAAACGGTATGCAATAATTTTTTTCCTTTTTTTAATCGATTTAAGTTTTCAATCACTTGGCTGCTAATCGATTCAGGATCTGTTACACTTGCCGTATGAGGCGTAAGCTGAATTTTTTTATGATTCCAAAACCAATGCTCTTTTGGTAAAGGTTCTTCTTGAAAAACATCCAGCGCCGCGCCTGAAAGTTGCTCTCTTTCCAACGCATTTTTTAAATCTTCCTCAACTAAATGCGGTCCGCGACCTACGTTTATTAAATAAGCTCCTTTAGGTAATTGCTGAAATATTTTTTTGGAAAGAATTTCTTCGGTTTCATTGGTTAACGGAAGTAAACAAACCAAAATATTGCTTTCTTTTAAAAATTCATTTAACTCTTTATCGCCGGCAAATGTCTCAATATGCTGATGTGATTTTTTTGATTTTGACCAACCGCGAACCTTAAACTTATTTTTTACTAATAATTCGCCTACTTTTATGCCAATATTGCCAAAACCCATAATTCCTACACTAATATCTTCGGGTCTTTTGTAAGCTTTTCTTTCCCAAATTTCATCATTTTGTTGCTGAAAATAAAGTGGAATATTCCGCAGAAAATTTAAAGCTATTGTCAATACAAAATAGCTCATATCTTCTTTCAACAAAGGATCGTCCATTTTAGTAATTTCAGCCTGTTCTGGAGTTTTGTTTTCTTTTAAAATATGCCGAATTCCAGCTCCCATGGATGCAATTACTTTTACATTCGGATAGTTTTCAAAAACATTCTTCGGTGGATTCCACGTAAGAATAAAATCAGTTTCCGCTCGATTGGTGTCTTCAGGATAAACTTCTACGGTTAAGTTAGGTTCTTCTTTTTTTAAAGCGTTAATCCAAGGCGTACAATCTCGCCCCGGACTTATAATTACTATTTTTTTCTGCATTATCTTTTAACTTACAAAGGCGCTGTAGCCTGTAATTGCTCTTCCTACGATGAGTGAATTTATTTCTTTTGTTCCTTCGTAACTGTAAATCGCTTCCGCATCGGCTACAAAACGCGCTACGTCATGTTCCAGTAAAATTCCGTTACCACCCATAACTTCTCGCGCTCTACTTACGATATCACGAGTTCGCATACTACAAAAAACTTTTGCTAATGAAGCATGTTCATCGGTTAAAATGCCGTTATCTTGCATTTCTGAAAGTCTAAAAACCATGGTTTGCATCGCGGTTAAGTTAGAAACCATTTCAACTAAATGATTTTGTACTAATTGATAGGAAGCAATTGGTTTGCCAAATTGTTCTCTTTTTTTGGTATATTTTAAAGCACTTTCGTAAGCTCCTCTTGCGCAACCAACCGCTTGCCAAGCAACGCCAGCACGCGTCATTTTTAAAACTTTTGCGGTATCTTTAAATGAATTTGCGTTTTGCAAACGATCACTTTCCGGAACTTTGCAATCGGTTAAGGTGATAATCGCATTTTGCACGATTCGCAACGCCATTTTATCTTCCATTTTTTCAGCTTTAAAGCCCGGATTTTCTTTCCGAACTAAAAAACCTTTTACGTGACCACTATCTTCATCTTTTGCCCAAATGACGATCACATCAGCAAAAGTGGCGTTTCCAATCCATTTTTTCTGTCCGTTAAGAATCCAATTTTCGCCGTCGAATTTACAAGTGGTTTCCATTCCTTGAGAAACGGCAGAACCCACATTGGGTTCGGTTAAACCAAAAGCTCCGATTTTTTCTAATTTTTGCATCTTCGGAAGCCATTCCTGCTTTTGTTCCTCGCTTCCGCAGAGGTAAATAGAACCCATTGCCAAACCGCTATGAACGCCAAAAAATGTTGAAATTGAAACATCTACGCGAGCAATTTCTTGGGCTATAATTCCTTCCATTAAAAACGGAAGATTTGGGCAACCGTAGCCTTCATAAGGAACGCCGGTTATATTGAGTTCAGCGAATTTCGGAATAATTTCGAAAGGGAATTTTGCTTTGTTCCAACAATCGTTTACCAGCGGACGAACTTCATCTTCCATAAAATTGCGCACTTTCATTTGGAGTTCGCGCTGTTCTTCAGTTAATTTTAAATCTAAGTTATAGAAATCGCCATCGATTGGTGGTAATTTATGCTGGCCTTTTTTGCCTTGGTGATTCAGCATTTTCATCATTCCTTTTAACTGACGATCGTCTAATTTCCCTAACGTATCCATCGTCTTTTTAAGGTCAATTTTTTCATTGATTTTTGCCAATTGATCTAAATCGACTCCTTTTAGTAAATCGATGGTGTTTTTTATTTTTCCGAATAAAGACATGCGCTAGGTTTTAAAATTCAATTTAAAAGTAAAAATTAAAACAGCAGTGAAGTGTTAAATAATTCCGAAGAAATGAGGTGTGGAGATATAAATTCTTTGTTGCTTGTTTTTAGTGAATGAAGAAAATCTTAGGAGTATTTTAGGGAAATTAAGAAGGATTTTGTGAAGACGAAGCTATTTTTTCTACAATTTTATCTACACAATTAATTCCGTCTATTGCCGCTGAAATAATTCCGCCGGCATACCCTGCGCCTTCTCCGCACGGATATAAACCTTTAATTTCGATATGTTCTAAAGTTTCTGTATTTCTAGGAATGAGAATAGGCGATGAAGTTCTACTTTCTGGGGCGTGAAGTACAGCTTCATTAGTATAATAGCCTTTCATTTTTTTACCAAAAGCCACAAAAGCTTTTTCCAAACGACGTGAAATTAATTCGGGTAAAATTTGATTGAGATCTACCGAAACAATTCCCGGTTGATAAGAAGTTTTCGGAAAATCTTTAGATACTTTTCCTTCTACAAAATCTATCATTCGTTGAGCGGGGACTTGTTGGGTTTTTCCTGCAGCTTCCCAACAAGCTTGTTCCACCTCTTGTTGAAATTCTAAACAAACAAAAGGATTATCCTTTTTGTAATTAGGTAAATCTTCTGGGGAAATGCTCACCACAATACCCGAGTTAGCATAAGGATTATTTCGTTTGCTGGGACTCCAGCCGTTTGTAACCACTTCTTCTTGATTGGTAGCGCACGGCGCAATAATTCCGCCAGGACACATGCAAAACGAATACACACCCAAACCTTCCACTTGTTCTACCAAACTGTAAGAAGCAGGTGGTAAATAAGGGTTATTATCATCACCGTGATATTGAATAGAATTTATTAATTCTTGCTGATGTTCAACTCTTACTCCTAAGGCAAAAGGTTTTGCTTCAATCTTAATTTTTTTATGATGTAAAAGATAAAATATATCACGAGCAGAATGTCCTGTAGCCAAAACCACATCGGTAAAATTGAACCAATCTTTATCGTTGATTTTAATCGATTTTATTTGTTGATTTTCTAGCTTTAAATCTGTAAGTTTACTATTAAAATGAACCTCGCCACCAAATTCAATGATAGCTTCACGCATGGAGGTGATAATTTTCGGAAGTTTATTAGTTCCAATATGTGGATGCGCATCTACTAAAATATCTGGATCTGCACCAAAATGAACAAACCATTCAATTGCTTTTAGCACATTTCCGCGTTTTTTTGAACGGGTGTATAGTTTGCCATCGCTATACGTACCCGCGCCACCTTCACCAAAACAATAATTAGATTCTGGATTTACAACGTGTTCTTTATTTATTTTTGCCAAATCTCTACGGCGAGAACGCACATCTTTTCCGCGTTCAAAAATAACGGGTTTTAGTCCGGCTTCAATAGCTCTTAATGCGGCATACAAGCCTGCGGGACCAGCACCAATAATCGCGATTTTTTCTGCTGAATGAACATTTTTTGGAATAAATGGCGGAATTTCTTTCTTATTTTCTCCTTGCAGCCAAAACTCTAATTGTAGGTTGAGTTTTATTTGTTTTTGGCGGGCATCAATAGAGCGTTTTCTAATACGCCAATCCTTAATTTCTGAAGATTTCAACTTCGCTTTTTGCAGTCCGCATTTTAAAATAAAAGCGTGATCTTCTTTTTGCTCGGGTAAAATAGAAATTTGTATTAGCTGGCTCATAATGGAGCAAAGATAATTGAAATGATTTATTCTCAATTAAAAATTATTAAGCTTACGCAGAAACCTAAACCTCATAATTTTTATCTTAGCGGAATGCAAAATATTTCTTTTATACAGGCCCAAACTGGCTTGGCCCAAAAATCTATTCAAAACACCCTTCAATTAATTTCTGAAGATTGTACCATTCCTTTTATGGCGCGTTATCGAAAAGAACGTACCGGAAATTTAGATGAAGTACAACTTGAACAAATTATTAAAGCGAAAACCAATTTTGAAGCCTTAGAAAAGCGGAAAGAAAGCATTTTAAAAAGCTTAAAAGAACAAGAAGTTCTCACTGAAGATTTAGCTAAAAGTATTCAGAATACTCAGGAATTAACGGTTTTGGAAGATTTGTATTTGCCCTTTAAGAAAAAGCGTAAAACAAAAGCCGATTCAGCGCGAGAGCAAGGTTTAGAACCGCTTGCGAAAATTATCATGGCACAAAATGCAGTTGAATTAAATTCCGTAGCGAAACGTTATATTTCAAAAAGCATAAATTCTATGGAAGAAGCCTTAGAAGGGGCGCGCCATATTATCGCGGAATGGATTGCCGAACGTATTGATATTCGAAATTATATTCGTTTTCAGCTTGAACGATTCGCTGTATTGAAAACCAAGGTGGTTAAAACAAAAAAAAGAGAAGAAAAAGCACAAAAATTTCAAGATTATTTTAAATGGGAAGAAAGTTTATCGAAAATACCTTCGCATCGTTTTTTAGCGATTCAGCGTGCCGAAAATGAAGGTTTTATTAAAGTTAAAATTTTATTAGATGAGGAGCGAATTCTGGAAAAAATTGCCCAAAAAATTATAAAAAATAATAGTGAAACTTCGGAAGAAATTCAGCTTGCGATAAAAGATTCATATAAGCGTCTATTGTTACCTTCCTTAAGTAAAGAAGCTTTGCAAAATGCAAAAGAAAAAGCCGATGATGCTGCGATTTCGGTTTTTGCTAAAAATTTGAAGCAATTGTTGCTGGGTTCACCATTAGGAGAAAAACGTGTATTAGCAATTGATCCTGGTTTTAGAACAGGTTGTAAAATAGTTTGTTTAAATGAAAAGGGCGAATTGCTTCATAACGAAACTATTTATCCGCATGCGCCAAAGAACGATCAAAAAGGAGCGATTAAAAAAATAAGTACACTCACTGAAGCTTATAAAATTGATGCTATTGCTATTGGAAATGGAACGGCATCACGGGAAACAGAAAAATTAATTAGAAGAATTCGTTTTAAAAATGATTTACAGGTTTTTGTAGTGAGTGAAGCCGGTGCTTCTATTTATTCGGCTTCGTCGATAGCGCGAGAAGAATTTCCGAATTATGATGCAACAGTTCGTGGTTCGGTTTCAATTGGTCGGCGTTTGCAAGATCCGTTGGCAGAATTGGTGAAAATTGATGCAAAATCAATCGGAGTCGGTCAATATCAGCACGATGTAGATCAAACAAAATTGAAAAATGAATTAGATCGTGTTGTAGAAAGTTGTGTAAATGCGGTTGGTGTAAATATAAACACAGCGAGTAAATCGTTATTGAGTTATGTTTCTGGAATAGGAGAGAAGCTGGCTGAAAATATTTTAGATTATCGTAAAAAAAACGGAGCTTTTAAAAATAGAAATGAAATTAAAAAAGTTACTCGGTTAGGGGGAAAAGCATTTCAGCAAAGTGCGGGTTTTTTACGGATAAAAAATGCTGAAAATCCCTTAGACGATTCGGCAGTTCATCCCGAGCAATATTTGGTTGTTGAAAAGATTGCAAGGGATGAAAAGAAAACAATATCGGAATTAATCGGTAATAAAATCTTGCTTCAAAAAATAGACCTTCAAAAATACTGTACTTCAATAATTGGCTTCCCCACTTTAAAAGATATTATTACGGAATTGGAAAAACCCGGTCTCGATATTCGTGAAGAAACGAAAGTTTTCACCTTCAACCAAAATATTAGAACGATTGAAGATTTACATGAAGGTCAATTATTACCTGGCATTGTAAATAACATTACCAATTTCGGTTGTTTTGTAGATATCGGAATTAAAGAAAGTGGATTGATTCATGTTTCTAATTTAGCCGATGAATTTGTAAGTGATGTAAATGCACATATTCATCTTCAACAGCAAATTATAGTAGAGGTTTTGTCGGTAGATATTCCGCGTAAACGTATTCAGTTAAAGTTGTATAAAAAATAAAATCCTCGCAAAAGGCGAGGATTTTTTCTGAATTCAATTAAATTTTATTGATCTCTTAGGACGTGAATTACGCCAGTGATGGTGTGTGGGTTTCCTTGTGGATCATTGTAAGTTCCTGAGAAATTTATATCTATATAGTCGCCAACGTTCCCAAGTTTACTTAGGTTAAAAGTAATATTTGTACTTGAAAGATCTACTTTGTAAGCCCATTCCTGAGTAAAACTAAATCCAGTATCGCCTGGCGTATTCAAGTCATAATTATCATAAGTTCCGGTATATTGAGTTGAATTAAGAACCCCTATTAAATAGAAGCAATTTTGAGAATGGCAAGCTGACATACCTATAAAAGGACCATTGAAAGCTTGATTGAAAGTATCGAAAGTAGCATCTATATCAGTAAGGGCGAAAAATGAT
This sequence comes from Mesonia maritima, assembly GCF_042433895.1. Classification (NCBI taxonomy): domain Bacteria; kingdom Pseudomonadati; phylum Bacteroidota; class Flavobacteriia; order Flavobacteriales; family Flavobacteriaceae; genus Mesonia; species Mesonia maritima. Next base: position 21,532 of record NZ_JBHLUA010000021.1, on the reverse strand, counting down.
TCTGCTCCACTATCAATGTCATATTGAATAAATTCTTGATTTGAGTTGCAAGTTGTAAGTGTTCCCAAACTTGTAAGAGGGGGAGTAAATGTATAATTAATTTCTCCTGTGATTTGTGAGGAAGTATAATCAAAACCTTCAATAGAGAAATTTTGATTTACTGAACAACTAAGCATATTAATTTGATAAGACCCATTATTAACTAAGTCATAATAACTATGATTCCTATAATTCAGTTTTACGAATCCATTGGTGACGAGATTCCCATTACAATCTTTTATCGTACCGCTAATCGTTTGATTTATGATTGATGGGTTATTACTTGTATTAATAACAACTGTTTCATTAGAATCACTATTGTATGGACCTATTGTTCCGATATACAAAGCTTTAGTAATGCACATATCATATTTATATACCTCTAACGTTAAAGTTTCGTTTGAGGGAATTAACCCACATACATTTCCATTTGCGTCGGTAGCCCCTGAACTTGTAGGGTAAGGATATGATGAATTATTATGCGTTAAGTTTACAGATGCATTAGCAATAGGATTTCCATTATTATCGACTAAGTTAATACAGATATTAACAGAAGGGAAGTTTACATCACAATTCCAAAATGAAAAGTGAGCTACTTCACCAACATAACTGTTTCCTTGTAAAGTGGCTTGTCCTTCTTCTTTCCAATAGCCGGTTGTTTCATCGAAATACCACAGCGGGATAGAATTTGGTGCGCTTTGCAATAATTCTGAAGCAAGTGGGATAGTAATTTCTGCCGTTGTTCCTTCAGCTAAATTTAAATCTTGCCCTTCGTCACCTCGTAATTCAATAGCTAACATTCCGTAAGATTCGAGGATTTGCTCTTCATTATTTTCATCTGCAGCATAAAGCATGCCAGGCATTTGCAAGTTCATATTATCATTGCTTGGGTCTAAATGATGCATAATTACTTGGACATCTCCAGTATAAGCGTTTTTATTTTCATCAATATAATCTCCAGGTAGTTTTACTGAAGCGTTATTTGGTAAGCTTATAGTTGCTTCATTACCAGAAGAAATAGTTTGAATTACATTTTCTTCAAGTAACATAATTTCAACCTTGTTTGTTCCAGAAGTTGGAATTATACTTCGTGAACCTTTTATAAATCCAATTTTTGAAGCTTTTATGTAAGCGAATTCTTCAAAAACAGTAGCGTTTTTAATTATAAAAATACCTTCAGCATTTGTTTGGGTAGTTTTGTCGCCAATTTTTATTTCTACTCCCGAAAGCGGATTTTTATTTTTGTTGATAATTTTACCTAAAAAATCTCTATTGACTTCAATTCCAAAGTTTTTTTCAAATTCCTTATCTGCTGGATTCGTTGGATTTTCGGGTTCATTTTGCTGTTCATTAATTTGATCTTCAAATGGGTCACTTTCACAAGAAAAGAGAAAAAGGCTAAAAATTAGAAACAACGATAGTTTTGTAATTGATTTCATAATAGAGTTTTTTAAGTTATTGGAATGTTAGTGCGAGAATATAAATAGATTCTCAATATTATAACAATTAACTTTAAAAAAACCCTACCTTTTAACTTTTTATCCGTTATGTTACTACGGGAAAAATATCTTGTAAAATAGGTTTTAATCCACTAAAAAAGAATTCAACGGCAATTACCATTACAATTAGTCCCATTAAGCGCATCATTACGTTATTACCAGTTTCACCTAATAATTTTATAATTCTTGAAGAACTGTAAAGAATTATATAAGTGAGAAACATTACTATAAAAATAGTACCAATTAAAACTGCTTTTTTTTCTACACTTTCTGCATCTTGCATTAATACAATTGCATTGGTTAATGCTCCCGGACCGCAAATCATAGGAATGGCTAACGGCGTTATGGAAATGTCATTTATATACGTGCGAACTTTATCTTCTTGTACTTTTATACTTGCTAATCTTGCCTGAAGCATATCCATTCCCATAAGAAAGAAAATAACACCACCAACTACACGAAAACTGTCTACTGAAATGCCAAAAAAATTAAATAACAGCTGACCTGAAAACGCAAATGCAATAATCGTTATACACGCGACAATACTTGCTTTTTTTGCGGTATGCGTACGATCATTAGTATTTAGATCTTTGGTCATTGTCATAAAAATGGGCATTGTTCCTAACGGATTTATCAATGTGAAGAAAGAGGTGAATGCAAGTAGCCCAAATCCAAGTAATTCGTTCATAGCAGCTTAATTTTAAAGCGGCGCAATTACGGAATTTTTTCGGGAAGGAAAAAAGGAAAAATCACTAAATTTTAAGCAAAAAAATCCTTAACAATTAAGTTAAGGATTTTAGATATAATTTTTAAGATTATTATAAATTAAAGGCTTCTTTAATTTTATCTACGTAATCCAATTTTTCCCAAGTGAATAATTCAACTTCTTTGGTGATTTTTCCTGAATAAGGACTCTCGAATATTTTAGTTACCGTTCGCGGGGTTTTTCCCATATGTCCGTAGGCAGCAGTTTCTCGATAAATAGGATTTCTTAATTTTAAACGCTCTTCAATTGCAGCAGGTCGCATATCAAAAATTTCTTTTACTTTCTCGGCAATTTCTCCATTACTCATTTCTACATTAGAAGAATTATAGGTGTCAACAGCAATCGAAGTTGGTTCAGCAACACCAATAGCATAAGAAACTTGAACTAAAATCTCGTCGGCTACACCGGCCGCAACTAAATTTTTTGCAATATGTCTAGAAGCGTAAGCTGCAGAGCGGTCAACTTTACTTGGGTCTTTTCCTGAGAAAGCTCCACCGCCGTGAGCACCTTTTCCGCCGTAAGTATCTACAATAATTTTTCTTCCGGTTAAACCGGCGTCGCCATGAGGACCTCCGATTACAAATTTTCCGGTAGGATTAATATGATAGATAATATCATCATTAAATAATTCTTGGACATATTTAGGTAATTGCTTTTTTACCAGTGGGATAAGAATTGAAATAATATCCTCTTTAATTTTTTTCAGCATTTTTTCATCATCCTTATCGAAATCGTCATGCTGCGTAGAAAGTACAATTGCTACAATTCGTTGCGGCGTGTTATCATCGCTATATTCAATAGTTACTTGGCTTTTAGAATCTGGACGGAGATAATTAATTTCTTTTCCTTTTCGGCGCAGTTTTGCAAGTTCAATTAACATGCGGTGAGAAATATCTAAAGCAAGCGGCATGTAATTTTCGGTTTCCTTTGTTGCATAGCCAAACATCATTCCTTGGTCTCCTGCTCCTTGCTCTTTCTTTTCTTTTCGATCAACTCCTTGATTAATATCGGGTGATTGTTCGTGAATTAATGAAATCACCCCACAAGAATCACCGCTAAATTGGTAAATTCCTTTAGTGTAGCCAATATCATTAATCACATCACGCGCAATTTGTTGAACATCTAAATATGTGTTAGATCTGACTTCTCCCGCCAGTACAACTTGACCGGTAGTTACTAAAGTTTCACAAGCTACTTTAGACTCTTTATCAAAAGCTAAAAAATTATCTAATAAGGTATCACTAATTTGATCTGCAATTTTATCGGGGTGTCCTTCTGAAACACTCTCTGAAGTAAATAAGTATGGCATTTTTAAATTTTTAAGAAAAAGCTAAGCTGATTGAGCTAAGTAAAGTAGAATAATTTCTGCTTTAGCATTTTTAAGGGTTGCAATCAGTCAAATCTTTCCCTGAATTAATTTGATCACAAACTTATGAAAAATCTATTGTATTAAATTTTGTTTTAACGAGTTTTTAATATTAGAATTAATATTAATATAAAACGTGAAATATCGATTTAAATTCAATTCTTATTTATAAAATAATTTTTTGATGAAGATGTTATAATAATTACAATTTGATAAGGAATATTGTTTTATGTTATTAAATTATAAATTAAAATATTTGTTAAGTTTCTATAAAAAAGTTACATTTGAAGATTAATGAACATATTATTAAACTATTCTAAAACTTAAATATGGTATGATGAAAAATTACTCTGTTTATCTATTTTTAATTGCAGTTTGTTGCTGGATGGGTGTTTCTAACGCTCAGACAGTATCACAGACATATAATTCTGGGGATATCCCGACTGCATTCGACATGTATGATTCATCTTGCAATGGTCCGGTTACGCCTTTAACTGTTACGTTGCCTTCGACTGGAGGTTCGGTTTGGGAAGTTACCAGTATTGATGTGCAATATGATATGACTGCTCAAAATGATGGTTGGACATCCGATCAGATGTCTCAAATTTATTTTCAAAATGATGGTGTGTTAGAATCTTCTGTAGCTGCAGGCTCAGGTTTTGGTTCTGGTACTATTTCTTATAACAGAAATTTAAATATCGCTAATGGGTATTATTTAGCAGGAGCTGATCTTATTTTTGAAATGAGAGCTTGGAGAACTTTTGGTGATACTGCTCCTAATGATGGTTGTAATACTTTTTATAATAAGGTTGATAATGGTACTTGGACAATTACTGTGAATTATCAGTCAGCTCCAGCTTGTTCTGATGTTCAAAATGTTCAAGTGGGTAGTGAGACCTCAACCACAGTTGAAGTGAGTTGGACAGATGTAAATCCTATGCCGCCTTCTTCTTGGACTATAGAATATGGTGCGCCAGGCTTTGCGCAAGGAACTGGAACGACGGTAAATGTGACTACAAACCCTGCTACCATTAATAATTTAACTCCGGATACTGATTATGAGTTGTATATTCAAGCAGATTGCGGTGTTACCGGTACTAGTGGTTGGGTTGGTCCTATTTCTTTTGAAACTACGATTGATTGTTCTTTTGCTAATTTAGGTGTTACAAACCCTGTAGATGGAGATATTGTTTGTAAGGGTAGTGCTACATTAGAGGTCACGCCTTCGGGTAATGGTGATGAAGTTTATTGGTACGACGCTCCTTCTGGTGGAAATTTAGTAGGGATAGGAAGTACATTTACTACTCCTGAGTTGACTTCTACTACATCTTACTGGGCTTCTGAAGTCCTTCAAGGTGGATCAGGTGGAGGTAATACTCCTGAGTTAATTCATTATAAATTTGATAATGGTAGTACAATTACTAATCACGCTTTAAACCCAGTAGGTTCTAATCCTGCAACTTTAATTGGATTAAATGTAGGGGGTGCTGGTCTTTCTGGTACTGCTTTACAAGGTTCAGCGGGGTCTTCTGCGTCAAACTATGTTGATACTGGTTGGAATACAACGATTGATGGAGACTTCACTATTGCGTTTTGGACTAGTGGTGTGCCAGATAGCAATACAGCTTTGTCTTATATATTTGGTGATATTGATGCAAGTAGTTTCCGTTGCTTTACAAATGGAGTTGCTGGTACTGACAACTGGTTAATTAGAGATGGTGGTCTTGTTGATTTAGAGATGACAGGTGGTGCTGATTCTAATCCGCATATGATGCACGTTGTTTATGATGCTTCAGCAGGAACGTACACCGCTTATGTTGACGGGGTTCAAACTGATCAGCAAACAATACCTTCTACTCCGAATGTTACAGGGACTGGTTTTAAAGTTGGAGGGTACTCTTCTAGTACAGGTTTAGATGGTTTGATGGATGAATTTAGATGGTACAATAGAGCTTTAACTGCTGCAGAAGTAACAGCTACTCAAGGTGCAGTAGGTGGAGGAGTTTTATGTGAGTCTTCAAGAGTTGAGGTCCAAGCTACCGTTTCTACAACAGGTGATGTGGCAATAAGTACATTGCCTTATAATACAAGTGATGATACAGCAAATTATGGAGACCCATTCTCTGGAGCACCGGGTACAAGTTGTGGTACTACAGAAAATTACTTAAATGGTAATAATGTAGTATATCAATATACCGCTACAGATACAGAGGTGGTAGATATATTAATGTCAAATTTAAATGACTTTTATGCTGCTGTTTTTGTATATGGAAGTTGTGCAGATGTGGGGGTGACTTGTTTGGCAGGAGCTGTAGCTGGACCAAGTGATGATGATTTTGGTATTAGAGATTTCCAAATGACTGCAGGTGAAGAATATTATATTGTGGTTTCTAGTTGGTTAATACCAACCTATGATTACACCTTAGATATTATTCCATTTTCATGTTCCAACTTAGCGGCTCCGGATGCAGATTCGCCACAAGATTTTGTAACGGGAGACGAAATTGGAGATTTAGTTGTTGATACTAATCGACCTGGAGCTACATTGAATTACTATTCTGATGCTGCTGCTACTACAGTTGTTAATACGACTGATCCTTTGGTTGATGGTGTTACTTATTACGTAACACAGTCTTATGAAGGTTGTGAGAGTGCTCCTGTGGCTATTACAGTTAGCGAGATTGATTGTACTTCATTAGCGATTACAAATTCGACAGGCGATAGTGTTTCTTGTAAAGGAGAGATGACCTTAACGGCAACAGCGAGTGGTACAGGGAGTGATATATACTGGTATGATGCGGCCACGGACGGTAATTTAGTAGGTGTGGGTAATACTTTTGATACACCTGTTCTAACAAATACTACATCTTATTGGGTAACAGAGGTTTTTTATCAGAATTATAATTTGAGTCAAGCTAATGGCTTAAATGACTGGACTTATGGTTTTGGAAGTTCAAGTAACAATTATGGTATAGAGTTTACTGCAGACAAGAAATTTGTACTTTCAAGTGTAGAGGTTTTTTCTACAAGTGATGCTGGTGGTAATCTGACTGTTGAACTTTTAAATGATTCTGGGGCCGTTATCAATACTGCAGATTTCACAATGCCAAGTGGTGGTAGCGACAGTTCTCCTATACCGGTTACTTTAAATCTAAACTTTGAAATACCAAGTGCAGGAACTTACAGATTAGCAGCAGCTGATAACCCTGATTTAAAATATGAGTATGATTTTGGAAATAGTTATGTGAATTATCCTTACCAACTTGGTAATGTAGGGGAGTTAACAGCTTCTTTTAGTACATTCACTACATATGATTACTATTATTATTATTTTTATAATTGGAATGTAATAGAAGGGGAGTATACTTGTGAATCAACTCCGCGTACGGAAGTTGTAGCAACAGTTAATCAAAGTGGAGATGTTTTAGTAGATTATACAGACTTAGACTATAATACTAATGACTCTACTTCGCTTTACGGAAATAATTTCCAAGGTGATCCAGGTTCAGATTGTCCTGGTGAGGGTTATCTTGATGGTAATGAAGTAATTTATGAATATACAGCAGATCCTACAAATGACGATATTCTTCAGATTGAATTAAGCAATATAACAAACCCAAATACAGGGATGTTTATTTATTCAAGTTGTGGAGATATTGGTACTAGTTGTATTGAAGGCGGAACTAATGAAGATACACCTTTCAATATTAATATATCGGACTATTATATGACAGCAGGAGAAACTATTTATATTGTAATTTCTTCTGATAATGGCGCAACAAATTATACCTTAGATATTTTTGGGTTCGATTGTGCTAATGCTCCATTAGTAGATGTTGTATCATCCTATGATTTTGTTGCCGGAGGCGTTTTATCTGATATAAGCGTAAATACAAATGTGCATGCAACGGAATATACCTGGTATAGCGACGCTGCCTTAACAAATGAGATTACAGACCCTACCACCGAAACATTAGTCGATGGTACCACGTATTATGTAACTCAGACAATTCTAGGTTGTGAAACAGATGCTGTAGCTGTAACAGCAGTAGAATTTGATTGTACTCAGCTTTCAGTAAGTGGGTCGGAAGATCAAATAATTTGTGCTCCTGGAGGACAAGTAGATTTAAGTGCTACATCGTCTGGATCTGGAAGCGAAATTTATTGGTTTAGTTCTCAGACAGCTCCAAACCCTATTAGTGTAGGTGAAAACTTCTCTCCATCCGTATCAAGTACGACTAGTTTTTGGGTTGCAGAAGTATTTTTAAGTGAAAGTAGTGGAGATTCGGGGCCTTTGCCAAGTTATTGCTCTCCAAGTGGTTTTGGGAGTGATTGTGGTGTAGGGGATGATATTGATGATTTTATTCTTCAGAATTCCTCAGGTAATGATTTAATATCACATATAGGGACAGGTTGTACTTCTGGTGGTTATGCAGATTATACTGGAGATTCTAATTTGACGGCTACTCTGATATCTGGTCAAACTTATAATTTTAATATAACTCATAATTTCAGTAGTCAGCGAGTGAAGATTTGGATTGATTTTAATAAAGATGGAAGTTTTGACGATACGACAGAATTGCTCTATCAGTCACCTAGTGGTGCAAACCCTACTATCGGTTCAATATCTATTCCCCAAAGTGCTATTGGTAATACAACAGTTATGCGTGTTTTTGATAATTATTCTTCTTTACCTATAGATGCTTGCACTTCTAATAGTTCATTTGGAGAGGTACATGATTATAAAGTAACCGTTATAGGCGCTACTGTACTCTGTGAAAGTGATAGAGAAGAAGTGGTAGTTACTGTAAACGATCAGCCAACCGCGCCTCCTTCTACTACTGCGGTAAATCAAGATTTCTGTTCAGGAGCTACGTTGGGTGACATACAAGTAACAGGTAGTGATATTACTTGGTATGAATCTGAAACTATAGCTACTCCTTTAGCTCTTAATCAAGAAATTGAGGATGGTGCTACATATTATGTTTCTCAAACAGTAGATGCTTGTGAGAGCGAAACTCGATTAGCTATTACTGTAAGTGTTAAAGAAACAGCTGATATGCCTACCGGTGCTACCAATCAATCTTTTGGTCAAGGTGACTCTATTTTTGATTTAGTAGTTCAAGGGTATAATTTAAGATGGTATACCAGTACTGATGGGCTCATATTTAATGAAGTAAATGATCCTTCGCAAGTTATTTTAAAAGATCAGGAGACTTACTATGTAACACAGACCCCACCGGGTATGTGTGAAAGTGAAAAACTTCCTATTACTGTTCATAGAGTTCTTGATGTTAATAATCCTTTATTTAATGGATTAGAATACTATCCTAACCCTGTGGAAGTAAACTTAAATATTGCTAATAATAAGCCAATCGATGGTGTTGTAATATTTAATTTACAAGGGCAGAAAGTTTTAGAGAGTAAGCCTAATAACTCGAAAACTAAAATAGATATGTCTAGATTGGCTTCGGGAACTTATTTTGCTAAAATAACTGTAGAAGAAAATTCTACGATAGTAAAAATTATCAAAGAATAAATTATAATGAGCAATAGGAGCTTTTCCTATTGCTCATTATTTTACATCTAATTAAACTTAATATATAATGAATAAAAAAATTACTTTCAAAAGCCTGTTTGCGTTTGTTATTTGCTGTTTTGCTTTGAATAGCCTCAATGCACAGGTGTTGATTTACGAAGATTTTGAGAGCGGTGATGAATCTACGTCAGTAGGTACATTAAATGATTGGACGACCAGTATCCCTGAGTTTACTTTTACGCAGACAGATGCTTGTGTTGGTAGTCAATCTATTAGCGCTCCCTTAAATGGTGGAAATAATACATTTGTAACCTCGCCAACACAAAATGTACAAGGCGGGAATGATTTAGACATTTCTTTTCAGTACAAAGTGGTTGATGCTTCAAATGGAAATTTAATATCGGGAAATGTAGTCAATATTGAATTAGAATATTCGTTAGACGGAGGAACTACTTGGGTTAATTATGATACAATAGATCAAAACGATTTACCTACAAGTGATTGCTCAACTAATTCATTTACAATTCCGTCATCAAATTTAACTTCTACAGATACATTTACTTGGCGATTTACAGCCACAAATTTAAGTGGGGATTTATTGGTTTTCGTTGATAATTTCGCGGCAATTGAACAAGTAGGATGTATTCAACCTGTTAAAATTACTGTTGATGAATCAAGCATCTCTTTTGACGAAGCAGATATTACTTGGATAGATTTGAATAACCCAAATGCTACTGAATGGGAAATTATAGCTTGTACCTCTTCAGGTAATCCTGGTAATGGGCCTAGTGATCCAAACCGAAACCCTTTTTGTTATCCTTTTGGAGGTTCACCAGGTGGCGGTACTGGTTTAATTACTGTAACTGGAACTCCAGATCCAAATACAGGTGAAGTTAACTACACACTTACAGGTCTTGATGATGGTCAACAATACACGATTTATGTTAGAGCAGTTTGTGGTCCTAATGATAAAAGTGCTTGGCAAAGTGATTCAGATGCATTGCAATTTCAAACAATTGCAATTGGTTCATATTGTAGTGTAGCAAAAGATGTGCAAACTTTGCCTTATACTGACTTGGATCAGATGAATAGGTTTGGTTCTGATGATTATAGTGACACTCCTGGGAGTAATTGTAATTCTACTTCTCCATTATTAGATGGTTTTGAAGTGGTTTACGAGTACACCTCTCCAACAGATGATATTTTATCTATAGATCTTACAAACCTGGCAACGGGCGTGAATACTGGAGTTTTTGTATATGATGATTGTAGTGATATTGAGAATGTTTGTACAGATGGTGCAGAAACTCAAAATGGTGCAGACTTATCTTTAAATAGTGTTTTTGTGGATGCAGGTGAAACTATATACATAGTTATAGCTACTACAGATTCATCAGGTAATCCTATCAATACAAATTATCAGTTAGATATAAACGGCTTTGATTGTTCGACTTATGGTCCGCCATTAGGAAGTTCTACAATACCTTTTGTGGCCGGTCAAACTTTAGAAGATTTCACAGGATTTAGCAATGGTATTGTGACTGATCCTCATTCTGGTCCATCAATATTCCTACAATGGTATCCCGATAATAATGGAATGCCTGACTTTAATAACCCTATTGTAGATCCGACCTCTGAGATCATAACTGATCAAGATGTATATCACGTAACTCAAAATGTTGGAAACTGTGAAAGTGATTACTTAACAGTTACATTTAACGAGATTAGTTGTGATACTGATTTAGGAGGGGTTAGCGGAGCTCAAGGAGATAGTGTTTGTGAAAATGGGCAACTTACACTTTCAATAACTAAAAATCCTAGTCAATATGATGATAGTTCGGAAGTTTATTGGTTTGATTCTGCTTCTGGAGGAGAGATTGTTGGAGTAGGAGATACGTTTACAACTCCAGATCTATCTCAAACTACTTCTTATTGGGCTACAGAAGTTTTCTTGGGTCTCGGTACTATTACTGGGCAGGCTAATCCTGGTCCAGTTACTGGTTCTACTTCAAACGCAAATAATGGACTTTATATTAATGCAGAAGAAACCATTATTATTAATACTGTAGACGTGTATTCTGCTGGCAGTGGAAACATTATTATTGAAATTAAAAATCAATCTGGGACCTATAGCGAAACTATTTCAAGGTCTGTAAATGCAGGAACAACTGCTGATCCTACTTTAACTACTTTAACAATTAATAGAGAGCTTCCTGGTAATGATGATTATTATATTTATAAATCATCAGGGCCGTCGCTGCTGTATACGCCTAGTGCTAATGCTACTTTCCCTTATCCTTTAGGACCTTCAGCTAGTATAACAAGCGGAGCAACTTCAACGGGAGCTACCAATAGTAGTTATTATTATTTCTATAATTGGGATATTAAAGGTTCAACTGTATTGTGTGAAACTTCTCCAAGAGAAGAAGTAGTTGCAACAGTTTATGATATTGAACCTATTAGCGTAAGTGCAACAGACAGAATTGTTTGTGTTAATGGAACAACAGATTTAACAGCAACTAGTACTGATCCAGATTATCAATATACTTGGACCTGGAACGATTCTAGCGGAAGTAATACTGATACTGGTGCTACAATTACACCAACTATTTTAGGAAATACAACTTTTACAGTAGAAGCGTACAATCCTAATACTACTTGTAGTACAAGTGCTACCATTGATATTACTGCAAATGGAGTAGAAGATTTAGGAGTGATTCCTACTTCTGCCCAAGTTTGCTCTGATGAAATTGTACGATTAACAGCTGGGTCTGAGATTTACGATTTTAATAATGGATCAAACGGTTGGACCACTCAAAATAATAGTACAAGTCCAATAGGAAATGCTGCTGCGACTGGTTGGCAAATTGTTAATTCGCCATTTTCGCCAAATGGTTATGCTTTAGAAAATATAAGTAGTCCAGATGATTCGGACTATTATATTAGTATAGCTGATAAATTGGGCTCCGGAGGAGTTTTAGATAATTCTTTAATATCGCCATCTTTCAACTTAGTCGGTGTAGCTAGTGCAGAACTTTCGTTTGACTACCTATTCAAGGATTATACAACTTCATCGTATAGTACAAATAATGTTACTTATTTTGACGTTCTTGTTTCGGAAGATCAGGGAGCTACTTGGGAGGTTGTAGATAATAATATTCCAGGAGAATTTGATCCTGAGAATTTCCAATCACGTACGGTAGATTTAGACGAATATGCTGGTAAATCTGGTGTTATGATCGCTTTTAATTTTAATGGCTCTTGGGGTTGGTGGTTAGCAATCGATAATGTCGTGTTTAAACGTGACTTTGCAGACGGTTTTGTTTCTTGGTCTCCTACAAACGATTTATATTTTGATGATCAGGCTACAATTCCTTATGATGGTTCACCTACAAATCAAGTGTATTTTACACAATCAAATGATGGACAATACACATATACGGCAACGTTAGACTTTACAACTTGTCCAGATGTTACTACTGATATAGATATCACGGTAAGTTTTACAGATTTACCAACCACTAGTTCTACTACTCAAACATATACTACAGGTGATACTACTGGAGACTTAGATGTAACCGGAACTGATTTGAATTTTTATATTCAAAATCAAGCAGGAGAGTATGTGCCAGTGACGGTAAATTACTTGTTAGAACAGGGTACAACCTATTATGTTACTCAAACAATAAATGATTGTGAAAGTGATTATCTTGAAATCGAAGTTGAACTAGATTGTCCACAACCGACAAATCTGGAATTGATAAATAAAGAACCATCTTCAGATGGTACTTCAGCAAGTGTAGTAATTGAATGGGACGAGCCAACAGTTGTTGGGAGTGTTCAAGATTATATCTTGCAGGTGACAAATGATAATGACAATAATAATATTGTACATTCATCAACCGTTCCTCAAGGAACTAACTTTAAGGTTGTAAATAATCTTCCTGTTAATGCAGATTTAACTGCAAAAATATATTCGTTATGTGATCCAAACATTCCAGTTGAAAGTGAAGAGTCAACCTTAGGGTTTGATACTCGACAACTTAGTGCTGATTTACATGAAAATATTTCTTTATCATACTATCCAAACCCTACGAAAGACAAAGTTCATTTTGAAAACACTAATGTTATAAAGTCAATTGATGTTTATAATTTGTCAGGGCAGAAAGTAATGAATGAGAATATTGGATCAAATAGAGCTACTATATCCTTAACTGGATTAGCTTCTGGTGTTTACTTTGCATCAGTTCAATTGGAAAGTCAAAAAACAGTTGTGCGAATTGTAAAAGAGTAGATTGTTAAGTTCTTTCTTGGGTTTTAACCCAAGAAAGAACTATTTTTATATAAAATAAATTTATTATTATGACAAAAAAATTACTTTGTAAAAACAATATCAAAAAAATTGGGTTCTTAGGCTTATTTTTTATGATGAATAGTTTGTTGCTACAGGCACAAACTCCTCCTGCTCCCACGGGTAATGCAGATCAATATTTTTGTTCAGCTACAAGTTGGATGAACGGGGGATTCACCAAACCTGGTGATACCTTTGAAGAATTATATATTCAAGGTGAAAATTTAACATTTTATGATTCTAGTGGAAATGTTATTTCAAACCCTAGTTCTTATACACTAGTAGATGGAGAAACTTATGAAGTTACTCAAACAGTTTCAGGAGTTGAGAGTGCACCACTCACTATTAACGTGACAGATAGGGAATGTGGTTGTTTGAAAAACCCTGATTTTGAAACGATAGACGGGCAACCTTCTGGTGATGACTACACGTTCTATAACCAAGATGTAGATGATGGCCATAAAACCTGTAACGGGTCTACTGCTGGTTTAACATCTGTTGCAATGAGTGCGGTAGATGCCACGGCAAATAATAGCGTTGCAACTTTAGTTACTCCTGGTCCGGATCCTAATGCACCTATTAATCGAGTTAACCCGAATACTCCTAACTCACAATATGCTTTAAGAATTAATGATCCTACTTCTGGTTTAGATACTTCTCATATGGAGAAAGAATTTGTTGCAGGTGAAGTTATTTCTTTTGATTATGCATTTGTTCTTAATGATCCTGATCATGATCCAGAAAGCCAACCATATGTTAATATTGCTCTATATGATCAAAATGGAGATCTGTTTGCACAACGTTGCGTGATTTCTCAACCTTCAGATTGTATTTTAATAGAGACTTCTGGAGCATTTCTTTATTCTGAATGGTCTTGTATTAAAATTAATACTTTAGATGTTATAGGAGAAAAAGCAAGAATGGTAATTACAACTTCAGATTGCGATTTACAAGTACACCAAGGTTATTTATATGTAGATAATATGTTTGTTGGAGACAATGCGGATGCTTCTTGTCAAGATCCTGGTTTTGGATACTTAGCCATGGAAAGTGTAGAGGCGAGTGAGAGTTCATTAGATTGTGTTGTAGATGTGCAAGGTAATGCCCAAAGCTGTGGCGCAGATATTGATGCTGCTGTACCTTTCCCTATTGAAGTTTGTGGATCTGTAAAAGAGCCGGTAAGTAATAGTAATCCTGCTTCTATACAAGATTTAACCTTAGATATCACTAAAAATGGAAATTTAGTTGGTACAGTAGGTAACCCAACAATTAATGGTGATCAATTCTGCTTTACCATTAATGAAAGCGATATTAATATTCAAGATGCATACGGACCATTAGAAATTTCTACCGAAGTTAATTTTACTTTAGACTGTGGTGTGCCTTATGGAATTGTGATTTCAGATAGAGCCAACGTAGATATTTGTCCTACGGCAGGTTGTGTAGCTCCATTGTCAACTTGTGATGATACTGGTACAG
Source organism: Mesonia maritima (assembly GCF_042433895.1). Taxonomy (NCBI): domain Bacteria; kingdom Pseudomonadati; phylum Bacteroidota; class Flavobacteriia; order Flavobacteriales; family Flavobacteriaceae; genus Mesonia; species Mesonia maritima. The sequence continues at coordinate 6,493 of NZ_JBHLUA010000021.1, read as the reverse complement.
GAATTGGTACTTTTGATTTAACACAAACTGCTGCTCAAATTAGAGGTACGCAATGGACTCCAGCCGATGTAGATGTTACTTATTATGAAACCGAAGATGATGCTGTTTTAGAGCAAAATGTAATAAGTGATCCAGATATATATAATAATAGTACTCCATTTAATCAGATAGTTTACGCTAGATTAGATTGGACGCCACAAGGAACCGCTACTAGCTGTTATTATATTATTCAGATTGATGTAAATGTATATAAAGATCCAGATGTTAATATTCCTTCAGAGTTAGCTTCTTGTAATTCTAATACATTTAATGTGCCTATTGTGGCCACTCCAGATAATGTGAATGAACTAACAGACGTTACATATACCTGGAAAAGGAATAATCAAATATTAGCTTTTTCAGGAAGTTATTATGAAGCTACACAGCCTGGTATATATGAGGTGACGGTTGAAGAGCAAAATTGCTCTGTTACAAAAACTGTTGAAGTACTCGCGGTGGATTATCAAGCAAAAGTTAGTGATGATAATATTGTTGAAATTTGTGGAACGAATGCAAGAGCGGATTTAGAGGTTGAAGTTATTGATAATAGTAAGAAACCTATGGATATGTCTGAAGTTACTTATCTATGGAGTACAGGACAAACTACAAAAGAGATTGAAGTTACTCAAGAAGGTAATTATTTTGTCGATGTTATGTATAAAAATTGTATACAAACTACTGCAGTAACAGTAATATTAAATAAGCAACCTGAGGTTGAAGTTGGGGAAGACCTAATCATTTGTAAAGGGCAAGATGTTACTTTGTCCGCTACTATTCAAAACTATGACGATACATCTGATTTAGAATTTAACTGGAAAAAAGACGGAACTCCAATCAATAAATCTACACAAATTATCGAGGTAAATCAACCTGGTGATTATACGGTTGAAGTTAATGAAATTGGCACTCCAGACTGTATTGGTGTAGATGAAATTAATGTTTCTAATTACGCAAATGAAAACTGTGTAATAACGCAGGGAATTTCACCTGGTAATTTAGACGGTTTTAATGATTGTTTAGATTTAACATTCTTAAATGATCGATCAGGAATTGCTAAATTAACTTTATTCAATCGTTATGGAAGAATCATATATGAAGAAACTGATTATGTAAATTCTTGGTGTGGTCAAGATCAAGATGGTAATGACTTACCAACGGGAACATATTATTATGTAATCCAATTAGACCAAAATGATCCAGTATTTGAAAACAACATAAAAGGTTGGATTTATGTTAATAGAGAGGTGAATTAAATTATAATTAAACCGCACTATGAAATTTTAAATTTTTTCATTTTCATAGTGCGGATTTTTATGATTAAAACTTACCTTTTAACCAAAATTAAAAAGCTAACAAATGAAAAAAATTTATTTTACGCTAGGATTTTTATTCTTGTTAATTTCCTTTTCAAGCTCTGCACAACAAGATCCACAATACACGCAGTATATGTACAATATGAATGTGGTAAATCCGGCTTATGCGGGATCAAAAGAACATTTGGAAGTTGGTCTTCTCTATCGGGACCAATGGTCTGGATTTGAAGGCGCTCCACGTACCTTTACTTTCTCGGCACATTCACCCGTAGGTGATAAAACCGGTTTAGGATTATCAGCAATATCCGATGAGGCTGGACCGGTTAAAGAAACAAATGTGTATGGTGATTTTTCTTATACCTTAAATTTAGGAGGAGAGCACCGTTTAGCCTTTGGTTTAAAGGCCGGGGCAACCTTTCACGATGTAGGTCTTATAGGATTAGATTTACAACAACAAAACGATGTAGCCTTTGATTCAAATGTTAACAATACTTACCTTAATATTGGAGCAGGATTTTTGTACTACACAGATAACTATTACATAGGAGTTTCGGTTCCTAATTTCTTAAACTCAAAACACCTAGATATAGATGGTCGTGAATTTGGTACAGAAGAACAGCATTATTTTGCAACTGCGGGTTATGTGTTTCAAGTGAGTGAAAATTTGAAATTTAAACCTTCAACCTTAGTGAAAGCTTCTTTTGAATCTCCATTATCGTTCGATGTAAATGCTAACTTTTTATTCTATGAGCGTTTTGAAATTGGAGCTTCTTACCGTTTAGAAGATGCAGTAAGCGGTCTGGTAAGTGTAAGAGCTACCGATTGGATGCAAATTGGATTTGCATATGACCACACCCTAACTGATATAGAAGAGCCATCGTATGAAGCATTTGTGCTGTTTGATGTATTCTTTACCAAGAAAACTTACCGTTCACCACGTTATTTCTAAATCAAAGAGAAACACATTATGAAAAAAAAATATTACTTAGTCGCACTTTTATTTACTGCTGTTAGTTTTGTAAGCTCAGCACAAAACGATGATACAAAGAAAGCCGATAAACATTTTGATAGACTTGAGTTTATTGAGGCTGTCGATGACTATAAAGATATCGTAGAAGATGGCGATGCCACTCCTTATGTATATCACAGATTGGCAGATTCTTATTATAACCTTTATAATACCAAAGAAGCCGAAATGTATTATGCCTTATATATCGATATGGCTGAAGAGGTTGAAGGGGAAGCTTATTATCGTTATGCTCAAATGTTAAAAGCAAATAAAAAATACGATAAATCAAATGAGGCAATGCAAAATTTTGTTCAAGTATCACCTCAAGATCAACGCGCTAAAGCTTTTAAGAGAAATAAAAATTATATGAATGACCTCTTGAACAGTAAAGAAAGATTTGCTGTTGAAGCTTTAGAAATCAATTCGAGTATGATTGATTTTGGTGGCTATGAGAAAGATAATAAACTTTATTTTGTTTCCGCTAGAAATAAATCGAGAAGAAATTATGGCTGGAATGGGCAACCTACTCTAGATGTGTATGTTTCAGAAATCAATGGAGAAGAGTATGGAGATCCTGAATTGATCAAAGGAGAAGTGAATACAAAATTTAATGAAGGTACGGTATGTATCAGCCCTGATGGTCAAACCATGTATTTCAGCAGGAATGATTATTTAGATGGAGACTATGAGAAGGCTTCCAATGGAGTTAACCAATTAAAGATTTACAGAGCATCATTGGTAGAAGATAAATGGGACGACCTCCAATCGGTAAGCTTTAATGATTCAGAATATTCTACAGCTCACCCAGCATTAAGTAAAGATGGGAAGACTTTATATTTTTCTAGCGATATGCCAGGAGGTTTTGGTCAATCAGATATTTACAAGGTTTCTATTAATGATGATGGTACTTTTGGAGAGCCCCAAAATTTAGGTCCACAAATTAACACTGAAGGAAGAGAGAGTTTTCCTTATATAGATGAAGAAGGGACGCTTTATTTCTCAAGTGATGGTCAATTAGGAATAGGAGGTTTAGATGTTTTTTATGCTAAACAAAACGGGAGTTCTTTCGCAGAAGTAAAAAACATTGGTCAACCGGTAAGTAGTACAGGCGATGATTTTGCTTTTACATTCAATCCGCAAACTAAAATGGGCTATGTAAGTTCAAATAGAGGCGGAGTAGAAGAGAATGTAGCGAATGATAATATTTATAGAGTGGAACAATTGGTACCAATTGAAATGATAGATATTATAGTTAAAGTTATCGATGCTGAAACTGGGGCCCCAATTTCAAATGCTGAAGTGATCAACTATGATGATCAACAAACACAGTTAGGTAAAAAAATGACTGATTCTCAAGGGAACACTAGCTTTAAACAACTACTGGCAGAAAAAGCTTATACCCTTCAAGCCAATGCAGAAGATTATGAAAGTAATTCTAAAATGATTGAAGCTGGTCAAAAAGATAAGGTTGAAATTGTTATTGAATTAATGCCAATAGAACCTATTATAGTTGAAGATGAAATAGTCTTAAACCCTATAAAGTTCGATTTCGATAAAGCTACTATCCGCCCTCAAGCAGCATTAGAATTAGATAAAGTTGTTGGAGTTATGAAGAAACATCCTGAGATGGAAATCAAAGTTGAAGCCCATACCGATAAGCGTGGTTCAGCTTCTTATAACCAACAATTATCAGAACGTCGTGCTAAAAGCACTGTAGATTATATCGTGTCTCAGGGAATCGATAAATCTCGCCTTACGTGGGAAGCTTTCGGAGAATCAAAACCTAAAGTTGATTGTGATAATTGCAGCGAAGAGGAGTTTCAAGAGAATAGACGATCTGTATTTAAAATTGTGAATAGATAAAAGCTATATTTTTTTAAAAAAGTTAAAGGTATAAGTTTTAAACTTATACCTTTTTTTTGGAAGTTAGGATATTAAATTTATTTTTACAGAATCTTTTAATAGAGAGGGGGATTTAGCTTACTTTCTTGTTTTACCAATAGAGAATATACTTTTTAATAAATAATATTACTATGAAAAGAATTATCCTATTATTGATGCTAGCAGTGGTGTCAAATGTAGTTCGCGGACAGTGTACTGTAAGTACTGGTCCAACCCTGTGTTCGGACCCTACTAATAATGTATATATAATTGACCCAACTACGGATTTTGAAATTATCTTTGAAAATTCTAGCGGGAGCCCTATAACTTTTGTAAAGTGGTCTCCCAATATATTTTTATATGTAAGTGCCAATCAGAACTTTCCACTTCCTAACAATGGGAATAATCCTACTGGTAATGTTTACTTCAATGGCAATTCACATAGTAACCCTTCTAATCCGCATCCTACCTCGGGTGCAAATATACATGATACGTATACTTATAACTATACAATTCCTGGGTCTGCGGGTTGTATAACTTCCAATGGCCAGTTAACAATAGTTACTGGAGGATTTACCTATGATGATTTCTGTAGAGGAGATGTAACAGCGTTAAATGACATTCCTTTGTTAAACTATAATAGCTCAGGAAACTTAAATTGGTATAGTGATGATACAGGTACAACTTCAATACCCGGAACCACTCAGATTCAAGGAGGGCAAACTTATTATGTAGATTTAGGAATTGCCGGTTGTTCCCAAGTGTTTCCTGTGGATATTGAATACGCTACACCAAGCCCTGAAGTGGAACTTACACAAGATTTTTGTACACAAGCCACGTGGCAAGCCGCAGGTTTTTCTAACCCTGGTGATGATTTAGGAGATATTGTTATATGTGGTAGTAATCCACAGTGGTATAGTGATGCGGCAGGAACAATGCCGATAAATAATCCTAGTAGTGTAACGCTAGCCGATGGGGATGTTTACTATATCTCCCAAGAAATAAATGGATGTGAAAGTGCACTTCTTCCGGTTACAATGACTGAAAATGAATGTGCTTGTGTTGAAAATCCAGGTATTGAAGGTGTTGATGATTATGAATTTCATAGTGAAGACTATAACTCTGTTACCTCTTGTAATATTAGTTTTGATTACACTACACCGGGGAATTTATATACAAGTATAGGAGTAAATGACGATCAATATTCTGATGTCTCATTGACGGGTCAAGGATTTATATCAGAACTTGCAAGTTCTCCCTATAATACAATTCGTTCTAGAACTAGTCCTTTTGGTTGTAGTGATAATGCTATAAGGCTTAACCAGTACGACATTGCAAACCCAGGAGGTCCAAGTGGTCAAGTTAGTGATTGGACAGGTACTACATTAGTAAAAGAATTTATTGCAGGAGAGGTCTTGACTTTTGATTTTTTATTAATGTTTAATAACCCCCCTAATCATGATTTTGCTTCTCAGCCTTCTTTAACAATTAAATTATTTGATGAAACTGGAGCTTTAGTTCAGTCACGGTGTATAGTGTCAGATCCTGAAGACTGTATTTTTACTCAAGTTCCAGGAACCACCGGTTATAATACGACCTTAGTTTCCGATTGGTCTTGCGTTAAATTAAATACTATTGAGTTGCAAGGTCAGGCCTCAAAAGTAGAAATTACGGTTACGGATTGTGACCAAGGAGGTCACTGGGGCGTGGGTTATTTTGATAATTTATATATTGGCGATGACGGTCCTAATGTCTGTTCAGATTCCGCTTTTGGTTATATGGCGGTAAACCCGATCGACCAACCAAGTGGGGATTATGAGACGTGCTCTTTATTTAGTGAGCCTGTAGATCCTAATTGTGCGCCAGCTTTGGCAGCAAACAATGTGACTTTCCCAATAGAGATTTGCGGAACGTATAGCGCCCCAACCGGAAACCCAAACGGAGGCGATGCTCCGGTAACGGATATTACGATTGACGTGGTTTCCAATGGTACGGTTGTTTATTCTGCCAGTACCTTTACCCAGCCTAGTCCTGGAGAGTTTTGTATCACGATCAACCAAAGTGATATTTCTAATCCTTATGGAGAATTTACCATTGAGGGGGAATTAGAATTCACGATGAACTGTGGAACTCCTTATAACTATTATGTTCAAGCTCAAAGTAACGGTTTTAAATTCTGCCCTGTTGCGGGTTGTCCAACACCATTTCCACCGGAATGTAATGCAGGAGGTAATCCAAATCCTATTTCTTA
>NZ_JBHLUA010000020.1:0-1075 GCF_042433895.1 Mesonia maritima | reverse complement strand
TTTTGGTACTCTTTTTTTGGGCATGGAGGTTTGTTGTCTTTCATCTTGATCCTGAATTAAATGATTGATTTTTGGTCAACCTATTTCAGGAAATGACGTTTTTTTAACTTGTGGCTAACGGGCTCGGCTATGAGTAGTTGCGTGGGTTAGCACTTAACTTTGCAAGTACAAACCAAGCTGAAAATCCGCGAGGATTTTCAGAAGTAGGCTAGAACAAGCAATTACTTATAGCCATTGTTGGCATTAGTTTTTTAATTCAGTTCATTGGTTTAACACTCATAACTTTCATCCATTCAGTTACTTCTAAAGGTTTCCATTGTTCATTTGTGTAAACACTATAAATATAATCGTACAATTCTTTAGTTAAGAAAATCAGTCGTCCATCGTTTCCGCCAGAAGCTAAATATATCCTTTCCTTAATTCCTTGTTTTTTGGCTTCTTGATTTATTATTTGAGCAAATCTCATAACTGCTTCGCCCCAGCCATAACCTTTGAAATTTTTAAAAATCACATATTCAGTTCCGTTTATTGTTATTCTATGATTTAACCATTCGTTTTTATCATCCCATTCCTCAAAATGGTCAGTAATATTTATTGTCAATCCAATTTTGTCAAAAGTCGGTTTTACTTGTTCTAAAAGTTCTGTAAACCCTCCCTCTTCATAAACAGTTTCTCCATCGCACCAATAATATCTATAATCAAGAGGCACACTAGTATCATCATCCCAAATAGAAACCAATTCATTAGTTGGGTCGTAATTTTCGATTAAGTCGTTTTTTAAGCTGTCGATATTTTTTTCGTCAGCATATTTGTAGTATCCTAATTTTTCCAATTGCGCTACAAATTCGGTAGCCGAAACTTTTTGAATAGAATTTTCTTTACTTTTTTTCTTAAAAGCTCCGAAAACAATTAATCCGATTATAATTCCAAATATTAGTCCCAATTTTTTCATTCGGTTTTAAATTAATGCCAACGTGTTTGTATATCTTAAGTTTGATTTTCATTAAATTTATTACTTAATCAGAAAGAACAAAAGAGCGGAATAAGGTTATTTTGTGTATTGAGATTTAAATCT
>NZ_JBHLUA010000019.1:0-2559 GCF_042433895.1 Mesonia maritima | reverse complement strand
AGATTTAAATCTCAATACACAAAATAACCTTATTCCGCTCTTTTGTTCTTTCTGATTAAGTAATAAATTTAATGAAAATCAAACTTAAGATATACAAACACGTTACCTAAAATACCTCGAAATAAAAATCAGCATGAATAAAAATGAAATTTTAGAAAGATCAAACTTGTCGAAAAAGCAGAGCGAAAAAAGTTAGTTTATCTAGAAAAATTAAGTACTTATTCAAAGTCAATTTTTACAAGAATCTATATTTCATTTTAAAAAATAATAGCAATACGCAGAGAAAATAAAACATCTTAACTCGTGAAATTTTAAAAAGAAACTTGAAAAAAATGAAAAAATAAGCTTTAAAATCACTCACTAAGAAAAATTAAAAGCAAAACGAAATATAATTAGTTTATTGAGTAAAATTAAAGTAAATATTCAAAGTTGACTTTTTAAAAGAATCGATATTTCATTTTAAAAATAATATCAATACACAGAGAAAAAATCATAACGGATAGAAAAGCAGAACGTGTCGGTACTTTAGATAACAACGGTTATAATTCATTGCTGCGGAATTTCCTAGCGGAAATTCACTCTTTTTTGCTAAATTAGTTTTGCAAACGGAAAGAATCCTGCGGATTTTTCCGCAACGAAATTATAACCAAACACGTTGCCCACAATTATGAAAAAACTATTACTACCATTTATACTAATCGCATTTTCATTAAATGCACAGCAAAAAGAAACTGTGGATTTAAAGTGGAAAATAAACGATACTCTGACTTATAAAACTGTAATGCGAGATGTAGTTCTTGAAAAAAGTAAAGAACAAACCGAGAAAGATTCCATTTCAGAAAAAATGAGCGGAATTTTTAAAGCAATGCAAGAACAATTAACAGACTTGAAATACGAAACAAAACTATTTCCTGATAAAAATGGAAACGTGGACATTGCTATGATGCTCAAAAAAGAAAAAGCAGACACTACCGAAAATTTATTTTCAGGAATGGCAAAAATGAATGGAAATGTAGTTTTAAGAGGGAAAGTGAGTCCTGAAGGAGAACTATTGAGCTTCTATTATAAAGAGGCTCAAAAAAACCTAATTTCAATTCTATTTGGACTTCCAACAAAACCTGTTGCAATTGGAGATGAATGGGATTTAAAAGTTAGTATGGTTTCAATGGACCAAAACTTTAAAGCAGACACTCTTTACAAGAAAAACCTTGTACGGCTTAAAGACATAAAAACTAAAAATGGGAATAAAATTGCCGTAATCGAATACAACATTGAGGAATATGTTTCAGGAGATTTTGGAAATGGAATGATGGCTATGTTTTCAAAAGATAAATCTGATAAAAAAACCTTTATGAAAATATCACATAAAGCAACTGCCGAGTTTGATATTGAAAAGGGTTATTGGATTTTGTATGATGGAATTATGGACATTGAAACTAACTTTTCGCTTATGGGAAAGGGTGGAAATAAACGAACTGAATTTAAACTGACGCCTGAAAAATAACTGTGGGCAACAATGTATAACCGCAATTACGGCGGATTCGACTACGTATGAATCCACTCGGAATTGCTAAAATCAGTGTCAAACCGAAAATTAACGCATATAAATCCGTAACTGACGGTTATACGAGACCGTTAGCCAACATTTGAAATGAATCGACTAATTCTAATACTTTTAATAATTCCAACTTTGAGTTTCTCTCAAACTAATGAACGATGGAAAAAAGGAGACCTTAAAGATTTAAAAGTGTTTACTGATTTGGAAATTGCTCTCGAAAATCCAAAAGAAGTTGAAATACTTGATTTAGGTGGTCAAAATTTCAAAGAAATACCTAAACAGATATCGGAATTCAAAAACCTTCGTGTTTTATTACTTGGTTGGAGACCCAAAAAAGATTTAGATAGTAGTACTCATAAAATGGCAAAAAATATTGGAGGCGGATATTTACATCTTGACCGAAAAAAGGGAACAGTATTAGACTATAATTACATTGAGAACTTAACACCTGAATTTTTGACTCTTGAGAAATTGGAATACCTTGAACTAGATTATAATCTTCTAAAATCCTTACCTATAGAACTTGCGAATCTTAAAAATCTTAAGCAAGTCTCTCTTTATGGGAACTGGACAATCTTTAAGAATCATAAAATCGTTGAGGAATTAGAACCTAAAATGCCAAACTGTGAATTTCTTACTGCGAAAAATTATATTAAAAAGAGAAAAAAGAAAGAATAAAAACTACAGCCAACAAAGAATTGAGGTAAAAAGCAACTCTTTTCTCGATTAATTTTAATGCATATTCATCTTGTACTAAAATTTTTATTTTTTAACCTTAGTACTTCATTCTTTTCCCTATTTTAAAACTATCTGTTAATTAAAACAGATACGTAGTTTTCATCATAAGGCAACCCTGATTTAGCTATCGCAAAGGCCTGCTTTAACAGCTTATTGGCCACTGCGATCAAAGCCAGCTTTTTGCTCTTACCCTTAGCTACAATACGCTGGTAAATCTCTCTACAGCCTTTGTTGTATTTACACGCATTGAACGCACATACAAA
>NZ_JBHLUA010000018.1:0-3979 GCF_042433895.1 Mesonia maritima | reverse complement strand
TTTGTATGTGCGTTCAATGCGTGTAAATACAACAAAGGCTGTAGAGAGATTTACCAGCGTATTGTAGCTAAGGGTAAGAGCAAAAAGCTGGCTTTGATCGCAGTAGCCAATAAGCTGTTAAAGCAGGCCTTTGCGATAGCTAAATCAGGGTTGCCTTATGATGAAAACTACGTATCTGTTTTAATTAACAGATAGTTTTAAAATAGGGAAAAGAATGAAGTACTAAGGTTAAAAAATAAAAATTTTAGTACAAGATGAATATGCATTAAAATTAATCGAGAAAAGAGTTGCTTTTTACCTCAATTCTTTGTTAGCTGTAGTTTTTATTTCAAATATTTTTCGGTATCTGCTATTTTAATTTTAGGATGTGCTTCAAAATAATTTTTTAATGCTTTAATATGCGCTGCACCAAATAGAATCATAACTTTTGTCGGTTTATCTTTTATAATATCTCGAATAATATTTTGATAAATATGTACATTACGGGTCATATTTTTTTGACTCCAAAATACATTAACATCATATTTATCTACATCTAAAAATGAAGTCAGATTGGTGTAAAAAATTTTATCAAGATATTTTTCTGAATTTAAAGTTCTATAGACATCTATGAATTCTAAACTTGGAATTTTTTTATTAAAGCTAATTATATCTTTTAAAGCTTCATTCGAATAATCAGATTCTGGCTCTTCCTCAACTATGTTTTCATTTTCATAATCAATCATATCCTTTACTAAATCATTGTATTTTTTTGCAGAAAAGGTATTGGTTGTATGAACGTGCCAATCAACACAGGTAATTTCGTTTAATTTCAATCTACTCGCTAATTTGATAGCAATTTGAAATAATTCAGTTTCGAGTTCTATTTTATTACCGTTGTTATATGATTTTAAAATGCTGTCCCATTTCTGTTGTCTATTTGGTTCGTTTTCAACATATATTTTTTGAGGTTTAAATTTTTCTATTTTTTTTAATAGCATATCTATCTGCTTTTGTTTTTTATCACTAAGTATGTTGTCATCTGTGATTTTGACATTATCAGATGTTGTACCTCCTAAATGATATGTCGCTAAAAATAAAACTTCTGTTTTTTCTTGTGCAAATAGGGAAATTGATGAAAAAAATATTGTTAAAATTAGAATTATTTTTTTACTCATTTTTTTGTTTTAAATTACAGCCAACGTGTTTGTATATGGTTTGTTGCGTGGTTTAGCACGTAATTTAGCAAATAAAAACCGAATAGAAAATCCGCGAGGATTTTCGTAAGTAGGCGAGAACCAAGCAATAAATTATATACAGTGTTGGGCACAGTTATTTCTATTCTAAATATTCCTCCAATTCTAAAAATGCTTTTCCAATTTTATTTAATTCAAGATTAATTCTATACTCGCCAACTTCTCCAGATAATACTTTATACGGATAAATTTTATGTGTATCTAACCAGCCTTGTGAATAGATTTCGAATACAGAATCACAAAAATTTTCTTCGTAGAATTCATAATCGATTCCGAAATCTGCCCAAGGAAAATACTTTTGAATTAGTTCTTCAAGTTTATAAGTATAGAACGAATCCCATTCACGAACATAATTTTCGTTTCCATTTTTGTCAATTAAAATTACTTTGAAAGGACCTCTTCCTAAACTTTTATTATGCCATTCCTCTGTATATATATATTGATTTTCCCTTCATCTTGTATGTGTTTCATTAAATCTTTGTCAAAGAACAGTTTGTTTATTTTCGCATTTACAGTTTTAGATTCAATAATATCAGAAACTTGATAAACACTTAATTCTCCGTCAAGTTGGTTTTCTTTTGATATTTCAATCTTCCATCCTTTATTGGTTTTTTCAACATTTTTTTTTCAATAAATTCCCAGATTGTCATTTCATATTCGGGAATGTGTCCAACAATAATGACAGGTAATGAATGATTTATCCAATATTTATAATGTGTATCATTTAGATAGAAAGTAAAAGACTCTTTCTTCTCGTGGAAATGACTTAATCCAGTTTTAATTTGAAGTCCAATTAATTTTCCAGTAGGACCATTTCCATTTACATATTCAACTTGAGCATCAATTCCCATATCCAAAATAGGTTGCTCTCTAAAAATCCATTTAAATTTTTTCAAAAAGATGGATTCCACGTGATTTACTCCAATTCTTTCTGTTGGTGAATACCTTTCGCTCATAGGTTTTCTTTAATTGTGCCTAACGTGTTTGGCTATGGTTTCGTTGCGGAATGGTTCGACAGAACTATTCCGCCGTAAACCAAAGTTAGCAAACACGCGGGAATTTCCGAGAGGAAATTCCGCCGCAATGAACTATAGCCGTTGTTGTGAGCTGGCTTTATTTCCATATTTCCCACCACTTTTTTGATTCCGTTGTTTTTATTTCAGTTACTTTTTTTGGTTTAAAGACTTTCTTCGCTTTGGTCAATTCAAATGAGTCAAGGTCAATAAAGAATTCCGTTTTGTCATACTTGTCCCAAGCGTTATATTCATTAAAAATTCCGCTTAATATTCCGTTGTCAATTTTGACATTGTCTATGATATCTCGACAAACATATTCGTGAAACTTATAATTATTTGAATTCTCGATTATTGCAATATTCCGATTTCCAATCAGACAATACTTATTCTCAAATTCGATTACTTTTTTAAAGTCAAATCCAAATTCAACAATGCTTTTTTCTTGGTTTCTGTCAATGATAAAGCATTGTCCATTTGAAATTATAAGAATTTCAGTCGGATGTTTTAATTCTTTGATATAGTCAAATCCTTCTTTTCCGTACTCAATATTCGCAACCCATTTTGTTCCGTCATCTTTTGTGAATTCTACAGGCAGACCTTCTGACCAATTTCCTTCTGGAATTGGCACATACATTTTTCCGTATGGTGGAAGTCCTTTTAAAATTTCAAAGTTTGAATTCAATTACGATTGTTTTTTCAGCTTGCTCACAACGGTTTGGCTATGAGCAGGCGGGCTTTAAAAGCTACTTACCTGTCAGCCGAGACCATAGTTTTTTAAAAGTATTATCGTTTCGTTTAGTACTGTCCGCCCGCTTGCTTATAGGCTTTGTTGTGCACTGGCTTTTTTCATTCTTTTCTCTTAGCATTCCATTATCTTGGACTTCAAGATGTTTGTTGTTGTCGAGGAATTCTTGAAATGAACCGCCTTTTATTTCCCTCGTTTCAAGGTCTATTTCAAAGTCAGACCAAGGTTTGTTGGAATTTGTCGGATCATAAGTTTGTCCACTTACTTTGTTTTCAACGAGCTTCAAGTCTTTAATTCCGTCCCAAGAAATTCGGTCGCTTTTCCATATTTCACCTGTCTTATTGTCAAGTACCAAAATGTGGATGTCGTCTGAGCAAATTAGACTTCCATCTTCTTTCTGGATGACATCTTTAATTGTAAGTCCAAAAGTCATTTTGGGTTTTTGTTCGTCAGGATTCATTATGTACCCTTGTCCACCTGCGAAAACGACAATCATATTGTGTTCTGGAAAGTCGAAGATGTTGTTATAGTCAATCCAGCCTGGTCGGAAATTAGCGACCCATTCTTCTTCGTCTGATTTCTTGAATTTCACGACATATCCTTCTGAGTAAAATGTTTCTTGGTCACTCGAAATTGGAATGTACATCAGTCCATACGGTGGAAGTCCATTTAAAATCTCATATCGTTTTTCTGTCGTCATTTAGTTTCTTGGTGTCGTTTTTTTAGCTTGTGCCCAACGTGTTTGTATATCTTAAGTTTGATTTTCATTAAATTTAGATTATAAATCAGAAAGAACAAAGAGAGGATTAAGGTTATGATATACGTTGAAGCGTTAGACTTCGGCAACATTGATGATCCCCTCTCTTTAACTACTTCAATCACGTTCAGTTCTGTGAGGTCAGACCTCGTTTTCAAGTTGTTGTGATCAAGGTAGTATGTTCTTTCATAAAATCAGTTCTTATGGATAAATATAAAGAAACTTT
>NZ_JBHLUA010000017.1:0-4162 GCF_042433895.1 Mesonia maritima | reverse complement strand
TTTGATTTAACTTCTCAAGAAGGAGCTATTTTAGCGAATGAGGCTACCTCTGGAGATTTCACGGTAAGCTATTATGCGAGCGTACAGGATCGATCTAACGGTAATGCGATAGCAGACCCTACGCTTTATGAAAATACCGGTAGTCCCGATACCATTTACGTCTTGGTTGAAGGAAGCAACGGTTGTAGTTCTACGATGAACTTTGATGTTATTGTAAATCCCTTACCGAGCTTTAACACGCCACAAGTATTGGCTACTTGTGACGATGCGGCTTCCGATGGAGTAGCTCAATTCGATTTATCGGATGCCACTACTCAGATCACGGGCAATAATCCGAATCTAAATGTAAGCTATTACGACACGCAAGCCGAAGCAGATACGGGAGCCCCTAATGATCAATTACCGATACAATATACCAATACGGGCAGCCCTTATAATGAGACGATTTATGTACGTATCCGTAATGTAAATACCGACTGTTATACCACTACAAGTTTGGACTTAGAGGTAAATGAGGCTCCTTCGGCTATTGAGCCACAGCCTTTGGTATACTGTGATGATGATAACGATGGTTTTGGAAGTTTTGACCTAAGCAGTTTGGATGATCAGATTAACAATGATCCGAGCGTTACGATAACTTATCATAATGTTAAAGTCGATGCAGATAATGGTGTTCGTCCTTTAAGCATTCCGTTCAAGAATACGGTAAAGGATAACCAAACTATCTACGTACGTGTAGAGAGCCCGGGTGTAGCATGTTATAACACCACCACGGCAGCACTTATTGTGGAGCAGAGTCCACAACCGGTACAGAACTTACCTGCTTTAACGGCCTGTGATCCGGATGGAGATGGGGTAGCGATTTTCGATCTTACCGAGCAGGAAGCTGCTATTTTAGCCAATGAAGCCAATCCTGGGGATTTCACGGTTCGTTATTACCCAAGTCAAACCGATGCGGATAACGGTACCAATGAGATCAGTGTGCCTGGGGCTTATGCAAATGACCCTAACATCAACCCGCAAACCATTTATGTGGTGGTTGAAGGTCTTAATGGTTGTACCAAGCAAACCAGTTTTGAGTTGCAGGTAAACCCGTTACCTAATATTACCACCCCGCAACAGTTAGAATTGTGTGATTACAATAATCCGGGCGATGAGCGAGAGGAATTTAATTTAGAAGATGCCACTTTGGATATTACCCAAGGGGATAAGACGATCGATATCACCTACCACGAGACTCAGGCTGATGCAGATTCTGGGAATAAGTCGTTAACCAGTCCGTATACGAATACCTCAAATAATCAAACAATTTATATCCGAGCAGAGGATGTGGATACCGGTTGTACGGTCACCCAGGGTTATACCTTAACCTTAATTGTAAACCCACTTCCTTCGCCACAAGTCCCTAGTGAACCGGTAGAAGTATGTGATACGGATAATGATGGTTTTGAAGAGTTCGATTTAGAGGAGCAGATCGATATTATTTTAAATACCGAACCTGATGTAACAATTACCTTCCATTTGACCCAGGCGAATGCCGAGGCAGGAAGTAATGCGATCGATACGAGCCAGCCTTTTGGACTGAGCAGTACGAACAATCAAATCCTATATGTACGTGCCGAAAATGACCTGACCGGTTGTTATGTGGTAGAAGAGTTAGAACTCGAAGTAGTTCCGACCCCTGAGATCATCGACTTGGAAGACCTTTATGTATGTGATGATGATACCGCTAACGGTTTAGCCGTATTTGATTTAACGATCAATACCCCGAATGCTTTAGGGAACCAAGATCCAACCGATCTGTTGGTTACTTATCACGAGAGCCAGGCCGATGCAGAGGCAGGTATAGATGCGATTGTAAACCCGGGTAGTTATACCAACACCAGCAACGGACAATTGATCTATGTACGTCTTGAAAATACGGAAACCGGGTGTATCGATACTTTTGACTTTACTGACGACAATAGCTTCAGGTTAATTGTGGAGCCGCTTCCTGTGGTTAATGAACCTAGTGTATTGAAGGTTTGTGATGATGATTATATAACCACACCGGTATCGCAAACGATTTTTGACCTCACTCAAAAAGAGGCAGAGATCGCAGGAGCGACCCCTGCGCCGGGGAATTATGAGTTCAGTTATTATGAAAGTACTACAGATCAAGATAATGGAGATGCGATAGCGGATCCTGAGAACTATCAAAATACAGCTAACCCGCAGACGATTTATGTAACGGTGGTTAACACTCAAACGCAAGGGATGTGTGAAGACTATACCACGATTACCTTAGAGGTATTGCCATTGCCAAGTCCAAGTGAAACGGATTTAGAAGCTTTACGTCAGGTAGCTTGTGATGATGATAACGACGGGGTAGCCGCTGATCCATTTGACTTAACCCAAAGCGGGCAATTAATATCAGGAGGAGAAAATGTAGATATCACCTATTATAAAACAGAATTTGCAGCTGAACAGGGTGATGAAACGGTTGCGGAGTTTATTGACACTCCAGCCGCTTATGTAAACGAGCCTTCTTTTAACGAGCAAAATGATGATGGTCTTACGGTCCAAGTGATTTACGCCCGTGTGGATAGCGGAGTAAACGGTAACTTCTGTTATGTGATCGTACCCTTTGAACTTCAAGTAGTTCCTGCACCGGAATTAAACCCTGCAGGAGATCCATTCGGATACACCTTGTGTGAGGACGGCACTAGCGGAGAGGCAGCGGTAAACTTTGATGATATTACGGAGAACTTATATGATGCTACCAATGGCGATCCATCAACGATTATCCCATTGTTAGATCCAAATGTGAATCAAGATCAAAACATTGCTAATTATACGGTGACCTATTATGCAGATCTAGATGATGCTGAAAGTATGATCAGCCCACTTTCGAATGGGTATATAGCAGAGGATGAAGATGAGTTTTATATCCGTATAGAATATACCGATACGGGATGTTTCAACAATAGTCCTGAAGATATCGGGGTAGTAAGAATTACGGTAGAACCCCGTCCATCGATTGTAAATACGCCGATCGAAGAAGAGGTATGTTCAGATGAACCGGGAGGAAGCACGGCAACCTTAGATCTTACCCAGTATAATGCGCAGATCAACCCTGGAAGCCCTCAAGGAACCGCGGTAGTATATTATGCGGATCAAACCGCTTATGAGAATGGCGAAGCGATTCAGGACCCAAGCTTTTATACCACGGTCACTAATCCGCAGACCCTTATTGCAGAGACTATCAATACCACCACGTTGTGTGAATCACCAAGTGTAGCAGAAATCACCATTGAGGTGAACGATCGTCCGGTGGTAGATATCAGCAATTACGATGGCATGATTATTTGTGAAGACAGCAATCCGTTAACACCGGTAGAAGGCGGAAATTATGAGCCGATCGTAATTGAAACAGGTCTTGATGCGAACGACTATAGCTTTGTGTGGACCTTCAATGGTTCTACCTTAGCGGAAGATGGTCCTAGTTTATCGGTAGATGAGCCTGGAACCTATGAGGTAACGGTGACCGATCAGGATGGAAACATCGCTTGTAGTACCACAAGTAGTGCGACCTTTATCCAGAACAATCCACCGGAATTTAAGGTAAGCGCCCTAACGCTTTCTTTTGAAGAGGAACATGCGATCTTGGTGAGCAATGTAACGGGAAGCGGGGACTATGAGTTCAGGTTGGACAACGGCCCTTGGCAAAGCCTCGGGGATAGTAGAACCCTGACCTTTGATGGAGTAGAACCGGGAGAACATTTAGTTTACGGAAGAGATGCCGGCGGTTGTGGAATTACCGTAGCTACGATCTCCTTTATCGACTACCCGAAATTCTTTACCCCTAACCAGGATGGGTACAACGATACCTGGAACATTATCGGCTTACAGGATCAGCCCCAGGCGAAGGTATTTATCTTTGACCGCTACGGAAAACTGCTCAAGCAGTTAAGCCCTGCAGGGGAAGGCTGGGACGGAACCTATAACGGTAACCCGGTGCCTTCAAACGATTACTGGTTCAGCGTGGAGTACTTAGAGACGATGCCTGACGGTAGTCAGCAGCCGAGAGAGTTCAAAGCCAACTTTACCTTGAAAAGGTAACCGATAAATTAAATAGAAACTAAAAGAGAAAACCCCTTGCTAAAAAAAGCAAGGGGTTTTT
>NZ_JBHLUA010000016.1:0-5136 GCF_042433895.1 Mesonia maritima | reverse complement strand
AGTATTGTAAAATTATAATGAAACAACGATGAAGAGTTTGATCCTGGCTCAGGATGAACGCTAGCGGCAGGCCTAACACATGCAAGTCGAACGGTAACAGCAGAGCTTGCTCTGGCTGACGAGTGGCGCACGGGTGCGTAACGCGTATACAATCTACCTATTACTGGGGTATAGCCCGGAGAAATTTGGATTAACACCCCATAATATATAGTTGTGGCATCACAATTATATTAAAACTACGGTGGTAATAGATGAGTATGCGTCCTATTAGTTAGTTGGTAAGGTAACGGCTTACCAAGGCAGCGATAGGTAGGGGTCCTGAGAGGGAGATCCCCCACACTGGTACTGAGACACGGACCAGACTCCTACGGGAGGCAGCAGTGAGGAATATTGGACAATGGAGGGAACTCTGATCCAGCCATGCCGCGTGCAGGAAGACTGCCCTATGGGTTGTAAACTGCTTTTATAGGGGAAGAAACCTTCTTACGTGTAAGAAGCTGACGGTACCCTACGAATAAGGATCGGCTAACTCCGTGCCAGCAGCCGCGGTAATACGGAGGATCCAAGCGTTATCCGGAATCATTGGGTTTAAAGGGTCCGTAGGCGGGTCTATAAGTCAGTGGTGAAAGTCTTCCGCTCAACGGGAGAACTGCCATTGATACTGTAGATCTTGAGTCATTATGAAGTGGTTAGAATGAGTAGTGTAGCGGTGAAATGCATAGATATTACTCAGAATACCGATTGCGAAGGCAGATCACTAATAATGTACTGACGCTGATGGACGAAAGCGTAGGTAGCGAACAGGATTAGATACCCTGGTAGTCTACGCCGTAAACGATGGTTACTAGCTGTCCGGCCCAATTGAGGGCTGGGTGGTTAAGCGAAAGTGATAAGTAACCCACCTGGGGAGTACGTTCGCAAGAATGAAACTCAAAGGAATTGACGGGGGCCCGCACAAGCGGTGGAGCATGTGGTTTAATTCGATGATACGCGAGGAACCTTACCAGGGCTTAAATGTAGTCTGACGTATCTGGAAACAGATATTTCTTCGGACAGATTACAAGGTGCTGCATGGTTGTCGTCAGCTCGTGCCGTGAGGTGTCAGGTTAAGTCCTATAACGAGCGCAACCCCTGTGGTTAGTTGCCAGCGAGTAATGTCGGGAACTCTAGCCAGACTGCCGGTGCAAACCGCGAGGAAGGTGGGGATGACGTCAAATCATCACGGCCCTTACGTCCTGGGCCACACACGTGCTACAATGGTAGGGACAGAGAGCAGCCACTTCGCGAGAAGGAGCGAATCTACAAACCCTATCACAGTTCGGATCGCAGTCTGCAACTCGACTGCGTGAAGCTGGAATCGCTAGTAATCGCATATCAGCCATGATGCGGTGAATACGTTCCCGGGCCTTGTACACACCGCCCGTCAAGCCATGGAAGCCGGGGGTACCTGAAGTCCGTTACCGCAAGGAGCGGCCTAGGGTAAAACTGGTAACTGGGGCTAAGTCGTAACAAGGTAGCCGTACCGGAAGGTGCGGCTGGAACACCTCCTTTCTAGAGCAAGCATTTTAAAATGTAAGCGCAATACAAAGGCGACACATAAAAAGGAAGCTTAAAAGGCTATTGTTTAGTCTTAATTACTGTCAATTTAAATATAAGATGCAGTCTCATAGCTCAGCTGGTTAGAGCGCTACACTGATAATGTAGAGGTCGGCAGTTCGAGTCTGCCTGAGACTACAAACAACGTTCATAAAAAGATATTGAAAAGGAAATTCTAGAAGTTGAAGGTTTGAATTATAAATTTACTTAATTCAAGGTTCATAATTCAACATTAAAAATTCATCATTCTGAATTGAAAAATGGGGGATTAGCTCAGCTGGCTAGAGCGCCTGCCTTGCACGCAGGAGGTCATCGGTTCGACTCCGATATTCTCCACGAATTAATTTTTAATTTAAAATTTCAGATTAAAAATTAGTAAACGTTCATTGACATATTGAAAAAATAAAGAATACGAGAGAAGATATCTGTTAAAAGATATAAAAAATATAAAGATCATTAGGTAAAAGACATAAGCTTATTAAGGGCGTATGGGGGATGCCTAGGCTCTCAGAGGCGAAGAAGGACGTGATAAGCTGCGAAAAGCTGCGGGGATTGGCACATACAAGTTGATCCGCAGATATCCGAATGGGGCAACCCACTTGATTGAAGATCAAGTATCCGCAAGGAGGCGAACCCGGAGAACTGAAACATCTAAGTACCCGGAGGAGAAGAAAACAATAGTGATTGCGCTAGTAGTGGCGAGCGAACGCGCATTAGCCCAAACCATATAGTTTACGGACTGTATGGGGTAGTAGGACCACAATATTCAATAATCAATGAACTAGAACAAGTTGGAAAGCTTGGCCATAGACGGTGACAGCCCGGTATAGGTAAAGCGATTAACGATAGTGGTATCCTGAGTAGTGCGGGGCACGAGAAACCCTGTATGAATCTGGCGGGACCATCCGCTAAGGCTAAATACTCCTGAGAGACCGATAGTGAACCAGTACCGTGAGGGAAAGGTGAAAAGAACCCTGAACAAGGGAGTGAAATAGACCCTGAAACCATACGCTTACAAGCGGTCGGAGCCCTTTGGGGTGACGGCGTGCCTTTTGCATAATGAGCCTACGAGTTACCGTTGCCAGCAAGGTTAAGCCTTTAAGAGGTGTATCCGTAGCGAAAGCGAGTCTTAATAGGGCGCCATAGTTGGTAATGGTAGACGCGAAACCGTGTGATCTACCCTTGGGCAGGTTGAAGCTTTGTTAACCCAAAGTGGAGGACCGAACCCGTTGACGTTGAAAAGTCTTGGGATGACCTGAGGGTAGGGGTGAAAGGCCAATCAAACTCGGAAATAGCTCGTACTCCCCGAAATGCATTTAGGTGCAGCGGTATAATAGTTTTATAGAGGTAGAGCTACTGATTGGATGCGGGGGCTTCACCGCCTACCAATTCCTGACAAACTCCGAATGCTATAAAATGTTTTATATCAGTGAGGGCATGGGTGCTAAGGTCCATGTCCGAGAGGGAAAGAACCCAGACCATCAGCTAAGGTCCCCAAATGTATGTTAAGTTGAACAAACGAGGTTGAACTGCTTAGACAGCTAGGATGTTGGCTTGGAAGCAGCCATTCATTTAAAGAGTGCGTAACAGCTCACTAGTCGAGCGGTTCGGCATGGATGATAATCGGGCATAAACATACTACCGAAGCTATGGACTTAATTTATTAAGTGGTAGGGGAGCATTGTAACAGAGATGAAGGTGTACTGCGAGGTATGCTGGATTGGTTACAAAAGAAAATGTAGGCATAAGTAACGATAATGCGGGCGAGAAACCCGCACACCGAAAGACTAAGGTTTCCTCAGCTATGCTAATCAGCTGAGGGTTAGTCGGGACCTAAGGCGAACCCGAACGGGGTAGTCGATGGCCAAGCAGTTAATATTCTGCTACCTGCTTTACAATAAAAGTGACGGAGGCGTCTACTTGGTGCGTACTGACGGAATAGTACGTTGAAGTACCTGAAAGGGTATGATAGTACACTTAAGCTACGGCGGCGGTGATAATCCAGGGAAGCGACTTCCAAGAAAAGCGAGTAAAGCAGCCCGTACCCTAAACCGACACAGGTAGTTGGGATGAGAATTCTAAGGTGCTCGAGAGATTCATGGCTAAGGAACTAGGCAAAATAGACCTGTAACTTCGGGAGAAAGGTCGCCCCACTCCGGTGGGGCCGCAGTGAAGAGGTCCAGGCGACTGTTTATCAAAAACACAGGGCTCTGCAAAATCGAAAGATGACGTATAGGGCCTGACACCTGCCCGGTGCCGGAAGGTTAAGAGGAGATGTCAGCTTCGGCGAAGCATTGAATTGAAGCCCCGGTAAACGGCGGCCGTAACTATAACGGTCCTAAGGTAGCGAAATTCCTTGTCGGGTAAGTTCCGACCTGCACGAATGGTGCAACGATCTGGACACTGTCTCAGCCATGAGCTCGGTGAAATTGTAGTATCGGTGAAGATGCCGATTACCCGCTGTGGGACGAAAAGACCCCGTGAACCTTTACTATAGCTTAGTATTGACTTTGGACAAGTGATGTGTAGGATAGGTGGGAGACGTTGAAGCTGCATCGCTAGGTGTGGTGGAGTCATTGTTGAAATACCACCCTTTACTTGTTTGAAGCCTAACTTCCTTTTGGAAGGACAGTGCTTGGTGGGTAGTTTGACTGGGGTGGTCGCCTCCAAAAGAGTAACGGAGGCTTCTAAAGGTTCCCTCAGCACGCTTGGTAACCGTGCGTAGAGTGTAATGGCATAAGGGAGCTTGACTGAGAGACATACAGGTCGATCAGGTACGAAAGTAGAGCATAGTGATCCGGTGGTTCCGTATGGAAGGGCCATCGCTCAAAGGATAAAAGGTACTCCGGGGATAACAGGCTGATCTCCCCCAAGAGCTCACATCGACGGGGGGGTTTGGCACCTCGATGTCGGCTCGTCACATCCTGGGGCTGGAGAAGGTCCCAAGGGTTGGGCTGTTCGCCCATTAAAGTGGCACGCGAGCTGGGTTCAGAACGTCGTGAGACAGTTCGGTCTCTATCTACAGTGGGCGCAAGAAATTTGAGTGGATCTGACTCTAGTACGAGAGGACCGAGTTGGACAAACCTCTGGTGTACCAGTTGTTCCGCCAGGAGCACTGCTGGGTAGCTACGTTTGGAAGGGATAAGCGCTGAAAGCATATAAGCGCGAAACCCACCACAAGATGAGATTTCTTTAAAGGGTCGTGAGAGACGATCACGTTGATAGGCTATAGGTGTAAAGGCAGTAATGTCATAGCCGAGTAGTACTAATAACCCGTATAGTTTATGTCGACTCCCCCGGGTAACCGGGGGAGGGAAAAACCTTCTGAAAATTATATTTTACTTTTGATCGATATACTTTATTTTTTCAATATGTTACCTTATACTTCCTGTTATCAACAGGATGAAAGCTTAAGGTGGTTATAGCAATGAGGCTCACCTCTTCCCATTCCGAACAGAGAAGTTAAGCTCATTAGCGCAGATGGTACTACTTATTGTGGGAGAGTATGTCGCCGCCTTTTTTATAAAGCCCCCTTCGTCA
>NZ_JBHLUA010000015.1:27994-98369 GCF_042433895.1 Mesonia maritima | reverse complement strand
TGTCGAAGGTTAATTCGTAGACAAAATCGATGGTGTTTTTTGCCTGGATAAGTTTAGGTAACAATTCTAAAAGTTCAACTTCTACGCGAAAATCAAATTCTACTCCGGATGAACTATTTTAAAAAGATAAATTTTTGCAGTTGCAGAAATTCTCAACTTCTTCAGGATTCTAATAAATGAATTATTTTGTATAGCAACTGGAAAGTAATTTTATAGAGCTTTACTCCGAATAATAAAAATTTTATTAAACAAGAAAAAGATTATGAATTATCAATCAGTAATTTTTTGGTGTAAAAAATTAAAGCTCAAAAGAGAAACTTAATACGTAGTTAGAAAGATTATTTTCTATCATAATATTCTGATCAAAGCCTGAATTTAAAATTGAAGCTGCATAATCTTGCGTAGAGAAATCGTAAGCAAAATCAATTTTAAAATTCCCGAAATTATAGCCCAAACCAAATGAATACCCTTTTAATTCGCTCATAAGATTTTCATTTTCATAGGGAGATTCTTGATAACGTAATCCACCTCTTAACGACCATTCTTTGATTCTATATTCACCTCCTAAACGATATGACGATGCAGATTTTAAAAGATTGTCAATTTGATTGTTCTGGAAATTAAAACTATTAAAATCAGAATCATATTGAATGCCCGCGTAATCTTTAAAAGTGTAATCGAAACTTAATAAGCCTGATTTCCCAAAAATTAATCCTAAACTTCCGGTAAGTTTTCCTGGTGTTCTAAGTTGGTAATCTGGATAAATGTTTATAACTCTAGGATCAGCTTTTGGGTTTTCTTTAATTGTGCCCGGTCTATAAGTTTGAACAAACTGAGTAGTTTCCTCAGAAATTGTATACCAAGTAGGTGAAGTCCAGCTGGCTCCTACTCTAATCATATCAGTTAACATGGCGATTCCACCTAATTGAAATGAAAATCCTCTACCAAGCGTTCTTAATTTATTTTCAAAATAAATTTCGTTTACCTCGCTAGGGTCGTCGATTTGTTCAAAAAAGACGGTTTTCCTATTATAATTTATAAAATGACTATTAAGGTTTAAGCCAAAGTAAAACTTATCATTTAGAGCTAATGATCCATTTACTGAAAGTTTTCCGTTTAATCCAGAAGAAAGGTAATTGTACTGTTGCTGAAATCTATTACCAGTTACATTCGATTCGTATTGGGTATTACTAAGATCTTCTGGATTGGTTGAACTGAAAATAAAAGTTTCATAACCTAAATAAGCTGTTTGTAGATCTTTGTTATTAAATCCTTTAGCATTAAAATTAGTTTCGCCCAAATAAGTATATAGATCAGCTAAACTTTCTGAATTCTGAGGATTATCTTGATCTATTATTGGCGTAAATAAATCTAATGGAACTCCATTGGCTAAATCAACAAAATAGTCAGAAATGGAAATGTTGTTAACTGAATTTGTATGATAACTGTTTTTATAATTGTTGGTTTTATCATAGGTAAAACCTAAGGTGAATTTTGAAACCGTAGCGTTTTCATCATAATTTTTAAAGACTAAAACCGCACCCGCTTGATTCAAATCGATATTATTATTTCTATTTTCACCCTCTGTGTTTAAATAAGCGTAGCTATTGTTATAGGTTCTATTATTTAAAGAAAAAGAGGCGTGATTTGCAAGAAATATAGAAGAGCCTGCAGGATTCACTTTTATAGCTGAAATATCGCCACCAAGTGCTCCAAAAGCTCCACTCATTCCTGTAAATCGTGCGGTACCTGAAAGTTTTTCGGACCCAAAATTTAATCCCTCTAAAACAGTTTGTGTCCTACCTGTAACTCCTAGCATTACAAGAAAACTAGCTAAAATGATTTTTTTATTCATTACTGTATTGTATAATCAATTATTATCTTCTTCTAGTTCCAGAACTTCTTGTATTTCCGCCACCTGAACTTCCGCTACTTCTAGTTGATGTTCCTGAGCTTCTTGTTGAAGAAGAGCTACTGCTTCTTGAAGAACGTGTAGTAGTTGTACCGCTGGAACGATTTGTATTCGACGATCTTGGTGAGTATGTAGAATTGCTAGATCTTCTACTATTATTGTAAAAAGAATTATTATTTCTTGTGGAAGTAGAATTTCTTCTTACTGCTGAATTTCGATTGTAACCTCTAGTTCTAGCACTAGAACGCGCATCAATATTGCTTGAATTTCTAATTCTACTACTTCTTGCCGCATTATAATTAGATCTAGTTGAAGAAGCATTCACATTTGAATTACTTCGTCCTTGGTAGTTGCTTCTTCCACTATATCGAGAAGAGCTACTTCTATAATTTCTACTATTATTATGATATGCTACTCGGTAATATGGGTTGTAATAATTTCCGTAGTAATAAGGTGAGTAATAAGAGTTATAATAACCAAAACCCCAAGGGCGATAATAATTACCCCAGCCCCAGCCCCAGCCAATACTCCAGCCAGAATAATATGGGCCATAATATCCACCATACCAAGGTTGGTAATAGCCGCCCCAACCCCAAGAGTTGTAGCCCCAAGCGTTTCCATAATAAGGATTTCCATAAAATCCATTATTATAGTAATTTACATTTACAGAAGTAGGGTTGCTTCCCCAACCAGCGTTTCCACCTGAATAATTTTCATCTTCAGAATAATAAATATCTCCGCTATTATTAGGTTGCGGTGTCGAGGAATAAGAATCTACATCAGTGAAAACTTGATCTGTAGAAGTGTTTGCTTGCTGCGCTTGCTCTATTTCTTCTCCTTGTTTAGAAAAATAATTTTCGTAGTAGGAAGGTTCGTCATTACTCTCGGTATAACTTTCAGTTTCTTCATTGCTTCTACCTGCGGTATAAATACCATCATTATAACTCGAATTTTCATAAGAACCACAAGAAGATAAAACTAGAGCAGCTGTAATTCCCATCAGTAAATTCGGAAAACGTAAAATTTGTTTAGACAGTTGCATATCTTGAGGTTTTTTATTGTTGGACATATATCAAAAATACTTAGTTTTGCGCTAACTAAAAATTCATTAACATAATCACAACATTTGTGCCAAATCACAGGGAATGAGTAAGAAGCTAACAGAAAGAAATAAAGATTATTCTAAATGGTATAACGAATTGGTGGTCCAAGCAGACCTTGCAGAAAATTCTGCAGTACGGGGTTGTATGGTGATAAAACCTTACGGTTATGCAATTTGGGAAAAAATGCAAGCGAAATTAGATAGTATGTTTAAAGCTACAGGTCATCAAAATGCTTATTTCCCACTATTTGTCCCTAAAAGTCTTTTTGAAGCGGAAGAAAAAAATGCCGAAGGTTTTGCGAAAGAATGTGCTGTAGTTACCCATTACAGGTTAAAAACAGATCCTGAAGATGCTTCAAAATTAATTGTTGATCCTGAAGCGAAGTTAGAAGAAGAATTAGTTGTTAGGCCAACTTCAGAAGCTATAATTTGGAATACCTACAAAGGTTGGGTTCAATCGTATAGAGATTTACCAATACTTATAAATCAATGGGCAAATGTAGTGCGTTGGGAAATGCGAACTCGCTTATTTTTAAGAACGGCAGAATTTTTATGGCAAGAAGGTCATACCGCGCATGCTACAAAAGAAGAAGCTTTAGATGAAACTGAATTAATGAATAATATTTATGCTGAATTTGCTGAAGAATTTATGGCAATTCCAGTAATTAAAGGCAAAAAGACCGAAAGTGAAAAATTTGCAGGAGCCGAAGAAACTTATTGTATTGAAGCATTAATGCAAGATGGAAAAGCGCTTCAAGCAGGAACTTCACATTTCTTAGGTCAAAATTTTGCGAAAGCTTTCGATGTAAAATATACTTCACAAGAAGGGAAATTAGAACACGTTTGGGCAACGAGTTGGGGCGTTTCTACACGATTAATGGGTGCCTTAATTATGACGCATAGCGATGATAAAGGTTTAGTGTTGCCACCAAAATTAGCGCCAAATCAAGTAGTAATTGTTCCTATTTATAAAGGAGAAGAACAATTAGAAGAGATATCACTAGTAGCTAAAAAGTTAGCCGATGAATTAAGAGCAGCAGGTATTTCGGTAAAATATGACGATCGTGATACGCATAAACCCGGTTGGAAATTTGCACAATACGAATTGCAAGGCGTTCCTGTTCGTTTAGCTATTGGCCCAAAAGATTTAGAAAAAGGCACTGTAGAGTTAGCGCGCCGCGATACACTTACCAAAGAATTTGTAAATCAATCGGAAGTAGTGGAGAAGGTGAGTAACTTAATGGGAGAAATACAAGATACTCTTTTTGAAAAAGCTTTAAATTTCAGAAATGAACACATAACTAAAGTGGATTCTTTTGAAGACTTTAAAAAAGTTTTAAAAGCGAAAGGAGGCTTTATTTCTGCTCATTGGGATGGCACGCCAGAAACAGAAAATAAAATTAAAGAACTTACAAAAGCAACAATTCGTTGTATTCCTTTTAATGCAGAAACAGAAGAAGGGAATTGCGTGTTAACCGGCAAACCTTCTGCACAGCGTGTACTTTTTGCAAAGGCTTATTAAATTTTTTTAAAAAAAGTATTTGTAATGTTTGGAGCATTCAAAATAAGTATTATTTTTGCATCCGCATTTAAATAGCAAGGTCCGTTCGTCTAGGGGTTAGGACGCTAGGTTTTCATCCTAGTAACAGGGGTTCGAATCCCCTACGGACTACAAAGGGTTTCATCGTGAAATCATTTTATTGAAATAATGAATTAAGGTCCGTTCGTCTAGGGGTTAGGACGCTAGGTTTTCATCCTAGTAACAGGGGTTCGAATCCCCTACGGACTACTTTTTTAAATAAGGAAACAAAACAAGGGTTATGGCAAATCATAAGTCAGCATTAAAGAGAATTCGTAACAGTGAGACTAAACGTCTTAGAAACCGTTACCAACATAAAACAACACGTAATGCTATTAAGAAGTTGAAAGATGCAGAAAAGAGCGAAGCTGAAAAAATGTTTCCTTCTGTTGCTTCTATGATCGATAAATTAGCGAAGAAAAATATAATTCACTCTAATAAAGCGGCTAACTTAAAGTCTAAATTGGCAAAGCACGTAGCAGCTTTATAAATTGTAAACTATTTATTTTTATAATTATTAGTGTTCAAAAAATTGAGCCTCTCTTTGTAGGGGCTTTTTTTGTTGCCCAGTTTCATTCTTTTATTTGAATGAAAACTAAAAAAAAGCCGAAAACAAATTGTTTTCGGCTTTTAATATTATAAGGAAAGAAATTTATCCGTTCATAGAAATAAGAAACTCTTCATTATTTCTTGTCTGCTTTATTTTATCATTTATAAATTCCATCGCTTCGACAGGATTCATATCAGCAAGGTATTTGCGCATAATCCACATTCGTTGAACAGTAGTTTCATCAAGCAGTAAATCGTCTCTTCGGGTGCTTGAAGAAGTTAAATCGATAGCAGGGAAAATTCTTCTGTTCGATATTTTTCGATCCAGTTGAAGTTCCATATTTCCGGTTCCTTTAAACTCTTCAAAAATAACTTCATCCATTTTAGATCCGGTATCGGTAAGTGCAGTTGCGATAATGGAAAGCGAACCTCCGTTTTCAATATTTCTCGCTGCACCAAAAAATCGTTTTGGTTTGTGGAGTGCATTGGCATCAACACCGCCACTTAATACTTTTCCACTAGCCGGTTGCACGGTATTGTATGCTCGAGCAAGACGTGTAATAGAATCTAAAAGAATTACTACATCGTGACCACATTCAACTAAACGTTTTGCTTTATCAAGCACTATATTTGCAACTCTTACGTGTTCATGCGCTTCTTTATCGAAAGTAGAAGCAACTACTTCTCCATGAACATTTCGTTGCATATCAGTTACTTCTTCTGGACGTTCATCAATTAATAATACAATTTGATAAACTTCTGGATGATTGGCAGCAATAGCATTTGCGATGTCTTTTAATAACATCGTTTTACCGGTTTTGGGTTGCGATACAATCATACCGCGTTGTCCTTTTCCGATAGGGCTAAATAAATCCATTATTCGTGTAGAAACCGTACTTTGTCTTTCAGCAATATTGAATTTTTCTTGCGGAAAAAGCGGCGTCAAGTGTTCAAAAGAAACACGATCTCTTACAACTTGCGGATCTAAGCCGTTAATTTTGTTGATTTTTATAAGCGGAAAATATTTTTCGCCTTCTTTTGGCGGACGAACCTGACCTAAAACAGTATCCCCGGTTTTTAAACCGAACAATCTAATTTGTGATTGCGATACATAAATATCATCTGGAGAAGATAGGTAATTGTAATCTGATGATCTTAAAAAACCATAACCATCTTGAATAATATCTAAAACGCCTTCACTTTCAATAATTGCGTCAAACTCATAATCTGGTTCGCGGTAACGATTTCTATTATCGCGATTTCCATTATTCTTATGGGTTTTTTGATTATTATTTCGAGAATCATTTTTATTGTTCTCCTTTTTATTATTGTTTTTAGAAGGGGCATTTTTTTTATGAGGAGTGTTTTTAGTCTGTGGCTTTTCCTCTTGTGGTTTGTTAGAATGCTCTTCTTTGTTATTGTTAGAACTTGGCTGCTTTTTAGGAGCTTTTGCTTTAGCAGGTTCAGGAGTGTTTTTTTTCTCTTTTGGCGCTGAATTATTTTCCTTTGGCTTCGGTGTTCGTTGCCGTTTTGGTTTTGGAGCTTTTGAGGGTTGAGAAGAATTTTCCGGAGTATCGGAATTTTCTTCTGTTAAAGCTTCTTTCACCTTTTGAGGATTTGCCGCTTGATAATCTAAAATTTGATAAACTAAATCTAACTTTTTAAGGCTTCGGAATTTAGGTACATTTAAAGACTTGGCGATTTCCTGTAATTCAGGAAGCTTTTTTGCTTTTAATTCTGAAATTTCTAACATTTAATCAAAAAATATAAAATAATTGTTTTGTCTAATTGAAATTAACTTCTTTCAAAGAAGAAAGAAATTGTAAAAAAATTGAAGTTATAAGTAACCTTTATTGAAGTGGTTACGAATTGTTAATGCAATTATACGACTTTATTTTATATTTTGCGATGCATTTTAAAAAATAATCCCTTATTTTTGTACTCATTTAACAGCAAATATGATTCAACGAATACAAACAATTTATTTATTTATTGTAGTGCTTATAGCAGCAATTTTGCCTTTCTTAATTCCTATTTGGACTACGGAAAGTGGAGAAGAAGTTTTCGCTATAGATAAAGTGGTTGTTTTAGGAGCGTTTTTACTTTCATCTTTGCTAGCTTTAATAAGTATTTTCTTGTTTAAAAATAGAAAGCTTCAATTTGTAATGGGGCGTTTAAATATAATATTAAACTTTTTTTTACTAGGATTTTTTGTGTACTGGACCCTAATCGTACCTGGAGAGATGCAAATTTCAGAGAAAGGTATTGGGATGTTGATTCCGATTATTTCTATCGTTTTTCTTGCCTTAGCAAATAAGGCTATCAAAAAGGATGAAGCACTCGTAAAATCTGTGGACCGGTTGCGATAAACCTAACATCTTAGTAGTATTAGTGCGTGAAAACCCGAAAGTTTATCTTTCGGGTTTTTTAGTTTTAGCGTTTTCCTAATTCAATTACTTCAAGGTTTTTAATTTCTTTTTTATCAATTTCAAAACGCAGCATTGTTCTTACTTGATGAAAACCGTGTTTCCCGCAAGCGCCAGGATTCATATGCAATAAATTTAATTGCTTATCATGCATTACTTTTAAAATATGGGAATGGCCTGAAATAAAAATTTTTGGAGGATTTTGCTGAATTTCTTCTTTAATTCGTGGCGCATATTTTTTAGGATAACCGCCAATATGTGTTATAAACACATCAACTTCCTCGCACATAAATCGGTTATTTAGCGGAAATTCTTTTCTTATTGAATGATCATCAATATTTCCATATACTGCTTTTAAGGGTGCTTTTTCTGTCAATTTATCGGTCACTTCTAATGAACCAATGTCACCGGCATGCCAAATTTCATCAGCTTTTTCAGCGTAAGCTAAAATTCTATCGTCAATATAACTATGATTGTCGCTTAGGAGTAGTATTTTTTTCAAACCTTATTTTTTATACAAATATTTAATCAAATTGAATATTCTATCTTTGCATCTTCAAATGTAAAAATAAATTTCTTGCGATTATTTCTCGATTTAGCATATAATGGAAAAGCTTATCATGGTTGGCAAATTCAGCCGAATGCAATTTCTGTTCAGGAAGAAGTAGAGAAAAGTCTATCGGTCGCTTTTCAGCAGAAAATTTCTATAGTAGGAGCGGGAAGAACCGATACCGGCGTTCATGCGAATCAATTAATCGCGCATTTCGATATTGATAAAGAGAAAATAAATACAAGTCAACTTCAGTTTAAACTCAATTCACTTTTGCCGAATGATATTGCAATTTACGGTATTTATAAAGTAAAACCCGATGCACACGCTAGATTTGATGCGCTTTCGCGGGAATATAAATATTTTGTAGTTACCAAAAAAGATCCTTTTTTAGAAGATTTTGCTTATTACATTAAAAAAGAACTGAATATTGAATTAATGAATGAAGCATCAAAAATCTTATTGAACTATAAAGACTTTAAATGTTTTTCTAAATCGAGAACCGATGTAAAAACGTATAATTGTACAATTGAAAATGCAAGCTGGAAACAGAAAAATCACACGTTAGTTTTTACTATAAAAGCCGACCGATTTTTAAGAAATATGGTTCGAGCAATTGTAGGAACATTAATAGAAGTAGGCTTAGAGAAAATAAAACCAGCAGCTATTCATGGTATTGTTAAAAGTCGAAATAGAAGTAATGCCGGAAAATCTGTAGACGCAAAAGGCTTATTTTTACATAAAATAGAATATCCAAACGAGATAACGCAATTATAAATGGCTAATAACACCGGAAACGCCTTTAATTTTGGTCTTTTTAAACGCTTAATAAGCTATACGAATCCCTATAAAAAAACATTTTATTTTGTAGGAATCGCCGCAATTTTACTTTCAGTATTTGGCGTAGTAAGACCTTATCTTACAAAAATTACGGTAGACGAAAGTATTGTTCCAAAAGACAGCGATAATCTTATTCTCTATATTGTTTTAATGCTTTCGGCTTTAGTGCTGGAAGTTCTTTTTCAGTTTTTATTCATCTATTTCGCTAATTGGTTAGGACAAGAAGTAATTCGTGATATTCGGGTGAAGCTTTTTGAGCATATGCTGAATTTTAAAAAACAATATTACGATAAATCTGCAGTGGGAAGATTAGTAACACGTGCAGTAAGTGATATTGAAACAATTGCCAGTATTTTTAGTCAAGGCCTTTTTATGATTATCAGCGATTTGCTAAAAATGCTCGTGGTTCTCGGCTTTATGTTTGTACAAAGTTGGCGGTTAACGCTTTTAGTTTTGGTTGTTCTTCCATTTGTATTGTACGCTACGCGCGTTTTTCAGAAAAAAATGAAAATTGCTTTTGAAGAAGTTCGTACCCAAGTATCTAATTTAAATTCTTTTGTTCAGGAGCGATTAACAGGAATGAAAATAGTGCAGATTTTTAGCCGTGAAAAAACGGAATATAACCATTTCAAAAATATTAACGAAAAGCATAAAAAGGCGTGGGTTAAAACCGTTTGGTACAATTCAATTTTCTTTCCCATTGCAGAAATGTCAAGCTCTATAACCATTGGTTTAGTGGTTTGGTTTGGCGGTTTGCGGGTTATTCAAACTAGTGAAGAAACCCTTTCGCTTGGGGTGATTATTATGTTTATTCAGCTTATACAAATGCTATTTAGACCGCTGCGCCAAATTGCCGATAAATTCAACACGTTACAAATGGGAATGGTTGCCGCCAATCGGGTTTTTGCTATTTTAGATACAAAATCTACCATTGCAAATACAGGTGAAATTAAAGCGAAAAACCTTGTTGGTGAAATTAAATTTGAAGATGTACATTTTAGTTATATAAAAGATGAAGAAGTTTTAAAAGGAATTTCTTTTGAAGTAAAAGCTGGAGAGACCGTGGCAATCGTAGGAGCGACAGGCGCCGGAAAAAGTACAATTATTAATCTGTTGAGCCGATTTTATGAAATTGACAGCGGTAAAATCACGATCGATGAAATTAACATAAAAGATTTCACCTTAAAATCGTTACGGAATGAAATTGCGGTGGTATTGCAAGATGTGTTCTTATTTGCCGATACCATTATGAATAATATTACGCTTGGTCATCCTGAAATTAAAGAGGAAGACGTGATTGAAGCGGCTAAACAAATTGGCGTTCATAAATTTATAAGTAGTTTGCCAAATCAATATTATTACAATGTGAAGGAGCGTGGCGTAATGCTTTCTTCAGGGCAACGACAACTTATCGCATTCTTACGTGCTTATGTGAGTAATCCCAGTATTCTAGTACTCGATGAAGCAACTTCTTCAGTAGATAGTTATAGTGAACAATTAATTCAAGAAGCCACCGAAAAAATTACCAAAGGCAGAACTTCAATTGTAATCGCACACAGATTGGCCACCATTAAAAAAGCCGATAAAATTATTGTAATGGATCAAGGTGAAATTGTTGAAATAGGAACGCATCAACAATTACTGCAACAAGATAAAGGTTATTATAAAAGTTTGTATGAAGTTCAATTTATGCAGGAAGAAGAGATTTAGAGACCTTGCGAAGCTCTACTAGCTTCAATTAATTCTTGCAAATCGCCCGTTAAGAACAAATACGCTACAAAAAATATTTCCAGAATTATAAAAATGACAGTGGCAAATACAAAAAATAAAAAAACTGAAAAGAGTAATTGTTTAACCGAAAGCGGATACATTTTTTTGTATGTATAACAAGTGTGAATAAAAAGAAGTAAATTTAGAAACATTCCCACTTCCATATAATTCCCACCTAAAATCGATATGGGTAAAATTATTAATACACTTACAATGGTGAAATGAGCCATTAGATAAGTCATAGTGACCAAATGTTCGGTATAATTAAATTTTTTATATTTAATAAAAGTTAATTTGGCCATTAATGCGTAAATAGGTAAGTAAACAAGCATAAGCATAGAGTAGTAATCAAATAACCAGTTAAGGTCAATAATGGGATTTACGCTTTGATAAGACTCCGGCATTGCTAAAGCTTCAGGATAAAATTTTCTAAGAATAAAGAGTTGTAATCCTGCTAAAGTTAAGGCGATGGTAAAGTAACTTATTACATTTAAGTACTTTTTTCTCACTCCAGAAATATAATCTAAGATCACCAAATGTGGATTAAGGAACATTTGTAAAAAAGTCTTTAAAATGGTATTATCTACATTTAAAAAAGTATGAGCGAATTCTTCCCCTACATTTTTCAAGGTTAATCTGTAATGAATAACTTTAGCTCCACAATTAGTACAGTAATTGTCTGCTTCCAACAACTGTTTTTCACAATTTTTACAATTCATTTTATAGGGTATTTACTCCAAATCTTCTTTTAACTTACTCACTAATTCTTCCTGAGAATCGTAAATTTCAAAACCACCGTTTTTAATGTATGAGGTTTGTCCGGTTTCTTCACTAACCACCAAGGCTAAAGCATCGGTTTTTTCTGTAATTCCAACGGCCGCTCGATGGCGTAAACCGAAACGTAACGGAATATTTCTATCATTAGAAACCGGTAAAATTGCTCGAGTAGCGGTAATTCTATTTTCTTCAATCACAATGGCACCATCGTGTAGTGTACTGTTTTTATAAAAAATAGCTTCAATAATGGGCTGGTTAATTTCAATATCCATTTTATCGCCAGTGTTTTTTACAAAATCTAATTGCGTATTTCGTTTAATCACAATTAAAGCTCCGGTATTGGTTTTGCCCATATTAACACAAGCTTTTACAATAGATTGAATATCGGTAGAAGTCTCTTCAGTATCTTCCCGCATAAATTTCAACTGACGTAAAAAACTGCGTTTATTCGTAAAGTTTGTCGATCCTACCATCAACAAAAATTTTCGTATTTCTTGCTGAAAAACCACAATTAAGGCAAACATTCCTACACCAATAAATTCACCTAAAACATTGGTGAGCATTTCCATTTTTAATAATTCAGTCAGTTTCCAGACTAAATAAATAATTACAATTCCTATAAAAATGTTTATCGCGGCACTTCCTTTAACCAATTTATAGATATAGTAAAGCAAAACGGCTACCAAGACAATATCTACAATATCAAGAATGCGTAAATCTAGAAAGTCAAATGAATCCAAAATCGGTGTTTTTTGTAAATGTATAAATTTAGTTGTTAAGTTGCTGAAACAAGGTAATACATTCTTTGGCGGGTTTTACATCGTGTACACGT
Organism: Mesonia maritima; assembly: GCF_042433895.1. Lineage (NCBI taxonomy): Bacteria > Pseudomonadati > Bacteroidota > Flavobacteriia > Flavobacteriales > Flavobacteriaceae > Mesonia > Mesonia maritima. Next base: position 86,032 of record NZ_JBHLUA010000015.1, on the reverse strand, counting down.
AAAATTGAAGCGCCATTTAGCAAAGCAACGGTATTTAAAACACTAGTTCCGTTTAATGCGTTTTCGGCAGTAGTTTCTAAGGTTTTGTAAATCATCGATTTTCGAGAAACTCCTGCTAATAAAGGACAGTCAAGTTGCTTTAAAAATTTCATCTCCCGAAGCAAACTAAAGTTTTGTTTATTATTTTTAGAAAAGCCAAAACCGGGATCTAAAATCACATCATTAATTCCTAACTCTCGTACTTTATTTAATTTTTCTGAAAAATAATAAGTGATTTCTTGGAGCAAATTTTGGTATTCGGTGTTTTGCTGCATCGTTTGCGGATTTCCTTTCATATGCATTAAAATATAAGGAACTTGTAATTCGGCAACGGTTTCCATCATTCTTTCATCTAAATTTCCCCCTGAAATATCATTGATTATCGCCGCACCGATTTTTACAGATTTTTTCGCAACTTCACCTCTAAACGTATCAATAGAAAGAATTATTTCAGGAAATTCTTTCAGTAAGATTTCAATTACCGGAAGCAAACGTTTCATCTCTTCATCTTCTGAAATATGCTTTGCGCCGGGTCGAGAACTATACGCGCCAACATCTATAAAAGTTGCGCCTTCGGTGAGCATTTTTTCGGTTTGCCTTAAAATATCTTCCTCATTTTTGTATCTTCCGCCATCATAAAACGAATCTGGAGTCAGGTTTAAAATTCCCATAATTTTGGGTGAAGTAAGGTCAATCAAGTTTCCGCGGCAATTTATTGTCATAAAGAATCAGATTACTTTGAATATTTTAAAATTTTCTCCGAAATTTACGCAAAATACAGCGTTTTCATGCAAAATACTTCTGCCCAATATGACGCGGTTATTAAAAAATGCCGCGATTTATTTTCAAAAAAAATGAACGATTACGGGAGTGCGTGGCGCATTTTGCGACTTCCTTCGTTAACCGACCAGATTTTTATAAAAGCACAACGTATTCGCGGGTTGCAACAAAATGAAGTTCGAAAGGTAGATGAAAACGAAATTCCGGAATTTATCGGAATTATTAATTACGCGATTATGGCGCTTATTCAGTTAAAAAAAGGTGTTGTAGAACAACCCGATCTAGACCTGAAAGAAGCGTTAGAATTATACGATGAGTGTGTAGCTGAAACCAAACAATTGATGGAAAATAAAAATCATGATTATGGTGAGGCGTGGCGAGAAATGCGTGTAAGTTCGTTAACCGATCTTATTTTGCAAAAATTACTTCGCGTAAAACAAATCGAAAACAATAAAGGAAAAACCTTAGTAAGTGAGGGAATTGATGCGAATTATCAAGATATGATTAACTATGCGATTTTTGCCTTAATTTTACTCGATAATCAAGATTAAATATGTCGAGGCTTGCTTCGAAATAAAAACTAAATTATAATAAATACGTTATGAGTTTGACTTGAGGTGATTTACTCAAGCAAGATCAATAAAAATTTTTTACTATGAAATATATTGTAGGAGTTGCCAGAATATTTGTAGGAATTTTATTCATTATCAGCGGTTTTGTAAAACTCAACGATCCGCTTGGGTTTTCTTATAAACTACAAGAATATTTTAGCGAAGGCGTTTTAGGCTTAGAATTCTTGCAACCTTTCGCATTAGGCTTGGCAGTATTTCTTGTAGTTTTTGAATTATTACTAGGTGTAATGCTAATTCTAGGATACGCCAAAAAATTTACCTTGTGGAGTTTACTCTTAATGATAATTTTCTTCACCTTTCTCACTTTTTATTCCGCATATTTTAATAAAGTAACCGATTGTGGTTGTTTTGGTGACGCGTTACCCTTAACGCCATGGGAATCTTTTACTAAAGATGTTATTTTACTAGTATTAATACTCCTATTGTTTTTTCAGCGGAAATATTACACGCCATTATTTCAACCGGCTTCTTCTCATAAATGGATTGTCTTTTTAACCTTTACAGGCTGTTTATGTTTCGCTTATTACGTGTTAATGCATTTACCGCTAATCGATTTTAGAGCCTATAAAGAAGGCGTAAAAATTGAAGAAGGAATGCAAGTTCCCGACGGAAAAATTATTCCGCCAATTCATGATTTTGGTTTTTATAATCAAGAAGGCGATTCTACAGATGAAATATTAAATGAAGATAAAGTCTTGGTGGTCGTGGCTTATAACTTATCGAAATCTGAAAACCAAGGTTGGTCAGCAATAAAAAGTGCCGTAGAAAAAGCACAGAAAAAAGGCTATCGCGTGGTTGGTCTTTCTGCTTCTGGACCGCAAGAAATTCAGAAAATAAAAGATACTTATGGGTATAATTTCAACTTTTATTTTACCGATGAAACGGCGATAAAAACAATAGTACGTTCAAACCCCGGCTTAATGACACTTGAAAATGGAACAATTATTCAAAAGGAACACTGGAATGACGCTGATGATTTAAACTTAAACTAAGTGAAAATGAAAAAGGCGCTTCCATATATTTATCATATTCTATGTTCACTTGTAATAATATTATTATTTATTTCGCTTAGTAAATATGTATTTAAAATTGAATTAACACCTATTTTAATAGCAATTTCAACAGGAATTATTTTTCTATTAACACCAAAGTTTAATTCTATTGAAACCCAAAGCGGAACAAAAATTCAAGTAAAATGGTTTTTATTCAAAAAGCCTAAATTCATTTAAAAAGAAAGATTTTGGTCGGTTATATTTTTCAAAAAATAGGCTATTCGTTACTGACCATTTTGGGGGTGATAACCGTTATTTTTTTGCTGTTCAATATTCTGCCCGGTGATCCGGCGCAAATGATGTTGGGGCAAAATGAAAGCGAAGAACAATTAGAAGCGGTTCGCGCTAAATATGGGTTCGATAAATCGTTAACCACCCAATATTTTTATTATGTAAATGATTTATCGCCAATTTCATTTCATTCTACTAATTCAAAAGATTATACTTATTTAGAAAAAGGGAAATATTCAGCAACTAAACTTTTTCAAGTAGCCGAAACAAATGTCGTTTTAAAATTCCCGTATTTACGAGAATCGTTTCAAAAAAATGGTAAAAAAGTTTCCAGTGTTATTGCAGAAACTCTACCAAATACTGCAGTCTTAGCGATTTCAGCAATTACAATTGCTTTAATAATTGGTATTTTTTTCGGAATAATTTCAGCCTTAAATAAAGATAAACCAATCGATAAAGCTATTCAAGTTTTTAGTACATTCGGAATGAGCGTTCCCTCGTTTTTTAGCGCGATTTTATTTGCGTGGTTTTTTGGTTATGTGTTACACGAGTACACCAATTTAAATATGACGGGAAGTTTATATGAATTAGATGATTTTGGTGAAAAAAATCAAATTCAACTTAAAAATTTATTACTTCCGGCAATCGTATTAGGAATTCGTCCCTTAGCCGTTGTTATTCAATTAATGCGGAATTCTCTCTTAGAAGTATTACAACAAGATTACATTAGAACCGCAAGAGCAAAAGGACTTTCAACCCACCAAATTGTGTATCGTCATGCATTAAAAAACGCTTTAAATCCGGTGGTCACTGCAATTTCGGGTTGGTTTGCTTCGATGTTGGCGGGAGCCGTTTTTGTAGAATATATTTTTGGCTGGAACGGACTCGGAAAAGAAATTGTAGATGCGTTAAATACCTTAGATTTACCCATAATTATGGGCGCAGTATTAATAATCGCCCTTTTATTTATAATCATAAATATTATAGTAGATATTATTTACGGATGGCTGGACCCAAGAATAGCCCATTCTTAATTTAAAAGTAAAGAATATGAGAAGAAAAATAGTAGCCGGAAACTGGAAAATGAACGGAGATCTTGCCGAAATGGAAGATTTATTAGGAGAAATTAAAAATCAATTAGGTTCTGTAGACGAAGAAATCACGCTCATTGTTTCGCCACCATTTCCTAACTTATATCCCGCTTTTCAATCCTTAAGAGAAACCGATGTATTAATTGCCGCTCAGAATATGAGTCAACATGAAAAAGGCGCTTTTACAGGCGAAGTATCTGCAGATATGCTAAAAGGAGTTGGTGCGAAAGCGGTAATTCTAGGTCACAGCGAACGAAGAAGTTTATACCACGAAACGAATAAAGATTTAGCTGAAAAAGTGAAAACCGCCCTAAACCATAAAATGAATATTATTTTTTGTGTAGGCGAAGAACTTGAAAGTAGAAAACAGAATAAACAAGTAAAAGTTGTAAAACACCAATTAGAAGAAGGACTTTTTCATATAAATAGCAAAGATTGGGGACATATAATAATCGCTTACGAACCCGTTTGGGCAATCGGTACCGGTGAAACTGCATCTCCAGCGCAAGCACAAGAAATGCATGCCGAAATTAGAAAAATGATCGCCGAAAAATTCACGCCAGAAATAGCCGAAAAAGTTTCTATTCTCTATGGTGGAAGTGTAAAACCTGCCAATGCAAAGGAAATTTTTGCTAAAAAAGATGTCGATGGCGGTTTAATTGGTGGTGCTTCCTTAAAAGCAGACGATTTTCTAGCAATAGCAAATTCTTTTTAAAAATTTATAGCGCAACCCCACAAAAGAGTGGGGTCGGGCTTTCATTACTCGCTTTTTAAAATTTTAGCTACCGCAGAAATTCTAAAAGAGCTCAAACACGAATTCAATCCCTTGCGCGAGAAATAACAAAAGTTAAAGAATTTCCTTGTCTTTTAAATATTTTAAATTTAATTTCAGTAATCTATAAATTAAGTTAAAATATTATCATGAAAAATAAAATATTATTAGTATTCCTGTTTGCTTTTATGAGTTTCAGCTTACAAGCGCAAACTTCTCAAAATCTAACTTTGCAAACGTTTATAAGCGCTGATGAGGTTTTATTCCTCCATGCAAATAAAGAAAAAGTCGCTACTTACAATCTTAAACAAGATTTTTTTGCAATGGAAGAATATGAGATAAAAAACAATGTAGTCTATTTCAAAAATGATTCTATAGCCAATTTAAAAGGAAATAAATTAATCTTAGATGGCAAAGAATATAAGTTTAAAACAAAATTTCTTTCTTTTAAAAAAGCTAATGTTATAGCTGAAAATAATACTTTGCTAGCGATAAAAAGAACTGAAGATAGACTTACTATTGATAATTTTTTAAAATCTTCTTCACAAAAAAATGAGATTTTAAAAGCTTGGGTTATCTACCATTCTTATAATTGGGCTAAAAAGAAAGAAACCAGTCAAGATACTTGGGTATTGGGAGTTGCAGGTGGCGTTGCTGCTTCAGTTGCCGCAGCCTTTTTATAGTTAAATAAAATACATAAAAATATTTTTTAAACATCCTGTTGTAAAGCAGGATGTTTACTTTTGCAAAAAAAAGATGAGTTCATCGTATAAAGGATTTTATTTTAAAGTAAATCCGCTTCAACCCGCCACCGAAATATTAATCGCTCAACTTAATGAAGTAGGTTTTGAAAGTTTTGTGGAAACCGAAGAAGGATTGCAAGCTTTTATTTTAAGTTCAGTTTATAAAGAAGGTTTACTAGAAGAAATTCAGATTTTAAAGTCAGAAGAATTCGAGATAGAATTTACTTCAGAAGATATCGAACAAGTCAATTGGAACTCAGAATGGGAGAAGAATTTTACGCCAATTCTCGTAGCAGAAAATTGTCAAGTTAGAGCGCCATTTCATCCAAAATTAGATACAGAATTCGATATTGTTATCGAGCCTAAAATGAGTTTTGGTACCGGTCATCACGCCACAACACATATGATGATTCAGCATATTTTAAACGAAGATTGGAATGAAAAATCAGTTTTAGATATGGGTTGCGGAACCGGCGTTTTAGCAATTCTTACCGCAATGAAAGGAGCTAAACCGGTAGAAGCAATCGATATAGATAATTGGTGTTACTTAAATACGCTTGAAAATATTGAACGCAATAATTGTTTAGATATTTCAGTTTATGAAGGAGATGTTAGTTTATTAAAAGGCAAAAATTTCGATGCTATTATTGCCAATATCAACCGAAATATATTGCTTAATGATATGGAAAGTTATAATGATTCTTTAAATAATAATGGCTCGTTATTTTTAAGCGGATTTTACAAAGATGATTTACCGGTTATCTTAGAAGCGTGTGAAAAATTAGATTTGAAATATGAAAGTCATTTAGAACGAGAAAATTGGGTTGCTGTTAAATTTGTTAAATAGTTGACTGAAAGTATCTTATTTATTAATTTTATCTTTTAAAATATAAAATATAATGAGTGTTCAAGAGGAAGTTTTAGAAGAAGTTCTTACCGAAACCAAAGAAAAAAAGCAAAACGAAATCGTGGTTTTTAACGACGATGTAAACACGTTTGATCACGTGATAGAAATGCTTATGGACGCTTGTGAACACGATATGTTACAAGCCGAACAATGCACATTGTTAATTCACTATAAAGGAAAATGCGCTGTAAAAACAGGCGATTTTGAAGATTTACAGCCGCGTTGTACAAAATTATTGGAAGCTGGAATTAGCGCTGAAATTCAGTAATTTTTTCTTAAACAACTTATGAAGAGAAGTTTTTTCCTATTCTTGCTATAATAGGAAATTTTACTTCTCTTTTTTTATTTCCCCAAGTGTCATGTATTTGATTTGCTATTAATAGCACCGGATTCTCATTATTTTTTTCTTCATAATGTTTAACAGCCGACCAAGTGTTGAGGTAATTTAAAAGATCTTCATCGTTCCAATTATAGTTTATTTCAAAAGAAGGCGTTTCTAGTTCTTTAAATGGAAACGGAATAGTTTGGTAATTTTGTTCAATATATTTTCGTTCTTCATCCCAATATTCACCAATAATATTATCGTAAAAATGATGAATTATTTTATCAATTTCAGGATTAATCGTTAGTAAACCGTAACCGATAACTGCTATAATTCCGTTGGGTTGAAGCGTTCGTTTTGCTTCTTTAAAAAAATCATCAAATTCAAACCAATGAATGGCCTGTGCCACTGTAATTAAATTAAATTGATGATCGGCAAAATTGGTTTTTTCCGCTCGTTGAACAGTATAATTGATGTTAGTTAACTTAGGTGCTTCCTTCAGTTGATTTTTACTAATATCTGTCGCTTCCACTTGCTTAAATTTTTCAGCGAGAATTTTAGCAACTTGCCCATTTCCTGTTGCGCAATCCCAAGCCTTTTCAAAATTATTGCAAAGTGAAAATAAATATTCGTAAAGTTCTGCGGGATAGTGCGGTCGGTATTTCGCGTACTTATCTGAATCTTGTGAGAAATTATCTTTCATAATTAAAGATAAAAAAAGACTGGCAAATTTGCCAGTCTTTTACGCCTTTTGATTGATGAATGAGAACAACTAACTAATTAAATATCGGCGTTTACTATTCCAGAATTTTTTTCGGCTATTCACGGTAGAATAGTGGTTGTCGTCAGTTTGGGTTTCTAGCGTTTTTTCGCTCATTTCGTTTAAAACAGTCTTTGAAATTTTCATGATGTATCGTTTTTTAATTTGATGTCTTACTTACAAGACGCTCAACTTTTAGGTTTGTTACAGTACTGGGTATTACAAAGTAGCAATTTAAGAAATGTTTAACATTATAGAGCATGTGGAACTATAGATATTTTTCGCTTAAATATTTCCAATAACGTTTAGGAACGTGCTGATGGTGGAGCTTTGTATTTTTTCGAGATTTAATATTTGTGCTGTCAAAATAATTTTTCCAAAGCTGCTGAAATTGCATTTCTTCAGGAGTGAAGAAATCGGTTGAGGTGTTTAAAATGGAATTCGGAAGTTCTAACTGAATTATTTCAACTGAATTTAAATCATAATAAATGCCATAGTTTCTTTTAAGATCATAAATACACCAATATTGGTCGGCGTAACGATTTTTAAAATGTTTAGCGTTTAGCGGTAAAACATTAAAATCAGGTTCAATGGTGGCAAAATATATATTATCTTTTGTTTTTCTAAAACGAACAAAAGCATCCATTCTATGTTTTTCTCTGCCAACTTTTTTCACGATTTGCGAAACTTCTAAAACCGCTTTATTCGCATAATCAGTAGTGATATTTTTAGCTGAATTAATCGCGTGCTGAATATATTGAAAAAGCGTATTTTCCACCCCTAATAATTCACTTAAAAAAGCCCAATAAATTTGTCGGCTTCCTTTTGTGCCGGTTTTTTGCTGAATTTTTTTCCAAACACGATTTGCTTTTTCTTCCGAGGTTATTACTTCTTCTGTTTCTTCAAATAAACTTTCAACGTGTTCATTTTCCTTAACAATTGTGCAATTTTCACATTTAAACTCGTAAGCAGAGAATACCGCGGTTAAAAAACCTTCAAAAGAACCATCGTATTTAAAAATCATTTTTTATTTCAATTTGTAGTTTCGCCATGCTGAACTTGTTTCAGATCTCATAAAGATTTTAAAACTATGTGAGATTGTTTTAAGTGTGCTTCATATTAACGCATCCTGTTTATCAAATAAATTCAACTGATTAGAATAGGTGTTTCTGAATTTACTCGCCGAATTATGAAGAATTAAACTTTTAATTGAAGCCGCCGATAAATCTCGTTTTTCATAATCGCTAGAATTACAAACCATAAAATAGCGCGCTCTATTTAAAGCAACGCCAATTTTTTTAAGGTGTTCCCAATTGAGATTTCTATATTTTCGAGCGCCTAAAATTTTATAAACGGATTTCATTCCCAATCCGGGAATTCTGGCTAACATTTGCTTTTCAGCTTTGTTTACATCTACAGGAAATAAATGTAAATTCCGTAGCGCCCAACTCAATTTCGGATCAATATCACTATCTAAATTCGGGTGCTCTTTATTCAATAATTCTTCAATAGAAAAACCGTAAAAACGCATTAGCCAATCGGTTTGGTACAATCTATTTTCACGCAACATCGGCACTTCTGTACCAATAGAAGGTAAACGCGGATCGTAACTTATAGGAATATACCCCGAATAATAAACGCGTTTCATTTGATATTTTTTATAAAAATAGGCCGCGGTGTACATAATTTGCGCATCGGTTTCTTGTGTTGCACCAACAATCATTTGCGTGCTTTGTCCCGCCGGAGCAAACTTTGGCGTACTTTTTATCAGTTTCTTTTCAGCTTTATATTTTATAATTTCATTTTTGACTTTTTTCATCGGTTGTAAAAAATCTTTCCGCTGTTTATCTGGCGCTAATAATTTGAGTCCTTCTTTAGTGGGGATTTCAATATTAACTGAAAGTCGATCGGCATATAATCCCGCTTCATGCATTAATTCGTCACTCGCACCGGGAATTGATTTTAAATGAATATAACCATTGAAGTTTTCTTCTAAGCGCAATTTTTTAGCCACTTGCACTAAACGTTCCATCGTAGTATCAGGACTTTTAAAAATTCCTGAACTCAGAAAAAGACCTTCAATATAATTTCTTCGGTAAAAGTTAATCGTTAAATCGACCACTTCTTGAACTTTAAATGCCGCGCGTTTTATGTCATTACTTTTTCGAGTTACGCAATACGCACAATCAAAAATGCAATGGTTGGTAAGTAAAATTTTTAGTAATGAAATACAACGTCCATCTTCGGTATAGCTATGGCAAATTCCCATTCCGCTGGAATCGCCCAATCCTTTTGTGGTGTTTTGTCGTTTGCTTCCACTGCTAGAACAGGAAACATCATATTTAGCGGCATCGGCAAGAATAGTTAATTTTTCTTTTATTCGATCGAAGTTCATATTTTACCTTGGAATTTATACGAAATTACGGATTAATTCCTTTTTAATGGATTTATTCCTAAAATTATTTCGGAAATATTCCGTTAAGATGTATATTTGAGTTATGGAAACAGCAATTGAAATAAAACGGTTTAAAGAAGTTCGGGAAGAGAATCAGTTTACACAAGCTGAATTTGCTGAAAAATTAGGTATAAAAAGTTCAACTGCAGATATTGAACGCGGAAGAACAAAACTCGCCGGAACTGTGGTGATGGAATTGTTACGGCAATTCAGTATTAACCCGATGTGGTTATTTGGGCAAAGTCACCAAAAACATCTTAATATTCATCAAGTAGATACGATGCCGAAAGTAATTACGGTAAATTCTGAAGAAGATGAAAATATTATGATGGTAAATCAACGCGCTGCAGCCGGGTATCCGCATAATATTCAAGATGTAGAATGGTATAAACAATTGCCCGCTTTTGATTTTCCGTTACCACAATATAGAAATGCAACGTATCGTGGTTTTCAAGTAGAAGGCGATAGTATGTTGCCAAATTTACGACCAGATGATTGGGTGTTGGCGAAAGCAATTCCGAGCTTAGCAGAAGCTACCGATCATAAAATTTATGTAATTGTAATGTATGATACGGTTGTCGTTAAAAAGCTTCATAAATTAACTGATCCTTCAAAAATCAGATTAGTTTCGTTAAATGAAGAATATGCGCCATTTGAAGTCAAGGTTTCTGATATTCAAGAAATTTGGCAAGTTACCAGTAAACTAACCTTTAGTTTAGATGCCAATTCTGAAAATAGTATGCTAAAACAATTGCAACAATCTATGGAAGAATTAAAAGCGCAACTTGGCTCGCTAAAAAGATAAAATTTGATTTCAATCATTTTACAACAGTAATTTTAAGGCTTGGGCTAGAACCCCTTCTTCTAATCTGAGCAGTTTTGTCTTCTTAACTGATTGCTTTTTAGGTGTCTTTGTGAAAACCGTTTGTCGTTAAAAAATTACTTTATATCAAATAAAAATTTTTTTAATTGAAGAATTTTTAAGGTTGAGTAATATTTGTCTCGGAAATTAATAGTTCTGTAGAATATTTATTAATCAATTAATTCTTTAGCATGAAAAAAGTAATTTTGAGCGCTGCTGCGCTTATGGTTGGGGCAATTACATTTGCACAAAACGATAGTAAAGTTGGTCAAGTTGGTAACGATAACGTTACTAACGTTAAGCAAACCGGAAATCTTAATGATTCTGATGTTATTCAGGGAGACGCTAACACGGCTGGATACTCTAATATCGCAGAGGTAAAGCAAACAGGAAGTTCTAATACTTCTGCAGTAAATCAATTTGACGGTGATAATGGGGAAAACCGAAATAATGAAGCTGTAGTAAATCAAAACGGAAGTTCAAACCATTCTACTGTGAATCAAAGTGAAGATGATCAAATTGCGAATGTTTTGCAAAATGGAACTTCTAACACTTCAACAGTAAATCAATCAGGAAGTGAGAACAAAACTGATATTGATCAGTTAGGGAATTCAAATAAGGCAACAGTAACTCAAAACGGAAACGATCAAGCGGTGAGTGGAGTAGACGTAGAGCCAAACAATTTGAGTACAATTATGCAGAATGGAAATGATAATACTGCTACAACTTCACAGTTAACTGTAAACGGAGTTCAGGCGGATAGAAATACTTCTGATATTATTCAAAATGGAAACTCAAATACAGCTTGGGTAGAGCAAGCAAGTTCATTAAACAATTCTGATATTGATCAGTTAGGAAATAATAACACTGCAACCGTTTATCAAAACAACGATCTTCCGGAAAATGGACAAAATCAAGCGCAGATTTTACAAACAAGCGATTATAACAAAGCGACTATCGACCAAGATAGAGATAATGGTGGAAACACCGGTGGAACTGGAAACTCTGTAGCTTATATTGAACAAACCGGAGGAACTTATAATGAAGCGCTTACTGAACAAAGAGGAGAAGATTTAAGTTCTACTATTTTCCAAAATGGAAGTGATAACTATGCTTATGATGAACAACAAGGAAGAAGAATGACTTCTGAAGTTGACCAAATAGGAAACGATAACTACAGCAAAGTTTACCAAATAGTAACTGATAGTGATTCTAAAGTTTGGCAAGAAGGTGATAATAACAGCAGCAATGTGTGGCAAGAAGGGAAATTTCATACTTCTACAGTTACGCAAATGGGCAATGATAATTTTTCTTCTGTTAAACAAAAAAATCAAGGGCAAACAAGTACAGTAATGCAAAATGGTAACGGAAACTCTGCAACCGTTTTTCAGAAGGGGAACTAATAACCTATTAATTCCTTAATAATAAAAGAGCACCGATTTTTGGGTGCTTTTTTATTATTAAAATTCATTTTAATTATTCTTTAGGGTTATATGACGTTTTAATATAGGTTAGTTTTAAATATTTATTAACCAATTATTTACCGTTTATCTGATTAAAATGAAATACATCAAATAAAATCCTGTTTGATTGTCTATCTCTTAATCATTACTAATATTCGTTGTAGAAATAATTTAATAATCAATAAAATTTTTTTGAAATGAAAAAAGTAATTTTAAGCGCTGCTGCGCTAATGTTCGGGTCAGTATTATTTGCTCAAAATACGAGTGATGCCATACAAGAAGGAAATAATAACATGGCTACAATTAATCAAACAGGAGGAAACACCAGTAATGTTGATCAAAGAGATCTTGACAACGTGGCAACCGTAACACAAGACGGTGAAAACACAAGTACTGTTAATCAAGATTTTGAGGGGCATACCGCTACAGTAAACCAAACTGGAGAGAATACTTCTTTAGTAGATCAACACGGGGAATCACACGAAGGGTATGTTACACAAACAGGAACTAATAATAACTCTACTTTGTTACAGGGAAATCATGGGGCTGATGATGATCACGTAGCCAACATAGATCAATCTGGTACTGATAATGTTTCTTATGTAAGACAAATAGACAATAAAAATATTGCAGATGTTGATCAAGTTGGAGATCGTAACGATGTAAATATTAATCAAAGTGGAGATCATAACCATACTAACAGTAACTCTTCTGTAATTTCTCAAACTGGAAATGATAACAAAACGATGACTGATCAAACTGTTGTTACTTCGGCTAATGCAGTTCCAAGTAATACAGAGGTTGTGACTCAAAACGGAGATTATAACTGGTCTAACTTAGTTCAAAATGGAGATTATAACTCATCAAGTGTAACTCAATCTGGTGGTACTTCTGGTGGTTCTAACGGATATTCTAACGAAGCAGATGTAATGCAAACAGGAGAAGATAATACTTCTACTATTACACAAGGAGCTTCTGGAACTATTTCTGCAGATAACATGGCTACAGTAAATCAATCAGGTATGTTAGGAAATACTTCTACCATTACTCAAAACGGAGCGAATACTGCTACTGTAACTCAATCTAACTAATAATTTAGAAAATTCAATTGTATAATATCAATTGAATAACAAATATTAGGTCTTTTAAAAGGGAGGTGATTTTATAATTACCTCCCTTTTTTATTTGATTTTATTTTAAAAATTCTGATTAAAAAAGACCAATAAATTTTTAGTATATCTATGAATATCAGTTTCTCAGGCAGTGCTTAAAAGTTTCTTCTGTGGAAACTTGAGCCAGGTAGTCTTCAATCCATTTTGGTTGTTGGCTTTTGCTATAATTTTGTGAAATGATCCTGATTTAAATTTTCATCAAAAGCCCTAAAGGTGGAAGTAAAGAATGTGGTGTTGTGTATTTTTCTTCTTTCATTTCACTTTTTTAGCTTTTTATCAAGGTATTCTCGGTGATGGTTAACCAACTAAAATAACCAATATTCTTACTTTTAATTTTTAGAACGTTTAGAAAAACTACAAAGGGTTTCTTTTCAAGGTGATTTTTAATAATTTTTTTTCAGCTTCTTTACAGGTAGTTATAATTAGTATAGCAGCATCATTTTTCATTCGTTGCTTCTTCGAAACTTCTTCGAATTTTCCTCGAGTGAAGGTCTATATTTCCTGGAATTATCGAATAAAACTCGAAGAAGTTACGTAGCAGTGGTGGCTTTTCTTATTAAACCAGATAAGAACCCCTGCGTTTAAACGGCATTTTTTCAGTATATTTAAAAGAACTATTTTAAAATTAATTAACTACTATGGCAAGAATCATCAACAATCCTTTAGGGGACCTGTCCGGAAAAGCGGGTTCGGTCGTGTTTAAAAAAACGAAGTATGGTACATACATAAGTAGTTTACCGAATGTAAATTCTCAAAAGTCCTCGACCTTACAAAAAAAGCAACAAAGCAAAATGAAGACGGTAATGCATTTTTTAACACCACTTCAGTGGATTTTAAAAAATACCTACTTCCCCTTACAACAAAATTCCCCCACTTTTAATCATATTAAATCTTACTACTTACGACATGCTTTAACGTCTAACGGGGAAGGCTATCATATTACCTATTCCCAATGTTTATTGAGTTATGGGGACCTTCGGATACCTGAACAGGTGGAGCTACAAAGGGAGGAGTCACAAGTTCACTTAACCTGGCAGCCTCAAGTGGAACAAGCCATGGCAAAGGCAGACGATCAGCTTTTTGTGGTTGTGTACCAACCGGATTTACATCAATTTTACTTTGTGGAACAATTGGCGGAAAGACAAGCCGGACAAGCTACTTTTGCCATACCGGAAGTTTGGAGTCCTACTGCTGAATTTCATGGATGGGTAGGCTATTACCGTCCGCAAGAACAACAAGCATCACTTAGTGTGTACCTTGGCGAATTATAGATTGTACTCGAAGTTAACTTATCGACATACTTAGGATGACTTACGAGAATTAGACGTTTTCTCGATATAATTTTATTTCGTAGCATTTCCTAACATTACTTCCACTGAGGAGAAGTAAAAGAAAGTGAACCCACGCGTTGCATGTTAAAATACTTAGTGAGTGTAACCTGTACCTCACCTTGCGGGTGTGCAAGCACCCTCGATAATTATTTTAATTCTAAATTTTAAATCATGTTTTATTCTTTTGCATTGCCCAAAAGAATCAAAATTTTAGGCTTATGAAACTAATGCTATTTACTTTTTACAAACGTAATCCTCTCCTTACAGTCGTCGGTTACGATAAAAAGTAACAAAAAGATCTAGGCTTACGAAATTAGCTCTAAATTTATTGATTGGCTCCTAAATTTTAGGAACTCACTTCGTTCAAACAGCCTAAAATTTTACGAAGCCGGCTCTTCAAATTTTACGAGCAATTTTCGATAGGCCGTTTTTATCTTAAAATTAAAACTAACTTCTATTTTCTAAAACTACTTCTCGATACAATTTCACCCTCGCTAAGGCTCGGCTAAAATCACTCGAAGTGACAGGCTAACTATTCAACATTTAAAATTCAAAATTTAGCATTTTATTTCTCATTAAAAAAACAGTCTCTATCCTCTAGCTTCCTGTCTACTGAATGCAGAACACTGAATAAAGAATATCCAACTTCTAGATTCTAGGCTCTAACCTCTAGTTTCCTGTTTGCAGAACTACTTCTCGATACAATTTCACCCTCGCTAAGGCTCGTCTAAAATCACGAAGTGACAGGCTAACTATTGAACATTTAACATTGTTAATTCTTCATTCTATATTACTCATTAAAAAAAACAGTCTCTATCTTCTAGCTTCCTGTCTACTGAATGCAGAACACTGAATAAAGAATATCCAACTTCTAGATTCTAGGCTCTAACCTCTAGTTTCCTGTTTGCAGAACAACTTCTCGATACAATTTCACCCTCGCTAAGGCTCGTCTAAAATCAATCGAAATGACAAGCTAACTATTCAACATTTAAAATTCAAAATTCCTCATTAACTCTTACCTACTAACTACTCAATACTCACTACTCACTACTAATTACTCCCTACTAAACTCTAACTACTAACTTCTCACTACCCAACGATGACTTCAATCCCGGCTTTATTGGCTTTGTATTTTATGTTGGTGATTAATTCGTAATAGCTCCAATTTCGAAATACAAATTCTTCTTTCTTGGCGATGCCTATTTTATCTTCTTGATTCATCAGCATTAAAGTTCCTGCTTGTTGTTGAACGCAGAAATCGATTAATCTTCGGCTATAGACGTGTAAGCGATTTTTGATATAGTTCCGCTCCATTTGATGATAGGTATCTAAAGCTTTTAACTTCCGTTTGCGTCCTTTCCCTGATTTGGCATACGTCACGCCCACCTGTGCGCGTTTTCGAGCGGCTTGAATGGCGAGTCTTCGGTGTAAAAACTCTTCTTTGGTACCGATGGGGAATCGTTTGGTGCCGACTTTAACCACGAGGGGATATTCCAACGAAAGCGAAACTTCCGCTACCACCCCCGGTTTTAAGGCATGCTTTTCTTTTTCCAATTCAAATACCGCCAGCCAAAACGTTTTTCCGTTTTTCAGTTGTAAATGCGAAGTGCATAATTTCAGTTCTCCTTGCGTGACACGCTTCAACAATTTCCACTTATCGCTATGATCCCTGCCTAAATAGGTTTTTAACGGAATCTTAAACAAGCGAAAGCAAAAGGCTTTCTTTTCGTTGTCGTAGACCAATTTGCTCATCCCTTCGGTGGTAAACGGAAAAGGCATATCCCGTTTAAAATTCATCAGCGAACACTCGCCCCCCCAATAGGCATCACGGTTCTTTTTAAAATTACTGTATAAACTTGCCTTTAAGCAAGAGATAATGTTGGTGGGCATCTTGCCTTTAAAACGTTTTGAGGTGACCTGATAGATGGTATTCATCCGGGAGGTTTGTAAGATACCGTCGGGTTCTTTTTGTTCATCGACTAATTTATATTTAATCCCTTCCGATAAATAGAAGAACTCTTTCATCATATCCTGTACATACAGGTGCGCCAGCATGATATTAGCCGTTCTATAGGCGCGATCCTGCCAATCGTAAAGTTTTCCGATCGCTTCTTTACGCTCTTCCGCAGTCGGGAGATCGATGAGTACCTGTATTTTTCGGGTAAGTTTGATTGTGTTCTTTTTCATCTTAGATTCGGTTTTTTGGCACCGCCAACGGGATTACTCTACCGAGGCTTGCCTTGAAATTGAAAATTTGTTTCTAACGGATGCCTTGAAGGCTTGCCCCGAAGGAGTTTGTTTGTTGTTCGTGTTGTTGTTGCATAAAGCTATAGGCGGTCATAAACTCCTGTTGCGCTTCTTTTTGGGAGCAGTTTAATTCTTCCGCAATGCGCGCAAAGGAATACGCCTCTTCACAACGCAGTTGAAACACCTTGGCCTGTGCGGTGGTCATTTCGCCCTCTAACTTTATCGTTTCGCCTGAGTTTTGTTGCCGTTCAAGGGCGTTGTCTTGCTGAAGAATAGTTTTAAGTTCAGCAATGGCACGTTTTACCTCATTAGCGGTTTCGGTAATTCCTTTTCCCATCACCTCGGCAATGGCTTTATACCGAAAGCCATAAGTAATGCAAAGCTCGATGAGCCGACTTCGTTCGGCACTCAAGTAGGGGAGTACCTTTTTAACCTGTTCAAAAGCTTGTTGTGTAGCTTCCTGTTCCAATAGATGTTCATCTTCTTCCGCCACCGGATCGTGCCCCAGCATATAATCTTCATAATTGCCGTAAAAACTGAGTCGGTTGATGGAACGGTTAAACTTATTTTTGGGCCGACAGTAGTAATAGGTGCATTCCCGTTTCATGACATAGCGCAGGAAAAAGAAGATATGCTCGGGTGTTTCTAGGGTCTCCCGATGTTTCCATAGTTTTAAAAAACTTTCTTGTACTAAGGTCTCAATGACAAATTCATCCCGTATCAATTGCTTGCCCAGCCAAAAGAGCATGCGATTGTATTTTTGATAGAGGTGTTCTAAAGCGATGGGCTTGCCTTGTTTTAGGTTTTGGAAGTCTTGGGTTTGCATAGGATTTCGTGTTGAATAAGAGCGAAACCTTATAGAATGCTAAGAGAAGTTAGCTTTGAGGAAAGTTGAGAAGACCTATTATTATATTAAAAAAGGCGTGATACTTAACTTATAGCATCAAGGTACTGGTATACCGCACGACAATAAGTAAGCTCACGCCCGGGCCGTGAGCATTTACACTCATCATCTCGTCGTTAAAAATTACCAGTTTTTGATGCGAGAATCAAAGCGAATGCTTCTAATATTTTTACTTAAAGAAGTTTCGCAAATATATTAATATGGGATAAATATATAAAAAATATTAAAGTAAGCCAAATGGCTTACTTAATTTTTATGTTGTTTTTGGAAATTGCCATATGGCTGAACTTTCAAAAGAAAAAATAATCCTTGCTAATAAGATAGCTACCAGAATAAAAAATCTTCGCGAAGAGTTTACAGGTTCCAAGCAAATGGATTTTGTAAGAAAATATAATGTTGAGAAACAGATTATAAGTAGGTGGGAAAGTCAGATTAAAATTGATGAAAATACTGGTAAAAAGTCTGGAAGAGGAATCACAATTTATACAGTTGATGAGTTTTGTAAAATCATAGGAATTACACTTAAGGATTTTTTTGATGATGATTTATTTAAATGAAACATGGAAAAGTTATTAATTTCTGTGATTGGAAAAAGGAATTCAGGAAAATCTTCAACTTGGAATTCATTATTTGGTAGAACTGTTAAGACAGGAACTAAATTGAAAAAATTATATCTTAATGAAACTGAATATGTAAATGTTTTTTTAGTAAGTGGAAGTCCTGAAGAACGTGAAACTTATGTTGGTCAATTAATAACTGTTAATAATCCTACAATTGTTCTTTGTTCGATGCAATACAGAAAAGATGTTTGCCAAACAATAGATTATTTTATTGACAAAAATTACCACATTTATACTCATTGGTTAAATCCAGGGTCTAAAGATCAAAATGAAAAACCCGAATTGGACACCCTTGGAATTTTTAATTATTTAATTGGACTAGAATTAACAGTTGGAATTAGGAATGGAAAAGTTGATTTAAATAATAGAGTTCAGGAAATTCGTGAATATATCTACGGATGGTCAAAATATAGAAATTTAATATTAAGAGACTAGTAAATATGAATTGATATTATTTATAGAATTCAAATATCTTTTGTAAAATGGAATTTTTTAAAGCTAATTAAATTTTTAAACTGACTAATAAATTCTTTCTAATTAATCTATATTAGAAAATGTTGTGACAATTTGAATATGAAATGCTAGAAAAACCCGAAGAAATAAGAAAAGTAGTTTATACTACCTGTGAAATTCTAAAGGCAGATGGAAAAAATCAATTACTAGAACTTCTAAATGATTCCGAATTAAATGTCGAAGAAACAGGTTATGATAATTTTAATGGTGGTATTTATTTCTTCACGGTTTATTTAAATGTTGATGTTGAAACATTTGTAAAGGTTAGAGACCGAATTGAAAAGATAGAAGCAGAACTTTTAGAGTCATTTGAAATCGGAACTCGTCATTTGGAAAGTGAGTCAATTTCAAGTGTTAGAATCGTGCCTAAAGCTCAACCCAAGATTGATTGGACGAAGATTTTAGGTTTAACCTCAAAAAAAGACTTGATTAGAGATATAGAATTTCTAAAAAACACAATGATATCTGTTTCAACAGGGGGTCAACGAATACAGGAAATAAATGATGAATACAAACTAAAATTTAATGCTGTAAATAAAGCTTTACAAAGATTAGGGTTTCAAAATCCTAATCACTTCAAGGACTTATGGGATTGGTATGGGAAATGGAGTTCTGACTTTATAACTTATCGAGAAAGGCGAGCATTTATTAGAGAATTATATAGTTCGTTAGTTCAAATTCTTCTTGAAACTGAAGAAGCAGAGTCTATTAATGTGACAATAGATTTAAAAGGCTGGGAACGATTGGAAAGGTCAGTTCAAGAAATTAGAAAAAGACAAAGTGAAGCTTCAAAAGAAGAACAATTTCAAGTAATCGGATTACTTTGCAGAGAAACCATTATAACATTAGCTCAATCAGTCTTTATTGAGGATAAACACCCTATTTTAGATGATACCCAAGTAAGTAAAACGGATGCTAAGAGACTGCTAGAAGCATATATCGCAGTTGAATTATCTGGTTCCTCTAACAAAATACTGAGACAGTATGCTCGTTCGACTTTAGATTTGGCAAATGCTTTGACACACAAAAGAACTGCAACCAAAAAAGATGCATCATTGTGTTCGATAGCCACTCTATCATTAATTAATTTTATTGGAACAATTGAAGGAAGAATATAAAAATATAAAGAAGCAGCCGTAGCTCAGCAAGGTAGAGCGCTTGCTTTTAAAGCAAGAGGTCGCAGGTTCGATCCCTGCCGGTTAATACTGTTTTGAGAATGGCGTTAACCGGTGTGGTAGAACAAAAAATTATGCCAGACGCAAACACACATAAACACTATGAGGCATATGTGAAAAATGTCCAAGATTTTCTAATTGCTGAAAAGGAATTAAAGAGAACAATAAATCGTGCATTAAAAACAGGCAAAACTCAAACGGTTGAGATTCAAACTAAACTATATGCTTTGCTTTATTCTACTTTTTCAGAATCACGTTTTATGAAAGTGATTCTAACACCTTATGGATTTGAGCAAACTGAAGTAGATGAAATTTTAAAGCAACCCTCTAATCTTGAGAAATGGTTAAAGTGTCTAGAGTTAGCTTTTAGAAAGTTCAACCAAACAAAAAAAGGTTCTGAAATTCCAAATAAAAAACTAGAGCTTTCTCGGATAATAGAAGCATATGTATTAACCCCTAGTATTTTAAGAAACAAGATTGCTCATGGTCAATTAACTGTTGCATTAAATAGTAAAAATACTTCTCTAAATTATACTATCACTGGCAAAATACAAGCGTTAGATTTTGTAGAAATCAGCAAATGGTTTGTTATAAATAAATCTTTATGTGATATTTTGGAAGAGTTAATCGAATCGCCAAATAAAGGTCATTTTAATAATTACTACACTAGATTTCAACTACTAGAATCTTTTATCTCAAGAACAAAAAAATGGACAACTGAAACAAAAATGGGTACAAATAAAATGAAAAAAAGACCCCCACAAAGACTTATATAAATCTATATAATTAAAAAAATAAAATAATGCTCAATCAATCCTTCTCAAGTGAGAACTTCAATTATATTTTTAAAAGAAAACAGAAAAGGAAATTTTGATAAATCTCATTTTAATAGAGAGTATTTAAGGAAGCGTCAAGAGTTTAAAAAAAATTTAAGAGAAAAATTAAATCTAAAAAGTGTTAGATAATTTGCAGAAAGGATAGAGTAGAGAAATTAATAAGGAAAAAGATGATATAGGTTGATTTTTTGTGCAGAGTTAGATTAGTCTAATCTTTATAAAAGACCATTTAGTAAGTTTAAATCGGATATTTTAACAGAATTAGGAATAAGAGTTTAAAAATACTTTTCGGTTTTCTTAAATTCTGTAATTTCACTATAATCTTTTAGTTTCTATTTTTAATTAACCAATCATAAATATTTTCAACAAAAGAGAATTCTTCTTCTGAAACATAATAATCATGTACTGTTTTATTTCTTATCTTCTCTAAATGTACCATCCATTTAGTTTTATCTTCCTTATTTCCTGATTTTTTCCCTTCCTCTAATCTAGAATATTCCTTTTCAAATATAGGTCTCCAGTTTTTTAAAGCAATAGAACGATACGCAATAATAGTTAGGCAATCCCAGTTTTCTACTTCGTTATCCTCATCTTCTATTTGCATATTTTTTTCAAAAGCTAAATCATGCGCTTTTTTTAAAGTACTTGGGGGAACTCCTTTTTTCAGCCAACCTCCTCCAAATTCATTAATTAGCTTTTCTTTAAAATCTTCTTTAAAAAAAGTTTCTATCTCCCTAACATATTCGAATGTTTTCGTATTATATTCTTTCTCTTCTTTTTTCCTATATTCTTCTAATCCCGAGGGACTAAATTCAGGGTGATCATCCTGAATCACTTGTTGCAATGTTCTCCAATATTTTGTATCACCCGCCGTACCATATGCTTTACGTAAATTTTTTTCAGTCTCTTCATCCATATCTTGAAAAAATATAATTAATGAGTCAAGATAAGTTTTACTTTCATCGAAAATTACCTTTGGTTTATGTGTTTTTGATATTATCTCTTTATGAAGTAAATGATCAATTATATCACTTTGAATTTTAATGATTGCATATATCCCTTTATTTATAACAATAATACTATTGGGATCATCCCAAAGGTTAGGAACACAATTCTTAAAATAATTAAATGTAAATCTGAGTAATTCAGACAGTCGATTATAACATTCATCTAAATCTCCATTGTAAAATGAACCTAATCTCTCTATTCTATTCTTAGAAACCTTTCCTAAAAAATTGCATTTCTTCAATGCATTCTCGAAAGCTTGCTGAGTAATTATTTTGTTATCTTCACCTATTGAAATTTTATCATATAAAGCGGAATTTCTACTTTCTCCTAAAAATATTGCAATTCTAGATCGTAAAGCTGTTAATTGTTCAGTATAGTTATCTGATGTCCATAACAAATCAGCATTCAAAGTATTTCTCAAGTTTTTCGAAACTGCTTTTTGGTTTTCATTTATTTGCATAAATAGTTTTACCTGTTCTGTTCTATTCAAATTTAGAAAAGCAACTACAGGGATAGAGTTACTAGTTTTGTAAATTGAATTGGCATAGCCATAAAGTCTATGTTGTCCATCAATTATAAAAGCAGATCTATATTTTTTTGGTAAGTAAAGAAGGCCAATTTTAGATATACTTGAATCACTCTGGGTATTAGCTTTTTTAAACTCTAAATCATTTTTATTGCCTGAATCAATACTAATTATTATAGAATTAGGAAAATAACCTTTTTTATCATCTACAAACTTATGAACAGATTTAAGTCTATTTCTTTTTATAATACGCTGATAGGTGGGCATCATGTTTAGATTAGCTTTATTTCTATGTAAAACATAACCTATTTTCAAAAGCTTTTCGGGTTCAATGGAAAATGAGTAATAAGTATGTCCTCCCATTTTTCCTTTAATGGCAGGAATTTCATTATTCATTTCAGGTATTTCTTGACCATAAAAGATACCGCCTAAAAGTTGATATCGTGTGGCTAGACCTATTTGTTTTAACATTTCATAATAGTAACTAATTGCTTCATCATCAAAATGAATTCCATTAATACCTTTCAACCGCTCCATGTCATTATGAGATATGGAATAATTTTCAGTTGCTAAAATAAATTGAAATTTAAGTTTTTCATCAGGAAAGATTTGCCGTAAAGAAGTCCTTATACCGTGCATTTTACTTTTATAAGCTTCTAACTCCTTTTTGAAATCCCCATTCTTATTTTTTTCCTTAGTTGATTTACACTCAAGGAGGATAATTGATTCTTCGTCTTTTGCTAAAACATCTATTTGCTGAGTAAGGTTTGGATTATGCTTATCATACGGTATTTCTAACTTTCTATTTAGATTCATAAATTTAAATCCTAAAGAAGCAAATAAAGACCAAACTTTATCTTCAAATAAGATATCATGACTTTTTTCCTTTTTGAATCTTTGTTTATTAATAAATTCTTTATCTAAAAGCCATCCATTCTCAGTATATTCTTCTATTTCTGCTACATTTTTTTTGGGAATACTGACAGTAAAGTGATCTTTTTTTCTTTTTCGAAGTTCCTTCGCAATGTCATTTTCAGAAATGATTTTTTTAAATAATTTCAATTTTACTTCTTCTGTCATAATTAAATATTAGTAAAAATGTATTCTTCAATAATTCCCCTTTTGGAATTATTGCCTCCGATTAAACTAGCTCTATTTTTCACAAATCTTTTATCACCTTTATGGAAAATTTCTTTGACTTTCTCATGAGCTGCATTTGTTAAAATATAGTAAGCATTTCTATTTTTAATGAAGTCAATATATTCACTGAGTCTATATTGATCTTCAAGTGAAAAAAGCCTTTGATTATATTTTATAAATCCATTTTTATTATGTGAAACTGTATAAGGAGGATCTAAAAAAACTAGATCTCTTTCTTGTATATAATCCTTATTTATCTCAAAATCGCCCCATTCAATTGTGGAATTAAGAAATCTTTCACTTAAACGGTAAATTTTTTCTTCTTCTATAAAATTTTTAGTCCTATGTCCATAAGGAACATTATATTTTCCTTTCAAATTAACTCTATATATGCCATTGAAAGAAGTTTGATTCAAATAAATGAAACGCGCTGCTTTAGCATATTCATTATTTAGTTCTTGTTCTCTTAAATGATAATAAAACTCTTTAGTGTTTTCAAATGTTTTAAGATTATCAATTACGTTTTTTGGATTTTCTTTTACAGCCTTATAGGTGTCTATAAGGTCTTTATTTAAATCAGAAATATAGGTGTTATTGGATGGGTTAACTGCCAAAAAAATAGAAGCCCCTCCAATAAAAGGTTCATGATAATTATTGAAATTTTCAGGTATTAGTTTATTAATATGCTTAACTAACCAATTTTTCCCACCAGCCCACCTTAAAATTGGACTAGCATCTGTAGCTTTATTTTCTATCACCTAAATTAATTTATTAGTTTTTAAAACTAAACTTTTTTTAAAACAATAGAAAATGTATCTGTTAAAAATTTAACAGGTGACTTGATTTTTTATATAAATTGAGGCTAGAATATTATTTAATAATTCCTTCTAACAAATTAAACCTTGATATTGTATGGTATTAGACTTTGAGGTTTTATTAATTTATTATTTACTAAGTGAAACTATATAGTATTTAAATATTTTTTTTAGTGAGATTGAAATTTGATATATTATTACATATTAGAGGATTTTTACTAATAATTTTAACGCTTCACGAGCAATTAGGGTATATACTAAAATTAAGGGTTGAATTCCTATAAAGAAATTGGAATATATAAAGAGAGGAGGAGGTTAAAGTAAAAATTTTTTTTAAATAATTTTTTAGCTTTTTTGACATAGCATTAAAAATCTAAACTCTTATTTTGGGACTAAATAATTAAAATAAAAAACGCAATTATCTAAATTTAAGATAATTGCGTTTTTGTTTAGTGACCTTGCCAGGATTCAAACCTTTTATCTTAAATTACAATAAATATATATAAGACCTTTTGTTTTAGGATTTTGTAAGAATTGTAGTTGTCTCTTAATTTGATATTACAACAATTTCTATTAGATTTGGGGGAAATAATAGGGGAATATGGCAAGTATCAATTTTAGACTTAAGGGAAAAAATGATATATCAATTGTTTATATAAGATTTAAACAAGGAAATCAGTTTGACTTAGAAACATCTACTAAATTAAAGGTGAAAACAAATGATTGGAGTAAGGCTAAACAAAAATTAAAAATAAACAATTCTGATTATACTAAAGAAATCAATCAAAAATTAAGTAAACTAAAAACTTTTGTTGAAGAAGAGTATTTTAAAACTTTAGGTGAAGGGGAGACGCCGGATAAATTTTGGATTAAGAATGTTATTAATAAATTTTTCAAAAAAGATATCATTCAAACGGATCAACAAATAAATTTAGATAATTCATTCACTGGTTTTATTGAAAACTTCATTGAAGAAGCAAAAAATAGAATCAACAGAAAAACAGGAAAAAGAATATCCGATAAGACCATCCGTTGGTATAAGATTACGAAGAAAAAAATAGAAGCCTATGAAAAGTCTATTAATAGTAAATTTAGTATTCATGAAATTGATTTGAAGTTTCATAAAGGTTTTATTTCTTTTTTAGAGGATAAACAAAAGCTAAATGAAAACACTATAGGCGGTCATATTAGACGTATACGTTTATTCTGTGGTGAGGCAGAGCGGAAAGGGCTGAAAATTAATATTGAGTATAAACATAAAGACTTTTATATTCCATTTAAAACCACTGAGAATATTTATTTAAATGAAAATGAGATCGAACAAATCTTCAAGCTAGATCTTTCTTTCAGTGAAAAATACGATAATGCTAGAGACTGGCTAATCATAGGTCTCTGGACTGGTTTACGCATATCTGATTTATTTTCTCTAAGCATGAATGATATAGAGGATGGACTTATCTTTAATTCTAATAAAAAAACTGAAATTCCAGTAATAATTCCTATTCACCCTCAAGTAGATAAAATCTTAAAAAAAGGAAATGGTTTTCCAAAACCTATTAGCGAACCTAAATTAAATCAACGAATAAAAAAAGTTTGTAAAATTGCTAAAATTAATAAACTAGTAAAAGGAGCAAAGATGGTTAAGCAATCTCAAGAAGGAAAGAAAATATACAGAAAAAAAAGTGGAATTTTTCCAAAATACGAACTGGTTTCTACACATATTTGTAGAAGGTCTTTTGCGACTAATCACTATGGAAAATTAGATACTCTTACCTTAATGAAAATTACAGGTCATAAAACTGAACGCCAGTTTTTAGATTATATTAAAATAACACCTAAAGAATATGCTCTTAAGCTGAAGGAGTACTGGAAGGAAAAAAGCATAAATTAATATAGAAATAAAATGACTATATAAGTTATTGCTTGTATTGATTACTATTTTTAATTTCTATTACTTGTTAAATAAATCGTTTTTGGATGACATTAGCAAATAAAAAGGCTGCAGTTTCCCACAGCCTTATGCTCTAACATTAACTTAACTAAAATTTAATAGAGTTTGATATTGGTCAGTATTTGCTATACGTTTTATATACTCTATAAATTTTTACCCCAATTATTAAATTGAAATGTTAGAAATTTATTTTTTACTCAAATAAAATTTAAAAAACATTTACTAGCATTTAATCTATAATTTTTTTAGCCGAAACAGCTCCAACTATTTTCTAATATTTATAACTTGGTTTTTAATGGATTAAATGGGTTTTTAAAATGTTCTTCAAAAATCTATAATAATAATGAGTTAGACAATACGTGATTTTACGTATTTGTTAAAATTAAATTATTGGTTGTTAGATAATAAAAAAGCGCTTAGTTTCAATAACATTTATTTTAGATAATTTTGGATTGAATTGGGATTAGCAGTTTTAATGCTGCTGCTTTTTATGATAAGCAATTTTTAATAAATTTAGGATCTCAACAAATTTGCTATTTAATGAACTTTTCAGAAAGATAGGTTCGTGAATTCCCGTATTGACAACTTCAAATTTAAATTAGATATTTGTAAATAAAGCCTTTTTATATATGCATTCATTAAAAGAAATAAAGAATATGTATTTAGAGAAATTAAAAACTAATCTTAATAGCCTAAAAAAAAATCCTACCTCTTCAGATCTACTTGGAATTTCTAGTATGCATAAAAATATAATGACTGTCAAGAAGGATGTTAGAGATCTCGCGGAAAATGTGAACGATCAATTTGTTGATGCTATAAATAATGATAAAATTGCGGATGAATTTACGGATGATGAGCGGATGGTTTGTTATGATGAATTTAGAAAGGAGTCAATAAAAATAGTTTCACATTTTAATCGGAATTTTCTCAAAAATAATTAAATATTTATGAGGACATTTTCTTCTTTTAAAGTTTTAAACAATGGAAAGTCTTTTTTAATTTTATTATTTTTTATAATGTACAACAATTCCAAATAAACCTCTTTAGATATTGGTACCAATTTTAATGTTTTTTTATTGAGAATATAATAAACACCAGCTAATTTACCAATTCCATACCATCTATTATTAAAAATTGAAGTATTACTTAGATTGTTAATGGAAGCATTATTATTAAATTCTATAAAATTGTGATAATAGAACCAACCTTCCCACTGACCTGGTTCTTTAATTAATAAATTTTCGAGGTTTCTAAAAATTTTAATTGTACAATCTTCTAATTCCTTTTTATTCTTTCTATTCTTGGGAAATTCGATGTTATCGCAAAATATATCAACAGAATTTGAATTAATATCTCTGTTCAAAAGAATTGTACAAATAGGGACTTTTAATAAGCTTGCAATTACTGCAATCCCCTTTCTAACATACATTTCAGATTCTAAGAAAGGAATTTTAATAAGGTTTTTTTGATTTTTCGTCATTCCTCCAGTACCGGAATTTCCATCAGCATAAAATACAAGACTATAACCTTCCTCTATTGCTTTAAGACATTTGAATACTACTGTTCTCTCTTCTGCATTTATAATTTCAAAATCATAGGCATTTACATTTAATTCCTCAGCAATTTTATTGTAAGATTCTACTGTAGAAGTTCCTTGATTCTTTATATAATTATCATCAGCAATTAATTTAAAAGGGACTGACCAAGAAATTAATAATGAATTTAATAATCTATACGATGAATAATGAAAGGTTACTAATATTCTATTTTTTAGATTAAAATCTATTTTTTTAACTCTGCGTATTAAATCATAATTTCTTTCATCTCTAGATGATAATATTTGATAGAAAGCACTTTCTTTAGCAATTTTTATGTGCTGATCAAAATTTAAGTCTGGTAAAAGTGCGCCAATTGATGCAGATATAAAATTAAAGTCATGTATCCATTTATCTGATTCAAATATATTAATATTTTGGATTGAATTATACAATTCATTTATTTCGTTACTTTTCATAAAAGAAGTCTATTATTTGGATTAATAAATCTAAGAAAAAATGAGTGTCAAGTACATTATCGGATTTAAGGTTTGCTTCGACAATGTCTAAACCAATAACTTCTAATTCACTAAAAATAGTTTGAAGTCCTTTCATTAACACATTAGGGGAAATGCCATTAGGTAAAGGATCTGTTACACTAGAATAAAATTTTGGATCGAGTACATCCATATCTAATGTTATATACACTTTTTTTTTATTTATCTTAGTTATTATTTCACTAACCTGATTCAAAAAAGCTTCGTTAGAATTACTAAAATGAAAAAAATAATTTGGTATTTTAGTCAAATGTAAAGAGTCGATATTTACATAATCTCTAAGTCCCAAGCTATGTACCTCATTCTCCTCAAGTAAAAGTTTAGCAATTACCGAACTATGACTTGGTACCAAATCATAAAAAAAACATTCTGAACTTAAAAAAAGGTCATTGTGAGCATCTATGTGAATACACACCAAATCATTAAATTTTCTTTTTACACCATTAAAAAGGGGGTATGTGATAGAATGATCGCCACCTATAGCTATAAATTTATTATCTTGATTTACAATCTTTTTAGAAAAATTGGAAATCTTTTTAAATGATAAGTCACTGAATTCTCTAGGATTTATAAAAACATCTCCTATATCACAAACATTTCTATAATCGTTTTGTAAAGTTTTCTTTTTTATTTCCGCTGAATAATTATAGGAATGAATATTTAGATTATATTTATTACCATACTTTCTTGCTATAGTATTATTTTTGTTTAGATTAGATTCGCTGTCATTTCCTAACTTATAAGGGACTCCGAAGAGGGCTATTTTATCAAAAACCTTATCAATGTTCATAAATGGAAGTCCTAAATAAGTTACTTGAGGCCTCACAAAAAAAGAAGATATATCTTTATAAGTAGTTCCTCGTTTTAAAATTATATTTTCTTCAATAAGTACTTCTAATAATTCATTTGGGATTGTATAAATTATTTCTCTTTCAAGTCCAAATAATTTATTATAGGGCTCAGAAAATAATTTTGATAATTCATTGGGAATAACAATAATTTTCTTTGTAAACTTATGTTCTAAATAACATTTGTTAAAAACATTCTTTACGCTAAAAAACGGTGACAAATAATAATTATTCATAAAATAAATAAGTCCTCTTTTAATTTTAAAAGAGGACTTTGGTTTGAAAATTTACTATCTCTTTAGTCGAGTCTCCACACTCATTGCAGGTACTTCCAAATCAGTATCGTTACCATTACAACGATTATTGCAACGTTTGGTTTCTTTCTCTACTTCTTCTCCATTTTCCCAATCCATTTTCATTAAAATTTCTTGCATTTCATCAACAGAAAGACCTCCTGGAAAAGTTGGTTTCTCATACTTAAGTTTTACTTTAGTGATTTTCATAATAATAATATTTAAATTAAACAATAGATTAAAGTTTTATTTCATAATAAGCTCTTTTACTTTTTTTAAAGTTTTTTCATCATCATCAATCAAGATTTCGGGAGCCACACCTTTTTGATCTATACTTTCACTTTCAGTAGTAACATAATTGGCATTTGGCACAAATAGATAAAAGTTGTCAATTAGTTTCACTTTTTTAGTACTTAGCATCTTACCAGCCGTTCTTTCTCCAACTAAAAATATATTATTTTGCTTTTTTAAGGCATAAGCTATAGGTTCGCAAGTACTAGCGGTACTCTCATTTACCACTATATATATAGGCTTATTAAAAATTCTATCACCCGGAAACACTTTAACTTCAATACATTCATTTTCTTCAATTGCATCCATAAAAAGATTTAAATCTCCCTCTGAAAAAACAAAGCATGAATCATAGGATTTTTTTTCTGCCTCATAGAATGATTTTGATAAAAAATATCCACCACTAGTTTCTGAATTGACCAAAAATTTACTTAACTCTATTGCCGGACCGATACTACCACCAGGGTTATTTCTTAAGTCTATTATTAATCCTTCAGGATCATTTTTAAAAATTTCATCAAAAATTTGATCGATAGTTTTCTTTTCATAACTGAAAGAATTAATATCTAAAATCCCTAATCCATCCTCGAAAGCGTATGAAATTTCATTTAAGTTTTCTTCAAGAATTTCTTCTTCATTTTCAATATCTCTCCAAATAGCAATATGTGAGTGAGGTAGGCTTCTTAAGTAATAAAATATTGAAAATACATAATGCAAATCATCTATAGATTTAGTAGAGTATTTCAATACTTTGTCTTTAAAATTTTGATATTTAGATTTTTTCAGAAATACAGGATTAAAAAAATTACCTTCAAAAGCAATAAAAAACTTTTCTGATATCTTCTGATAATCAGCAATCTGAGAAAGTTTGTCCTTAGTTAACAAACTTCCGGTTATTGTTCCTTTTTTTACCCCTTTGCTAGTTGTAACATTTCCTTCAATTGAATTATTATGGAATTTCCCTTTGAAGTAATAGTTTCCTAACGGTGAGTAAAATGCCGTTTTAAATTCACCTTGATTATTATAACTCCCATCCAAAAAAATTAATCTTTTATCCTTAATTCCAGAAAACCAGTTTATTTTAAGCCGATCTAGAAAATTGAAATTTTCTTTGTATTTATTTTGTAAGGAGCCTCCATAGATTTTCCCATTACTATTAGTGTTTATTTTTAAATAAAATCTGATATCTCCAATATCATCAGATTTAAAAGTAACAAGATAAATATCTGTGCTATCCAATTTAGAAGATTGCCCCTCACAAGATAATGTTAACATTAAAAGTAAAGTTGTAATTAAAAATTTCATAACTTAAAACTTTTCCGATTTTATTACCAGAACATAATATTCAAATTTCAAATAATTAAGTTTTATACACAATACGTGATTTTACGTAATTTTCAAATTGAAAGGAAATATTTTATACGTGTTTTCCCGTATTGTTATTTTAAAACTTAAATTAGATATTTGAGTTTAACCTTATAAAATTCTTTTATGATACTAAACAGTGATACGGGTTCTAACATAACCCTAGAAGAAGCAAAAAATTATACTCATACATTTCAGGAAAACAATCAAGAGGCGATTAAATCTTTTTTCGTTGGTGCTAAAAAACTTCAGCAAATTCTTTCGCAAGATGGTTGTATAGGAGTGCGTATATATAACGGTAGTAATACTCAAAATTACCATCAGTCTAATCTCGTATTAGTAGGTGTAGATAAAAATGGAGAAGATTTAAGCGAGGGCGTGATTATAGAAAACTTGGCTCCTTGTCCCAGTAATTGTCCTCAATCTAGCCCGCTAATAAAATATTAAATTTGTATAATCTCTTTTTTTATACAGCTCTTTTTTCTGGTTTTATTCCATTTATAATATTAGTTTATAAAAACAAGGCGTTTTTTTTAAAGCAAGCAATAATCCCATTTATATGGTTAACAGCTATTGGTTCTCTTTATGAATTTGTGGGGAGTGTCCTCCTTAAGATCGATTCTTCCTATTGGTTTCAGGTATATTCTTTGTTAGAATTTATGTCACTATTTTATTTCTTTTACTATTTGGTAAACCCCCAAAATAAAAGGATGTTTAAGTTGCTTTTATTGTTTTTTGTTATTACTTACATTTTATCTTTTTATTATTGGATAGAGTATAATGCTCTCGTATCTAATACTATCAACAAAAGTCTAGTAACCTTATTAGTATTTCTTTTTTCTTATTTATGGCTAAAAAAACTATTTAGAAAAATGAATATTCCTAATTTGTGGAAAAATTGTAATTTTTACTTTATCTCTGGTCTGACAATTTATTATGCAAGTACATTCTTATTATTTTTGTTAAGTGACTTTATCATAAACAGCAAACAGCTTTATTTTTATGATTATTGGTTGGTAAATGTATTAGCTACACTAATGTTAAGGGTATTTTTAATGATAGGCGTATGGAAAATGAATCGGAATTAAAATTATTTTTTTGGTTAGGTACTGCCATTATGATCGGGCTAGTTTGTCTAATTTTGTTGCTAACGGTTATTTATCAAAAAAAACTGCATAAAATAAAACAGGAAGAAGCTGAAAACTTATTGAAAATATCCTTAGAATCTGAAAAAAGAGAGCGAAAAAGAATTTCTTCCGACTTACATGATAGTGTTATGGGAGATTTAAATGCAATTCGTAATTACTTGGCAATACTAGATAATACTGAGCAAAATTCAAAAATTCATAAAAATCCAATATTAGGAGAAGTTGAAATCGCTCTACAAACGATGCAAGAAAATATACAAGGGATAAGTTATAATTTAATGCCTCCCTCCTTAGATAGCTCAGGTTTAGTCGCTACTCTGGAAAATTATTTTGAAAGAATACAAAAATGGAACAACAAAACTATACATTTTCAGCATAAACCCTCCAAAATATCAGTTGCTGAAAATATTGGGTATGAACTTTATCGTATTAGTCAAGAATTGATAAACAATATGATTAAATATGGAAATGTTAAGTTTATTTTCTTTTACCTAGAGTGCGATGAAAATCTTCTTAGACTAACGGTGAAAGATGACGGAATTCCATTCGATTTTTATGAAAGCGTGAAGAATAGTAGAGGAATGGGATTAAAAAATATACAATCAAGAATAAAGCAAATAGAAGCAGAATTGGAGCAAATTCCGATAGAAAAAGGAAATGAACTTGTGATCACTATAAAAAATCTATCATAATGCTAAAAATAGCCATTGCAGACGATCATCAACTTTTTAGAAAAAGCCTTATTCTTTTAGTCAATAGTTATGAAGAAATGGAAGTCGTCATAGAGGCTTCTAATGGAGAGGAACTTTTAGAGGAGTTAAAAATAACAGAAGTAGATATTGTATTGATTGATCTCCAAATGCCAATAATGGATGGTTTTGCTACTATACCAGAAATAAATAAAAATTATCAAAAAGTAAAAATTTTGGTGCTTACCCTCCTTAATGATATGGTTACCATAAAAAAAATCATGGAATTAGGAGTGCAAGGTTATTTTACAAAAAATACAAACCCACAAGAACTTAAGAAGGCTATTTTAAAACTGAGTAATGACGGATTTCATTTCGAGAAAAAACTAGCATCAATCATAGAAAATGTTGTAAACGCTTCTAATAAAAAACCGAGTATATCAATAAATTTCACGGAAAGAGAAATGGAAGTGCTTATTTTAACTACAAAGGAATATTGCGGAACCGAAATTGCTCAGCGCATGAATATAAGTCCACGGACGGTAGAGAAGCATAAACGTAATTTAATGGATAAAACTGACTCTAGAAATTTCATAGGGGTTATAATCTACGCTTTTCTACATAAACAATTATCTTTTAATGAGTTAAAGGATTAAAAATACGTAAAAACACGTATTGATGTCCGGATAAATTACTTTTAAATTTATAAAATAATATTAATTTAAAATTTTTATAATTATGGAATTTAACGGATTTAGAATTACTCCGCTTGGAAACGCGGAATTAAGCATTGAAAACAACGTACTTCGGGTTTCAGGAATTTCGGAAAGCGGACTAGATGGTGTTTCAATTGACACAGAAGGAAAAGGAAATTACACAGTTAATTTCGGACAATTGGGAATGATTGCAGAAAGAAATGGTGTCTTAAAGACCACTACATTGAAAAGAAACGGTTTACAGCAAGTTGGGACTTTTTTCGAATCTTTTAAGTGGTTAGATGAAGATGAAGGTAAAGTAGTTTCCGGGTATAATTTAGCATATTTACCTAAAGATTTTACTGTTTTTGGAAAATTAGAAGGAGAAAACGTTTTTGAAATTGGCAGTGGTGATCTAGAACCTGTCGAGGAAATACCACCATCTGCAGAATGGCTTGGTATTGTAGCCGCTTTAATTGGTGCTGCAGTCGCAGTTTGGAAGGAATTAAGGACAAAAAAAACCACAACAGTTGAAACTACACGGGATGGCGAAGGAAATATTACACAAGTAAAAACAACTGTAACTGAAGATCCGGAACCGTTTGAAGTTGAGGTTAACGGAGAACTTTATACTGTAGATGAGTATGGAATTGATTATAACTATAACATACCTTATGAGTTGATAGGCAATCCTATGGTAGAATATGAAAAAATAGCAGAACAGATTACAGGTGTTAATCTAGGGGAATTTGAAATTACTTCTATTGAACAAGGATAAAAAAATGGTTCTAAGTAGAATTTTGTTGGTAATGTAAGAAGTCTTTTAATTGTCAAGTCGAGCGCAGCGCAGCGAGACCTCATAGTCTCTCGACTGTGCTCGAGGTGACATAATCATAAATGCACCTTAATTTTACCACTACAAATCATATAAAGTCAAAAAATTAATTTATATTAATTTTTTTTGGACACAATTTAAAACTAAACAAATGAGAAATAATAAAAGTCTAAATGCAATTTTAATTATTACTTTCTTATTCTGCTTCAATACAATAACAGCACAAGATACCATAATATTTTATAAAAAAATCATAACAGCTCATGACACAATAACGAAAACTTTAGATGAATCCGGTAAAGAAATTGAAGTAACAACTACCCCGGTAGAAGACAAAAATATTGACTGGGAAAAATTTGATAAAAGCTCTACTATTGCTAAAGACAAAATTAAAGCTGAAGATATAGAGGGTCTTTGGAAAGCTTATGAGGGGCTTTATAGATTTTATGGGCAAAAAGAAGAAATCTTGTATGGGCAGAAAAAACAAACGGAGCGAGTTGAACATATAAATAAAACAGAGCATAAAGAACCTGTGATAATTGAAGTTAAAGGAAACACTTTTCGTAGAAATAGTAAATCAGATTTTGAGGAATTCTACATTAAAGATAATATGCTCATATCAAAAAAAGGAGAAAAACATGATATAGGTATAATTAATAAGATTACGCCCAAAATATTAACGATCTCTTGGAAGGATGGTGACAACTACACAAGATATTTCTATAAGAAATAAGAAACCAGTACAAATTATTTTATCGTTTAATTGTAAGAAATAAAAACAAGAGTGTAATTACCCTGAATTCATTGTCAGGGTTTTACCTTTTAATGGTGCCTTTTATTAAGCACAGATTAAAGCCAAAAAAATCATTAAAATAATTTAAAAATATAACTATGAAAAAATCAAGTTTATTAGTATTGTTATGTTTAGTCTTCACTACGAACTTTCTCAATGCACAAGAAGAAGAAACAAAAGAGTCAAAATTGGAGATTTTTGTTCATGCTGATATTGGAAATGGAATAATAGAGAATGATTTAGAGCCAAATTATAATGTAAATGCCGAAAACGGGGAAATTCTCCTTAATTATAAGTTTTGGAAAACACTTGGTCTAGCAACCGGAATAGCGTATAGTGAAATTAATGGGAACGGTTTTAGTTCAAGGGGTGACTTTTATCACAAACGAGCGATGCTAAAAATCCCTTTATTATTGAGTTTTGATACAAAATTAGGAGAAAAATTTAGAATGATTTCTACCTTTGGGGTATACTCACAATATGTCGTAAAAGATGAATATAGTTTTTTATTAAGAAAAATTGACAATGTATATGAAGGTTGGAATTTTGGTAGTCGATTAGGAATTAGCCTTATATATCAAGTGTATGATAATCTTGGGATTGGAGTTCATTTTAATTATCAATCTGATTTTAGCGAACTTGAAAACAACAATCAAATTGTTAATGATAAACAAAAGATCAATAATTTGAACACATTCGGTTTAATAGCAACATTCGGACTATAAAAAAAAGATGTCGAATAAATGATCTCTGTTAGTCTGAATTGAGTGATACCCAATGCTGGAAGTATTGCTTTGGATTGCCTACTAATGTTAGTGTTCAGCATCCACTTTTGTCTTAATTCTTTTTTGGTAACAGAATATGAGCGATTACAGTTGGTTGTGCACCTTTAAACTCCCATTTT
Source organism: Mesonia maritima (assembly GCF_042433895.1). Classification (NCBI taxonomy): domain Bacteria; kingdom Pseudomonadati; phylum Bacteroidota; class Flavobacteriia; order Flavobacteriales; family Flavobacteriaceae; genus Mesonia; species Mesonia maritima. Next base: position 49,732 of record NZ_JBHLUA010000015.1, on the reverse strand, counting down.
CTTCCTGAAATGAGCATTTAGGGTTTACAATAAGTTAAGTATTCTCGTTTTAATGTTTCAGTATTCAAACAAATTCATATACTTGACTGTTTTCATTAAAAATCACCTTAAATGCGCTTCTTTAAAATCAATCTGCTGTCTCTAGGTTTTTTATGCGAGTGTGAAAATCATCATTACTTACAGTACTTTTTCTTCATGCGTTAATGCAAACTAAACACTTTATTCCAAAACTAAATAATTAAAAATACGTAAAAACACGTATTGATTTTACATTATTTTATATTCATTTTTGAAGATGTGATTATAAAACAACAGTTAATTTAAATATTTTATAAATTATTTTCATCTTTCTTTATCAAAGTTGTTTCTTAATTAAAGAGTAATATAGAAGAATATTACTATTATTTTCAACTGAAAAAACTCAAAACTCACATCTATGAAGTTTAGTCAAATCATTCTAATTGCGACAATTTTCATTATATCATCATGCTCTTCTGTTCCTAAAGAAACAGTTACGTTATCGAGAACAATTGGCAATGATCTTCGTGAATTGGAGCAAAGTCATACTAATTCAGTAAATATCTTATTTGCTAAAATAAATGAAGATATAGATACTTTTATCGATGAGGTTTATGCTCCCTACATCATTAATTATGTTTTAAAAGATGAGTATTCGTCATACCAAGATGGAGAAGAATCGATATATACCTCTATGATTAATGCTGCCAACACCAATAATAAAGAAACCTCTGATAAGGTTCTAGATGATATGAGTCAATTTTTAATTGCTGCAAAGAATCAAATTGAATCTAAAAGGAAAGAGTTGCAATTGCCAATTAATACTCAAAGAACGAAAGTGATAAATTCAATTACAAATTCTTACCAGAATGTTATTTATGCAAATAGTACTATAACAGGCCATTTGGAGTCAATTAGAAAGGTTAAAGAGGCGCAGGATGAAGCAGCAGCCATGTTAGGAGTAGAAAATGCAAACGAAAAAGTAAATGAACAGTTGCTTGATATTTCTGATAAGGTATCGGGAGCAGTCTTAAATGCAAAAGAAATTGATCTAAAAAGTGATGAAGCTTATAACAAGCTTGAAAAGGTTATAGATAAAATAAAAGAATTGACTAATCAAAATTAAAAGTTATGAATAAAAATAGATTTGAAGAGTTATTTAAAGAGGCTGACAAGGCTTTTGATGGGAAATATAATAAAGAATTAGATGATCTAACAGGATTGTCTAAGAAAGAAGTAGACTCTATAACTCCTGACACAACAGATTTGCGAGTTTATTCAGTATTAATTAAAGTAGTAGAAAACGCTTCGAAAGAGAATTTATCCAAAGCTCAATTGGTCGAAGATATTAAGTCTCTTGGAGAAACTGCTATAAAGATTGCGAAAAAGGTTCCGCAGCTTGCTGTTTTATTTTAAAATTTTATAGAGATGAAAAAAATCAAAATTCTTTCTATAGACGGTGGAGGAATAAGAGGAATTATGCCCGGAACTATTTTAACTTATATAGAAGAGCAACTTCAGGAAAAAACAGGAGAACCAAACGTGAAAATCGGAGAGTACTTTGATTTTATAGCTGGTACAAGCACTGGCGGCATTTTATCTTTGGTTTACTTATGTCCAGATAAAAACGGGGGATTTAAATTTAGTGCAAAGCAAGCATTAGATATTTATTTAGATCGCGGGGACGAAATTTTTGATGTTACTTTAGGTAAAAAAATTAAGAGTATTGGGGGTATTTTAGATGAAAAATATCATGAATTTGAACTAGAGCAAGCTTTAAAAGATTATTTAAATGAGGTAAAACTTAGCCAGGCTTTGAAGCCCTGTTTAATAACTAGCTATGATATACGCAATAGGAAAGCTCATTTTTTTACAAGTGCGGACGCCAAAGAAGAAATTTATGATTATCACATGAAAGATGTTGCTAGAGCAACTTCTGCAGCCCCTACTTATTTTGAACCATCGAAAGTGAAATCGCTATATGGAACACCTCATTATTTGATAGATGGAGGTGTTTTTGCTAACAATCCCGCACTATGTGCTTATGCAGAAGCGAGAACTTTGGATTTTTCAAAATTATTAAGCGATACTGAAAAACCCAATAAGCCTACGGCAAATGAAATGTTTATTCTTTCTATTGGTACAGGTGCTGAGAAGGAACCTTATTATTATAAGGAATTCAAAGACGCTGGAGCAGTTAAATGGATTAAGCCTCTTATTGATATTATGATGAGCGGAAATTCTGAAACGGTCGATTATCAGTTAAAACAAATATATCAAACATTAAGTATTGATGATTGTAAAGATTACTATAGAATTCAACCGGATATAATAACTGCTAATAATCAAATGGATGACGCGAGTTTACCCAACTTAAAAGCATTACATCATGATGGTAAAACATCTATTGAAAATATGAAACAACAGATTGATGAAATAGTTGATAAACTCATACAATATCACTAATAATTTAGCGGAACCAAAAAATAGAATGAATAATAATTTTATAAAAACATGATGATGAAACGATTAATGTATTTAAATTTTTTAATCCTTGCACTTGTAATTGAAAGCTGTAGCTCAGATGATGATTCCAGCAGTGACAATGGCGGTTCAGAAATTCCAGACACCCTCGTTAGCGGAGAGCTATTTGGTGAGCCTTTTACTGGCAACGGTAGTAGTGCCTATGTTATCGAAACTTTTGATGAAGAACGGCTTTCTGTATTTTTGAGTAGTGAAGATGTGGGTTGTGAAACCAATCAGTTTTCAGAGGCTTATACCATTACCATTTCAGGACCACGTACTGAAGGTTCAACTAATGATGTATTTGTAAGTTTTAGCGATCCAAATTCTGAAGATTTTATTACTGTAGGTAGTGGTATCGACTACGAGATTATATCCATCACCCAGACCGAAATTGAGGCCAAAATCCGTGTAAACAGCTCGGACGGGAAAAATAACCTTGAGGGGAAATTTACAGCTCCAATCTGTTCAGATGACGAAGGATAATAATTAGATTATAGAGGGTAACTTCTAAGTTATCCTCTATCTTACTTAGCTTTTTTAAGCTATCTGAAAAATGAAACTTAAAGTTCTTGTACGTTAAATTAAGAATAACTTGTAATAGACAGATAAATCTTGTCAGTATCTTTTTGGGCTACTGATAAGTTTGAATATATAAGGAAGAGTTTGAAAATTTTAAACTCAAAAGTTATTATTTTCTTTTTGATTTAATTTTTATATATTTAATAGTGAGAACTTTTTTTGTGTTTAACTTTTCGAAGTTATTAATCAAGGCTATTATTATAGTTTTCATCTCTAAACTTATGAATTAATCATTTTTAAAAAGCATAAAAATGGCTTATTATTTTTTTGCAAACCCTACGGAAATAATTTCCCAAATTTCTACAAAGTCATTTGGAGACTTACCTGATTTTGTGGAAAACCAAGTTACCTACGAAAGATACAATTTAGAGAGTAGATTTGAAATTGAAGATGCTGCTGCTGCTTATGCAATTACAAATGTAGCAGGAGTTCAATAATCTAATGGTAGAATATTATTGAATACATCTGAATCCCTTATGATGGAAAATAAATCATAAAATAATGGTAAGTTGAGGAGTAACTATTTCGTTCTATCTTATGATAATTTTTTATAGAGCACAGGTTAATTATGAGATTTATTTTATTAATGAGGAAGTTTTAAAATGAAATACGTACATCTTATAATATCTAAAATTTTTAAAATGGCAATATATAAAGAAAAATATATTAGATCGGGCTGAGCCTCTGCAATACTAATCAATGAAGGAATGAAGCTTTAAGGTAAGTAACCTAGTTTTAAAGGTTTTTTTAGAAAAAAATATAATGTAATATACGTATTTTCCCGCATTGTTTCTTTTATTTTATTCGTTGAACTTTAAAGTAAATTAATTCCGTTTAAGGTCTTGTTTTTCCTCCCTCTTTAAAAAATAAGTCCATTATTGACCCCATATTGCACGTTGACCAATGCTGTGGTAACTGCAAATTATTAAGATATTTTATTTTAAAAACATTCTTTTTTATATGCATTTTTTTATAGATCCAGCAAACTTAACAACACAATTAGCAGGAGATGCTTACGGTCCTTTATATGCTGACCCTGAAAATATATATAGAACAACGTCTAGATTTGATCTTACAACCGAAGCAAAAGCATTTGCATGTCGAAGTGGAATGATGCTAGTCCAGCAATCTACAGACGATAATTCCTTAGTTAATCTTATAATTAGGCCAGATAATAATCTAGAAGTCCCTGTAGATGTAGAATATTATGTATATAGAGGTGTTCGTAAAGATTCTTTAATTAGTGAGAACGGTAGCTGCACTATACAAATATACAATGCTGCAACAAGTAATGATTTAATTAGTAGAATGAGACAAGATTCGCTTATTGATGATTTTTCTTGTTCGCAAATAGGATATGATAATTCGTTATTAGATACAGATCTTATCGATGATTTTTTTAGTTACAAAAATTTACAGATATCCCCGGTGTGGGTTAAAGAAGGTGAATGGATTGGAACTTTTGGCACTTCACATAAAATCGGTTTTGAAATAGTTTTGAAAAGTAATTTCAATAGTTTCGACTTAGGGTTTTTGAGAGCAGCATATAATCAAATAAATGTAACAAACCTCAATGGTTTTGAACAGAGATTAAAACGTGAAGAAATTTTAAAATTTATAGATCCAGCTGCTTTATATGGCATGTATTTTAATGAAGGTGTGAAGTATTATGACATAAACGTATCTAATAATACTCAAACTACTAGTACAAATGCTAGCAATAATAAGTTTTTATATACTAAATTAATTGAAAAATTTTATTCGAAAAATAAGATCTATGTTGATATACGAAGTGAAAAAGGATACTCTTACAATTTTTATCAAAATTACAAGGTGTCTGGGACAGACTCTAATAATATCCAAATAAGAACTCAATCAGGAAATAGCCCATTTAATGCACAGGAATATCAAACAAATCAATGGCCCATACTCATATTGACAGCTACCCACACTTCAGGAAATCAAAACTCTTTAAAACTTAGTTTACGAATAGGTGATAACATAAATCCTATTCTTTATACTAAAACCAATCTAAGTAAAGATAAAGGTAATAGTAATAACGGGGTTACATCTCGATATTTTAAAACTGCTGATCTTATTGATAACGGTAATAGTCCCGACCACACAACTTGGACAAATGTATTCAGAATACTTTTTCCAAATACACAGTCAGGAACTTCCCGTGCTTATATAAGCAATTATGTGAGATTACATTATTATAGAGCAAAACACAATTCTAATAATGTTAATGATAGTGTATTGGAGAATATACATTATTATGATTCTGCATTTTGTTCTATTGACATCCCACAATTTAGCTTAACGGATAATTTAGATGTAGGATCTGTTGAAAGTGCTAATCCAAGATATGTTAGAGAACCAATGCATTATGATGCAAATCATCCTAATTATGATGCGAATTATAACCTTGAAGGAACCGGTAATTTTGAATTAAACATGATAAATGGTGCTTATTGGGGAGATGGCCGTGTTCTAATGTATGCAAGAATTGAATATGAAAATACAGCTAAGGTTTCTGGAAAAGAATATCTAAATACTTATGAGCAACAATTATCTTCATTTATACAAAATCCTTCATATAGAATTATAAGTGAAAGATTAAAGTTTATTTGTCGTGAATATGATATTACAGGTAATATCAATAATACTAAAATGCCAAGTATCAATTTTTTTAGAAGTAATGATTTAGCTGATTCTGGAAAAAACCATAAGGAAAACTGTATGCTATTAGGTTTGACTATTGATGAAATGATTTCAATAAAAGCAGATACACAATTAAGTGATAACCATCAACGTTTTATTCATTTAGAACCTATAACGGGTAATCCGCAGCAAGACAATAATGCTAATGGATATTTTGCTTACACGGTTAGACTTCAAGGTTTTGATGATAATCAAAATTCAAATATAATTACACCGCAACATAATGATAATGACATTATAGTTTACAGTAGAGATAATCAATTTTTTAGCTCTTACGCTTTTTCTGAAGATGAAGATATAACAGCATTACAAGACGGAACTGCTTTAGATAATCGAATAGAGTTTCGAGTTTACCATGACGGCATTATTAAGATAACAGACAATGTTGATTTTGCAATTGCACTAGCTTACAACCAAGAAAGAGTTTACTATGTTTATTATAACACACAAAATAATACTTCAGAAATACAAGGTTTAGCTGAAGGTGAAGCAAATGCCGTTAATGGATTAGAGTTGGTGATGGCAAATGAGATGGATAAGCAAAGTGGAATTTTGGGTGCAGTCCCTAATGGATTTGTACAATTTATAAACTATGCTAATGAAAATGTTCCTGGTGTAGATGCTACTCGGTCATATGAAAATAATAGTGGCGATATTGTCACTGAAGGTAATTATAATATAAGAAGGTATAATAATCAAGGAAAAAAATCATTTATGGTGAGAGTTGTTACAGAATCTATAACTGCAACAAATGGAAATGTCACTAATTACTTTAGAGATACAGCTATAGGATTTGATTTGAAGTTTCAAGGAACTTTAAGATTATATGCCAGTCCACCTCTTGCTGGAGCTGTTTTAGGTGCTTTAATACGGGCAAACCAAAATGTAATAAGCGAAGGATTTGCTTATATAAAAGGTTCTTGTTATCCTAGTTCACAGCATGTTAATGGACAAGCATTTGATAGTAATTATACTTTTGTACCTGTGGATGATCAGAATTTTATTAATGCACTAAACTTTTTTGGTTTTGGGTTTCATTATATTGGCGATGAACCATATCATTATAATAACTTAAACGACCTTCCCAATACAACACCAGATATTTGGTGGAATTTACATGACGGACATTTACATTCTCAAAATGTAGTATTAAATGATGGAAATAAAGTTTTATGATAAAGAGTAGTTGCATATTGTCCATTTTATTTTTTTTTCTGTTTTCCTGTAAAGAATCAAATAAATTTGATAAACAAGCTTACATTAAGGATAAAAAAGGTGCTAAGAAGGATACTTTTCTTGTGAAATATTTTAGTGCAATTGATATTCCGTATTTACTTGAGGAGGAAAAAGACTCAATTTTAAACAGGAAAGATAAAATAGTAGAAGATAAAAAATTTAGAAACAGATTTATAAGTAAGGCAAGAGCTAGGCGCAGTGGCATTAGAAAGTTTAATTATATACCATACAAAGGAAAAAAAATACCTGCACCTTTCAAAAGGTTTTTATTGCCTAATGAATTAGAAAAATTCAATAAAGATTCTTTAGCCCAATTTATAATTCTGTATGAATTATATAAACAAAGGTTAAAAAAGGTTGGCACTATTATTAAATATGACTTATTGTCCAATGACGAAATTCAAAAGTTAATTCAAAGCTCATTTAAAGATAGTATTCATTACAAAGAATTAGCAAAAAAGCGTTTTTTAGGAGATAGTATTAAATTCTCAATAAAGTATAATAGAATAACTGATAGCTTACAAAGTATTATTCATCCTATAGATTCTATATTACCTTTTGGTCCCAAACCTCTAGGCCAACTTGTAGAAAACAATAAAAATTTTTTAGGTTTTTATATTAAACAAGGTGGTGATTCTATTACAGAAGAGAAAAAAAAGAAAAGAAAAGATATCTATGATATTTGGATGTATTTTCTAAAACTGCATCCTTATGTAGATGCGGATTTATCAGAAGATTACGAACAAAAATTATTGCCGCCAATCGAAAACTACAAAATGTTAGAAAATACTCTTTTATCTACATTAATACAGGATGGTTATCAAAAAGAATTTAACCCCGTAAATGGAAGTTTTGTAACACGATTACCTAATATTAATAATTATGAAATTTATTATACAACAACAGGAGTAGATTACCCTATAGGTTGTGGTGCGTTTGCAAAAAAAGAAGAAGATTGCTGCTTTGCTAGAGATGGTTATGATTGTAATAGTACAGGCTATTTAGTTCTTTATAATCGTGAAGAGAAGTTCGCCACAGTTATTCCTGCCTTTATTTTAAATAATTCGCAAAGTTATGGGTTTCAAATACAATTTTTTTATGTAAGTAATAAGACAATTTTTATATATCAAGGTTATTCTATGTATAATCGGTTTGTAGATGAAAATGGAATGCTTGATCGATATCTACATCATAAAGATGGGAGTACAACTAGTGCCAGAGGTTACAAATCTGTTGGTCTAGCAAAGGCTTATGAGATAAAAATTCTAAATAATGAAATCAAAGTATCCAAAATAAAAAAATAAACATATATTATGGCCAGATATATACCACCATTATCATTACTTATTTCAGTAAATGATTTACCCTCTAGCTTGGGCTTTGTGGAAAATAGTTTAAATTCGATTTTTTCCAAATTATACTTTAAAGCCTTCTATACTGAGGGGAGCATTCATACTCATGAAGTTAATTATAATATCACAATCGTTAGTTTTGAAAGATTAGGACTTAATCTTGGTGGTGAAGAAGGTTTTTCTTTAGTACTTAATCCTGGCTTTGTAGAGGGAGATACTTCAGAATTTCCTATGTCAATACTCTATAATTGGCCATTGTTAAAGTATACAAAAAGCTTTGATTTAGAATCGTTTAGTTTTTCAATTGAAGCAATTTATTCTTTATTGTTAGAGTTAGGAAGGATTGATGAGGTTCAACTTTTCAGTATGTTTATGAATGTCTTTTATCCAGACTATGGAATTGATCAAAGTGATAGTGAAGAACCATTTCAGATATTTATAGATGATTTTAATACCAATAATAATCCTGCAACTCCACTAACGCTTAATGTAGGGGGGAATGAAATAGAAATCATAGAAGATTTAATTACACAATTGTCTTCTAATGGTAATGAATATTCTGTCTTTGATTTTGTACTAAATGATTACTTATCAAGCGATGATGATTTTGGTTCTGTTCAAAAAAAACTAGAACGCTTATTTTATGATGTATTTGGCAGTTTCACAGTAGATAACTTTCAAAAATTTCTGACACCAAACTTTTTAGCTTCTCTGAACAACCTATTTTTAGCCCTTGAGTTTCCTAGATCTTGGTTAAAACCGGTAGATGGTCAAGGAGAAGTTATAGAAGATGATAGCGCGAAATCTTTACTTACTTATAATGTTGGAGGTGTATCCTATCATTCAGAAAAAGGTTTTGAATTTATCAACCCCGATAATTTTGATTTAACGCCCTCCCAAATAGGGGATACAGGACTTTTGATAAATATTAATAATCTAAAATTTGATTTTAGAACAGATAGGAATATCCCTGAAGCCGATGCGGACAGAAGACCCAATGAGTTTCAAGGGGTTTATGCGGATTTAGTTTCTATCACACTCCCCAAAAAATGGTTTTCTAATGCAGACTATTCAACCTTGCAGTTGGCAGGGCGTAATCTTTTAATTGGAACAGGAGGAGTCTCGGGTACTATTTCCCTAGAGACCTTATCAGGAGATTCTAATAATGGGAATGCATACTTAGGTACACAAATTGGTAATTGGTTTATAGGGTTCAATTATTTTGATGTACGCTTAAAGCAAAATATCATAGAAGATGTTCGTATAGAAGGCTTGCTAACTATTCCAGGTTTAAAAGAAGGTAATGCTGATGCAAAATTAATGATAGTAGGAGACATAGAAAGTAACGGCAATTTTGAATTGACGTTCAGTGATCCTCAAGGAGTACCTTTTACCCTTTTCGATTTTGTGACATTTAATATTCTTTCTGCTCACTTAGGAGAAGTAAACGATAATTTTTTCTTGGGGGTTTCTTGTGAGATTTGGTTTCAGGATGATGTAATGAATAAACTAATTGGCGATCAAAAAATCATTATTCCGAAATTGAGAATATATGAAAACGGAAGGATGGAGATAGAAGGAGGTAACACAAGCATACCTACCAATATTAGTTTAAATTTAGGTCCTGTAGAAGTAGCCGTTACAAATGTGCACTTTGGCTCTCACCAACAAGACGGTCGTAACTACAATTATTGGGGTTTCGATGGGGCTATAAGTATAGATCCGTTAGGTATTGATGCCCGTGGGGAAGGCATAAAATATTATTATACCGTTGATAATGATGATTACAATGGGGTGGGCGATTCTTTTATACATATTAAAACTATCGCTATAGATTTAATCATACCCGGTACAGCTAGTCCTGAGGCTGCCATGGCTATAATTAATGGCGCACTATCCATACCAGACCCTGGAGAATCCGGAGAGTATCAGGGTGAAATCTCTTTAAAGCTTCCAAAGGCAAAAATAGCCGCCTATGCTGCTATGCGTTTACACCCCAAATATCCTGCTTTTGTGGTAGATGCAAATGTAGATTTGCCGAAACCTATTCCTATTGGTCCTGTGGGTATTTATGGATTTAGAGGATTATTAGGTTATCGATATCTTGTAGAAAAAGAAGCTGTAGGCTTAGCTTCCGATGCCAAATGGCAGGAATATTATAAAGCCCCACCGCGTGGTATTCATATTTCAAAATTTAGTCAACCTGAAGATACAGAAAATTATCAGAACCCTATTGCATTAGGTGCAGGAGCCATTTTTGGGACTAGTTTTGATGGAGGGTCTTTACTTTCGGTAAGAGCTATGCTTGTACTATCTTTACCTACAGCAGTGGTAATTGATGGAAGTGCATCTATCCTTGCCAAACGAATAGGATTAGACAGCCCTACCGAGCCTCCTTTTTATGCATTTGCTGCTTGGGGACCGAATTCTCTTGAGTTTGGAATAGGTGCAGACTATTCAATACCGGATACAGGAAACAATAGAGGGTGGCTACTTGATATACAAGCAGATGTAGAGGCTTATTTCCCTTTTAATAATCCATCGGGATGGTATGTAAACTTTGGTACGGAACAAAATCGTGTAAGTGCTGAGTTTCTCACATTATTTACCACGCAGTCTTATTTAATGTTATCATCTCAAGGAATTCGGGCAGGAGCAAAAGCTTCATTTCTTTTAGAAAAGAGATTTGGCCCTGCAAAGGTTAAAATTAGTGCATATGTCGAGGTAGGAGGTCAGATAAGTTTTGAACGGCCCCAAATAGGAGGCTTCATAGGGGCTGGTGGACAAATATTGGTAGATATTTGGGTTTTGAAGTTGGATATAGGTCTTGATGCTTTATTGGCTGTTGAGGCAGCTAAACCCTTTTTGATCTATGCTAAATTAGATGTGAGAGGATGTATTAAGGTATTATTTGCCAAAGTTTGCAAAAGTTTTACCGTAAAACTTAAATGGGAATACGACTCTACTGTAGACCGTACCCCCGTACCTCCGTTACCTTATACAAACTCTTCTCGGGAAACTGATCGTACAGAAGAACTTGTTAAAGGAGTCCATATGCTTACCAATAAAACTTATCCTATTCAAAAATTAGAAGTTAGAAATTCGGGAGTAGCATATATACCAAATGCAGCAAATATTGATACGATTATTCCCTTGGATACTTATATAGATTTAAAATCTGTGAAAGGGTTGATTCCTAATATTAATTCTCAGAAGATAGGAGGGAATGTAAGTGGAGCTCATAACTATACAGATTTAATTCCTCCACAAAAAGTTGTGCGTGGAGGAAATGAACTACGACAAGTAAAGCATAAATATTCTATAGAAGAAATAGAATTAAAAATATGGAGTGGCAACAGTTGGGAAGATTATGAACCTTTTAAGGCGGTAGTAGAGGAAGAAGAACGTGATCAATTACCATCTTTAATAGGATATTGGCAAAAATCTGATAAGCAATACAATACTATAAGGTTGATGGCTACCACACCTATGACTTATACTGAAGCCGGAGAACCTGGGTGGTATGTGCCTGAAGAACATGGGATTACTGCTTCTCAACTATTTTGTAAGGATGAAGAAAGATCAATACATTGTGGCAATTTTCTAAATAAAGAAGTGGGGAAAGAATATTTTCCACCTGCGCAGTACTACGGACATTATATTAATGGAGCGTATTTTACATTAGAAGGCACTTATTATGTTTATGATGATCTAGAGGATAATCAAGATAAGTTTTTGATTACAAACCGTTCCAACACTCATGGATTCAATAAGTCGTTACAATTTGAAAATCATAAACATCTGGTATTATTGTTAGAAGAACCGTCTATTGAGGTTCGATTGAAATTGAATTCTGATGCGAGTTCAGTTACCATAAGTTATTATAAATCTGTTATTAGCGCTGGTATAATTCCAGTTTATGAACTCATTCACGAAGAACAGAAAACTGCAGCGGAGTTACAAAATGAAGTGATTTATATAAATGAAAATGAGCATATTTCTAAAGTTATTATAAGACCGGTGGAAGCCAATCAGGAAGAAATAGCTCAGCTAGAGCAAGAAATTGCTGCCATGTTTCAGCAAGATTATCGAAACAGTAATGGCATTATAACTGGAGGGATACCAGCAAACCCTGAATTATATCAAGAGCTTAAGGATCAATTGGATAGTTTGCGTGGAGCAGGCTGTTCTATAGATCGAGGAGGCGACAATGATGGGGGTCCAGGGAATGGAGAAGACGAAGATTGCGAAAAAGACGAGGCTCTATGCGGTCTTTATGAAGATTTGCTCAACATATTTAATACATGTTTTTTATTTCCTATTAGTTCTACCTCACAAGTTGATCAATCTTGTTTTGATACTTTTTACCAAGAATTACAATCTTTTATAAATAAAAACCCAGAGTATAGACTAGAGGAAGTATTAGAACCTGAATATAGTTTATATTTTGAATTAAGGAGAGAGATTTCTGGATGGTGGGAAGAAGGAGGAGAAATAAACATCCGAAGTTATGTAAATTTTAGAGATACTGCTTTTATACTCTTAGAGCGAATCCGTAGAGCAGGAAATTGCCACTGTGGTACTGGTTATAGTTTTGATCCTTTAATTTGTCATTATTACAACACCTTAAATGCATTACTAGCCCAATATTTTACAGTGAACCAGGAAGAAGAAATAGGTGACAATTTATCTTATTACAATGTGGTTTATGAAATAATTCGTAATGGATTGATCAACTCAACTCTTCTTAATCAACCTGAAATGGTTGAAGAAATATCTCCGCTATTTGATTTATACCGACAAATAAACGAAGCTTTGCAAGAAGGAGAACAAACTTTGGAGATGTTAGATGAATTGAAAACGACCTTAGCATCTATTGTAGCTATTTTAAGGCGAGAAGGTTATTGTGATTGTGAAACAGGATCAGATGTACCCGGGCTAGAAGGCAATTACAATTGTTATACTTCTTTACAAGAATTTTGTTGGATGACCGTTGAAAATTTTGAATACAACGAAACTATACCGGGACAGGAAGCTATTGAGGAGGATTATGAAGCAATGGTAGAAGCTATTGAAAATACTGCTCAGCCTATATGGCGCCCAAATTCAAAATACTATTTACGTTTTCGTCTTAAGGATGAAGTGGATGGAGGAGAAAATGAAGGGATTTATGATTACTATTATGGATTTAAGACGGTAGGCCCTATTGGCCACTATCATTTAGATCCCAATGTAAATGATTTACCTGTGGGAGCTAATACTGATAATTTCCCTTTAAATACACTTTCTGATTATATAGATTTTAGAAGATCATATCCTGATGCTAAAGGGAATTTATTAAAAGCAAAACCGCTGTTTTATGGATTTGCACAATGTAAAATAAATCTCTTTTTTTTAAAACCGATGGTTTATCATATGTTAACAAGCTGGCCATCTTATCAAGGCCTTCCGTTGTTAAATGGAGATATGCACGTGGCAATAAAAGATCCGGTAACGGAAGAAATCATTCCTTATCCTTTACCTTCTAGTTACGAACAAGATAGTGTACCTATACCGCAATCCTTATCTTGGAATCAAGATTTAAGACCACTAAGTCCTATTCAATTGGAGACAATGAATAATTTGATAGAATATGCTAACGAAAATTATGCAGATATGGAATGTACTCCTGTACTAGGGAGGCCTATAGTACCAAGGAGCCCCACATTCTCATTAATTTTAACCAACTTGAAACCAGAGAAACTATATACGGTTATTATTTACAATGCATTTGATAGTAATGGAAATGGGAGTTTGGAAGATAGTGAAAGTAAGCAAATTCACGAATATGTATTTAAGACTTCCCGTTACGAAAATTTTAGAAAACAAATAGAAAGCTATTTATTAGAAGGTGAAGAAAACTCCACTCCCACTCCTGCAATATTTGATTTGCCAATAGCTTTAAATAGCAATGATATAGATATCGCATACCAACTTATTTCTGATCCTACTTATACAGGTAGTAGTAGTTTAGAAAGACAATTTTATCATAAATTTGATAGAATAATGGAAGGAGTATTTGGATTTGAGCCTTTACCTGTAGCTGTAACTACTGAATTCAATAAAATTATAGATAGTAATACAGGAGATGTAGTTGCTTTACTGGTACGAAACCCTGAACCTTTTAATAATCCGAAAATTCCTATTGCAGAAATAGAAAATACAATAAAGGTTATGGCCTCTGAAACTATGGATGCTGTAGGCTATTCTGTACTCTTTTCCAATGACTATTCACAAGCATTAATAATGAATACTTCTAAACATCTGTCAGATGAATTTATAAATCTTAAGTTTATTTACAAAATTTGGGATGGCTCCGAATACATTGTAGAAGAAGAACCGGGGGTACCGAATGACGAAAAATTAAATACCGTATATATCAAAAATATAAGCATCAATCCTGAAAATTAATATATTATGAATAGTTCAGAAATTATACCAAGTTTAGAACAGAGCCTTATCACCACAGATAGAGACTGTATACAATTAGGAAGTGAAGAGGTAGCTACTATTTTGGTAAATTTAAAAAGTGAAGAAGGCGAAATAATAGAAGAAGGAGGTGCTGATGTTTTAATATATGCTGAAGGTATTGAGATATCAGAAACAGAGGATAATAAAGATGGAAGCTATAGAGCTTTTATTTCAGGAGCTCGTGAAATAAACGAAGCACGAGTTGGATTTCGTTTAGATGGAAAGCCTAGCACTAAATTGATTACTATTCGTGTTCAGGAAAGATGTCCGGAACCCTTCATTGATTTTGAAAGAACACAACTTATAGCTGAACCCCCAGAAATTTTAAATGATGGAAAAGATTATAGTACTTTATTATTACAATTATATGACCGCGAGGGAAGATTATTAGATGATAAGACTCCTGTAAGTCTTATGGCTAATAGTGGTATATTAAGTTCAACGGTTTTTGATGCTGAGCAACGATTATTTACAGCATTTTTTCGCAGTAGAAGAGTAGGGGAAGTGGGTGTTTATGTAAGTGTTAGAAATGTGCGTTACCCTGTTACTATAGGTGAGGTAAGAGTCGTAGATCCTGAACCACCCGAAGAAGAGTTTTCTATAATACCATATGAGAGTCATACGATGTTACAATCTTCTAGTTTATATCTGCAAGCAGCGGGATCACCAGGGATAGATAGCACCAAGGGTATTCATTTACGCTGGATGTTAAGAGGAGCACTAGGAGAATTGCATTTGCCTAAAGGGAATCTAGCAGAACCTAACCAGACTTTTAATCGGTCTGAAGATTATGTAAAGATATATCGGGCGAAATATTCGAAGGTTTCCTTTACTTTAAATTTAAATAGAGAACGCCCCGCAGTAATTGATCATGCCAACCGTCTCTGGATATACAGAAAAGAAGAAACTAGAGAGATCTATCTCTATTTTAGAAATGCTGCTAAGTATGATAGCTTAATAAGTAATATGAGTGCTGATATTAATCATTCGAATTTTATAGCTCTCTACCATCCAGAATTATTGGAATTTGAGTGTAAGGATGATTTATTTTTTAAAGCTAGTTTAGGTAGCTCTGAATCTTCTCAAACTTCAAATAGTACCATACAGTTAGAGACCTTGTCTGTTCCTGAAAATAATTTAAATTCTAATAAGATTCTTTCTTGGCGCAAGACATACCAAAGTTCTGAAATTAATAATATTTCTCCTGTATGTGAAAATGGCAAGAGTATTCGTTTTAAATGTTTTGATTGTGATATTGATTTTATAGAATTTGAATTTTATCATGATTTTCTACAGAGGACGAATAATAACTCTAATGATGGTTGGAGATTATTAGGTGATTTTTCTTTAAGTTTAGATACTCCAGAAGTAATAGAGCGATTAGAACCAACAAGTGGATCTGTAAATGGCTCATGGCATCAATATGATGAAGCAGCCACGGTTAACATTAATAATTATAAAAATAAATGGGATGGTCCGGTAACGAGTGAAGATAGAAATATTCAGCAGTTAGTAGAAAAATTCATTTATTTGAGTAATAATTCTTCTAATCCGACAGGGAGTGAAAATGTGGCTATAGATGCTACAGAATCGCTTGATATATCTCTATTAAACTTACTTGTATTGGCTAGTCATGATTTTCACATAGCTCGAATGTTGGGATTGGGAAAATTGGATATTGAACAAACTGTTTTTTCGGATAGTTACGTTTACATAGCAGAGTATTACACTGAAGGAGATTTACAAGACGGACAAGGAGAAAGGGAAGCTCACCATTTATTTATGAGCTTACCCACTTCTTTAGAAGATCAACGATTACCTATACCTCTTGATATAAAGGAAATAAAGCCTGGGGTATATTATGGTTATGATGGGGAAACATTTAGTCTTACTGATGATGATGGTTATAGTTATGATGGAAAAACACGTTACATAAGTATTTTTTCTGAGGAAGAGACCAATACATTATATAACCCACCTTTTTATATTAGTTATAATGAGTTCTTTGCTCATTCATTTACTTATCCTGTTTATACAGGTTTAAGACATCGTTTAAATAGTGAAAGTCAATGGAGAAAACCGGAATTATCTAATGATGAAGAATATCAATATTTAAAATCTAATGGCAGTATAGGTGAAAATGAAACTATACCTCTCTTACCTCCTGAAAATGGAAAACCATTGTATGTTCATAATCAAACAGAAAGTGGTGTTTATCATTATAATCCTTATGGGATAAATTGGTTTTCCCGGGCCAAACCCAGTGAGCGAGTTGTCTCCATAACAACAAATATACAACCCAAAAATAATTTACTTCCTCCTAGTAATTTAAAACCCGTTTTAGTTCAGCCTGAAGAACCATTACTATTTACTTCTGCTGAAGATCAAGAGTTATTAAATACTATAACTTTATCTGATAAAACTCTTGTAAGACTTAGTTTTAATTTTAATACAAAGCAAGATTTAATATCTTATACAGTTGATGATGATTCGATTACCAATGCTGATTATGAGCAAGATCCTGAATTGGTTTTCTCTGATAGCGATGAGGTTTTTGCTGATAAAGTACAAGTCTTCTTTAGGGAGAACTTACCACTAAAAATATCAGGTAAAGCTACAGGCGTACAAAATCATCCTTCTGATCCTTTTTTAGCATTAATTAATACAGGGCCTTATGATATAGGAAGTTCTGGTGGACCTTTAGAGCAGATTGTTCCGAGTCTTGATAATGGTGATGAAACACGTTTTGTTGGGGGGGTAATAAACATTGGTAATCAAAATTATATTATTCAACAAGTCAATAATTCTGGTAACTGGCCACAGTTTTCTGTATACAAGAAATTGATCGGAGATCAGTTGACAGCTATTGTACCTTCAGATGATATTGATCCGGCAAATTTAGAAATGCCTGTATTGTCTTCTGATGGCTTGTTTATGGCTACTGAAAACATGCAAGATGAAATGAATTGGGCAAGTGCAAACCCGATGAATTTTGAAATACAAATTGGCAATAATTGGAATGTACATCGAGAAATTTTAGAATTAACTAACGAAGCGGGTGACACCCGGAGGATTTTAGAAAAGAGTCGTGGGATTTGGTCTGAAGAAAATCAAGGACATAGTCTAGTTGAAAAGTTTTTTGAAGAGGAGGCAATCTTAGACAGTAATGGAGAACCTCAATATGATACCAATAATAATTTAGTTACTCAAACTGTCCATAAAGGCCTATATAAAATAACCTTCCATGGGGTCAACTTAGCTCATCATCCTCAGTTTAATACTAATGTAAATCAACCTAAGGTAGATTGGTATAAAGGTATTGTTCGTCTATTTACTGAAGAAGCTCTGCAGGGGAGCACACCTACTCTGAAAAGAAAAGTACTTGACGTAATTACAATAGAAAATATTGGTACTACTAATGACCTAGTTGTATATGCTCAGGATACAACTTTTAATGATGATTCCGATTATGATGAGGTAGCTACTGGAAATAATCTCACTGCTAATTTTTACCCGGGATACAAAGCTCATCTTTATTCAGACCAAGCAGTAAGTTTAAATGAAACGAACACACTACCTGATGAAGAAGATTCTAAATACACCATTTTTGGACTTCGGGTGACTGAAAGCAATTATAATTATGAGTCAAATATAGGTGCACCAGGCTTAATGCTCGCTCAAAAAATTGTTTTACCTCAACAACCGGAACCGCCTGAAGGATCTTTATATGCTACTCGACCTGATTATTTTGGTAGAGCTACCTATACTTTTACAACGAAATACAACCATCAACCCCATGGGGTATTATTTTACCGTACTAGTGAAGAATCATTACTCCACGCCTTATATAGTCGAGAAACTATAGCTGAAATAAGAACTGCTTTAGAAAATTTAGGAGGTAATGATGAAGATTATTTAACAAATAGGTGGCAGAATTTTTTTGATTTTAATACTTTGATTACTGATGGGGATTATAGTGTATATCCACCTGCAGGTGTTTCAGATGACGGGTATAAGTTTCCTAACCCTGATAAAGCAGCTCTCTTTGATTGGGCTAATCATGTATTAAGTGAGTTAGGACAACCTTTGATCTCCGCTAACCCGGGAACTCTTACCGTGGGAGACCCGGTATTAATAGAATTTGTAAAAGGAGCTATCTTTAACGCATTTGTACCTTTAACTGAAGTACCTATATTATATCAATATATTCCAAATAGTTCATATCAACCTATTGATAAAAAACAAGTAATTAAAGATAGGAATGGGAACGCTATATCTCCAACAAACCCGGATTTTGAAATGGCTCCAATGATGAAAGTTATAGGAACAAATCCTCATGAAACACAATTTACAGATTTTAAATTAGATGGAACCTCTAATAATATATATTTCTATGGAGCTAGAGAAATGGGGTCTCAAATGAAACTAGGACCATTCAGTACTTTTTTAGGTCCTATTAAACTTGTAAATTCGAAAGCTCCTAATTCTCCTGAAATAAAAAGTGTAAAGCCAATTTTAGAAAATGAAATTACAGGAGTGAGTTCAGCTATTGAAATAAAAATAAATAGTTATCCAAAAGTAGAAAAAATTAAAAAAATAAATTTATATAGGGGTACAGATAGAAGTCAATCACAATCTATACGAAGTATGAATTTGGTAAATACAGTAGAACTTGAAGAAGGTAGTGAAAGTTCTTGGCAAATTAAGGATAATTTTGATGATCTTGATGAGGTTCCTTATTCAACTGCTCTTTATTACCGAATAACGGTAGAAAGAGAAGTTGAATATGCAGATTCAACTAATAATATTATTACTGCATTTGCACCATCAAAGCCGTCTAAACTAGTGGCTAGCTTGGTGGTAGAAAATTCGTTGCCTTCTGCTCCGCAATTAAAATACTACTCTACAACTCCAATTGCTCAAGAGATTCAAGATATAGTGTTATACTGGGATAAAACTTGTTATAATGGCATTTATCATTTATACAAAATGAATAATCAAGGAAATTGGGTTAAAATACATCACTTACAGTCTAATAGTGAGACTATATTCCTTAATTTAATTGATACAGACTTAGCTACAGATAGTTTATTAATTGAAAATGCTGATGGAGAGAGTATCTATCATCATTTTAAGGTAATTGTAGAAAACAATACCGGAATGTTAAGTAGAGAAGAAAATATTCTTACTGTACATCAGATAGAAAACTGGACAGATATTGCTGATTACAACGAATAACAAATTTTAAATAAATGTATGGCTTGAATATTGGTCATGAGAAACAATAAATGAGGTATGTCAGCCTCATGAATAGCAAATAATTTGTGAATTTCTCATAATTAGAACTGTTTGATTGTCTGAAATTATTGTTTTTCATAGTTCTTGTGGTAACGCAAGAACTATGAAGTTTGGCATATGCTACGGGCAAAATTTTGGTATTATGAGCTGAACGTTATTATAATTTGCCATCTAAGTTTTTGTTTGTTCCCTTATCTGGTTCAGGATTTAGTATATGGACTTTTGAATTTTCTAGTTCAATATGTAATATTATATTAAATCCTGTGTGAAATAGAATTTTTCAAAAATGAATTACTTTTAATAACTCATTGCTCAAGTTTTGTTAACTTAAAAAGTTAATAATTAAAAGGTTTGAAATTTTTTTAAAAAAACTCACAGAGCCAAATAAAAAATGTATGAAAAATCGAATTAAAAACGATGGAAATGATGATAAAAGTGAACTTACCAATGAGTTAATAGGAAAGGCTAAAGAGAAACAATTATTTATTCAAAAGATAACTGCTGAATTAGAGAAAGGAGTGGTTTTACTAATTTAAGTAAAGAACAAATATTGGCAAAGGTTAAATCCTTATTAAGATGATTTTATCAAATAAATAGGTGTTCTTTAATCTAAAATAACCACTTAAATCATTATTTCATATTTTCAATTTCCCCGAAAAGATCCTTCAAAGAAATAGAAAAATACTTACAGATTTCTGCAAGCGTACTAACCGTGATATTGGATCTGTTAGCTTCAATTCTTGCAATATGGATTCCGAGATCATTATAGACTTCTTCTTGAGTAAGCCCTTTTTCATTTCGTAATGCTTTAATCTTTAAAGCAATTTTTTCCAGTAACTCAATATTTCTAATCTGTTCTCCCATGGATTTGGGAAAATGGAAATTTTTATTAATATTTGTAATGACAAAAACGTCATTTATATGAAGAGAATTTTTATACCCGTCTTGTTGTGCGCTTCGTTTTTACTAAACGCTCAAAACACTGAAGAACTACAAAACGAAATTGAGTATTTGCAGGAGATTAATTCCACTTGTAATCTCTTAAATACCAATGGAAATGTAGAGGTAGTCAACAGCAATGATGATTTAGATTTTAAAATTATTTCTGTAGCGGGATCTACAGATGCACAGATGATCACGCTCAAGTTTTTAATAAAACATGAACTTGTTAATAAAGAGTTTGATCTCCACGTCGGCTCTGGAAAACCCTTAGCATATAATGTGGTAGGGGAAGCTCTAGAATTTAAATCGGCCGATTTCCCTAATTCTCCGAGTCAGATTCATAGGGGAGTAATGGGCGTAAAAGTACCAACTAGCGTGCCAGTTCAAGGCCAAATTGAATTTCAAAATGTTCTCCCCGGTACCACTCAATTATCCTATATAGGATTGAATTATTATTTACTGAATTTAAGAGGAAATAGAGATCGAGAGACATATGAAATTGAAATTAGAAACATATCTGTGGATTGGAATTAATAATTAAAATAACATAGCA
>NZ_JBHLUA010000015.1:0-27890 GCF_042433895.1 Mesonia maritima | reverse complement strand
ATAGATAGCTTACAAAATGGCGTGGGCTGTGCTTGTTTAGTGATAGGTGTCTGGCGATACCTCTGGAATTAGCAAGTTCAGTTCCACGCTTTTTAAATAATAAAACTCCTTAAAATCGCCAGCATGAGCACATTACTTTATATCCTAAAATTTAAGAACCATAAGAAAATAAAAATTGGGGTTACTACTAATCTTATTTATCGAATATCTCAAATCGAAAAAAAGACCGGATTTAACGTTGATTATTATCAATCTAGAATAGTCACCAATTCTAGTAAAAGAAAAATTACACTTTTAGAAAGAAATCTTTTAGAGATTACCTTGGATTTTAAGTATCATTTTAGCAAGGATTTTGATTTTGCAGGAAAGCAGGAGTTCAGGCAAGACAATTGCCTTAATTTAATCTTACAATATATAAGTGATCAGAAAGATTATGGAATGAAATATAAAATTTACAAAGGAATTGATACTTGTGGTTTGTATAATCACAAACTTCCTAAAGTTTATTTTCCTATAGATTTAACCTTAAATTTACTTTCTCGCGTGCTTGCAGAAGATCTTGTTGAGTATTGCAACGAAAACGATTTAAACGTACTAGAAATATATAATCAGGCTATATACGAATATGCAGTCAGAAATGGTTTTGATCGGAAAGATAACCCAATCCAAGATTATCAGCATTTTTTTAAAGTATAAAGCTTTCATTTTACTTGTCTAATAAATCATACAAGACAATTGATTATATTTCTTTTTTGATTAGTTTAGGTAAACTGAAAATAATCTAAAGAGCGGAGGATGTAATTTAAAGTCTGTCCTTAGTTTCACTCCTTCGGGTGTACCCCCGAGTGTTTGCCAAATCGAGCCTAATGCGGTCTTCAAACCTAATATACAATGCTGGATTGTCAAACTCCTATTATAAAGTGGGGGCGGTTCATTTCTTTTAAATATTCTGTGTGGCCAGATAAACTAATTTAGCAGAACCATATCATTGGTGAAGGCGCCTTTGGTCTTGGTAACCTTACGTACCTGTCGGTTTAAACCTTCCGCGGCAGTGGTATAAATAAGTTCTGATGGGCTAATTTAAGATGAAAAACCTATTAACGATATCAAGCTGTTGCTTAAAAATTATATTAACTTTGTAGATTCCCCATTTCTAAGAAATGGAGAATCTACAATCGCTCAATTTAGGTTGACGTATTTGATTTAAATAATTCATTTTACAATCTAATTCTTTTAAAACCTTAAGTGTTTTGTCGTAATTTGCTTGAAAGTTGTGCGTAAAAATTATAGTGTGGTTACTACAATTTACTGCATTTTAGTAGTTTGCATAACTTTTTCTAAATGTACAACGGGTTTTAAATTATCTCTATTTATCGTATATTGATAATTTTATATAAATATAAGTCTCAAAAAAAACCAGAAAGAATATATCTCTAAGTAAGTTGCTTCAGGAGAATATCAAAACAATAGCGTAATGGCAAGAGACATTTTAAGACTTCACAGTATTTATCGCGAAAAGGTAATCCAAGATTTACAAAAGGAAATTGAATTAGGCTGGAACGGTTCTAATAGTTCAATGACTATAGATCAGATTATTGAATCCAAGAAAAAATCTTAATGAACCCTTGTCCAGAAAATTCTGGAGCAGCGGTACAAATGCACCATCTTTCTCAAAGAGGATTTTGCGGGCTGTCAGTTGTTCAAGTGCTTTTTTTCAATTTTGTTCAATTCTTCCTGTGTCATTCTAATTCTGTTTGAGTATTAATATAAAATTTCTCAGACAGACTTCAAATTACACCCTCCATATTTCTTTTTTGATTAGTGTAAGGAAACCTATGAAAATATTCTAAAGAGCGAGAAAAGGTTCTTTAAAATTGTAAATTACCTTTTTCTTAGCTTTTTCAATAAACTGATCGGTATTAATTTCAATAGGATCACGCCCCTGGACGTGCTTGCTTTCTTCTTCAATCCTACTTATTTTTTCCAGACATTCATCGATAAAACACTTTTGATGAAAAGTTTTCATTGATTCATATTCATACTCTATTTCCTGTTCCAATTCACTTTGGGAATATTTTTCTTCACATTCAGATAAATTGACCAGTAAGTTTAATACAGCGCTCGCAGCACAGCGACCAAGTTCACTGTTGGTGTTCCATTTGGGATGAGTGCTACTTAAATAACTTATAATATACCGGTAAAGATCTTTACCGGTATGTTCCTCTAGTTGGTAATAATCTTCGTGTTCTTCATAATTGTCAAGGTATTCTCGGTATAACCAATCTATTTCTGCATCTGTAAACATAGCAAACTAATTTTTTATCAAGGTAAAACTTTTTGAATAGTACAACAAAGAAATAACGTTATTATGTAAAATAAAAAATTTACCAATTATCAATATAAATGAGAGCTTTCTCAAACCAGTTATGCTTATTTTCAGCTTCGGCTAAATGATTTTTTAATTCATTTTGCTCTTCCTCAGAAGAATCATGATAAAGTTTTTGATAAGCTATTTGATACTTACCGTTTATACTTGCTTGCTCCACAAATGTAACCCCATAAAACACGATGATTGTACTAATGGATATTGAGTATAAAATATTTTTTAAATTCTTTTTTGAATCCTTATCAAAAATAGTTTCTCTAGTATAGCGTACCTTACTTGGTATTTCAGGTATATTTGCAATATGTTCTTGAAGAGAAGTTTTTAGCTTTTTATGCTTCTCCAAATTCGTCTCATGTAATTCTAAAAGTTCCTTATAAAAATTTTGGTCTTTTATAACATTTTCATTGTATTTTTTTAGTTGATTGTTTAATTCCTTGACGTCGACACCTTTAAGAGAATCACTTACTTCCTGCATAATCGCATCATTTTGATGTAAACGTTGTATTAACAACTCTACATTTTTATCTATCTTGTTTATTGATTTATCCATATTGTTAACTTCTATATTGTTTAACTTCTTTTTCTATTGTATTAATCGATCTATATACATTTCTTTCTAGTTCTAATTCAATCCTTAGAATCATTATATCACAGATAGCTTTATGATAACCATTCAACGATTTAAGATCATTTTTAAAATAATTACAAGGAAATGGAGGGTGAACGTGGTTAACGCATTTAAGTTTTTTTTTATCTGCGGAAGTAATATCATATTGAACTTTAGCCTTCGGTATCAGTTCATCTAATGTAAAATCAGAACGGAGATAATTCTCTCCAAATTTTCTTTCTAAATAAACGATTATTGCTTTTCGCGCAGAAACTCGTAGTTTCTTTGGAAGCACTTTTTTTAGATATTCTATTCGTATAACTTCTCCATGTGCTTCAAGCATTTCATTAAAAGAATAGAAGTCTGATTCATCTTTCAAATACCGTGACATCTTTTTTCTCAGTTCGTCAAATCGTTTTTGTTGTTGGATTTTTGGTTTCATCATTATAATTTTGGTCCTTTATGTTGATTTTTATTTAACTTCTGGGTCATTCCATTCCTGATAATTGCCTGAGTAGCATTAGCATATAGATTTAAATTCTTTCTATATAAATGAGGTCTCTCTTGCAATTCTAAACCCACCATTAACTCCTGTAAGTAAGTCGATTTGTAATTAAATCTTTTTCGAAATAGTTCAATTAAAAAAAGTGATTCTTCATCCGTTATTTCTGAGTGATACTCTTCGCAATTATTATAAGATTCAAAATAATGCGTTGTAAAATTTCTTTTTCTATTCTTCCCCTCTTGTAAAAATGAAATTACATCCTTATCATTTATTTTCGTAAATATTGTGTGCGATAAATACCTACTTACATAGCTGCCAAATTGAAATCGTCTAATTCCCGTTAGGGGCTCTATTAGTAATTCATCAACTACCGCATGATAGGCTCCATTTTTACCTCTCTGAGGGAAAGGATTATTTTCATTTTTTAAACTCTCTAAAAGAACTTCCTCATAATCTGAAGAATGATTCAATACTTGGGAGAAGAAATGAAGACAAGCGATATCGAAGTGAGTTAACTCACTTCTGTCTATTATCATATGACCTTTCCAAATTAACTCTTGAGCACCCATAAAAGAAAGGATAGATTTAATTTTTTGAGGACCAAAAGGTCCCGTTGGCCGTATGGAATCGAGATGAAAAATTTTAGGTTTTTCGTCAGGCTTAAATTGAATTCTAGGGATGTAATCTTTCATTTATATAACTGTTTTATTTAGAATTTTATATTAATAATATGTTTAAGTTTTACTTTAATACACATATTATTAATATTTGAATATCAATTCATTGTATCTTATTCAAACATATAAATAAATATTAATTTCAAAAAAAATATTAAAGATTTTTTTGAAATTAAACTGAATGAGATTGTTGAAGCCTTGTTATAGCTTTTCTCACGAATATTTTAAAAATCCAAAGGTTAGGGAATGGAAATTTACAATTCCCTAACCTTTGTTATTCCCTATTACTTGCTCCTACATTTGACATCAGTTAACAACAAATTATTATTTATTATGAAGCCAAAATTAATGCTAGTAACAGAAAAAGGGATGCAAGAATTTATACCGCTCACACGATATGAAGAATTGCAAATGCGATTTGAAAAATTATCCAACGAGGAAAAAACTCAAAAAGAGGAAAAGGAAAAACTCTATACGATGACAAAAGTTTTGAAAATTTTTAAAACCAGTCGACCTACCATTTACGCCTGGGAGAAAAAAGGAATTTTACATCCTATTCGAATTGAAGGGCGGGTTTACTTTAAAGCTGACGATGTCGATAAAATGATAGATTCAAAAAGGTGATTTATTTCCCTTTTGTTATTCCGAAGCAAATTCAGAAAACTTTTTTAATCTGAATTTCCAAAGAAGAAGATAGCACCTAAAATAACGATTTTAAAATCTCTTGAATAATCATTGATAAACTTTCCCTTTTAAAATTTTATAGACCTCTTTTCTAAAAGTTTTGATATAGAAATTTAGCTCCGAAAATTGGTTTTTATTCAAACGAAAGGGAATAAACAAGCTTTTTATAAAGCTTGGGCAACTTTTAGTTGCAGCAAGTGGTGTTTTTGCACTCCCTAACGTGAGTACAAAAACTAAGATTATTCGCTAAAGCTCATACAAATGAAAAAAAATCATCGAATACAATTACGCCTTACGGCAATTGAGAAAACCGCCATTGAGATGAAAGCTAAAAAGTATGAAACCTCTATCACACAGATAGTAATTTCAGCTACTTTAAACAAACCCATTCCTATCAAATGGGAGCCTGATGAACATGCAGAAAAGCTAAAAAACGAACTTTCCATAATTGGAAGAAACCTTTGGATGCTGATTAAGTATAAAAAGAAATTTCAGCTTTCTGAACAATTCAAAATTCAAGAAATAATTAATGAACTGTTACAGCTCGTACAAAAAATCAATCAGTATTATGATCGCAAAAGTGAAACTCAATCATAGCATTTCTGGCTTAATGAATTACCTTACTATTAAGAAACATTTAGTAATGGATAGCAATGAAGTCTTGCCAATTTCTGACCCTAAATACATTTCTAAAGAATTTAAAAAAAGGCAATCTTTTAATTCAAGATGTAAAAAACAAAACTTTCATATCATCCTTTCTTTCGGTAATAAGGACAAAATTGATAATGAAAAACTTGATACGATTTGTCGTGATTTTATAAAAAGTTTTTTTGAAGGAAAAGCAGAACAATGGATAGCTATTCGCCACCCCGACACGCAGAACCATAAACATATTCATATTGCTCTCAATAGAATTACGAGAGATGGAAAAGCTTTGGGAACAGCTCGTACAGGAATGCATTCTCTGGAAATCTGTAGAAAATTGGAAAAAAAATATGGTTTGCAACAACTTTCAAATATCATAGGGGAAAATAAAAATAAAATGAAAAGTGAATTGAAAATTATCATTGAGCAAGCTTTACAGGACTGCGTGGAGTTGGAAAGTTTTAAAAACGAGCTTTTGAAATCTAATTATAAAGTACTTACAGGGCGAGGAATCACTTTTGTAAATAAGACAAATGGAGCACAAGTTAAAGGAAGCGCTATAGTGAGAGAATACAGTCTACAAGGTATTAAGGATCGGCTAAGTTTAAATCAGCAAAACATATCAAACTCTTATTATCTAATTGAGCCCAGAAGAAGTTTAAAAGATCTAACAGAAACAGTTCTCGGGACGGCAGAAGAGCTTTTAACTTCTCAACAAACACAATATCACGAAGAACAAGAAGAACTAAACCGAAAAAAGAAAAAGAAAAAAAATAAACGTAAAGGAAAAACTCTATAGTATGGAAAAAGAAATAAGAAATATCGAGCAAAAATTAAATTTACTAATTGATTATTTGCAACATGAAGAAAAGGAGAAAAAAGAATTGCTAAAGGATCATAAGGAAATAGGAGAACTAACGGCTGAAATGAAAGAAGTCTCTCATAAGGTTTATCAAGATTTAGTGAATCACGTTGAAGTTTTAAAATCCCACCGAATAATGGTGGAAAATCACTTCCAAGAAATGAATAAATATAATAGTAGTGTGGAGTATTATTTAAATAAAATTCCCACAGAAATTGAATGTATAAGGCATATTACCCTCGACCCTCTTTCCTATAAAAGAGCTGTGTATCTTTTTTATATTATGCTTTTTAGTATAGTGGGAATAATTTTTTTGGGGTATATATTGAATAACAATATAGAAGCTTTGTTAAACATTAAAATGTGATTAAACAATAATGAATAAATTTATTACTTACTTATAATCATTTATTCAATTATCTCTCAGAATTATGGTGAATGTCGCTTTTCAGCGCGATGTTGTGTAAGCTTTCCTTAAAGCCAAATTGTTTAAAAAATATAATATTTTGCTTAACTTTATACAATCAGACAGTCTAATTATGGAAAGCTTACAAAATTTGAATATTATTTCATCTTTATATCTTTTATATTAGGAAAACAATAAAAGACTTAATTTTATTCCTTAGAGATGAGACCTTTATTTACTCAACCATTTTTATCGCATTATTTATCAGAATTTTGGCTTTCAAATGTTCCAAACATTAAGTTTATTAGAAATACTATAAGTAGTCTTAACCGAGAGTTAAAATCTGGTAAATTTCAAAGCTTGAAGGAAGAAGAAATTAAGTCAAGATTTTTGACTGAATTTTTCGGTGATGTTTTAGGGTTTAATTACGGTAATTCTTTATTCTGGACCTTAAGAGAAGAAAAGAAATCAAAAACAGATGGGAAAAAAGTTGATGGAGCATTAGGCTATTTTTATAAAGACAAAATAAAAGATGATGTTAGAGCGGTAATTGAAATTAAAGATGCTAATACACATCTCGACAATAATCAGAAGAGAAAAGATTCAAGATCTCCCATAAATCAAGCTTTTGATTACGCGCTTACAATGGGTGAGAGTTGTAAATGGGTAATTGTATCAAATATTAAGGAAATAAGATTTTACTCCTCAAGATATAAAGGCAAATATCAAGTTTATTATTTAGAAGAGTTGGAAAATGAAGAAAAACTAAAAGAGCTTTTATATCTTTTTCACAAAGATAGATTTATAAGTCAGCAGACTAATTCTAAAGCAGATCAACTCTATAAAATACAATCATCAGAATTAAAAGAAAATGAAAACCCCAGACATATAGTCGATGAAATTTATACATCATTAACGAGATTTAAGGGATTGAATTATATAGATCCAGAATACATAGCATCTATTAAACCTTTTAATATTTTAAATGAATACGTTTGGCATTATTATAATGGCAAACTCCTTACACTTAATAATAATGTTTTCCAACTTTTTAACCATATAGATGTATTAGAAGGAAAAGTTAAACTTTCTGATGAGTTAATTCACGAATTGAAAGAAAGAAGGGTTATTGATTTTAAAGCCAAGATCATTAAATCATTGGAAATTTTAAATTATTGTGGAATATGGAAGATTAGCTGTGTAGAAGATTATAAAAGAATAATTATTAAAAAAAGTAATACGATTGGATTTTCTCATAAACATTTCTTTCCTTTTTCAGAAAAAGACGGTTTTACTAAAAATATTAATATTATAGAATTAAAAAATTGTGATTGTATTTCCTGCAATTTCAGAAGTCTTGATTTCGATCATCTTCTTAGAAAATTAAAACTAGCCACATATAATGAAAATGAAGAAACATTCGAATACGCCTATGGAAATTTTCTTGTAGCTACTGATAATAGTAAAAAAGCATTTAATATTTATAAAAGAATTTCTGAAAATATTAAAGGGAAGGAAGGTTCATTTGTCAAATATTTTTTAGCAAAATTAAATATCAAATATTTACATAATCTTGTGTGGGAAGATGAAAAACTCCAAGATAGTTTTCAAATAAAGGATGAAATTAGAAATTTAGATTTAAATAGAGTGTTATACGAGGAAATAGAATATAATATTAGTGATGAAGTTAGAAATTATTTAGTAAAAGTTAAGGAAGAAAAGTTGTTCCTTTCAGTTAAAAAGAAAGTAAATGAATTAGTTGACAGAATTATAGATATAAAAAAATATTTTGAAAGACAAAATAGAGGCTTTATAGGTTCACAGGGTTACCAAGAATTAGGTGATCAATATCTTAAATTACTAATGCACTTTCACAATAATAGAATAGTTTTCATTAGATTTTCTGAATATAAAGCTCTCTCAGCAAAGGTTTTTAAAGGATTTATTGAAAGTTATTTAACCAAAAATCAAGGTATTCCTTCCCTATCTTCTTTTTATTTAATAGAATTCATTTTAAGTGTTAGACCACCTGAATTCCAAAAAATAATAAATAAAGTTGATGTCTTAAAATTAGATGAAGGAGATGATAAAATTATTGTTAATCATATCTCTAATTTATTAAAGTCATATTTTGAAGATCCTGCTATTGCATTTGAACCATATAAAAATAGAGTTTTAGAAGAATATTTAATTGATATGAGTTTCAAAGAAGATTATACCTCTTTTGTAACGAATTCATTCACTCTATTAGCAAAAATGGAATTATCAAAAACATTATTTGCCTCCTTATCAAATATTATTATAAAATTCCTAAAAGTTGAGGATGACCTATCTTGGTATAATTTAAAAGAAGTCGGGCAATTAATATCATATAAGGGATACTTATTTTCAGAAGATCAATTTGTGGAACTGTTGAAGATAATAATTAATAAAGATAAAACCTATAACAATAAATATGAGCAATTGATTAAGGAAACGTCTCTAGCCTTATACAAATTCTATCCCTCAAAAAAAATTAGTAATAAAAACATTGTCAAAAAACTTGTAGCAAATACGGAAAGTGTTTCTAAATGGCGAAGTGTAATCTTTACATTAAAAATTTTAGATAAAGAGTGCTCCAAAATTTTGATGAAGGAGATCGAATATCTGTTTGAAAGTAAAATGGAATTTGTTCTATATGAAGACCTGTTAAGAAACAACTTTTACGATTATAGAAAAAAAGATTATTTTGAAAGATACATTGATTATATAAACCAAATGAAAAGAAAAGGATTTAAAGGTGAGTTTTATAATGGGAAACCCGTTTTTAATGATTATTATTATTTTCACTTTATTATTCTTCTAAATTTAATTGAAATTGACAGAAATTCCAAAGTTTTGAAAAAGTTAACTAATCTGTCTGAATATGAAAAGTGGTTATTAAATCCTAAAGAATTCAATTATTCCAATTTTGATGCAAAGTGGATATTAGCTGCTGATAACATATATATTTTAAAAAGTTTACAAAATATAAGTGATATAAGCATTGCTATAGAAATAGAATTAAGAAAAGAGTTCAATTCAAGATTATCCCAAATATATTATGAGTATTTTCAAGAATAAATATGAGTTTAATTTCATATTATTAAAATAATCAACTGATAGCTGTATCGAAATATGGTACAACAGGAAAACGGTTTCACTCCTTTTTGGGATATGAAACCCCCAGGCGTTTCCCTTACAAGAACTTCCATCTTTGCAAATCTGTCAGAGAGCAATCCAATATAAAAGTAGAGTATTTTTTCAGTAACGTTATATTGATTGTAACGTATGGCCATAGACAATAAAAATTAAAGTTGTGTTTTTTAAAAAATTCATTCTTCCTAGTCTATTTTGTCAAAATATATGTTGTGAATGGACTTATAAGATTTCCAATAGTTTTTGTCGGTCATTAGGTCTTGAATGATATCATCATATCCAAATTCATACGGGTATTCCTCAAGCAGATTTGTTCTATGTTTTGAGATATTGAGTTGCTACCTTTACTCGAACATAAAATTTAAGGCCTGTGTAGTAGAGGTTACCTTAGTGGGGTGTTAGTTTGTATTTCTTATTTCTTCTATTTTTTTAAAATATTTTCTATCTCTGTTTTGGACTTGGTATTTTCTTTTTTTTTATCCAAACCCTTGAGTTCTTTCTTCTTTTGTTCTATTTGATTATATGCAGCAATCACTAATTCTGAAAACATTTGTTTTATTGCTTCATTATTTCCTGAGTTAATCGTATTCTTAAAATCATTCAAAACATCAGGACGCTCGATTACATAGCCTACTATATATGGCGCATATTCTTCAATAATAAAATCATCAATTTCTTTAAAAAGAGGAGCTTTCAACAACTCATTTCGTGTCTGTTCGTCTATTTTAATTTCAGAATAGCTATTAATCAAATCCACTGCCCACCCTCTCATATTAGACTTATTGTCTGAGGGATTTTCTTTTAATATGTCAACAGCTAACTCAACATATCTAACTTGAATCTCAGACTCTTTTAATGCAGAAGAATACCAATTACCTATCAAGATAACTGCTAGTGGAACAAAAATACTTGCAATCATTACACTTATTGATTTAAGCTTTTCCCAAAAATCCTTTTTATTATTCATTGATTATCAGTCTTTTTTTAATTACATCCAACTTCAGTCTGTTTCAAAACTGCCTAATTAGTGGTTGAAAATAGTTATAATTTAGTTTCAAACCAAAAACGAGTGTTATCGGTTTTTTAACTCCCAAATTACCCGAACCTTTTTTTTAGATCGATATGTGTTAAAAGTACGCTTATCGTCTCTGTTAGATTCCTTGTAGAAATTTTTTTACTCCTATACTTATGTTAAATAAGCGCTTTAAATTATAGAAAAGTGCCATAATTTCCAAGTCTGCAGAGGCTACTTTCATTCCCTTTTGTTAATAAATAATATGGTCAAAACCCCATTGCCGCTTAATAGTCCCATAAGGATGCTCGACCAAAGCCTGCCTTTTTTTATAAAGGTTCTCTCCTTGTGAGACACGTTTGGCATTGGTTTGAATATGCTTGGTTAATTCTGATCACTAGATGATTTTTCCTTTTTTTTGCATTTCGTACACTTATTACAAATAGAAAATCGCTTGCGAGCTTTTGTTTTATATTGTTTAAACGTGTA
The DNA here is from genome assembly GCF_042433895.1 of Mesonia maritima. Taxonomy (NCBI): domain Bacteria; kingdom Pseudomonadati; phylum Bacteroidota; class Flavobacteriia; order Flavobacteriales; family Flavobacteriaceae; genus Mesonia; species Mesonia maritima. The sequence goes on along the minus strand of NZ_JBHLUA010000015.1, from coordinate 16,440 downwards.
GTTTCGGATGTAGATACCGCTCATCATGTTATTACCGGTATTAAAGCCTATTGTGCCGATGGAAAAGATAATCAACAGTTAATAAATATTGTCCGATGTGTTAAACGAAGACTATGGAAATCAACTCTATATTGGGGAAACTGTATAGCGGATACGGGCTATAGTAGCGGAGAGAATTATGATTTTTTAGAAAAATAAGGTCAAAAGCTTCATTCCTCCTCACGGCACTTATAAAGGAGTTTCTGAGAATTTCATTTATATTGAAAAAGGAACTTTAAGAGATAATTACTTTACCAAAAGAAGCGACTGTAAAGCTTGTCCTATAAAACAACAATGTATAGGAAAAAGTCACGAAAAACGTATTAGTATTACAGCCTATAGAAAACAACACCAACGCAACAATCAACGAATAAACAGCCCACAAGGCAATTATATGAAAGCCAAACGCCAAAGCACAGTAGAATCAGTGTTTTGAACATTAACCCAATTTATGGATTACGAAAAGTTAATACAATTGGGCTAAGACAAGCAGACAGATGTATGAATATGTCTGCCATTGCTTGTAATCTGAAAAAATATTTGAAATTTATTACAAATAAGGCTAAAAGCGGCTTATATTGATGAAGTATTTTTAAAATTTAGGGCTTGTGCAACGGCTACCGTTGTTATGTGCAGGCTTTATTCCGCTTCATTTTCATTGTTTTCTTGTTCTTCCTCGACTTCAATTCCATCTTTCGCTAAACTATCATAGTATAATTTAGTCAGTTCAGAAGTAAGTAAATCATCGTTAAGAATTTTAACTAATAAGTCTTTTGAAACACGAGTGTCCAAATTAAATTGAGTTCCGTCAGCACTATATCTCATTTTTCTTTTTGTAAAAGGATGATTTTTAGAAAATAAAATTATACTAGCGTTGGGAATATTTTGTTTGATAACTGGCGAATTCTTTGCAACTTTTGTTAACTTTCTAGCAAAACTTACATCAGTTACCAATTCTTCTAGACTTGCAATATTATGTACCAAACCCATTTGATTAATTACATCTAGACTTAATGTTGCTTCTCTTATTATTACATCGTGAAAACCAAAACTTTTTTCAATTGCATTTAAGTCAGTTATAATAATTTCATTAGAAACTCTTACAACTTGAAATTTTGAAGTAATCCTTAATAAATGGTCGTCAAATTTTTCAAATCTCTGATTTGCACGTTTTAAAATATGTCCACCTCTTCCAATTATTTCAATAGGCGATAATTTTTTATATAAACTTATTTCGTTTTCATCATCAGCTAAAACGACAATGAGAGATTTTATTGAAGTGAGATTATTATCATTGAAATTAAAGTTTTCTAAATTATCATTTCCAATGACATTTTCTAAAAGTTCCAATTCATCAGGAACTTCTAAATCATATTCATAAAAACACTTACCTCTTTCATCAGCGTCTGATAGTTGAAGAACTGAATAATCGTCCTTATCAATAACGTAGTAATTTAAGCCATCGATAAATATTTGTTTTAAAGCTGGTAAATCATCTCCTTTTATGTCAAGTTTCCTGGGTTCATCAATTCCATCAAGATTGGCATAAATTATAATTTGTAATTCTCCAACTGGGTCATTTATGAAGCCCAACGATTCGTTAAGTTCTGCTTTAGTCATTTGTGATTATTTTGGTTGCATAATAGATGCGTTCATCAAGTTTAAAGTACTTTATTCTGTCATCTACTGAAAGTGTGTTTTTAGTAATCAAAATCTTGCCATTTCTTTTTTCTCCATTTCTGAATTCTCCGGAAATTTTATAAATTCTAAACCCTAAAATTGCTAGAGTTGGATTAGCATAGAATAAATCCGTTCTTATGTAAATTAGTCCAATCACAAAAAGGATAACAATAAATGTAATTATGTATCTAAAATTTTCAAACTGAAAACATACAAGTGGAATAATGTAGGTTGTCAAAAATGTTAAATGTTCATAGTCAATATTTTCTAATTCCGTAATTTTAAAAGACAATTCTGGTGTGCCTTTCATTTGAAATCTAAAATCTAGAAACGCGATTAGGCCAATAATTAAAGCTACAAGGCAAAAAATAGGAATGATATTGCTTGTTGTTAATTGATAAAGCCCTATGAATTCACAATCGTCTGTAAAGCACATAGGAATTTTGGCTGTGATTACTATTATTAATAAGAATAGTAACCAAAGAGAGAGAAAGAAAAGCCCAATTTTTCTAATCATAAATGATTTTTGTTTTTATTTACTGTTGTTTCTTTAGCTTGCACATAACGTGATTGTATATGACAAGAAGCGTGAAGTTATGGGTTAATTTTCAATATCGCAACAAGCCAAAACTTTTGTATTTTGATTTTTATCTTTTCTTTTCAAAATGCCAAACCAAAAGATTTGGCTGTTTACCAAATATACTAAAATTTTAGGTTTAGAGAAGACGTAGCTATTTGTTATATACTTCTTAAGTTTGATTCTCATTAAATTTATAGTATAAATCAGAAAGAACAAAGAGAGGATTAAGGCTATGATATATGGTGAAGCGTTAGACTTCGGCAATATTGATAATCCCAGCTCTTTTCTATTTTAAATTTCGATCAGATCTATGAGGCTTGGACCTCGTTTTTAAGTTGGTGAAACTCAAGTAGTGTGTCCTATCGTTATTTGTTTTTCTATGAAAAAATATAGCACAATTTATGGAATTGACATCAGTAAAGATTTCTTTGATGTAGTTGCTTCTACTGGATTGCACTGTCAGTTCGCAAACACCTCGAAAGGTTTCAATTCTTTTGCAAAGACCCTTGAAAAGACATCACTTGTAGTAATGGAGGCGACGGGATATTATCATTACCGTTTAGCACAATATCTTTTTAATAAGGGCGTGACTGTATCAGTGGTAAACCTGTTATCCGTTAAGCGTTTTATCCACATGAAACTAAGTAAGGTAAAGACAGATAAGAGCGATGCCAAGGCAATTTGTGAATATAATATGGTGAACCAAGTGCCCCTTTATAATGCACTTACAGAGGTGCAAGCCGAATGCTTACTGCTTTTCAGGCTTTTAGGTAGTTATTTAAAAAAACGTACAGTAACTAAAAATAAGCTTCATGGAGAGAAAGTCTTAGGGATACCCTCTAAGCTTATGCATCAATCTCCCAAACGTAATTTAAAGCATTTAAACAAAGAAATAGAGGCGTTAAAATAGGTTGTTGGAATTGGTAAAACAAGATCAACAGCATCAGCTAACACTGCTAAAAGGAATCCCTGGTTTAGGTACTAAAACAGCGCTGTTTCTCATTATCATTACTGATGGTTTTCAAAAATTTGAAACAGCAGGGCAATTGTGTAGTTATGTGGGCATTACTCCAACAACAAGGCAATCGGGGAGCAGTGTAAGGGGGCGAAGAAGGATTTCAAAGGTTGGTAGTAAGAAACTAAGAAATCTCTTATTCTTATGTGCATTTTTAGCCTGCAAACACATTAAAGCTTGTCGAGAAGTTTATGAGCGTATCGTAGCTAAAAGGAAAAGTAAGAAACTGGCATTGATAGCAGTAGCTAACAAACTGTTAAAACAAGCATTTGCCATTGTAAAAAGTGGGTTACCCTATCTGGAAGAATATGTTTCGAAATTAAACTAAAAAGATTTGGTTTTTAACTCAGATCTTTGTTGGGCGTTCGTTATTTTATTTTAGGTTTCATTTCAATTGCTGTTGTGTATATTGTCAAGTCATCAATTGACTGAATTTTTTTAAATCCTTTTTCAAAATCTCTTAAACGTCCGTCAAAAACAACTAGAAAGCCAATTTTTGTAGATGTGTTTTTTAAATAATGTACTAGTTGGTCTTCTCCAGAAATTGCATAGTTTGACGAATAACCTGCGCCACCACATATTTTGAGTTCAACTACAATTTTCAATCCTCCTCTTAAAATAAGAAAAAGGTCTATTATACCTGCGCCAGCAATACTTTCTTGGAAAATTTCAATTGAATCTTTACCATATTTCATTTCAAGGGCATTAATTAAAAATTGCTTTCCTCTTTCTTCAGGCATACTATCCCATTTGTATTTACCTGAATCATTCTTCCAAAAATACATTCTGGATTTAGTAGAAATTGATTGTGAAAATTCTGCTAGGGTTGTTCTAAAAGAATTAATTGAAATAGGAATTTTTGTTTGGGGTTCTAACTTAGATTGTTCCAGCTTTATGTCTAAATCTTTTTTAAGACATTCATTGATATATTTAGAAATATCAACACCATCAAGTTCGTTAGAAACTTTTCTGAAGTAATTAAATGCTTGTTGATACTTTTCTAATTCAAAATAAGAACGTCCTAAGGCGTAAGATAATGTTGAGGATTCCCCCAATATGTCAATCCTTTTTCGAAAAAAATCACGTGATTTACTCCACATTTCGTTTTTCCACAAAATAGCACCACAATTTTGAATAGACTGGTAATGAAACGGGTTGTAATCGAGACTAAGCTCGTAGTTTTTAATTGCTTCTGGTACATTTTTTTGGTTCCTGTAAACTTCGGCTGTGGTAAAATAATATAATGAAAAATGAACATTGTAAAATTCCTTTTTATTTAATAATATTTTGGCTTTATCCAACCACTCAAGTTGTTTGTTAAATGAAGATTTATCCAAAACCGCATTGAATATATAAACAGAGAATTTAAACAGTTTGAATTCTGAATTTTCTATTTTTTCTAATAGTTCATTATCTATAATTCTCTTTTTATTCATATTATTCTGTATTTGAATTTGTAAATCAAATTCCTTATCAGAAATAGTTGGTGCTAGCAGTTTTATTTTGTTCGAATGATATAGTTTTCTTTCCGATTTATTCAATCTATCGCATAGCATTTCTGCTACTGAATGACTTGAATATAATTCATATTCATTGCCAATTAAATTAGCTCTCAATTCACAAGAAACTTCAATGCTTTCTAAAGCACTTTTAAATTGATTTAGAGTGAATAAATAACTAGCTTTTTTGTGGTGTAGTTCTGCTTTAAATTCTTTATCCAAAATATTTTCCGAATCGTAAAGCTCAATTGCATTGTCAATTAAAGTCAAAGCTGTTTCAGGGTTACTTTTTTCATAAAGATTGGAAACGTATACCATATCTTTTATGGAATCTTGTTTTTTTCCAGCTTCTAAAAATTTATCTGCAGATAAATTGTGATATTGAATAATGTCTTCTTTCGAAGCTGTTATTTTAGCAAGTCCTCTATAGGCGTAAGCTTTGTCAACAGCAGAAGAGTTGATGTTTTTAATAACATCTTTGTATATTTTATTAGCTACATTTATTTTACCATTTTGAGCTAGAGCATTTCCTTTGGACAATAGAACACTTTGTTTCATTTCTGGCTCAATAGAATTACCAAACTCAGATAAAAATGATTCTATTTCATTCTCAACTTTACCAAAATTAGCCTCTCTTGAAGCAACAGCAATTATAATTAACAAGAAATTTTTTCTCTGTTCCTTTTCTATTTTTATTTTGTCAAGTTTTAATAAGCTATCTAGAATTAATTCTTTTGAAAACTGTAAAGTCCATTTTTTGTTTTCAAGTAATTCGTATGCTTTAATGTGATTATCATTTTCTATATGTGAATTAAAGTCAGGTATCCAGTCAACAAAACCGCTTGAAAAAAGATTTTTTAAACTTCTAGAGATTTGTAAATTTATATCGTCAGTTATAGAGTCACTTTCGCCATCTGTGATTTTTCCAACAGTTTTTAAAGAGTTCAAGTCAATTTGAAACTGGATTGTTGTCTTTTTCTCACTCATATTGTTTTGAAATGTGATGTCTTAATGACGCCCAACGGTCTTCTTTACTTTACACCGCTATTAAACAGTTAGTTACATTTACTAAGGAACAAGAGGAGAACTAAAACGGTCTTTGGAATAGCAGTTCCATTATACGTATGAGTCCTCTTGTCTCTCTTAGGTTGCTTTAGGACCATTTGGAATACCAGGAATCTCTTCCTATTAAAGATGATAGTCATTGCAACATATATTAATCATTCCTTTTTAAAAAAGGACCAATATTTAAAAATATGAAAAATTACTTAGACGTGATTGGTATTGATGTATCAAAATTAACCATCGATGCGCATATTCACAAAAGAGCATTACACCGTGTTTTTTCTAATACTTTCAAGGGCTATAGGGACTTCTCTCTTGGGTGCAAGCGTATCTAGACAAGCAGACCTTTTTTTGTTTTGAAAATACAGGGCATTATTCTACAAACCTGAGTATTTATCTATCGGAAAACAATATCGATTACGTTGAAGAAACTCCGTTGGCCATCAAAAGATCTGTTGGTATTGTTAGAGGTAAAACCGATAGACTTGATTCAGCAATAATTGCCAGATATGCCTGGCTGCATAGAGACGAACTCAGCCTCAGTAGTCCAAAGGCCCAAAGTGTTCAAGAACAGGGAAGGCTACTATCCTATAGGGAACAGCTTGTAAGAGACCGTACCGGTAAAATGAACAGCCTTAAAGAAATTCAGTCCTTGCTAAGTAGCCCATCAACGGACAGCTGTTGTAAGATCATTAAAAAGAACATTCATTACCTTACAAAGCAAATAGAAGCACTTGAAGAACGTATCAACGAACTAGTGAAAGGTGATGAATCACTGGATAAAAATCATAAGCTTTTAACTACTTTAAAAGGCGTTGGTTTGATTCTTTCTTGCCAAATGTTGTATCACACGAATAACTTTAAACGATTTGAGAGTTGGCGGCAGTTTTCGAGTTATTGTGGTGTAGCACCTTTTGAACACAGTTCAGGGACGAGTATAAAGCGAAAAAACAGAATCCATTCTATAGGAGACAGGAAAATGAAAACCCTATTGACACTGGCCAGTGTAAGCGCTGTACAGTGCGACAAAGAATTAAAACAATATTATAAAAAGAAACTAGCGGAAGGAAAATCAAGAATGGTTGCTCTAAACAATGTTAGAAACAAGCTTTTATCAAGAGCCTTTGTAGTAGTAAAAAGAGGAACACCCTATGTAGAGATGCAAAGGTTTGTAGCTTAAAAAATAATCTTTAAATAATAGGAATTGATCTTGGAATACGTATATCTTTCAGTTCTGTGAGGTTAGACCTCGTTTTCAAGTTGTTGTGAATCAAGTAGTATGCTCTTTCATAAAATCAGTTCTTATGGATAAATATAAGGAAACTTTTGGAGTTGATATCAGTAAAGATGTTTTTGATGTCTATGGTAGTAGATGTGGTCATTCTCAATTTAAAAATAATCCTTCCGGTTTTAAGTTATTTGTTAAATCATTACCTAAAGACAGTCTTGTAGTAATGGAAGCTACGGGTTATTACCATTATCGACTCGCCCAGTTTCTTTACAAAAACGGTATACAGGTATCGGTGGTAAATCCTTTGTCAGTCAAACGTTTTATTCAAATGAAGCTCTCGAAAGTCAAGACCGATAAGAGCGATGCCAAGGCTATTTGTAATTATGGGTTGTCTAATGAAGTTTCGCTGTATAACGCTCTTAGTGATGTACAGGCGGAATGCTTTCAACTCTTTCGACTTCTGGATAGTTATCTAAAGAAACGAACAGCGACAAAGAATAAACTTCACGGGGAAGAAGTTTTGGGTGTTCCCTCAAAGTATGCTTATAGGTCTTTAAAGCGTGATCTCCAACATCTGGACTTGCAACAAAAAGTCGGACACTTTTTTCTGAGACCTATGCTACATTTTTAAATTGATAAAATTCTAATTCTACTTCGTAAGGGGTTTTATATCCCAAAAAGGAGTGTAACCGTTTCCTGTTGTACCATATTTCTATGTACTCAAAGATAGCGGTTTTAGCCTGCTCTATAGTTTTAAAATCCTCATCATAAACAAGTTCTACTTTCAAGGTTTTAAAGAAGGATTCAGCTACAGAGTTATCCCAACAATTACCTTTCCTGCTCATGGATTGTGTTACCAGAAGGTTAGATTTTATAAATGTTCTAAATACCTTTGAGGCGTATTGTATTCCTCGATCCGAGTGAAATATTAAACCCCTGTTTATCTTACGTTTACTTACAGCCATTTTCCATGCAGGAATAATGGTTTGCTTGGTGTGCAGGCTTGTACTTAATGACCAACCGATTACTTGCCTGTCAAATAAATCAATAATAGTTGTCAAATATAACCAGCCCTGATTGGTATGGATGTAAGTGATATCGCTAACCCAAACTTTATTTAACCTGTCTGGGGTAAAGTTTCTGTTGAGTAAATTTCTAAAAACAGGGTATTTGTGATTGGAGTCTGTGGTAGCCTTAAACTTCCTTTTATGTTTGCTTACCCAATTGTTCGCTTTCATAATTTTAGCCACTCTGCGTCTGGATATACAGTAACCTTTGCGCTTTAGTTGTTCCGCTATTCTTGTGGAGCCATAACGCTGTTTGCTCACTTCAAATTCTTTTTTTATTAAATCTGTAAACAGGCTATATTCCAAGGCCCGTTCTGATGGACCACCGGTGTACCACCTGTAAAAACTGCTCCTACTTACTTTAAAAACTTTGCACATCCTCTCGATGGGGTATAAATGTTTGTAGCTGGCTATAAACCCATAGACTTCCCATCGCTCTTGGAGAAGATGTGCACGGCCTTTTTTAATATCTCAAGTTCAAGCTCCTTTTCTTTAAGGGCTTTGCGTAACCTTTTAAGCTCTAGGGTATCATCGGGTATTGGTTTTTCAGGCTTAGGCAATCTAGCTGTTTTGGCTGCTTTGCGCCATTTGTATATCCTTTGGACTTCTATGCCCAGTTCGTCTGCTAGTTCCTTTATGTTCGAACGCTGGTAGCTTAACCGAACTGCTTGTTCCTTTAATTCCGGACTGTAATATCGTTTTTTCATGTTTCTAAGATATTTGTTTTCTAACAAGCGGTCTTAAATTTTATGTCCGAGTAAAGGTAGCAAGTCCAACATCTGGATAAAGAGATCAAGGGAATTGAAGGTCGCTTACTGGAGCTTATCAAACAGGAGCAGCAACAGCAATTAACATTGCTAAGGAGTATCCCTGGGATTGGTATCAAAACCGCCTTGTTTTTAGTTGTAATTACAGATGGGTTTACCAAATTTGAGAGGGCTTCTCAGCTGTGTAGTTACGTAGGAATCACCCCCACGATACGAGAATCAGGAAGTAGTGTAAGAGGTAGAAGCAGGATTAGTAAAGTGGGAAACAAAAAGCTCCGGAATCTGTTGTTTTTATGTGCGTTCAATGCGTGTAAGCACAATAAGGGTTGCAGGGAAATCTATGAGCGAATTGTGGCAAAGGGTAAAAGTAAGAAACTGGCGTTGATCGCAGTGGCCAATAAGCTTTTAAAGCAGGCCTTTGCGATAGCTAAATCAGGGTTGCCTTATGATGAAAACCACATGTCTGTTTTAACCAGCAGATAGTTTTAAAATAAGGAGAAGAATGCGGTACTAAGGTTGAAAAATAAAAATTTTAGTACAAGCTAAATATGCTTGAAAATTAATGAAGAAAAGTGTTGCTTTTTACCTCAGTTCTTTGTTGTGCGTTCGTTTTTTCTTTTCCGTTAAGTTTATCCAATGTGTTTAAAAGCCAATTTTCACTAACTTTTTTTGATTGTTTATTTTCTAGTATTTTTTTCTCTAAAATCGGTACGAAACTTTTGTCATTTAAATATTCGATAGATTCCAAAATGAGCGAACCATATTCATCAAGGTGTTTAAGTTCCGTTTTTAGAATTTCTTTTATTCGATAGTCTTTTCTTTGGGCTAAACCAGAAATAGCTTCAAATCTTGTTTCTTCATCCTTATCCGAAATTCTATCCCATAAAGCGATTCTTATTTTCTCATTATCTGTCTCAATTTGACTTCCAATTCCAAAAGTTGCCCAATCTCTGATATCAGAGTCTCGGTCGTTTGATAATTTTATTAATGTATCTATTGCTTTATCCTTTTCTATTGTGCAAAGCGCTGATACTAAACTGTGTTTTACATAAACACTTTTGTGATTACGAAATGAACAAAGAAATTCAACTTGTCTATTTGTTAGTTCTTCATTATTATGTCCAATTCCGTAAAGTATTGAACTTATAACTTTTTTATCAGATTCTGATTTTAATAACTCAAAGAACAAATTAATAATTTCTTTTTTGTGGCGTCTTGGAAAACCAAATTGTGCTAAGACATCTGTTCCTATCATTCTTTCTTGAGCAGATTTTGATTTAGTCAATAAAACACTCTTTTTAAAAATTTCGTCAGTTTTTCGTTTTCTTAATTCACTAACATATTTCCAATAGTTTTCCTTTGACTTATTTGTCAAAAGTCTTTCATAAATCTTTTCAGTTTTGTAGTTAGTTAATTTGTTCACTGGTGTTTTTCAAATGACGCACAACGGGTTTGGCTATGGTTTCGTTGCGGGAAAACTCGCTAGGATTATCCCTTTAAACCGAAGATAGCAAATTTATGTAGAATTTTCGGTCGAAAATTCCGTAGCAATGAACTATAGCCGTTGTTGTGCGTAGTTATTTTATTTCTCTTATTTTTTTTTGGTTAATCTGGCCTTTATATATTTCTTTTAATTTTTTGTTATCTAAATTTATGCTTGTGATTTTTGAAAGATATTTTATTCTATCCCAATTAACTGTAGAGCTAATATTCGAAAGTCTTTCAATTAGAAAAAATGCTTCCTCATTTGATGGTGTTTTTAATTCTCCGAAAAAATATTTAGAGGCTTGTGAAATACCTAAAATTCCTCTCTCAAATCTAACAGAAGAAATATATATTTTTAAAATCTCATCTTTTTTGAATTGTTGGTTTAACCAAAAGGATAGAAGAATTTCAATTATCTTCCTTCGATATTTATTTTGATTCGCCGGAATAAATAAGGTTCTGGCTAATTGCATTGTAATTGTAGATCCGCCGTTTGAAATCAGATTATATTTTTTTCTAAATATCGAAAATCTACTTAAAGCTCCTCTAATTATTGACTTAAAAGAAATACCTTTATTTGTATAAAAATCTTTATCCTCAATATCAACTAATATTTCTTTTAAATTTTTGATGCTAATATTTAAACGCTCAAGTTCAATGTAAGATAGCTTTGCTCTGTAAAGTATAAATTCAAAGTTAGATAGTAATTTAACTCTAAGTATAAAGGAAATCTTTTTTACAAAACTTAAATATAGACTTTCGTGACGATCATAAAGATTTTTTCTAAAAACTATTATGTACACAAGTGAAAAAAATAAATTCCCTAGCCACCAATTTATTTGAAAGTTTCCATTTAATATTTCTAAATTATAATTTGATTGGTTTTTTGTTGCTAACCACCAAATAGAGTTTATTGTAATAGTAAGTAACCAAAAAGGCATACTCCTAAAATTAAGCCATCCATTAAAATATTTAATGACGAAAGGATTACTTGCTCCTTCAACTCTCCAATTTGGTAAGGTTAATTCAATTGAGCCATAATCAAGACCTAACATTTTCCTTAATGTAACTGCTTTTCTTGCATTTATTGTGATTTGTTTTTGTAAATCAACGAAATAACGTAGTAATATTGCTCCAAACAGGAATAGGACGATAATTACAAATATTGAATTTTGAAAACTCAAATTCATTTCGTCTACTTTTTTGAATAGAAAAGTAAATCCAAATGTAGATACAGCTAATAAAATATTAGTTACTTGTCCGTAAACTTTAGTTTGTCCATTAGCTATTTTTTGAGCTTCTTCGAACTCAATTAATAAAATATCACGGTTTTCAGAATTATAAGTTGGGTAATATTGTTCCTTATTCTCAGATTTCAATTTTTTGTTTTAATGTATTTCGTTTTTATAATTACGCACAACGTGATTGTATATGACAAGTAGCGTAAAATTATGGATTAATTTTCAATCTCGTCACAAGCCAAAACTTTTGCATTTTGATTTTATCTTTATTTTTCTAAAAGCCAAATCAAAAGATTTGGCGACTAACCAAATATACCGAAATTTTCGATTTAGAAAAGACCTAGCTATTTGTTATATACGCTGTTGTGGCACGTTTTTTTTCAATTTTTATTCTTTTTAGTAATTTTATTTGGTAATGGATTAATATTTTATATAGGCTTTAAACAAGCTTCGGTTATTGTTTTTTGCTGCTTATTTATACAATTTAATAGAAATTAAGTCATTTTTGAACTCTTTATTTTTTTCGAGTAATTGTAAATATTGAAATTTTTAAAGGACATTTTTTTAAAGTTTTACTTTTAGATAATAACCTATTAATTCTCTTTTTAACTTCAATTTTATTTATTTTTTCAATTTCGTTATAATCTAATTGACTTGTTAAACTACGGACTACACTTCTAATTGTTGGTTCAATTATCATAGAGTTTAGTTCATCTTTTGACTCTACCATACAATCTTGATTTGTATTTTGTTTAAATTCTACTGTGTATGAAACATTGAAATATATAAGATTATCTTTTATGTTAAGAGCCTTTATTTCCATAGCTGAAACAAATTCTCCTCCAGATTCATTTTTTGTTTTGCAATTTAAGAATAGTAGTATTATAAATAGAGATATAATTTTTTTCACTTGGTTAGGTTTTAAATGTGCTACAACGGTTTTGTATATGAAAAGTTGCGTATAAATAAACGGAAACTTTTCGGTTTAGTACTGACATTTAAAATACAAAAACCTCTTTGAATTAAGCACTTACAAGCAATTTTTTATATACGTTGTTGTACACTGGCTTTAACTCAAAATATAAATTAATGAAAAAATTGAAATAAAAATCCACAATATCAGTGCTAACACAATAGGTTTCATTCCAGTAGATTTCAAATCTTTTATAGAAATGGTTGAGCCTACTAAAAACAAAGTTATTATTAATAAACGTTTAGCCATCAATACAATAAAGTTAGTAGCTGTTTCAGGTAAAATATGGTAGCTATTAATTATTATTGCAATAATAAATAAAACTATAAAGTAAGGGATTTTTATTCTTTCTCCCTTTGTTTTGAATAAAAACATTGAAAAAATGGATAAAGGGATAATCCACAAAGTTCTAGATAGTTTTACTGTTGTTGCAATTCTCAATGCTTCGTCTCCATAACCTAGTGCAGCTCCAACTACTGAACTTGTATCGTGTATAGCAATTGCACACCATAAACCGAATTGTTCTTGCGTTAAATTTAAAAAATGTCCAATTGCTGGAAACACGAACAACGCAATAGAATTTAGTAGAAAAACAATACCTAAAGCAATACTTATCGTTTTGCTTTTAGCTTTAATAACTGGAGAAATTGCAGCAATGGCACTTCCGCCACAAATTGCTGTTCCAGAAGTGATTAGATGACCTAGTTTTAAATCTAATTTTAGAAGTCTTGTTATTAGCAAACCTAGCGTTACAGTTAAAAGTATTGAAAAAATAGTTAAACTTAATCCCTCTTTACTTGTTTCTAAAGTTTCTTTAATAAACATTCCAAATCCTAACCCAACAACCGAAATTTTTAAAAAATAATGGATTGCTTTATGGCTGGATTCTTTAAACGGATTATTGAAAATAATGGTATATACAAAACCAAGTAACAATGCTGTGGGACTGTTTATTACACCTAAAAGTGCAATAATAATTATAAGGAAGTAAACAGTTTTGGAAAATATATCTTTCATATCATTTCGTGTTATTTGATACAAAAGTAGATCGAATTAATAACTTATAAGCAAATTAATTTGTTATCATAGATAACTAAAGGTTATGATTAAGTCGAATAAATTTTTCAAATTTTTCCAAAGAACTTGAAAGGTAACCTGTTCTTTTTACAAAATAAAACCATCTTTCAATACTCAAGCCTTGTATGTCAATTACCTTGAGGTTGTTATTTATTAAATCATCATTAATAGCATTGATTGAAAGAAGTGCAAAATCGTTAGAGTTGTTTAAATAATTTTTAATAGCTTCTGTACTGTTCAATGTTACTACACAATTTAGTTTTGAGATTTTATTTTCAACTAAAAAACTGTCTATTACTTCTCTAGTTCCAGAGCCTTTTTCACGTTCAATTATGGGAATTTTTTGTAGCGTTTTTATATCAATACTTCCTTTTTTAAATGAAGAATTATTAATATTTGTTATTAAAACAATTTCGTCCTTTATAAATTTTTCAAAATGTAGTTTTGGGTTAGAAAAATTCCCTTCTGTAATTCCAAAATCGATTTCCTCATTTAAAATTAAATTTTCAATATTTTCTGAATTATCACTAATTATATCAAACTTTGTTTGAGGGAATTGCATTCTAAACTTCGCAATTACTTTAGGGATGACATAATTGGATAAGGTTGTACTTACTCCAAAATTTATTAATTCTGGAAAGGTTTCATTTTTATGTAGAAATTGCTCATCCATTTCAGAATAGATAGCTAATATTTTATTTACATATATGAGGAACGATTTTCCTTCTATTGTTAATTCAATGGAGTTCCTTTTTCTAACAAAAAATGTTGTTTCGTATTCTTGTTCTAAATTTTTAATTGCTTTGGATATGGCAGGTTGTGAAATATATAATTGCTCGGCAGCTTTTGTGAAACTTAAGTGTTTAGCAACAGTTTTGAATATGTGTAACTTTGTTTTCATTAGCTTGTGTACAACGGTCTCGTATAACCGTCAGTTACGGGTTTATATACGTTAATTTTCGGTTTAGAACTGACGTTAGCAATTCCGAGTGGATTCGGACGTAGTCGAATCCGCCGTAATTGCGGTTATACATTGTTGTACCCAGTTTTTTATTCAGTCATTGTATATCCAGCTCTTGTTTTTATTTTTTTAGTCTTAAACATAAAAGAAATTCCATTAATGTTCAAATCGGTTAGTTCGTCTAGACTTTTATAATCTGTGAAAATTTGACAAGCTACTGCCTTAAAATCAAATCGATTATCAACAGGATTAAAAAACAATTGAATTCCGCCATCGTAAGTGTTTTCAACTAATTCAACATTGGGAAACAATTCAGTCAGGAAATTCAGTTTCAAATTCAGTTTTTCTCCGCTAAATGCTAAATATGTAATAGGTTTGTCGGTTTCAGTTTCCTCTAGGTCTGGATTTATAGCAATGTAATTCAGGTTCGCATTTTTTGGAATTAAAAATTTCGAGCCACGCTCATCTCTTTTGTATTTTTTATTTTCAGAACCTAAAAATTCAGAAATAGCTCTTGTCGATTGAGAATTACCATTTGATAAGAATTCGGTTATTAAATTTAACCATTCTTTAGATGTCGTAGTGTTTAATCTTTTGGTTTCAGTCACGATTTTCTCAAATTGGGTACAACGTGTTTGTATATTAAAAGTAACGTTTTGATTTTGAGTTACTTTCGGTTATTTACGTTGTGTTTTGTGATAAACTTTAATTTTCGGGCTATCACTTACCGAGTTATTTTTTATATACGTTGTTGTGTGTAGGTTTTTATTTTGTTTATATTTACTGACGTTAAAACTAATCAAAAACTTTTAATTTATGGATTACTGTCAAAAATTGTCAGAATTATTTAAAATCTTGTTAGATAAGGATTCTAATTTAGATCAGAAAATTATAGCTAAAAATCAAATATTAGAAATATGCAAACATATTCCAGATGTACCTCAAGATATATTATCAATTATGATTAAAGGCTATTCAGACGATATTGATACATATTTAAATAGTCCAACCTATAGTAAAAATTCTATGGAGCAATTAAGAACTTCATTGAAGTTAAAATTTGGTTGTCCAGACGTGAAGACCATAAAGCGGTAGAATAACCCTCTATATAAGGGTCTTTACTTTTAGTTTCAAATTTTATCATCTCCTCCTTTTCAACGGCTTGTAATAGTAAAACTTCTTTAAAAGTAAGGTTTGCTATGAACTTTCCGTGTTTAATATCATTGGTTGCTAATTCTAATTTCTTTTTATATAAGTTTCTTATATCGTCTGAAATATTATCAATATCAATTCCTATATCTTTTAAGTACTTTTTTCTGTTTACATTGTCGGTTAATATTGGTTTTTCCATCATAAGTTTTTGTTTTTTAACTTACACACAACAGGTTATATCATAACAAATATATCTGTTTATAATATATTATTCCGGGATAACAGAACTTTTTTGTTATTTTTACAAAACAAAGAATTAAATATTTTCAACTAATTTAATATAAGTACTCATAAGAATTCTATCAAATAAAAATAATTAATTTCAGCAATACGTATCATCTTTAGTTTTGCTATTATTTGATCTTTTAAAAATTTGATTAATCACCTCTATTATAATTTTAAATTCAGATATTATCAAACGGCTCTTTCCTTATTTCATCCTCTTGTTTTTTTTATTAAAAAAGTCATAAGCTGTTTATACTTATTAATTCAGTTTTAGCTATTTTTTATTAGATCCTGTGAAAGATATATTTAGGTTTTTGTATTAT
>NZ_JBHLUA010000014.1:0-3003 GCF_042433895.1 Mesonia maritima | reverse complement strand
CCTGTACAATGCCCTTACTGATGTACAGGCAGAATGCCTGCAGCTCTTTCGCCTTATGGATAGTTACCTGAAGAAACGTACGGCGACCAAGAATAAACTTCACGGAGAAGAAGTTCTTGGCATTCCGTCCAAGTATGTTTATGGGTCTTTAAAGCGAGATCTCAACCACTTGAACAAAGAGGTTAAAAGGATTGAAGATCGCTTACTGGAACTTGTAAAACAAGATCAGCAGCAGCAATTAACTTTGCTAACCAGTATACCTGGCATAGGGATCAAAACTGCCTTGTTTTTAGTGGTGATAACCGATGGTTTTACTAAGTTTGAGAAAGCTTCCCAGTTGTGTAGTTACGTAGGGATTACCCCAACGATACTGGAATCAGGAAGTAGTGTAAGAGGTAGAAGCAGGATCAGTAAAGTGGGAAACAAAAAGCTCCGAAACCTATTATTTCTGTGTGCGTTCAATGCGTGCAAGCACAATAAGGGTTGCAGGGCAATCTATGAGCGAATTGTGGCCAAGGGTAAAAGCAAGAAACTGGCGTTGATTGCAGTGGCTAATAAGCTTTTAAAACAAGCCTTCGCTATTGCTAAATCAGGATTGCCTTATGATGAAAACTATGTATCTATTCTAGCAAAAGGATAGATAGAAAAAAGAAGTAAATATTACAGCTAAGATCTATTCGTATAGATGTTAGTACAGTCTAATTATGTCTCAAATTTAATGTAGAAAAAAGTTGGTTTTTACCTCAGTTCTTTGTTAGCTGCTGGCTTTTTTATTCAGTTCTTTTAAATATTCATCTGCAATATAGAAAGCAAATTTTCTTAATTCAGAGGTTTTGAGTTCAAGATTTAGTCCAATATTTCCATTATGGCTGTCCTGTATAATTACTCCTTTCCACTTATTATCTTCACTAATGGATTCAATTCTTTGATGTGCAATCCCATTACGTATTCGGGTCAATAGATTTTTTAAATCATTGTTTTTACCACGTCTGTCAAAATGAAAGTTAGGTGAGTTTAATACAAATTGAATTTCTGGAATATCATTTAAATCCTTGTTCATAAAATTCAGCTTTCTTATTCTCGCATTGTGTTGATGCGGTAAAACAATTAAGCTCAATATCCCATTCATTAAAAGTGTCAAATTGTATTTACCTTTATATGACTGAATTAGTTCTTTCGTTCTCCTTATTAATTCTATATCGTATTTACCATTTGGAATTCCCATAACTCTAATTTATTGGTCAAAATATAATTGAAAATGTCCATTTGGTCTTGTCAATCGAAATGTTATTTCATCTAATTGCCATTTCCTTCCAATCCATTCTTCTTCCTTGAATTCTTCATCTTTTATTTGCCCCAAATTCTCAATGTCATTTCCAAGTATCTCACTTAATTGTTTGTATAAATGTTGAATTTCCATAGAGTAAACTCTGTGGTTGCTTGGACCATTTTGACTTAGAAGAATTAGTGTTTTGCTATCATCATTTGGAATAAGAACCATAATTTTATTAAAAAAGCCAAAGAAAAAGAATGGAACATAATAGGTTCTCAAAGTAGCTGTTTCCATTACTTCTTCATAAAAGTCGGCTGTTTTAATTATTTCAAAAGGTATTCTGAAATTAAGAATGACCTCTTTTATATCTAGATATTTTTGATAATATTCTACAAATTCAGAAGGTTTAAAAACTATTGTGTTAATGCCTAACTTTTCATAAATCAATTTTGTTTTCTTGTATGATTTATTGTCATTTATGATGTAGAAATTACAAGTTGAAGCAAAGGCAGCGTGAAAAGCATCTTCGGTAGTATTTTTAAAAGTCTCTTTCCTTCCCTTTTTTATATTCACTTTGTCTTCTTGATAACCGTGAATATCAAGTAAGAGATATTCATTTGTAATTTCGTTGAACCATTCAGGTCCATTTTTTGTGTTATCAATGAATTGGTTTGGACTAGTTCTAACTTTTTTGTACTTATCTTCTATTATTTTATATGGGTCTTTTGAGTCAAATATTTTATCTCTATTAATTCCCATTCCTCCTTGAACAGTTTTTCTTAATTCTTGATATCCATCAGATTCATTAAGGTTTAAGTTCATTTGGCTGAAACTTTTAAAAAAACCTTCCATAGTTGGATTTTCTTTGAGTCCAGGAAACATTTTGTCCATTTGTTCAGCACTTTCTTGGTTTTCAAATGCTTGTTTGAGTGATTCTTCGAGAGGTATTGATTTTAGTAAGTTTATAAGTGATTTTCCAATACTTTTAGTAAGGTCGTCTTGCTCAAAAATGTTCATTAATCCATCAAGACTTAAATCATTAAAGAGGTCTTTTTCCTCAATTCTTTGTTCGAAAAGTTCTTGAGGTGGATAAAAGTCAAGTACAACATCTTTTCCAGTATTCATTAAACACTTGTTTTTGGTAAGCTCGGAAATAAAGTTTAAATCTGATTCAATATATTCTCTTTGTGTACTGGTTTCTTTAAAGCTAGAGAATATGTCTCCAATGTGAGAAGTAGAAAATGGAATGAATAATTTTTCATTGTCAAGAATTATTTCTTTCAGCTCGCTATGGTCGCCATTTTTGATTTGCGACAATACGTTCCAATCGAAATATGTCTTTATCATATGAAATTCATTCGGTGTCTTATACTGAAATAGGTTGACCATTTTTGGTTTACTATTTTGTTTTTATTGAGTTACTAATATCGGTATTTTTCTGTACTGTCTGTAATTATGATTTTGATTGCTGTGAGCAAAGTCTGGAGTTTTAAATTCTAGGCTGTAGTGCATTCGTTTTGAATTGTAGATTTTGACTGCTTTTTTAACCATTTTCTGAGCTAATTTTAGACTCACAATTGTTTTACCCAATCCAAATTCCTGTTTTAATATTCCGTTTATTCGTTTTGCTACAGCATTCTCATATGGGTCGTATTGTTGTGTCATACTGATGTTGATCTCGTTTCTCTCCGCGAAGTTGGTATAGGTAAGGTTACAGTATTGTAGACCGC
>NZ_JBHLUA010000013.1:0-48511 GCF_042433895.1 Mesonia maritima | reverse complement strand
GAAACAACCTTCTGGAAAACAAACTCCTAAACCCTTATTTTTTATAAAAAGAAATTCCAGACCAAACCAAAACGGATCGCAAAATCACGGTAAGGATGCAAAGGAGCTACGTAATTGGTATTCTGATCCAATAAGGATTGCGCATTCTCCAACTTGAAAAAAATACGGGTCTGACGGATTTTGGCGTTCACTATAAAATCTAAAATTGGAAAATTCCCGATCTCTTGTTCATCTTGTACAAAAAATTCAGCTAAAACAGGATCGTATGCATTTGCATTATAAGATGTGAAATATTTAAAGATAAAACCAGTTTGCAAATAAAGGTTTCTATCAAAAAAATGATTATCGTAATATAATGCTTGACGAGTAACCAAATCTGGCACCCTAAATACATCTTCACCATTTAGCACTCGTTGATACATAATTGTATTATCTAACGAAAAATGCCCCACAGTGAATTTTCTTTTCAGTTTAAATTTAGAGTAACTTACACTTCCATTATGTTGATAAGGTGTAACCAGCGAATCAAGAGCACTATTTTCAGGTAAATTAGTTCGAGTTCCGAAGTATGTATAATTATTTATTTGAGTAAAATCGGCTTGAAATTCAGCTATTTTTTTGGCGTTTAAGTTGATGTGAATATTTTGTGACTGAATATTATCGAAATTATTCCGCCAATTATAATTTACATAATCACTTTGAAAAAGCAAAAAATTAAAATCTGGTGTTCTAGAATTTATAGTTAAACCGGCATCTAACTTATAATTTTCATTTAAATTGTAACCTGCGTTTGCTTTTAAATAATTCCCAGATATTTCATCACTGAGATTAATCATCGCATCAGCGTTGAAATATACTTTTCCTATTTTTTTTTCATAAGCGCCACCTACCGAAAGAAAATTTCCTGTTAAACGATTTGGAATAACTCCGCTTTCAAGAATAAGTTTTGATCGGTATCCATAATTATAATCGGTAAATCGTGTTTTAAAAGTAAGATCGCCCAGTAAATTATTTTTATATCTTCCGTAGAAAGTATTGCTTACATTTTGATATTCTACTTCATCTCTAAGCGAAGTATTTTCATAAGTTGCGCCATAACCTGCAAACGCTGTTTCTTGACTAAAGCGAAATTCTTTATCGGTGAAGTTTAAAATATGCCCGACTCTTAATTGATTGTTTCCGGTGGAATCATTTCCTTTTGCGATTTTGTAATGATGCTTCAGAAAAAATCGCTTGGTATATAACATGGTTTCAGCATCTTCATAATTCACTTCTAATACTGAACGATCACCAAATTGATCATCGCCCGATTTATATTGTTGATTTGCCAGCGGAGTTAATCCACCGTTTTCTTCAGTATTTAAATCTTGCGAAACAAAATGTGTTTTTAAATCGTAGCGATTATTTTTTGTTTGGTAATTAACCGTAAAACGGAAACTACCTTGACTTGTCATTATATGCTGATATTTCCCCAATGAACGCAAACCACGATAAGCAATCGAAAAGTTTAAACGCGGTGTCATATTAGTAGTAAAAAAAGCATCTACATTTTGCCCTTGCTCGAAAGTGGTTTTAAAAAATAATTCGGTTAATGGCGTAGGAACGTGATAGTAATAAATATCGCCTACTTCATAATATGCAAAATGTTTTCCGCGCGCTCCAATATCGGGTAATAAAGAAACTTCGTTAAATGAATAGCCAAGTTGCGTATACGGTTGACCAACATTTGAAAATGGTATTAATTCAAAATTGTCTTTCCGCAGGTAATTATATTTGTAATCTTTATAAATACTTAATGTAGTATCGACATGCGTGGTATCATTTTCAACAGAAATAATTTTATAATCTTCAATAGGTGGTTTTTCTCGATTATCGACTACCGTTTTATTATCTCCTCTTCTATTATTGAGCGATTGATTTCTGGCATCTAATTGCCTAGAACTATTTCGATCTTGAAGTCCACGATTTTGCGCGAGTAAACTCAGCGGTAAAATTAATAGTAAAAATACAAATAGATACTTCCTCATTTCATCGTTTAATGCCACAAAAGTATAATTTTTTACTGAATGTAATTTTCATACGCAATCTATTCTAAGCATTGTTACAAAATAGTACCTTTACAGCATGTTACAACTCCAATTTGCAACCAATTTAATTGAATGCGGAACCGACGAAGCCGGAAGAGGATGCTTAGCCGGACCGGTAACTGCGGCGGCAGTAATTCTGAAAGACGATTTTTCGAATGAAATTTTAAACGACTCCAAACAATTGTCTTTAAAAAACAGAGATTTATTACGGGAAATTATTCAGCGAGAAGCGGTAAGTTTTGGTGTTGCACATATAATGATGGAAAAAATTGATGAAATAAACATTTTAAATGCTTCCATTTTAGCGATGCACAAAGCGATAGAAAAACTTCAGCATAAACCGGAACATATTGCGGTTGATGGAAATAAATTTAAACCTTTTGGTGAAGTTCCCCATAAATGCATTATTAAAGGTGACGGAAAATATTTGAATATCGCGGCGGCTTCCATTTTGGCAAAAACCCATCGCGATGAATTTATGGCAAAAATTCACAAAGAATTTCCGGCTTATAATTGGAAAAAAAATAAAGGTTACCCAACCAAAGAACATCGCGCGGCTATTAAAGAATTTGGCCCCACAAAATACCATCGGAAAAGTTTTAAGCTTCTACCCGATCAGCTTTTATTAGATCTTTAATTTCGGTTACTTTTTTTAATTTTGTTTAACATAAAGTAGAATTCAATACACGTATATTTGAGTAAGCAGCTATGAAAAAAATTATATTCTTATTACCCTTTCTACTTCTCTTGTTTTCTTGTGAAAGTGAAACGCAAGAAAAATCTGAACTGTTGAGTTTTGTTCCGCCAAAAACCGCAGCGATTATAAAAACAGATAATCTCGAAAAATTAAAAAAACAGTTTCATAAGAATAAACTTTTTGCCGAAAACAAAGATATTTCGCCTATTCAATTTTTTGCTGAAAATTTAGCGCTGCTCGATTATATTCAGCTAAAAGAGGAAAGTTTAATTTGTTACACCAAAAATGGAAGAAACGATTTCGGATTTACTTTAATTACTGAAGGAAAACCGAATATGGTAAATACCGATTCTATCGCAAATAAAAAAGTAGAATCGTTTACCTACGATGGTCAAGAAGTAAAAAAATACACTTTAGAAAATAAAATTGGCTATGCAACAACGTTGAATTCAATTTTCATTCTCAGCGATTCAAAATTGGTTTTAGAAAACATTATCCGGGTTTTTAATAATAAGTTACCGCAAAACGAACAACTCACCGAAATTTATAGCGTTGCCGGAAAAAATTCGTCTGCAGTTTTTATAAATCATCCACAATTACGAGAAATTTACGGCGAACTCACGCCAAATCGATCGGCTAGCTATTTAGCTAATTTTTCAGATTGGACCGCAGTGGACCTTGACATTCGAGAAAACGGCATTCATCTAAATGGGGTTTCAAAAGCGAATCCCCAAGAAAACAGAATTCTGAATATTTTTAAAGGAAACAAACCTCAACAAAACGACATCGCAAATATTACACCGGTAAATGCTTCAGGAATGTATTCGTTTACCTATAAAGATTATGAAAAACTACGCGAGAATATTTCCACTTATCGCGAAAAAGAATTACCTCCTGTTGAAAACGAACCACTTTTAAATTCAGCTAAAGAAATAGGCGCCATTTACGCTAATAACAGAACTGCGATTGTTTTAAATTCTATTGAAAATAGTCTCACGCAAGACGCGCTTTTGGCGAATCAAAAAATTGCAGAAGAATTTCGAGGTGTTTCGGTTTTTGAATTCGATGCGCCAAACTTCTTTTTCGATTCCTTTTTCCCGCTTATCAAACAAAAGAAATTAAATTATTACACGCAACTTGATCACTTTTTTGTCTTTGCTGAAGAAATGCAAGTTTTAGAAAATATAATTGCGAATTATCAAAACCGAAGCGTGCTCGGAAATCAAGCTTATTATGAAGCTACACGAGAAAAACTGAGTGATGAATCTTCCCTTTTATTTATTGGCATCAACAAAAACATTAAAACGATTTTAGCTGAAAGCGTTGAAGGAAAATACCAGAAAGAATTCGAAGAAATTAAGTTAGCAGAAAATCAATTAAGCGCATTACAATTTGTGTACGACAATAATTTTGCACACGTAAACGCGATAATTGAAAAAGCGGAAGCGGAAGAAAAAAGTGGCGGAAGTTCACAATTACTAAGCATAAAAGTGGAAGAAAAATTAGCCACACGCCCACAATTTGTGACCAATTGGCGAACAAAAAATGAAAATATTGTTGTGCAAGGCGTTTCTAATACTTTATATATTTTTAATCCTGAAGGAAAATTACGCTGGAAAAAACAATTAGACGGAAGAATTTTAGGCGATATTCAACAAATCGATATTTTTAATAACGGTAGATTGCAACTGGTTTTCAATACCCAAAATAGTTTCTACCTTTATGATATCGATGGCGATACGGTAAAACCATTTCCAAAGGAATTTTCTGAAACTATTACGCAACCGCTCGCCGTTTTCGATTACGATAATAATAGCAAATACCGTTTTATTGTTACCCGCGGAAATAAACTTACCATGTTTAATAAAGATGGAAAAGAAGTAAAAGGCTTTACCTTTAATAAAACAAAAAGCGAAGTTTCGCAAAGCCCAAAACACATTAGAATCGGTAGAAAAGATTATATTTTAATTCCTGAAGAAAACGGACAACTTCATATTTTAGACCGCGTTGGCAAAACTCGGGTAAACGTTGAAAAGCAAATCGATTTTACTGATAATGAATGGTATTTGTACGATAATCAATTCACTTCAACTACCAAAGAAGGAAAATTGATTCAAATTTCTGAAAGCGGGAAACAATCGACAAAAAATGCAGATCTTTCTGAAACGCATGCGATAGATGCCACAGCAAAAACTTTGGTTACTTTTTCTGAAAATATACTTCGTATAAAAGGAAAAAAAGTAGAATTAGATTTTGGTTTATATACCAATCCTAAACTATTTTATATCGATAATAAAATTTACGTGAGCATAACCGATACTCAAGCAAGCAAAGTTTATCTTTTTGATAGCAACGCGAATTTGCTTTCCGGTTTTCCGGTTTACGGAAATTCTACAATTAGTTTAGCAAATCTAGATAACCGCGGAGGTTTAGAATTTTGTGTTCAAGGTGAAGAGGATAGCGTTCTGATTTATTCACTGGAATAGATTTAAAGTTTAATTTCGGAAAATAATTTAAGTAGTTTCCACCTCAAATAATTCAACAAAATGTTTGAGTAATTTTTCTTTTACCTCGGTAATGGGAATTTCTTTTTTTCCTAATTCAACATTTAAGGAAGTTACCGCTTTATCTTTTATTCCGCAGGGAACAATATTGTCGAAATAGCCTAAATCGGCATTTATATTTAAGGCAAAACCGTGCATCGTTACCCAGCGACTCGCCCGAACGCCCATTGCACAAATTTTTCTGGCGAATGGCGTACCAACATCTAACCAAACGCCGGTTTCACCTTTGCTTCTTTCGGCTTTTAAACCATATTCCGCCAAAGTTAAAATCACCATTTCTTCTAGCAAGCGCAAGTATTTATGAATATCGGTAAAGAAATTTTCTAAATCTAGAATTGGATATCCAACAATTTGCCCCGGACCGTGATACGTAATATCGCCGCCACGATTAATTTTATAAAACGTTGCTCCTTTTTTTTCTAGTTCGGCTTCATTTAAGAGAAGATTTTTAAAATCGCCACTTTTTCCTAAAGTATAAACGTGCGGATGTTCTACAAAAAGTAGATGATTTTGTGTAGGTAATTCAAGTTCTTCTCTCCTATTTTTAATTTTCGTTTGTAAAATAGCCTGAAAAAGTTCCTCTTGAAAGTCCCAAGTTTCTTTATAATCTTTAACGCCTAATTCTTGTACTTTTATTTTTTTATTCATCACCAATAATTTGACGCTACAAAGTTACAATTATTATTAGCTGAATATAAAAAAGCCACAATCAAATACGATTGTGGCTTTTTCAACAAATCAACTCCACTCTACAAACGAGTTTTAAAATTTTAAAATGCTTTATTTAATCGAAAGTTTTTTTATGATACTTTCTTTTTTAGTTGAAATTTTTAAGAAATAAACACCCGTAGAAAATTCTGAAATTGAAACTTCTTGTTTTCGTGAAGCATTTTGGAATGAAAATTCTTTTATTAATTTTCCGTTCATATTAAAAAGTTGCATTTTTTCAACTTCAGTATTATTTAATTGAATTGTAATATTATCTTGAGCTGGATTTGGATAAATTGAAAAATCTATCGTTTCAAAATTCCCGGTAGAAAGTGCCACGCTTTGTTCTAAATAATCGGGCACATTGTTCGAATTAGTATCGTCATCTGTTGGGTCTCCATTTCCATTATAATCTTCATCCGCGGTTAAAACGCCATCACCGTCATCATCCTCATCTAAATAATTAGGGATATTATCGCCATCGGTATCGTCATCGTTTAAATTGCCATTGGTGTTTAAATCTTCGACAGAAGTCACTACTAAATCACTATCGGTATCTTGACTACAGTCTGTAGTTGAAATAGTAAAACTTGTCATTGCATAACAATTGGAATTGGCATTTTGTACTCGTACATAAATTGTTTGTGGATCATTTGTATTAGTAAAAGCTGAGGAATTTACTATTTCGTTGGTTTCTGCATCGGCATCTGACTGACTCAAATAAAAAGAAACATCAAACATACTAGGGTTTTGACTTCCTAACACGATAGATTCATTAAAGGTTAAATCAAACGTTCCGAAACCTTGATTTCCACAGACCACAATATCTTGAGCTGGATTAGCTATAGCTTCTTCTCCAACTTCTAGAAAAAGTAGTGATGTTTCAAAATTTCCGTTTCCTAGCTCTTCAACTCGAGCGTATAGTGTCTCGTTAAAAGGAGTTGTGTTTGTATAAGTTGGTAGTACTGGATTTACCGCATCTTGAGCATCATTTATTGTAACATGGTAACTCACTTGAAAATTCGATGCCGATTGACCGTTTAATACATCATTATCTGCTTGTGTTAAATCGAATGTGGCGAAACCATCTGTATTTACTTCACAGACAGTTAATGTAGCATCGCTTGCGGTAACTTGCGCAAATGTTGTGCTAGCCACTAGGCTAAATAATAGTAATAGTTTTTTCATGATATTGGTTTTTCGTTTTCATATATAAAACAAATCAACTAAAAAAAATCCTACTTTGCTATTAATTTAAAAAGCTTTTCCTTGCTTTTTTGATTGCTAACTTCTTTGTAATTATCTTTGCGCCTTTAAAAATAGAAATGACTTATGCAATTATCTGAACAAGAACTTGTACGAAGAGAAAAATTAGCTTCGCTTAGAAAATTAGGCATCAATCCGTATCCGGCAGATTTATTCCCGGTAGATCATACTTCTGCTAAGATTAAACAGGAATTTGAAGAAGGAAAAAAAGTGATTATCGCAGGTAGATTAATGTCTAGAAGAATTCAAGGTAAAGCTTCTTTTGCTGAATTACAAGATTCTGAAGGACGCATTCAAGTTTATTTTAATCGTGACGAAATTTGCCCGGGAGAAGATAAAACCCAATACAACGATGTTTATAAAAAATTGTTAGACTTCGGAGATTTTATTGGAATTGAAGGAGAATTATTTACCACGCAAGTAGGTGAAAAAACTGTGATGGTGAAAAAATTTACGTTGCTGAGTAAATCGTTAAAACCGCTTCCGTTACCAAAAGTTGACAAAGAAGGAAAAGAGTTCGATAAATTTAATGATCCTGAAATGCGTTACCGTCAGCGTTACGCAGATTTAGCAGTGAATCCCAAAGTAAAAGAAATCTTCAAAAAGCGTACAAAATTATTTACCGCGATGCGAAATTTCTTCAACGAAAAAGGATATTTTGAAGTTGAAACCCCAATTTTACAATCAATCCCAGGCGGCGCTGCTGCAAAACCATTTGTGACGCATCATAACGCGTTAGATATTCCATTGTATTTACGAATTGCGAACGAATTATATTTAAAAAGATTAATTGTTGGCGGTTTTGACGGCGTTTATGAGTTCTCTAAAAACTTCAGAAATGAAGGAATGGATAGAACGCACAATCCTGAATTTACCGCGATGGAAATTTACGTAGCCTACAAAGACTACAATTGGATGATGGACTTCACCGAAAAATTGCTCGAATATTGCGCATTAGAGGTTAATGGAACTACCGAAACTACTTTTAACGAACACAAAATAGATTTTAAAGCGCCGTATAAAAGAGTAACGATGACCGATGCCATTAAAGAATTTACCGGTTTTGATATTACTGGAAAATCTGAAGCTGAAATTAGAAAAGCAGCGGAAGAAATGGATTTGGAAGTTGACGAAACGATGGGAAAAGGGAAATTAATCGATGAAATTTTTGGCGAAAAATGTGAAGGAAATTACATTCAGCCAACTTTTATTACCGATTACCCGAAAGAAATGAGTCCGCTTTGTAAAGAACACCGCGACAATCCAGAGTTAACCGAACGTTTTGAATTAATGGTCTGCGGAAAAGAAATTGCCAACGCTTATTCTGAATTAAATGACCCGATCGATCAGCGTGAGCGTTTTGAAGAACAATTAAAATTATCTAAAAAAGGTGATGATGAAGCAACCGAATTTATCGACCAAGATTTCTTACGCGCCTTAGAATACGGAATGCCGCCAACTTCTGGTTTAGGAATCGGAATGGATCGTTTAATAATGTTTTTAACCAATAATCCATCAATTCAAGAAGTGTTGTTTTTCCCGCAAATGAAACCGGAACGTAAAAAGATAGAATTAACCGAAGAAGAAAAAACGGTCCTAGATATTTTAAAGAAAGAATCTCCACAAGAATTGGAAACTATAAAAGGAAAATCTGGACTTAGCAATAAAAAGTGGGACAAAGCCATTAAAGGACTTCGCAAACATAATTTAGCTACGGTAAATAAAACCGATGAGGGTTTGTTTGTGGAATTGGATGAGTAAAAGACAAGAAAACTTAAAAATATTATTTTAAAAAGGAATCATTCTTAGTTGGGTGATTCCTTTTTTATATTTTACTTTTAAATTGCAAAATAGTATTTATGAAATATCTTAGACCTCTTATTTTAGTTTTTATTACTTGTACTTTTTTTTCTTGCAATTCATTACTTCTAAAATTAATAACCTCAAAAAAAGTTAAAACAGAAGTTTTTTATAACCAAGAAAAAGATAAAACGCTAGTACTTTTTCCGATGGTACATATTAACCGTCCAGAATTTTATGCAGATGTAAAAACGAAGTTAGAAAAACTTCGGGAAAAAGGATATACTGTTTTTTTAGAAGGTGTGGCATTAAAAGATTCTACTGCTTTTTCGCCAGAAGAAATAGATACCATTACACGTAAGATGAGAAAAATTACAGGAATGTACTTGAGTAATTATAAAAATCAGCAAAATAAATCTATTCCAAGAGCTATTAGAAATAGTAAATACAGCTCTGAAAGTTATGAAAACATGGGGTTACAACCTGAAGACATTAACGTCGATATTCCGATGAACGAGTTAATCGAAATCTACGAAGAGAAATACGGTACCATAAAATTAACCAATTGTGATTGGCAAACCAATTATTTAGAAAAATATGAATGCGAAACTGTTCCTCAAGTTCGCGCTGATGATATTATTGTTTACACTAGAAACGACACTATCGAAAAGCGGGTCTATGAGTCTAAACTAAAAAAAATAGCTTTAGTTTATGGTGGTAAGCACTTTGATTTTATAAAAGGTGGCTTTCTAGGAAATGGTTATAAAGAAATTGATACGATAGATTTATTTGATTAGATTTTATTTTTCTATTTTAGAAAAATGAACCTGCAAAAACTTCCGAAGCAACCGTCGCTGTTTATATCGTATCTTCACGTAAGTAAATGGCTATTGATTTCCCAAGGACTTTTTATCGCAGAATCTGTTATTTATGGGTATCAATTACAGCAAGCGCAATTATATAATTCTACTATTTGGATAGCTTTTTGGTTGAGCTGTTTTCTGTTTGCATTTATGCATATTTTCTTAGTATTTATGGATAGCTGGTCGCGTTTTCAAAATTATAAACGCATAAAAGATCAACTTTTTGAATATGGTTTTCAACCGAAAATAGCGAATAATTATATTTCCTCTAAATGCCAACGTCACGCACTTAAAATTGCCGCGAAAGAATTAGGCTTATTACCAGAAGTTGATCAATTTCTAAATCGAATTGGGATTCGCTGGTATCATTTTATTCCAAAATTCGTGGCAAAAGATCCTTTTTTTCTTTTCAAAAAACATTTTTGGAATCGAACTTTCCTTGAAAAATATTATGCTCCAAAATTTTCTTATCGAAAATTGTACAACCTTTCAGTTTAAACCATTTCAGTAAAATTAGGTCAAAGGTGTAACCGACATTAATTTCATTCCTATGAATCAACGAATTATTTTAAAAACGTGTTTTATTTTTCTTGCACTATCACTTTCCAGTTGTGCAATTTTTCAATCACAAGAGAAAAAAAGTACTTCAGAAAAAAAATCCTCTAAAAAGGATGGCGATATAAAAGCCTACAACAAAGTAATTACAAAAGAAGCAAAGTCTGATGATGGTCTTTTTACCGTCCATTACCTTGATAAAAAATATTTCTATGAAATTCCAGATTCGCTTTTCAATAGAGAGATGCTCATGGTTACGCGAATTGCTAAAACTGCAAGTGGTTTAGGTTTTGGTGGCGGCAAACAAAATACCCAAGTTTTACGTTGGCAAAAGAAAAACGATCGCGTTTTGCTTCGCGTGGTTTCGCATGAAGTTGTAGCAGCAGATTCATTACCGGTTCATGAAGCGGTTATAAATTCTAATTTTGAACCGATTTTATATTCTTTTCCTATAAAAGCTTTTCATAAAGATTCGCTGAATAACGCTACCGTTATTGAGGTAAGCGATTTATTTGGAAAAGATGTAAAAGCCTTAGGAATAAGAGAATCACAAAGAGAAAATTATAAAATTTCACGTTTAGATGATGACCGTTCCTACCTCGACACCATAAGAAGTTACCCAAGAAATATTGAAGTTCGGCACGTAAAAACCTATAATGCGAGCAAACCGCCTTCTAATAAAAGTACCGGTTCAATTTCTGTAGAGCTAAGTAACTCGATGGTTTTACTTCCTAAAGAACCTATGAAACGTCGCTATTTCGATCAGCGAGTTGGTTGGTTTGCCAGAAGCCAAACCGATTATGGGTTAGATGCGCAAAAAAGTAAAAAAGTCCGTTATTTAGATCGGTGGCGATTAGAAGTTAAAGAAGAAGACATTGAAAAATTTAATCGCGGTGAGTTAGTTGAACCGAAAGAACAAATTGTCTATTATATAGATCGGGCGACTCCCGAAAAATGGCGCCCTTACATAAAACAAGGAATTGAAGATTGGCAAGTTGCTTTTGAAGAAGCGGGTTTTAAAAATGCCATTATTGCCAAAGACGCGCCCACAAAAGAAGAAGATCCCGATTGGAGTCCAGAAGATGTTCGCTATTCGGTGGTGCGTTATTTAGCGTCTCCTATTCCAAATGCAAACGGACCGCACGTGAGCGATCCGCGTTCCGGAGAAATTTTAGAATCTGATATTAATTGGTATCATAATGTGATGACTTTATTGCGCAATTGGTTTTTTGTACAAACCGCTGCCATTAATGAAAATGCGCGTGGCGTAGAATTTAAAGATGAAATTATGGGAAGATTAATTCGTTTTGTTTCTTCCCACGAAGTTGGTCACACGTTGGGTTTACCGCACAATATGGGAAGTAGCGTTGCGTACGATGTAGAAGATTTACGCGATGCGGAATTCACCAAAAAATATGGAACTGCACCTTCCATCATGGATTATGCAAGATTTAACTATATCGCTCAACCGGAAGATGGCGATGTGGCGTTAATGCCAAATATTGGTCCGTATGATAAATACGCGATAAAATGGGGCTATAAACCCATTCTCGATAAAACTGCAAAAGAAGAAAAAGAAATTTTAGACGATTGGATTCTTGAACACGCCGGCGATCCTATTTATCGCTTCGGAAGCCAACAAAGCGGAAGTGTAATCGACCCGAGTTCGCAGACGGAAGATTTAGGAAACGACGCGATGAAAGCGAGTATGTACGGAATTAAAAACTTAAAACGTATTGTACCCAATCTAATTGAATGGACAAAAGAAGACGGGAAAGATTATGAAGATTTAAATGATTTATACAAGCAAATTTTAGCGCAATACAATCGTTATATGGGACACGTAACGGCTAATATTGGTGGCGTTTACGAATATTACAAAACCTACGATCAAGAAGGCGCGGTTTACAAGCATGTTTCAACTGAAAAACAACAACGCGCTATGCAATTTTTACAAGAAAATTTATTTGAAACGCCAGATTGGCTTCTAGAAAATGAGATTTTTAATAAAATTGAATTCGACGGAAGCGTAGAGCGGGTTCGCCAATACCAAGTTAGAACGCTAAATAATTTATTGGAGTTTGGCAGAATGGCGCGCTTAATTGAAAATGAAACCTTAAATAGTGAAGAAGCTTATGGTTTACTTGATATGATGACTGAACTTCGTGAAGGAATTTTCGAAGAATTAAATTCAACTGAAAATATTAATACGTATCGAAGAAATTTACAGCGCGCATACGTAGATAGAATGGAATATCTTATGAAAAATGAGCAGAAAGAAATTCCGGCGCGTTATAGAAATTACATCAATAGAAGTTCAATTAATGTAAGCCAAAGTGATATTCGCCCGGTTGTGAGAGGTGAATTAGAAGCTTTAGAAAATGAGCTTCAACGTAGTTTACGTAGAAATAGAAACACGATTACAGAATATCATTTAAAAGATTTGCTCAAACGAATCGATTTAATTTTAAATCCGAAGCAATAAAAAATAAGGGGCTAAAAATCCTATTCTCCTCATCCTGAACTTGATTTAAGTTTTCTATTCTGATTTAGAATTCAGCATTAAGAGATTTTGAATCAAGTTCAGAATGATGTTTTTAATTCGTTTTAAAAATCTTTCAGTAATGTATTCCACTCCATCGTTTTTAATAATGCGATTAATGCGGGATCAAACTTTTTTACTAAAGGCGAATCTTTCGGAAAAGCGTAACTAAAATAATCTTTTTTCAACGTTTTTTGAAGTACTTCTAAATCGGTTTCTTTTCCGTTTTTTTCAATTAAATAATTTAAAATAGGCTGATCGTAGACAAATAAATTCGTTTTTCCATCGATTAATTGTTGTATTCCTTCTTCACCACTTTTTACTTTTTCATGCTGAATATTATAAAGATTTAAAAATTCTTGTGAACTCGAACTTTCTACCGTAGCCACAGAAAACCGTTCTAAATCTTGCACATTTGTAATTTCATCATTTATACTTTGCACGGTTAACGCCGATGCGATTCCTGCGGTTAAACTGGAAATTAAAATTATGGCTAAAAACATCCAGATTAAACCTACAATTCTTCCGCCGGTTGTTCTGGGAGATTTATCACCATAACCGACGGTTGTCATTGTTACGGCGCTCCACCAGAAACCTTCTTTAATTCCGCTGAATCCTTTTCCGCCAAATTCATCGTGATTATGCTTTCGTTCAAAAAACCAAACCAATAATCCGAAAATGAAAATAATTCCGATGAGTAATAAAAGGGCTGAAATGAAGTCCCAACTCCATAAATTTTTGAGAAAATGCCAAGCCTTAGATTCCGTTTTTTTCGCAACTGCGGTGTGAGAAATAAAATAGGGTTGAGAAAAATCGAGCGTTTTCATTCGATTGTCGGTAACCGTTATGGGGTTTATGCTTAAATCTACTTCTTTATTTTCAATTCCATTTAGTAGTTCAGCAAGTGAATTGTAGAGTTTGTATTCGTAATTATAAGATAAGT
The DNA here is from genome assembly GCF_042433895.1 of Mesonia maritima. NCBI lineage: Bacteria > Pseudomonadati > Bacteroidota > Flavobacteriia > Flavobacteriales > Flavobacteriaceae > Mesonia > Mesonia maritima. The sequence continues at coordinate 34,486 of NZ_JBHLUA010000013.1, read as the reverse complement.
CTTCGTTTAACATTTCCCACGAAGAAATACTTAACCCCGAAAAATTATTTCCTTTTTTCATGACAAAAGGAGGCGTTTCGGTAATGCCAATAATGAGTTTTTTTGGCGAATTATTTTGTAGAGAATCTTGTGAATTAGCCGAAAATGCAAACGAAAAAAATAATAGGAAAAATAGAAACCGAAAAAAATTCATAATCGCAAATAACTTTTTAAATTCTGCTGAAAAAGCTACAAGAAATTAAAATAGTATGCAACTTAAATTTTTATTCGAAATACTCGTAAGCATCAATAATATCAAGATAAACACCTTGAAAACCGGCATTCATTATTTTTGAAAGATACGCTTCTTCATTTCCATATATTATTTCCTGCCATTCTTCTTCCCAATATTTAACTTTAAAATTTCCTTCCCATTCAGGGTTTTCAGCTTCAATAAAATCGGGGAAATCTCTATTCCAACTTTCTTTCCAGTAATAGCGGTAATCTTCAGCTTCACCAATTGAAAGATACGCAATTACCAATCGTTTTCCTCCATTAGCTTTTTGTTTGAGTTGCTCAATTTCTGCGGAAGAAAACTCGGTCTCTGCTTGAAAAAATAAATCGGTTATTAACAAATCATAATTGGTTAGCTGAACTTGCTGAATAAAATCTGCTTTTGAATTAAAATTTTCTGTATTCAAAAGGTATAAGAAATTTTGAACTTGCGAAAGTGAAGTTACATTTTCATTATTTTCTCCTGGTAGTTGTTGCAAAGGAATTTTATTCAACTCTCGATCTGGCGCAACAAACGGAATATAATTTTGCGACATATTTTTCTGATAAGCCAAACTCACTTTTTCCGGACTGAAACAATAATCGGTTACTAAAATTTGTTTTCCTTCAGCTTGAATTTTTTGCAAGAATTGATTTAGGTTATTAGTTTCTTCAACTGGCGTTTGTTCATTGATTAGGTTAAACCCAAAATATAAATCTTCTTGACCTACTCCGTCGATCGCTTCTAAATATGGTTGATTTAAATCTCCGGTCGCCTCTTGATTATTTGCAACTAATGCTATTCCATTCTGCGGAATAATAATAAATTCAGAATTTTTATCAATCGCATCTTCATGAATATTGATGACAAAATTCCGCATTTCTTGCGCATAATCTATAGAAGATTCATTCTTATCATTATCACTACAACTCAAAATAAATAGCAATCCCAAACCCCAAAATATCTTTTTCATTTTTTTAAAATTCACAATCTAAATATACGAAAGGAAGGTTTGTTTGAGAGAAAAAAAATAAAATCCCGAGCATTAAAACTTTTCAAATTACAACCTGTTAGTTATGCATCTTCTTTAAAAAAATTAAATAGTCTCGGGATTTCTCTTTTTTGATTGATGAGAACTGTTAATTAAAACTATAAATCAAAAGTATAACAACTTTGAACACCAAATTATACCTTATACTGGGTATTTTTTTAAATTTAAAGCACAAAAAAACCCTCTAAAATCAAAAGATTAAAGAGGGTTTGAGTACTCGGGACGGGACTTGAAATGTACGATTTCTTACTTTACTAAAACCCTATATTTTACAGCAAAAGCATTAATAAAATCAACACTTTAAAAGAATTATTGTCGAAATACACTATTGAAGTAGATTGAATAAAATTGCATTAAATTGAATATTTGCGTACAAATTGCGTACAGGTTTTTAAAAATTGTACGTCAGAAATATTTATATTTGAGTGTTCAAATATTCAAAAATATGGCAACCGTTTATTTTTTATACCGTTCTACACGTAAAAAAGCACCGTTGACTATCCGTTTACAGGATAATAATGCTAAAGGGCAAAAATTTCAATTTCAAGCAAAAACAGAATTAGAAGTAACCAAAGAATTTTGGGAAAAGACAAGGCACAAAAAAAGAAACGTTACAGCATCCGATAAAAAGATTATTTCAGATGTAAACAATGAACTTTCAGAATTAGAAGAAAGTGTTTTAAAAGTTTACAAAAATGAAAAGCCGAACCCCGAAATTAAAGACTGGCTAAAAAATACCGTTCATAATTACTTCAACCCAATAAAAGAAGAAAAGAGAAGCGATTTAATAACGGACTGCATAACTTATGTAATTGACACCGCCAATATTAGAGAAAACAGCAAAAACGGCTTAGGCTTATCTAAAAGCCGTATTAATTCCTATAAAAATCTTTTAAAGATTATTGAGAAGTACCAAAAAGATAAAAGCCCGATTAAAGTTAAAAATGTAGATATACGTTTTGGCAAAGACTTTTTAAACTGGCTTATCAATAAGCAATACTATTCAGAAAGTTATGCACGAAAAAAAGTAGATGACTTAAAAACAGTTTGTCGAGATGCAGAAATTGACGGAATAGAAACAAGCACCCAACTAAGCAAAGTTAAAGGTGGGAAACCCCAAAAAGAACACATCATTTATTTAAGTCAGCAGGAATTAGAAATAATAGAAAATATACACATAGTTAGTCCCGCGTTACAAAACGCCCGCAAATGGCTTTTATTCGGTTGCCACATAGGACAAAGAGGTAGCGACCTATTAACAATAAACGAAAATAATTTTGTAGAACGTCAAGGCTTGGAAGTTATAGAACTGAAACAAAAGAAAACAGGCAAAAACGTAACGATACCTATACTTGAAAAAACTAAAGAAATACTTAAAGAGGGTTTACCAAAAAAAATATCTATTCAAAAACTAAATACCTATTTTAAAGATGTTTGTAAACTGGCAGGAATAGACCAACTAACAGCAGGCAGTAAAATTGTAATGGTAGATAAAAAAGGTAATGAAATCTCTAAAAATGAGAAAGGTAAGTATATTGAAAAAGGAGTTAAAAGAACCGTTGTAGGCACGTATCCTAAACACGAACTTGTAACCTCACACGTTTGCAGGCGTTCATTTGCCACTAACTTATATGGCACACTACCAACCGCCCTAATAATGCAAATAACAGCCCACAGCACCGAAAAAATGTTTTTAAAGTATATTGGTAAAAACGCATTAGACTATGCGCAACAAATAGCTGATTTTTACGAATTACAGAAACTTAAAGAGAATAAAGAACCTCAATTAAACATAATTAAAAATGCATCAAATTAATTATAGTATATTATACACTCATCATCTCCGCTAGATATCTTTCTGAAACCACAAAATATTACAAAAAATTGGCTGAATGCCCCCTTATATTTCGGAACTTAAATGGCTTCTAAAAAAATTCTCAATCTTATGTGCAAACTATAGAATGCTAAAAGTCTCAATTAATTTAGTATAGATGTTTTTAAATATTTCAGAAAATAAGCATATTAAAACTTTTAAATTCCCGCACAATTTATTAAAAACCCTCTATTAGAATGAATGTGCAATGGGTTATCTTTTGGCAATTAAAAAAAGTTGCACAACGAGATTAATAAAGAACAAAGTTAACCTCGTCAGAATGAACATCTCGAAATCCCACAACTAACTAAAACCAATGACTTTAAACGGTTGAAAACTGCTAAACTAAATAACAAAAGAGCTGTCGAATTTTAAATACGAATCAATCAACTAGACACCCCAAATCGATTTATTGGTTTACAAATTGCAGGGCTTCCATAAGAAAGAAATTGAAATTGTAGACAAAATTTGACATTCCCCAACACCTTAAATCCATAGATTGATGCAAGTAATGGAGTTATACTATAATTATCATTAATTCCAAAATAACTTATCAATTTTTATTTCGACTCCCTTATCATATAAATGGAGTGAATACTGAGATAAAATTACTTTATTGAGCAGCTATTTTTTGGCATTACAATGCTCTATTAACTCTATTGCAATTCGTATTGATTTAATAAGTAGCAGAAAAGTTAATTACTTATTAAACTATCTAAAATATCAGTTTTAAATAACAATTATCAATAATTTTAAAAAACTTGTAGAAGATTTAATTGATATAGCTCTTTGTGCAAATCAATTAGGTTTCGGGATTATTATTTAATCAATTTAATTACGTCATGAAAAATTCTAACAAAAACCAAAAACAATCTAATTCATCTAAAGACAAGAACTTAGAGCAATTCAGAGAAGAAGGAAAAGACAAAAAAATGACCACGAACCAAGGAGTTAAAGTAAATGACACCAACAACTCTTTAAAAGCAGGCGAACGCGGTGGAACTCTTTTAGAAGATTTTATTTTACGCGAAAAAATAACACATTTCGATCACGAACGCATACCAGAACGTATTGTTCACGCTCGTGGTAGTGGAGCGCACGGTTATTTTGAATTATATGAAAGTCAAGAAAAATATACCAAAGCCGGAATATTTACCGACACTAAACGTAAAACGCCTGTATTTGTTCGTTTTTCAACCGTTGCCGGTAACAAAGGATCTGCAGATTTAGCAAGAGACGTACGTGGGTTTTCTACTAAATTTTATACAGAAGAAGGTGTATTCGATTTAGTGGGAAACAACATGCCGATTTTCTTTATTCAAGATGCGATGAAATTTCCGGATCTAATACATGCTGTAAAACCAGAACCTGATCGTGATATTCCACAAGCTGCATCGGCACACGATACGTTTTACGACTTTGTCTCGTTAACCACGGAAACTTTGCATAACCATATTTGGGTAATGAGCGACCGTGCCATTCCTAGAAGTTATAGAATGATGGAAGGTTTTGGAATCCATACCTTTCGCTTAATTAATAAAGAAGGAAAATCGCACTTTGTAAAATTCCATTGGAAACCCTTATTAGGCGTTCATTCTGTAACTTGGGATGAAGCTGTAAAAATACACGGTGCCGATACCGATTTTCACAGACGCGATTTATGGGATGCTATTGAAGCTGGTCATTACCCAGAATGGGAACTTGGTTTTCAAATAGTACCCGAAGAAGATGAGCATAAATTTGATTTCGATTTATTAGATCCTACGAAATTAATTCCCGAGGAAATGGTGCCGGTACAACGTATTGGTAAAATGACTTTAAATAGGAACCCAGATAATTTCTTTGCGGAAACCGAACAAGTAGCTTTTCATCCGGGACATTTAGTTCCAGGTTTAGACTTTACTAACGATCCTTTATTACAAGGACGCTTATTTTCATATACCGATACACAGTTATCACGTTTAGGTAGTCCTAATTTTCATGAAATTCCAATTAATCGTCCTGTAAATGAAGTTCATAATAATCAACGTGATGCCCATATGCGAATGACGGTAAATAAAGGGAAAACTGCATATTTCCCTAATTCTATAGGAGGTGGTTGTCCGCATTTGGCAAAAATGGCAGAAGGTGGCTTTACTTCTTATGAAGAACGTATCGATGCAAAAAAGGTTCGTGAACGTAGCGAAAGTTTCAGCGATCATTTTAGTCAACCTGCTTTATTCTACAGAAGTTTAAAAGAATGGGAAAAAAATCATATAGTAGATGCTTATACTTTTGAGATTGGAAAATGTACCTACGATCATGTTAAAAAAAGAATGTTATATGTAATTGCTGAAATAGATAAAGACTTAGCAAAAAAAGTGGGTAAAGGTTTAGGCATGGAAATTCCTAAAGAAATAGAAGAACCCGTAAATCAAGCAATTGGTGCAGATGCTGATGTTAAGAAACATCAACCCGGGAAAAAGAAAAATTACTTAGAAAAATCGGATTCTTTAAGTCAAACACATCTTAAAAGCGATAGTATTGTAAGCAGAAAAATTGCTATTCTTGTTGGTGATGGCTTTGATGGTGAAGCTACTATGAATATGAAAAAAGGCTTAGAAGAAAAAGGCGCAATGCCAAAAATCATTGCTACTCACGGCGGAACAGTTAAATGTGATAAAAATAAAGACCATAAAGTTGATGCGGCTATTCTTACCACAGAGAGCGTTTTGTTTGATGCCTTTTATGTACCGGGAGGAGAAAAAAGTGTAAAAGCACTTTTAGATGAACCTAAAGCAAAAAAGTTTATTAATGAAGCTTTAAAACACTGTAAGGCAATTGCGGTAGAAAAAGAAGGAGAGCAGTTATTGGATGAAACCTATGGCAAAGATTTTAAAAACGATGCTTGCGTATTTATCAATAAAAAGGTAGCTGATTTTGCCCACGGAATTGCTCAACATAGAAATTGGGAGAGAGAGGAAAAAGCTAAAAAAATTCCTGCATAACTTAACTCATTGCCCAACTATATTTTATTGAAAGCTATGGTTATCTTTATCATAGCTTTTAATTTTTATAAAATCTTTTTGATAGTTTTTATCGGTTTTTTGGTATCTTAAGGGTTTATACATTTCCTTTTTTTACGGAAGATAAAGCTAATTTTTAAATCTAAAAATCTATCAACAATGATGTTATTTTTTTCGAGCATTACAGCGACAACCGTAATGACGTTTTTTAGCTATTTTTATTCTGAAGTAAAAAATGAAAAGTTTAAAGAACCGCAATTAATTAATATATTGATCAATCGACTTCCGAATTTTTCGACTGCTATTGGGAAACACCATATTTTAGGATGGTTCTTACATTTTTTAATCGGTTTTATTTTCACAGCTTTATTTTTCTTAATCTGGAAATATATTTCTATTTCGTGGTTAAGCGGAATTGTATTAGGATTTTTTGCTGGCTTACTCGGTGTTTTAGGTTGGCATATTGCATTTTCTGTACACCCGAACCCACCTGAAATTCAGTTTTCAAAATTTTATATTCAGCTTATTGTTGCGCATTTTTTATTTGGTTTAAGTTGCGTTGCTTTTCTTAAAATTTTTCAACCTTAAAACTAATTACCATGATTCAAAAACTATTTTCTATTTCAACCGAAACATTTTTATTTATTATTTTCTGTTCGGTAGGCATTTATTTCGGTATTATTCTATTCACCAAAATAGCAGGAAAACGAAGTTTTTCTAAAATGTCCAGTTTCGATTTTGCGATGACTGTTGCTATTGGTTCCCTTTTTGCCAGCGTCATTCTATCTTCAACCATTAATCTAACTGAAGGACTTTTAGGCTTGGCGATGTTGTATATTTTACAAATGCTCATTGCCATTTTGCGGCGTTTTAAAGTTGTGCAATCGGTAGTGGACAACAAACCTTTATTACTGATGGACGGCGAAAAAATATTAGATGATAATCTACGAAAAGCACGCGTAGCAGAATCTGATTTACGCGCAAAATTAAGAGAAGCGAACGTGATTGAATTAAGCGAAATTAAAGCGGTTATTTTTGAAACGACCGGCGATATTTCTGTACTTCACACCGCAGATGACAGTAAAAAAGTAAATGATTTTTTATTAAAAGATGTGAAAAAATAATACCTTGTTTTTTCATTTGTGTTCATATTTTTTTTCATTCGGTTAAACTTAGTCAGGAATTATGAAGTCATTTGTGAGCAAAAAGATGGATAAATTCAGTAGAAACTCTTTAATTGGTGGAGTTGTTGCTACCGTTATTACTTCTACAGGAATGATTTTAATGGGTCACGTTTCTGGTTTAGAAGCGAAAGATTTAATTATTTCTTCGCTACCGAGACTGAATACTTTTTTTAATACTGTCGTGCTTGCTTCAGCAACTATTTTAACACTATTGCTCACGATAACCAATATTAGTCACGGTTCTAAATCTACATTAAAAAAGACCTATTATATTCGAATTCTAAAAATCGCAAAGTTAGACGCTACGGTTTTTATTGTAAGCGTGATAACTTTTTTGCTGATGAACAATCCGCTTACGGAAGCGGAAAGTATTAACACCAGTTATTACAGCTATCTTTATTATGTTTGGTCTTCGATTTCGAGTATTGTTTGTGGGGCGATTGTAGCGGTAATTATCATGCTTTATTATACCATTACTACGCTAATTTCTATTGTTGGTTTGAATAAAGAAGATCATCCGCTACTCCATAATGAAGAGCCGGAAGAAGCTTAAACTACTTAGAACTTAAATAGGTACTAGGAGCGACTTTGTATTTTTCTTTAAATATTTTTGAAAAATAACTGCGGCTGGATAAACCGATTTCATAGACGATCTCACTGATATTTTTTTCACCCTCATCCAACAATTTTAAAGCCAGTTCTAGGCGTTTATTTTTAATATATTCATTAATGGAGTGCTGATGTTTTAGCTGAAAACCTTGCTGTAACTTTTGTTTGCTTAAACCGAATTTTTTAGAAATTTCATCAATAGTTTCGATATTCATTAAATGCTGATCGATGTAATTCTCTACATCATTTACAATCTCAAACTCACTTTTTCGAAGAATACGTTGCTGGTTATTTTCTTTTAAATCGTCTTCATATTTTGTGAGCATTAACGAAAGTGCTTCTAACGCTTTTGCGCCTAAAAAATTAACGCGAACTAAATTATCTTTATCAAATTCTTCAATTTCCTTAATCACTTGCGCCAAATGTAAAGTGTAATTGCTTTTGTAAAAAACTTCTCGCACGCCTTCAACATCGGCAAAAAGTTTATAAAAATAATACGGAATATCTTCTAATTTATAATTAATGTGTTCCCGAAAAGCTTTCCGATCGATTTCTACCAGTTGAAAATTAAAATATTCATCTACCGGAAATTTATAAATATGACCGAAATGATAATATGAAGAAATAATCGCGCTTTGGTATTGCTGAATTTTTCTGCGCTCACCATCCGGTTTTATAGAGTGAATGAGACTTCCTTCTAAACAATAAAAGAACTTTAACGGATGTACTTTTTTGCTGGTAAAATTAAAAACGACTTGCTTTTTGAATTTTCCCTTAAATTGAAGTAAACCCACACCATTCGGAAAATTTATTCCTTGTATAAATCCTTCGCCTAACGATTTTGGAAGTTCTAATTTATATTCAGAAAGGCTTTCGGTTAAAGACGTTTCGAATTGCGCAGCTAATTCGCTTAAAATATCTTTTACAAAAATTCCTTGAATGTTAAACACCTCCATATTTACACGTATTTTATAAGCCTAAAATTACTTATAAAGACATTTTGGAATTCTTTAAAAAAAGTTAAGCTTTTTTAAAAAAATGTTATGAAAAAAATATAACCGAATTTTTTTAGCTAAGATTTATGTAATTGAAAGGAATAAGGTAATTTTTAAATTCCATTTCATCTCGACTTCATTAAATCATTTCTTTATATATAAAATCCTTTGCAAAATTTTACAAAGGATTCTATACATAAATGAAAGGTTTTATTTTTAAAAAATTAAGGGGTCAAAACCACTTTCACACAACCATCTTCTTTATTTCTAAATTTCTTGTAAGCTTCCGGAGCTTCACTTAATTTCATTCTGTGTGTGATAATAAAAGAAGGATCTATTTTTCCTTCTTCTACTTTTTTAAGTAGAGGATCTAAATAATGTTGCATATGTGTTTGTCCCATTTTTAAATTAAGGGATTTATTCATCGCCATTCCCATTGGTAGACCATCAACCTCTCCTACATAAACGCCGGGTATAGAAACATTTCCTCCTTTTTTACAGGATTTAAATATTTGAGCCAACGCATGTGGCTGTGCTTTATCAAGATCTTTTTTGAAACCCTCTGTACCGTGAGCTTCTGCACCAACCGCATCAATACAACAATCAGGGCCCTTGCCACCTGTCATTTCCATCAGTTTGGCATATACTTCATCTGCATCTACAGTTCTAATAACTTCAGCCTTACTATGTTTCTCAGCCATATCTAGACGTTCTTTAATCACGTCTATAGCAATTACACGTTTTGCTCCTAGCATCCAAGCACTTTGTATTGCAAATTGGCCTACTGGTCCACAACCCCATATTGCAACGGTGTCACCTTGTTTAATATCAGCATTTTCAGCTCCCATATAACCGGTTGGGAAAATATCAGAGAGAAATAAACTTTGTTCGTCACTTAAAGAATCCGGAACTTTAATTGGTCCAAAATCTGCATAAGGAATTCTTACATACTCAGCCTGTCCTCCAGAAAATCCTCCCAACATATGCGAAAATCCAAATAGCCCGGAAATGGAGTGTCCTAAATTTTCTCTACAAAGTTCTTCATTCGGGTTAGAATTGTCACAAAGAGAATATTTGTGATCATCACAATAATCACAATTTCCGCAGGCAATCGTAAACGGAACTACAACACGATCTCCTTTTTTTAATTTTTTGACATCTTTTCCTAATTCTACAACCTCTCCCATAAACTCGTGACCAAGGACGTCACCATCCTTCATTGTAGGCATTAGATCGCCATAAATATGGAGATCGGATCCACAAATTGCGGTAGAAGTCACTTTAATAATAACATCTCTTGGATCTTCAATTTTTGGATCGGGGACATTATCAATTCTTACATCCTCTTTCCCATGGTAACACAGTGCTTTCATAATGATTTATTTAATTAGTTATTAATTGAGTACTGTATTAAAGATACTTAATTAAAAGGTTTGAAATGAAAAAACTATTGAAGTTTAACAAGTTTTATGAATATTACAAAAACTATATACTATTTTTCATAAAATAATTAAATAAATTGTCTGCAATACAGTCAAGTGTTTTCCGTATAAAGCACTTTATACCTACCCACATTCTTTAGTTTTATCATCTTAATAAAGTTTTTATGAGAAGAGGTTTTCTGTATTGTTTTATATTCTTAGTTGGTTTATTTTTAATGTGGTACGATTCTTCAATTTTTGTGTTTTTATTACTTATTAATTTTGGGTTTCACTATTTCCAATTAATAAGTCAGCTATGGCTGGCATATAGAAAAAAAAGTATGTGTGCTCCTTTAAAAAAGAAAAAAACTCCTCCATTTATTTCAATTCATATCCCTATTTGTGATGAGCCTCCAGAAATTGTAATTCCTGTAATTGAGAGTTGTTTAAATCAGACTTATTCAAATTTCGAAATTATTGTCTTCGATAATAATTCATCCCAAGAGGCTAATTGGAAACCAGTACAAGAATTTTGTGCCTCACATAATAAAGTTAAGTTTTTCCACCAGAAAACGCTTAAAGGGTTCAAGGCTGCCGCGTTAGATTTTTGTAGAAAAAAATCCCATCCTTCATCGCAATACGTTTTTACGGTTGACGCCGATTATAGGTTAGATAGCACATGTTTATCTACCGCAATTCGCTATATTACCAATTCTAAATTAGCAGTCGTACAATTCCCTCAAGCTTATTATAATGCTTCGGAGCAAAATTTTCTTGTAAAAGAACTTGAACATTACTTTAATATATACGCTAATGGTGGAAATAAATATGGCACAGCTCTACCAACAGGTACACTTTCATTAATCTCTGTAAAAGCTTTAGATAAGGTAGGAGGCTGGAAATCTTTTTCTCTTACCGAAGACGCTAGTTTAGGGATTAAATTGCGAGCCAAAGGTTATAAACTACGGTATATCCCTAAAATAGTAGGTAAAGGTTTAGTACCTTCTACTACCATAAGTATTTGTAAACAACGTAATCGATGGATTTACGGCAATATGCAATGTTTAATTAGTTTGATAAAAAACAGTAAATTACGCTTGAATGATAAGTTTATCATTAGTGTACAACTTAGTGCTTGGATAAATTTTTTAGGTTTTCCTAGCTTGATGCTTTTATTATTGCTTATTTCTAGGCCTTTTAATCAAAGTTTACCACTGCAAACTATGGTACAAATTTGTTTGGGACATTACTTACTATTTATCCTTGTTAAATTACTTATTTTTAAAAAAAGCAAGAGTTCCAATAATGAATCATGGATAGGAGCCTTCTTTGTTCATTTATCTGTTGCCAGTCTTGGCGCATTTGATTGGTGGCCTGCGGTTTTTGGCTATTCTAAACGATTTATAAGAACCAATAAAAAAAAGAAACGAAGTAAGAAGTTTAATATATTTCCTGCCTTTTTTACGAGTATTTTATTATGTACTAACATTTTCTTTTTTTATCAGCTCGAATTTTTCACCCAATTTCTCTTTTCTTTAATAACATCCTTATGGGTAATTAGTAATCTCGTTTTTTACAAACAATTTTTAAATACCTCACATTCCTTAAAGAAAGTTATCTCATGAAAATAGCCCTATTAGGACATTCAAAGCATCCTTTAAAAGAGCCTTTTGCCGGCGGTTTAGAAATGATTCTTTATGCGTTAGCTGAAAATTTATTGCAACGGAATATTTCGGTAGATGTTTATGCTTTGGAAGGATCTGACCCAAAACTGAATGTAAAAGCTTTAAAATCAATTGAACCGGTATTAGAGAAAAAACCTTTTCAGTCTTCAGAAAAAGAGTTTTTAAACGAACACTTTACTTATAGTGAGGCGCTTCGTAAAATAAAGGAAGGAAACTATGATTTAGTACATAATCACTCCATGCATTATCTACCTCTAACTGAAGGAAAAAACTTTCCTATTCCTTTTCTTACAACCTTTCACGTCCCTCCGTTTCCTCTTATACAATTAGGCTTAGAATTACGCGGAAAACAACCGGGGAACGACTACTTCAGTTTTGTAAGTAATAATTTATCAAAACAATTTGAAGATTTAGTTGAAGAACATTCCGTAATTTACAATGGAATATCGACCGAGTTTTGGAAGCCTACCACTCAAAAAATTGAAACAAATTTAGTAATGTGGTATGGAAGAATTTGTAAAGAAAAAGCTCCACATCTTGCTATAGAAGCTGCTATTAAGGCTAATAAGAAAATAATTGTTGCCGGGCCTATTTCGAATACTACATACTACCAGAAGTATATTGAAAAATCTTTAACGCATCCCAATGTAATATACAAAGGACATTTAACCCAAGTTGAAATTCGTAATTACCTTCAAATTAGTTCCGTTTGTTTATTTACGAGTGTTTGGGAAGAACCGTTTGGGTTAACCCTTGTAGAAGCTTTGGCCTGCGGAACGCCAGTTATCGCATGGAAAAAAGGTGCTGCAACCGAAATATTAGATGATACCTGCGGAATTTTAATTCCGGATGTCTGCACAAATTCAATGGCAGCTGCAATTTCAGTCGCACAAAATTTAAATCGAAATAAATGCCGTGAAAAAGCAGTTCAGTTTTTTAGTATCGATAATATGGTAACTAACTATATCAGACTTTATCAACATTTAATTAAACATCACCAAATAAAAATAATGTCTTAATATGATTGGGTATTATGCACATCATCACGGTTCGGGACATTTAACAAGCGCTAATTATTTTGCAAAAAAATTAAAAGGGAGACTTAAAATTTTTAGTAGTCTCGAAAACAATAAAAATAAAGAAATAAGTTTTTTATTACCTACTGAAGATCCCGATGGCACAGCTTTCCATAATAGCACTGTAGAGTTACCTTCCTATTTACACTATTCCCCTGTGGGGCAGCAGTCTATTTACGAACGAAGCTTATTATTGCTAAACTACTTAAAGACCTTTGCTATACAATTAATGATAATTGATGTAAGTGTAGAAATTGCAGCTTTATGTAGAAGTAGTTCTGTACCCTATGCATATGTAAGATTACCAGGAAACCGAAATGATAAACCTCATTTAGATGCTTTTAAAGGAGCTATAGTTTTATTGGCTTATTTCCCTGAAGCCTTAGAGAGTTCCAATACGCCCAATTGGGTTAAAGAAAAAACCATTTATACCGGTTTTTTATCTTCAGAAAATAGGAAGTCGGTTTCTTTACCGAAAATTGAAACAACCAAACGTGTTTTAATAATTAGTGGTAAAGGCGGAAATGATAAATTAGAATCAAGCGCTGAAATAATTGCTGAAATATTTAAAGGATATGAAATTTTAGCTGCCGGAAATTTCAATAAAAAAGTGAAAGGAATTCGCTATTTAGGCTTCGTTAACAATTTACCTTCTTATTTGGTAAAATGTGACATCATAATTTGTAACTGTGGGTTAAATACAATAGCTACAGTGCTTCCTATTCATAAACCTACTGTTTTAATCCCAGAAGAACGTCCGTTTTCAGAACAAATTACAATGTGTAAACAATTGCTAAAATACAATCGTTTTTATACTCTAAAAGATATTGAAAGTGATTGCAGCGTACTATTTAAAGATGTTGAGCCTCTTATTTTTCCCTCTGCTTTAAAACAAGATTTTTTTAAAATTTTAGCCGAAAAAAATAACACTACATCTCAATTACTAACCAAGCTTATTGATATAAAAAAGTAAATAAAATGAAGAAATTTTCTTTAATTACGATTACCTCCGGTAGAAAAAAGCACCTTTTCAACATGTTAAGAGGCATTCAAAAGGCAAGTATTCTTCCTACTGAAGTTATTATAGTTGCCATAAACCTTACACTTGATCTTAAAGAATTCACCAATTTGCCTATAAAAATAATTACAATTGAAACTTCAGTTGAAGAAAATGTACCTTTAGCTAGTGCAAGAAATTTAGGGGCAAAATCAGCCAGTACAAATAACCTACTTTTTCTTGATGTAGATTGTATTCCTTCCCATACCTATTTTGAAGAAATGCTAAATGCGTTACAAGATAAGAAAGGATTAATTATGGGGACGCCTCGATATTTAACTCAAGAAATTAAAAAAATCAATAATAAAGAGTTAAAGGAGAAAAGCGTATTACATCCTGATAGAAATTTTAGTCCAACGCTATATTCCGAAGAAAATTACTCGCTATTTTGGAGCCTTTGTTTTGCGATTGAAAAGAATAATTTTGATAAAATTGGCGGTTTCGATGAGAGTTTTAAAGGTTACGGAGCAGAAGATACCGATTTTGCTTGGACGTGCAATAGGAGAAATATACCTTTTTCTATTTCTCCTGCGGTAGCATTTCATCAGCAACATCCAGTTTATAAACCGCCATTACAGCATTTTCATTCTATATTACAAAATGCAGAAGTTTTTTTTAAAAAATGGGGTTGTTGGCCCATGGAAGAGTGGCTTAAAGAGTTTGAGAATTTTGGATTGATTATATGGGATATAAAATTTAACAAGATAACCCTGAAAAAAGTTCCTTCGCAAGAAATGCTTAAAAGAGCTTATAAACCAAAAAAAGCTTTTGTATAGATATAAATTATGTAAAAAAATATGATTATAAATTTTTAACTCACGAATTATATTTATTAAAGACCTATATTTCATTCGGTAAATTGAGGTGTTTTAAATATAAGTAACTGTCTAGTAAAAGAGCTAAAGCGGATTAAAGACTCCTGACATTTCGGAATGTAAGATGATCCTTAATTGAACACAAAAACAGTTCAGTTCGTGCTCAAACCGCTATTGCCGTAAAACATTGTTCTAAGCAGTTATTATCTACTTATTTTACACTCTCCTAATATTGCTTTTCCTGCTTTTTGCTCAAATTTTTTATTAAAAGTTAACATATCCCAATCCTAAACTCTTTGCGCTATTTTCAATTCTAATTTTCGTTCAGTTATTTTTCCATTTGTGAACTAATAAAAGGTATTTTCGGAGCTAAAAAATAGCCTGTTAAACTTGCAAATAAGATTGGAATAAAATGACCAAACCCTGTCAATGTAGCAAGTAAAATTGTTGTACCCATTGGTGTTCGAGTTACGCAAGCGTTAATTGCAGCCATACAGCTAACTATCGCTAATGTTAAATTTATTGTTGGGAAAAGTTTATGTATAATTAGTCCTAATGTAGCTCCTACAAAAAATAATGGAATAATAAATCCACCTCTCCAACCTGATGTTACTGTTATTGAAATGGCTATGATTTTGAAAATTAAAATTGCAAACAATAAAGTCATTGAAAAATTTCCTGACAATAGTTCGTTAATTTCGTGATGTCCAAAATACCTTGTTAATGGAAAGTAGAATGCGATTATTCCAAGTAAAATACCTCCAATTAGTGTTTTGATATAAATGGGAATTGGTCTTTTCTCAAATAAAGATTTAAAAATTTAGTGCAAAAAATAAAAGCCCACCCAAAAGTAGCTCCAACTACTGCAAATATAACGGAATAGCCAAAATCAAAAATCCCTGAATATTCATATGCTGATAAGTCCCATATTGGGCCAAGTCCTAAATGAATGATTAATGCAAAAACCAAGTAACTAAAACAGCTTGCAACAAATGCAGGAATAATAGCTTTGTAATATTCAACTGCGTGTTTATGGTGCAGAATCTCCAACGAAAAAAGACTTCCACCTAAAGGAGCACCAAATAACGCTGTAAACCCTGAAGCCATTCCTGCTATACTTAATGACCGTAATTCTTCTCCTTTAAGTCTTAATAATTTAACTAACCAAGATCCTGTTGAACCTGTCACTTGAACTAACGGTGCTTCAGGTCCAAGACTTCCACCTGACGCGACACATAGCAATGAAGAGAAAATCATTGATGGGTTGTTTTTAGGCTCAAGTTTACCTTTATTAAACCGAATATTGTTTACGATTAAATGTATTTCTCCCGGATCTCCAATGAAATGAATTACCAAGCCTGCTAAAAGTCCGCAAATTGCCATTAACGGAATAACTTGCCAATCATTAAAAAAAAAATTAATTGATGAGTCAGAAACTCAAGTCCAATCCAATAAATTCCTGCAATTATTCCTCCGATTAATCCGAGTAAAGCCCATAATAAAAAAGTTCGACTGAAAACGAATGGATTAAATCGGACAGGTTGGTCTAAAATATTTAAGTATGTTACTAATTTTCTTCTTCTTTTTAATTTCACTATTTCGTATCTGTTTTAAATTGCTTACAACGTGTTATTTAGTGGGTAATGAATGTTTTAAAAAAGAAAACGAGGAGACCTATAATGTGTTTTAGAATTACAATTTTTCAATATGTTTCAGCGCTTTCTATCTATACAGATATAAAAAGCAATTTGGTATAACAAAATATAATTCCGATAAAATAAGTAATTTGGTATCTCTATATTCATTTCAATTGTAAAAATATGGAAAACTATTAGAAAGACGTAGAAATTGATATATCAAAAAAACATTTGATTGTTATGGTTATCCAGTTTTAACTAAACTAAGATTCCTCATTGGTTATAGAAAGGTTATAAGATAGTTTCTAAAAAATTGTAAAACTATCTCGATAGTATTTTAATATTTAGAGAATACAAATTATTATTTTTTTAAAATAAGCACTTCATTTTAAATAGCGAACAGATTATTTATAAAAATGAAAGAAGCTTAATTAAATTAAGCTATCATTAGAGATTGCTAAAAACCGACCATTTAAATTCTAGTCTATGAGTACGCTACACTTGAAGTATAGAAAAAAATTAATTCGAAGTATTTTTAGGAGTACGCATCAGTATAGTTTATAAAAACCATTAGAGATAAAAGGTTGTTCAATACCCAAGCCATTTTGTAGAATAACAATTGGCGTATACGCTGCTTTCGCCTTTAATTTTTCAGCTAAGGCTTTGTTGCCAAAAGATTTAGTGGTCAGAATAATAATTCCCTCAAAAACGGAAAAATTATTCAGATAATTGAATTTAATAGTTGAAGTTAAAATTGTTCCTGTTTTTAGTTTTAGGGTCAATTTTTCACTGTATTCCTTTCCTTTAGCTACACTTCCACGAATAAGCTCTACATTTTTCCCATGTCAGGCTAAACATGCTGCAAGGGCTTTTCCAATCGCGCCGGCGCCAATAATATATAGTTTCATATTACAAGGATTAATGATCAGTAAATTACGCCCAAAACACACTTTTTTGAATAGTATAAGATGGAGATTTTTGCAAGGTATTGTATTAAAGAAACTATCC
Source organism: Mesonia maritima (assembly GCF_042433895.1). Taxonomy (NCBI): domain Bacteria; kingdom Pseudomonadati; phylum Bacteroidota; class Flavobacteriia; order Flavobacteriales; family Flavobacteriaceae; genus Mesonia; species Mesonia maritima. Next base: position 16,817 of record NZ_JBHLUA010000013.1, on the reverse strand, counting down.
GCATGGTTAATTTTATGAAATAGGTTTTCATATCCTATTGACTGCTTATAAATCAGCGTATTTAGCTTGCTATTTTTAGTTCATCGTTAGCTATTTTAGTGAAAATTTATTGTTCTTCAAAAATAGGAGGCGGAACTATCCAGCACAATAAAACGATAATAATAATACCAATAATAATAGCGATGACTGCGTACTTTCGAAAACTCATTCCTCTGCTTTTTATCTAATATTATACTTGCTTAACTTCTTGTAAAAACGTATTTTAAAATCATAAAAATGCTTGTCGCTGTTTATATACTCAACTCTTTTCTTTTCGTGACGCTTAAAATCATACATTTCATGACTGTATTCCAAATTTTTTTTTAATTCTTGTTCATACTTACAAAAACTGGCGAAAACCAACGTATTTATACGCCTTACTTGTTGTAAACCGTATGCTGTTTCTGAATCTTGAATAATCTTTTTATGGATTAACTGAAGGTAATCCAATTCGTGATGGTTTTCTTCCAGTTTTGTCAGCCAATGTTGAAGCTCCATTAAATCTTTTTTTAGACATAATTTTTTGGTGTCACTTATTTTTTCAAGATTAGAATTCAAGAGCATAGCATGAGTTAGGTTATTAAATTAAATAGCTTTTCTTTTACCGCTCGATACTCAGAAATAAATCGGAAGTATTTACTTCGGTAAATTTCATGGTGGTGTATAAAAAGCCGATCACATTGCATATCATCACATTCATTAAGCAAGTCTCGGCTTTTACTATATTTTACCAAGGTTGATAGAAGTTGCTTATTTCTATTTTTCTTTCTATCGAGTTCTATTTCTAAAAAATAACATTCCTTTCTTTTATCTGCTTTACACAATTTGTGTAAATAGTCTATTTCTTTCGCAATAAAAATGAGATGACTTATCCAGTGTTCTAATTCTTTAGTATTTCTTTTATGCGAAATACTATGTTCGTCCTCGTGCAAAAAAATTGCTTGTGATTTATCATTCATAACTATATAGGGATATCTATTTTATTGGCTTCTATATCTTGTTTCACTTGCTGGATAACATACGGGGTTGGGGTTTCAAGGGTAAACGCTAACTCCAGAACGTCCCCTTCAGAATAGCCCATTAAGGCTATAGGAAGGGGGCTAAGTACAGATAACTTTTGCTTTCGAATGTTTTGTTCCATCGGGATAACTATTTGTAAAGGCATTGTAGAAGAATTGGAAATGGATTTAATAGTTAACTTGCTGTTTAACCTTACAATATCCGCAGGCATATCTTCTTCATCTACAATAATGGAATCCTCCAGTTTGAGCGCAAGCTTTTCTAAAGCCATTTTATGGGCTATCGTGTGGTCATATCCAGAGATATTAAGCAGTCTCTTCATGTACACATACTCCTTTTTTTCTATGATGTGGCTACCGTATTTCATAAGATTTGTTTTTAAGGAAAAAGCCCTCTTTGTATATAGGCCTTTTCTATTCGTTTAATCGCAATACAATAAGCGGCTTTCCGCATATCGATACCTTCTTTTTGCGCGTAGTAAAAAACACTATTAAAAGATTCTTCTAATTTTAGATCTAGCTTTTTTAAGGTATCGTCTAACTGCCAAATCTCTCCATTTTTGTTTTGAAGCCATTCAAAATAACTGGCAATCACTCCGCCAGAATTACAAAGGATATCAGGAATAATCGTAACGCTATTCTTCAACAGAATTTTCTCTGCTTCGTTGCTAATAGGGCCATTTGCACCTTCTGCGATAAGTTTAGCCTGAATCGTATCGGCGTTTTCTTCTGTGATTTGATTGCCTAATGCTGCCGGAATGATGATATCACAATCGAGCTGAAAAAAATGAGCACTATCGATAATTTCGGCTCTTGGAAACCCTCCAATGCGATTTTCATTAATATTTACATAGTCATTTAGCGAAGAAACATCAATCCCTTGTAGATTATATAGAGTCGCCGAAGCATCTTGTACACCTACTAAAATCGCTCCTTCTTTTTCTAAGAAGTTAGCTGCCCAATAGCCTACATTTCCAAAACCTTGCACGATAAATGTTTTGTTGAGCAAAGACTGGTTTTGCTTTTTTAAATACTTTTTAATACTTAAAAATACCCCGTAACCTGTTGCACGGTCTCTACCTTCAAGTCCACCTATGCCGTCTGGTTTTCCGGTCACCACATGCTGGTTGACAGATCTTTTAGCAGGTAAACGTGTACTCATAAATGTATCTGCCATCCAAGCCATAGTTTGACTGCTGGTGTTTACATCTGGCGCAGGAATATCATGATCCGGGCCAATATTATCTCCTAACGCATAGGTAAAGCGTCTTGTAATTCTTTCTAATTCGGTAATAGAATAGTTAGAAGGGTCTAGCTGAATTCCTCCTTTACCACCACCAAAGGGTAGCCCTGCCAAAGAGGTTTTCCATGTCATCCACATGGCCAAAGCACGGGCAGCATTAATATCTACTGTGGGGTGATAGCGCAATCCTCCTTTATAGGGGCCTAAAGCATTATTGTGTTGCACACGGTATCCCGTGAAAATTTCAACAGAGCCATCGTCCATTTTCACAGGGAAATGAAGTACGAGTTCGTTATTGGTAATTTTTAGAATTTTTTGAATATCACGATGTAAATTAATGTATTGAGCCGCGCTTGTAAACTGCTCCAATACGTTTTCCATCATTCCCTGAGAAACTTTTCCCTCAGGTTTTTGATCGTTTATTAAAGTTGTGTTCATAAATTTTTACTTAAATAATTAGGCGTTTTTAGTAGAGTGTTCATCACAAGACCAAACTTGATCTTTATGAAGGGTAAGCACACAGTAGTTTTTATGCCTACAGTTTTTACAAATAGAATGAATAGGGTCGATCATAGTACATTTAATTTTGATGTACTAAAGTCAATGGCTATACCAAATAAAAACGAATTTATATAAGAAGAGGGTGAGTTATTGAAATACAGTTAATTATAAATGATAAGGTATTTCAACCTAAGAATAAGAGTGGGTAAAAAAGTACCGTCTGGTACTTTTTTACCCGTTTTCTATTGATCGAGTTTTAACCGAATGGTCTTTCTATCGATCCCTAATATTTGGGCGGCTTTGGTTTTATTTTGATCGGTTGCCCGCAATACTTTTTGAATGTATTTTTTTTCCATCTCTTTTAAAGTGATGAACTCATCCTTGGGAAAGTCGATTTTATATTTTAAATGTTCGGGAAGATGATGAACATCAATAATTTTATCTGATAAAATAACCGCTCTTTGAATTACATTTTCTAATTCTCGAATGTTACCCGGCCAATGATACCTTTGTAAAACATTTAATGCTTCTGGGCTAATTTTTACAAACTTATCTTTATACTCTAATCCATATTTTAATAAAAACTTATCGACCAATAAGGGGATGTCTGCCTTTCGTTGACGTAGCGGCGGCACTTCGATTTCTACCACCACGAGACGGTAATACAAATCTTCCCTAAAAAGATCTTTTTTACTCATTTCTTTTAGGTTGCTATTGGTGGCTGCAATGATTCTTACATCTATTTTCTCGGGCTTTTGTGCACCCACTTTTATCACTTCTTTTTCCTGTAATACCCTTAGTAACCTATTTTGAACATTTAAAGGAGCATTACCAATTTCATCTAAAAAGATAGTTCCGCCATTTGCCGCTTGAAAGAAACCATTTCTATCAGTTTCAGCTCCTGTAAAGGCACCTTTTTTATATCCAAAAAGTTCAGCTTCTAATAAATTTTCGGGGATGGCACCGCAGTTAACCGCTATAAAAGCTTGTTTAGAAAATTTCCCTTCATAATGGATCGCCCGTGCCAAAAGCTCTTTTCCGGTTCCGCTTTCACCATGAATAAAAACGGTAGCTTTATTATCTTTTACACGCTCTATAATTTCAAAAATCTCTTGAATAGCCTGAGATTCACCGATGATTTCTTTCGGGAGTTTTTTAGCTGTTTGCGCTTTGTCTTTGGTAAAAGCAATGTGTTGTGTTTGCGACTGCATCGATTTTTCTACCGCCAACCTTAGCTCCTCTTTGGTAAAAGGTTTGGTAAGATAATCTGCAACTCCATTTTTAATAGCTTTTAAAGAATCTTGTACAGAAGGATAACCGGTCACAATTAATTTGGGTAGGTGAGGGTAGTGCTCACTTACAAATTTAATAAGCTCAAAACCATCTATTTGTGGCATTTTTAGATCGGTAATCAAAAGATCGATGTTCGTATCTTTTAAAATATTGACTGCTTCTTTAACAGAGACTGCTTTGAATACATGAAAATCCCAAGAACTCAAATGTCGGTGCAATAGCTCAACGATAGAAAGATCGTCATCTACCACTAATATATTTTCTCTTAATTTCATAAGATGTTAGTTGATCGGTAGTTTAATCTCAAAGGTAGCTCCTTTTTCTGTATTGTTTTTAGCACTAATACTTCCTTGATGACTCGCGACGATCCCGTGAACTACGCTTAACCCCAAGCCGGAACCCTCGCCAATAGGCTTGGTGGTAAAAAAGGGCTCAAAAAGTTTTTCTTTTGCTTCAGCCGTAAGTCCGCTTCCCTCGTCTTTCACGTTAATTATGATCTGTTCGTTCTTTTGAAATGCATTTATCTCTATAGTTCCTTGTTCCGGGGTAAAATAAATAGCATTCATAACTAAATTGAATAGTACTTGGGTAATTTGTAATGCATCTGCCTTTAAAAATAATTCTTCATTGGTTTTTAAAATACATTCAATTTGTTTTTTCCTAAGCGTGGGCCTTAACAAGTCGATGGCACTTTTAATGGTAGGGACAATATCAATGGTTTCCCGTGCTTGAGGCATTTCACAAGCAAAGAACATTAATTTTTTGACGACTTCCCTAGAGTAAATCGCATTTTGAATAATTTTATCTAAGTCTTTACTTTCTTCTTCTTGCTTACAGTTTTCTTTAAGAAGTTCTGAAAATCCTAATATATTCGTCAATGGAGTATTGAGTTCGTGGGCGATTCCTGCGGTAATTTCCCCTAAAATATTTAACCGGTCGGTACGTTCTACCTGGCGCCGTAAAGAATTTTCATTGTTTTTAACCTCAATTCTTTCCAATAGGTTACTAATTTTTAAAGCTACACTATCTATCAGTTGTTTCTCTTCTTTTAAAAAAGAGCTTTTTTCTTCTTTTAAGCTGGCTGTTAGGCTTCCTTTAGATTTATTAAATAGTTTGAGGGGACTGGTAATCTTAACCTCATAATTCATAGTACCGGTGGTATAAGAAATTCCTTCATAGGCAATTTCTATTTCGGTAAACTTAGGGTATTGAAAAGCTTTTTTTAAGCTCTTTAATATCGCGTTGAGGCTGTTGGGTAAAGAATGTATATCGGTATTCCCAATAATGGAAGAGATTTCATAAAGACAAGTAAGCTCTTTTATTCTTTCCCTTAATTTAAGTTCTGTACTGTTCATCAAGCTTAAGTTTTGCGATACGTTGAATAATATAAAATTAATTTAGATAATACTTATTAAGAGGAGAAGTAAAATTAAAAGTTTTTTAAAGTGAAAACAATTTATGTTGAAGTATAGTTGGTAATTAATCCAACTGAAGAAAAAGGAAAAACAAAAAAACTTTTATAGACAAAAAGTGTATAGATTGTTCTTTTAATGTCTATCTTTTACTATCACAGGGTATCGAATTTGTTCAATTTTGTTAAAAAATAAAATAACGAATAATATGAAAAACGATTAACGAAACACAAAACCTTCGATTTACTTATTCTGTCGTGGATCAGTAACAACTTCCATTCGGGAAATTGAGGTGATTTGAATATAAACATACCCTAAATCATTTTTTAGAACTCCTGTACAACGATAAATTCCTTTTCCACGAATTGGAAATTTTTCCGCAACTGTGGGAAAATGAACCGTATCAAAAATTGTAAACTCATAATCGTAAAATGTTCCGAAGTACATTTGTTTACCATTGCTTGTTTTTGTGCCTTTTAGGGTGATCAAATAACCGTAAACCGTAACGGTTGAACCGTCACAATTCATTAATGAACCGTCTTTTTGAACTGTACGGTTCATAAGACGGTTCATCGTCATTTTACTGGTTAATTTATACTTTAATAACTTAAATGGATGGTATAAATGAAAGCCTAATAATTCCAATTGATCATAAGCGTGCGTTAAAAAATTATGCTCAAAAGAAGGAAGCTGAAATTGTTTTGGTGGATTAGAAAATAACCGATTTTGATGTTCGTTTACTTTTTGTTTATTTAAAATAAAATGGGCTTTCCATAGCAATTCGTGTTTCTCTTTTTTCAGAAAACGAAACGCATTTATCTTTATTAAAATGCTGATTTGTTCAATAGAAATTAATATACGATCTAAAAAGTTTTCCAGCGAGGTAAAACTTCCATAAAACTGACGGTTTTCTAATATTCGTTGAATGGTCTTTTGTTCCAATTCTTTTAAATAACCAAAACCTAAATAAATAGCTTTCCAGTGAATCGTAGTAGGATGATCACTTTTATTAATACAAGGCGGATGAACCGTTCCGCCTTTATTCCTAATTTCTTGTAAATAAGTTTCAATAGAATAAAAACCACCGCCATTATTAATCGCAGCGACCATAAATTCTAGTGGAAAATAACATTTTAAATATAAACTCTGATAACTTTCTACTGCATAGGAAGCAGAATGTCCTTTTGGAAATGCATAACCGGCAAATGAGGAAATTTGCGTCCAGATTTCTTCAGTTAACGCTTCAGCATAATTTCTGGCTTTACAATTTTTTCGAAACTTCTCCTCTATTTTTTCCATTTGCCCTTTGGAAGTTTTCTTCCCACTCATTCCCCTTCGTAATACATCGGCATCATCCAAATCTAATCCTGCAAAATGATGAGCTACTTTCATCACATCTTCTTGATAAACCATTACACCGTAAGTATCTGGCATAATTTCATATAAAACAGGATGCGCTTCTTTTCGTTTCTCAGGAAAGCGATGACGTTGGACAAATTCTTCTTTCATTCCCGCGCTGGAAACCCCAGGTCTAATCACTGAACTTGCAGCCACAAGGTTTAAATAATTATCGGTTTGAAGTTTCGTGAGTAAACCACGCATTGCCGGTGATTCTACATAGAAAACGCCCATACAATCCCCAATTTTTAGTAGATTATTGATGTTTTTATCATTTTTAAAAGCTTGAATATTTTCAATATCTTCTAACCTAGCTTCAGGTTGATTTTCTTTAATCAATTCAATCGCATCGGTAATTTTAGAAAGTCCTCGTTGTGCTAGAATATCAAATTTGTGAATTCCGACATCTTCAGCAATGTGCATATCAATTTGAATGGTGGCAAATCCTTTAGGAGGTAAAATAGTAGCTGCATATTGATGTACCGTTTCATTTAAGATTAAAATTCCGCCGGAATGAACACTTACATAATTCGGAAAACCTTCTATGTAAGAACTGTATTTCAAAACGAGTTTTTCTAAATGATCGAGTTGCTGAAAATTATAATATCCTGAAGAAAGTTTATCGATATTTTCTTTAGGTAAGCCAAAGACTTTTCCCAATTCTCTAGCGACCGCTTTTCGTTTAAAGGTAACATAGGTTCCCATTAACGCGGTATGTTTATACCTTTTAAAAATATATTCCGTAACATCATTGCGATCTTTCCAAGAAAAATCAATATCAAAATCGGGTGGTGAGCTTCGGTTCGGATTTATAAACCGTTCAAAATATAGATCGAGTTCAATAGGATCTACATTGGTAATTCCTAAAATATAAGCTACAATCGAATTGGCTCCGCTTCCTCTACCGATAAAAGGATAGTTCTTTTGTTTTGCATATTCTATAATATCTAAATTGATTAAAAAATAAGAGACAAAACCGAGTTTAATTATGGCATTTAATTCCCGTTCCAAACGTTCTAATATATAAGTTGAGGGATTTGAATAACGTTTTTCTAACCGCTTTTGACAAAGATTTTTAAGTAGTTGCTCATCTTCGGTTTTAGAACTAGTATAGACTTTTAAATTCTGGTTTAATCCTTTTCCGAATTCAAATTGAACATCACAATTGTCAACAAGTGCTTGCGTGTTTTGTAGAATCCAGGGATAATCTTCAAACTGTTGAATAAGTTCATTTTGAGGAATCATTTTATCAGCTTCATTCGCCTGTTGATCTACCGGAAGTTTGCTTAGAATTGTATTTAAATCGATAGCACGCAATAATCGATGAGTATTGAAATCTTTTTTATTTCGAAAAGTAACCGGTTGTTGAAAAACAATTTTTGACTGAAAATGTTCTTTGGTATACTTTGAAAATTTAAACTGATTAAAGTTCTGAAGACTTATTCCTATTCGTTCAAATTCTGTAAAGGTGGTTTTCTGAAGTTTTAGAGCTTTTTCAAAAGGATAAATAAAATAGCAATCCTTTAGATTTGGGGCTTCATCTGGAAATTCTTTTTTATGATGCAGGTGTTCTGATAAAAAGTTGTTCAACTGCAAATAACCGTTACGGTTCATCGCGATTCCTACATAACATTGGTGATGCTCGTTTCTAAAATCAATTCCTATTAAGGGTTTAATTCCATAGCTGGGAGCAATTCGTAAAAAATTAAGGCAAGCAGATGTATTATTAATATCGGTAATTGTGACGGTTAGTACACCATTTAATTGTGCAAGTTTACAGAGCTGTTCTTCAGAAAAAGTTCCGTAGTGAAGTGAAAACCAAGTATGACAATTTAAATACATGTTATTGTTTCCGATGTGCTAAAACAATGGGTGGTTCTCCATTAAACGGGTTTTGCATTCCGCCAATGGTACGGGTTCCTAAGGTGGAAGCGCGTAGGACACTTTTTTCACCAAAACGGTTCTTTATTTTATCTAAGGATTGATAGAGATCAAGCATTTTTTGAGAATCGTCAAATAAATTGATTTGATAATTTCCACCTACAATTCCTGAATATCGAACCCCGATTAACCGAATAAGTATTCTTCGATGATAAAGTTTATGAAAAAGCTCTAAAGCTTTTGGAATTAAAATATGATCTGCACTGGTATAAGGTATTTTTACTTGTTTAGAATAGGTTTGATAATCGGAATACCGAATTTTAACGCTGATCGTGGAAGTTAATTTATTTCCGTTGCGAAGTTGATAAGCTAAACTTTCTGCCATCGCTTGAATGGGAGCCGTTAAACGGTTCATATCAATGGTATCTTTATTGAATGTGCGCTCGGTTGAAATGGATTTGCGTTCGTGAAATGGAATAATGGGTGTATTATCAATCCCTTGCGCACGTAACCAAATGGTTTTTCCATTTTTACCTAAAACACTTTCCAACATTTCTACCGGCATTTCTTGAATGGTATGAATATGTTGTACCCCTAACTGAATTAATTTTTGATAGGTTTTATTCCCTACCATGGGTATTTTTTTAACCGATAAGGGAGCTAGAAATGGTTTTTCGGTTCCAATTTCAATAATACGTTGATTATTTGGTTTGGCTTCTCCGGTAGCAATTTTGGAAACTACTTTATTTTGAGAAAGTCCGATGGAAATAGGTAAGCCACTTTCTTTGATAATTTTATGACGTAATTCTCCGGCAAATTTATAGGTTCCAAAAAAACGATCCATTCCGGTAAGGTCTGCATAAAATTCATCTACACTTGCCTTTTCAAAGGCAGGAACTTCTGATTTAATAATTTCAGTAATAAGATGTGAGTATTTTGTATAAGTGGATGCATTTCCTTTAATAACCGTCGCATGCGGACATAAGTTTCGTGCAACTTTCATTGACATTCCGCTGTGAACGCCAAACTTCCGTGTTTCGTAACTACACGCTGCAACCACGCCACGATCCCCCAATCCACCCACTAAAAGTGGTTTATTCATTAATTCACTATTAATTAAACGTTCTACAGATACAAAAAAGGTATCTAAATCGAGATGGAGAATGGACTTGGTTTTCATAATTTGGATATTTTCCTTTTTTAAGGATATTTTCCAAAATTAGAAAATTATATTTTAAATAGGAATGAGTAAATTCTTAAAATTTAGGAAATCTATTTATGCTACTGAAACCTAAATAACTTTCGTTTTTATGCAAATATTTATCGAGCAGTTATACGCATTTGATCCATACAATTATTGTTGTCAAAATGGTAAAGAAGATGATATAAAACAATGAAATAGCTCTTTTATAGGAAAGAGGGTCGAGGGTTATATGCCTTATGCATTCAATTTCTGTGGGTATTTTATTCATATAATACTCCACACTATTATTATATTTATTCATTTCTTGAAAGTGACTTTCCACAATTATACGGTGAGATTTTAAAACTTCACCATGATTTACTAAATCTTCATAAACCTTATGAGAGACTTCTTTTATTTCACCCGTTAGTTCTCCTACTTCCTTATGATCCTTTAGCAATTCTTTTTTCTCCTTTTCCTCCTGTTGCAAATAATCAATTAGTAAATTTAATTTTTGCTCGATATTTCTTATTTCTTTTTCCATATTAGAGAGTTTTTCCTTTACGTTTATTTTTTTTCTTTTTCTTTTTTCGGTTTAGTTCTTCTTGTTCTTCGTGATATTGTGTTTGTTGAGAATTTAAAAGCTCTTCTGCAGTCCCCAGAACTGTTTCTGTTAGATCTTTTAAACTCCTACTGGGCTCAATTAGATAATAAGAGTTTGAAATGTTTTGCTGATTTAAACTTAGCCGATCCTTAATACCTTGTAGACTGTATTCTCTCGCTATAGCGCTTCCCTTAACTTTTGCTCCATTTGTCTTATTTACAAAAGTGATTCCTCGCCCTGTAAGTACTTTATAATTAGATTTCAAAAGCTCGTTTTTAAAACTTTCCAACTCCACACAGTCCTGTAAAGCTTGCTCAATGATAATTTTCAATTCACTTTTCATTTTATTTTTATTTTTCCCTTTGGTATTTGAGAGTTGTTGCAAACCATATTTGCTTTCTAATTTTCTACAGATTTCTAATGAGCGCCTTCCTGTGTAACTTGTTTCCAAAGCTTTTCCATCTCTCGTAATTCGGTTGAGGGCTATATGTATATGTTTATGTTTCTGCGTGTCGGGATGGCGAATAGCTATCCATTGTTCCGCTTTTCCTTCAAAAAAACTTTTTATAAAATCACGACAAATCGTATCAAGTTTTTCATTATCAATTTTGTCCTTATTACCGAATGAAAGAATGATATGAAAGTTTTGTTTTTTACATCTTGAATTAAAATATTGCCTTTTTTTAAATTCTTTGGAAATGTATTTAGGGTCAGAAATTGGTAAGACTTCATTGCTATCCATCACTAAATGTTTCTTATTAGTTAGGTAATTCATCAATCCAGAAATGCTATGATTGAGTTCAACTTTTGCGATCATAATACTGATTGATTTTTTGTACGAGCTGTAACAGTTCATTAATTATTTCTTGAATTTTAAATTGTTCAGAAAGCTGAAATTTCTTCTTATACTTAATCAGCATCCAAAGGTTTCTTCCAATTATGGAAAGTTCGTTTTTCAGCTTTTCTGCATGTTCATCAGGCTCCCATTTGATGGGAATTGGTTTATTTAAAATAGCTGAAATTACTACTTGTGTAATAGAGGTTTCATACTTTTTAGCTTTCATTTCAATGGCGGTTTTTTCAATTGCCGTAAGGCGTAATTGTATTCGATGATTTTTTTTCATTTGTATGAGCTTTAGCGAATAATCTTAGTTTTGTACTCACGTTAAGGAGTGCAAAAACACCACTTGCTGCAACTAAAAGTTGCCCAAGCTTTATAAAAGCTTGTTTATTCCCTTTTTGTTTAAATAAAGTCCATTTTCGAAAACAAAATTCTTATTAGAACTTTTACCAAAGAGTCTATAATAATTTTAAAAGGGAAAATTTATAAATGATTATTCAGTAGATTTAAAATCGTAATTTTAGGTGCTATCTTCTTCAGAAATTCAGTTTAAAAAAGTTTTCTGAATTTGCTTCGGAATAACAAAAGGGAAATAAATCACCTTTTTGAATCTATCATTTTATCCAAATCGTCAGCTTTAAAGTAAACCCGACCTTCGATTCGAATAGGATGTAGAATTCCTTTTTTCTCCCATGCGTAAATGGTAGGTCGACTGGTTTTAAAAATTTTTAAAACTTGTGTCATGGTATAGAGTTTTTCCTTTTCCGCTTTTTGAGTTTTTTCTTCGTTCGATAGTTTCTCAAATCGTGTTTGCAATTCTTCATATCGTGTGAGCGGTATAAATTCTTGCATTCCTTTCTCTGTTACGAGCATTAATTTTGGCTTCATAATTCAAAATAATTTGTTGTTAATTGATGTCAAATGTAGGCGCAAGTAATAGTGAAGAACAAAGGTTAGGGAATTGCAAATTTCAATTCCCTAACCTTTGGATTTTTAAAACTTTTATAAGAAAACGGATATCAAAGGTTTACAGTCTTACTGACCTTAAATAGATAAAAAAAATGAAAAAAAAATTTCTTCAGAAAATATTAATTACATAAGTTTGAATTGATAACTAATTGAATATCAATAATATGTGTATCAGGTTAAAAAAAACACATATTATTAATATACATACGAAAAACAATTGAATAAATGAAAGATTATCTACCTAATGTTTTTTTTAATAAAAATAATTTTGAAAATTTTTATTCAAATTTTAGTATTCCTTTATCTTCCCAAGATGACAAGTCGATTATCTGCAACCTAGCTTACCACCAGTTATTTTATTCAAATAATGACAAAGAATTTAGTTTAACCTATTTTGAATACGCAGCTTTATGCTTTATGTATAAATCTTTGGACGAACTTGATTCTTATAAAAAGTCATTATTAGAAGGTTTGAGAAAAGAAAAAATAAAATTTAAAAACATAGTGTTCAACGAAGCCTATCTGAATGTAGCTACTGAGTTACTAGTTGAACCTATTACGGGTATTAGAATGTTCCAATTCGGAAATTATATTTCTAAATTTCTATCAACTCTTTTATTTAAAAACATTAACACCGAACATAAAAAATCTTTTTTAGTAGAAGCGAAGTCTAACAATAGAACCCTACAAAATCATTTTTATAATGCATTAGATAGATGTGAACGATTTCATTCAGATATGTCAAAAAAAGAATTTTTATTCATTTCTCAGGCTTTTAAAAACGAATTCAGGCAAAATTCTACATATGGAAGACAACTATTACTAGGACTTGAGTTTCTTGAAAACCCTCATCTATATAATGAAAAACTAGGTGTGTACTCAAAGTTTATTTATGAAATCATCAGAAATGGTATGCAACAAAAAATTGAAAAAAATATTTCAAAAGGACCAAATTTATAATTATGAACGCAAAAATTAAAGAACAAATAAAATATGAAAAAATGGTCGATAGCTTTACAAATTTAATTAATAATAATAAGGAAGTTTTCTCGATGGAGGAAATGAGAAATGCAATGGAAGAAGCATTTAAAATAAAGGAAGTCTCTACTAAATTACCTAAGAAATTAAAAATCTCAGCTCGAAAGGGTATAATTGTTTATATGGAAAGGATGTTTCAAAAGGGAAGTATCCGATCGGATTTTACTCTTGACCAATTAATCAGAAAAGTTAAGGTGATTTATAATATCACTTCTGCTGATAAACAGAAACTTAAAGATGTAGATCACATCCACCCCTACGATCCATGCTATAAATTTAAAGAATGTTACCATTTGAAAAGAGGCTACCGAGATGCATTAAACGATATAATCGTCCTTGAGAAAAGCTTAAAACTGGAAGAAGAGGTTTATGAATCCATAGATTCAATTCTAGAGGAAGTAATAATTTGTTCAAAATAACTTAAATGTAAAGAAATGGAAAATAATATAGAGAGACTGGAGAGAAAAATTGACTTATTAATCCAGAGAACTCATCAAAAAGATGCATCGATTAATAAAGTAGCAAATGCTTTTAAAGGAATAAAAGCCCACGAATTGAACAATGAATTTAAAAAGTATAATAAAAAAATAGAAAATGATCAGAAGTTTTATCGTGAACTTTTAGAAATTCAAAATGAAAATCTGAATTCCCACAAAAAGCTAAAAGAGGAGCTTAGAAAGCTTATAAACCTTATCCCAAAACGTCCCAACAAAAGAGAAATTATTTTTAATGAAGATTCTAAAAAAAATTTAAAATCCCTTTTATATTCGATTTCTATAACTACTGTCATTGTGTTCTATGGTTTTACTTTTATTGAACAAGCAAGAGAAAAAACTATGTATCAAATAGCTTATCTACAACTTTATCATGAATCTTCAGAGGAAGGTCAAATTAAGTTAGAGAATCGGTTAATTGAAGCTGCAAATAAGCATAGCTGGTATGAGAATGCTCTCATTTATATCGAGAATTGGTAAATTTTTATTTTACATAATAACGTTATTTCTTTGCGGTACTACTCAAAAAGTTTTATCTTGATAAAAAAGGTTAGCTATGTTTACAAATGCAGAAATAGATTGGTTATACCGAGAATACCTTGACAATTATGAAGAACACGAAGATTATTACCAACTAGAGGAACATACCGGTAAAGATCTTTACCGTTTTATTGTGAGTTATTTAAATAAAGCTCATCCCAAATGGAATACAAATAGTGAACTTGGTCGGTGTGCTGCAAGCGCTGTATTAAACTTAATGAACAATTTATCTGAATATGAAGAAAAATACTCCCGAAGTGAATTAGAACAGGAAATAGAGTATGAATATCAATCAATGAAAACTTTTCATCAAAATTGTTTTATCGATGAATGTTTAGAAAAAATAAGTAGAATTGAAGAAGAAAGCAAACACATTCAGGGGCGTGATCCAATTGAAATTAATACTGACCAGTTTATTGAAAAAGCTAAGGAAAAGGTAATTTACAATTTTAAGGAACCTTTTCTAGCTCTTTAGATTATTTTCATAGGGTTTACCTAAACTAATCAAAAAAGAAATATAATCAATTCTCTTGGATGATTTATTAGACAAGGGAAAAGAATGCTTTATACTTTAAAAAAATGCTGATAATCTTGGATTGGGTTATCTTTCCGATCAAAACCATTTCTGACTGCATATTCGTATATAGCCTGATTATATATTTCTAATACATTTAAATCGTTTTCGTTGCAATACTCAACAAGATCTTCTGCAAGTACGCGAGAAAGTAAATTTAAGGTAATTTCTATCGGAAAATAAACTTTAGGAAGTTTATGATTATACAAACCACAAGTATCAATTCCTTTGTAAATTTTATATTTCATTCCATAATCTTTCTGATCACTTATATATTGTAAGATTAAATTAAGGCAATTGTCTTGTCTGAACTCCTGCTTTCCCGCAAAATCAATATCCTTGCTAAAATGATACTTAAAATCCAAGGTGATCTCTAAAAGGTTTCTTTCTAATAATGTTATTTTTCTTTTGCTAGAATTGGTGACTATTCTAGATTGATAATAATCAACGTTAAATCCAGTCTTTTTTTCGATTTGAGATATTCGATAAATAAGATTAGTAGTGACCCCGATTTTTATTTTCTTATGGTTCTTAAATTTTAGGATATAAAGTAATGTACTCATGCTGACGATTTTAAGGATTTTCATTATTTAAAAAGCGTGGAACTGAACTCGCTGATTCCAAAGGTATCGCCAGACACCTATCACTAAACAAGCACAGCCCACGCCGTTTTGTAATCTATTTATCTTGAATTTAATGATTAAATATTGGCGATATTCTGGAATCAATTCATAATAAGATGCTATGTTATTTTAATTATTAATTCCAATCCACAGATATGTTTCTAATTTCAATTCTATAATTTTTTCGATCTCTATTTCCTCTTAAATTCAGTAAATAATAATTCAATCCTATATAGGATAATTGAGTGGTACCGGGAAGAACATTTTGAAATTTAATTTGCCCTTGAACCGCAACGTTGGTTGGTACTTTTACGCTTATTACTCCCCGATGAAGTTGGTTCGGAGAATTAGGAAAAGTGGCCGATTTAAACTCTAGACCTTCCCCTACAATATTATATGCTATGGGTTTTCCCGACGCGAGATGAAGATCAAACTCTTTATTAACAAGTTCATGTTTTATTAAAAACTTGAGCGTGATAGTTTGTGCATCTGTAGATCCCGTTACAGAAATAACTTTAAAATCTAAATCATCATTGCTGTTGACTATTTCTATATCTGCATTGGTATTTAAGAGACTACACGTGGAATTAATCTCCTGCAAATATTCAATTTCGTTTTGTAATTCTTCAGTGGTTTGAGCTTTGAGCAAAGATGAAGCACATAGCAAGATAGATATAAAAATTTTCTTCATATAAATGACGTTTTTGTCATTACAAATATTAATAAAAATTTCCATTTTCCCAAATCAATGGGAGAACAGATTAGAAATATTGAGTTACTAGAAAAAATTGCTTTAAAGATTAAAGCATTACGAAATGAAAAAGGGCTTACTCAAGAAGAAGTCTATAATGATCTCGGAATCCATATTGCAAGAATTGAAGCTAACAGATCCAATATTACGGTTAGTACCCTTTCCGAAATCTGTAAGTATTTTTCAATTTCTTTGAAAGATCTTTTTGGAGAAATTGAAAACACCAAATAAATCTTCCAGAATTTAGTCATTGAAATAACAGGTAATTTTCAATAATCAACCTTAAATGTTTCTTAAATAATTAATCAGTCTGAAGGCTTCCCTGTTTTTCATACAGTTTAAAAATCAACTATTTTTAAGTTATGAAGAAAAGCAGATTTACAGAAGCACAAATAATTGCAATGCTTCAACAGT